>DATFSK010000022.1:0-77715 GCA_035262645.1 Terriglobales bacterium
CGGGAAGGCACCGATCACAACGAAGGGTTTCGTCCCCGAAGGGGCTCAAAACATCAAGTTCGACCGGATACGCAGCGCTCCGGGCTAATCACTTTCGCGTCTCCGCTATCCGATTCGGAGATCGCAAAGAAACTTCATCTGCGGAGATAGCGATGGCAACGCCAGCATCTCCATGAACGCGCAACGCTTCCGCGCGCTTACGCCTTTACTTTTACCTTCGAACTAGTCTTGGCGCGGGAGGCGCTCATGCGCTCAGCCGCGGCCTGTCCGCTCTTTTTCGCCCGCCAATCCTGGTACGCCACCAGCATCGGCGCGGCAATCGCGATGGACGAGTAGGTTCCAATCAAAATTCCAATCACCAGGGCCAGCGAGAATCCGCGCAGCACCTCGCCGCCGAAGATATACAGCGAGAGCACGGTCAGGAACGTCAGGCCCGAGGTGAGGATCGTCCGGCTCAGTGTCTGGTTGATGCTCTTGTTGACGATGTCGGCCAGCGGCTCACGGCGCATTAGCTTCAGGTTCTCGCGGATGCGGTCGAAGACGACGATGGTGTCGTTCATCGAGTAGCCGATCAGCGTCAGGATGGCGGCTATGACTGTCAGGCTGATTTCTTTGTTCAGCAGCGAGAAGAAGCCCACGGTGATGATCGTGTCGTGGAAGCAGGCTACAACCGCGCCTACGCCGTAGATCATCTCGAAGCGGAACCAGAGATACACCAGCATTCCCCCCAGCGAATACAAGGTTGCGTACAACGCCTGGTTCGTAAGCTGTTTGCCTACCTGCGGGCCAACGATCTCCACGTTCCGCACTACGAAATTCGAGGTGAAGAAATCCTGCTGGAGGGTGTTGATCACTTCCTGTGCCGCGACGCCGCGCAGGTCGTCGATGGAATTCAAAATTCCGCCGCGCTGCTGATTGCGGAAGTCGTCGATCTGGTGCGCAATCTGCGTGTAGCGCTGCTCGGCATCGGTGCCCAGATGCAGCGGGTCCTTCTGCATCAGGTACTGCTCGAGGGTCGAGGCGCCGGTGTTGTTCAGGTCCTGCTTGCCGGACGCGGCCGGGGGCTCCAGGGCGCGAATGATGGTGTTCTTGCCCTGATCGAGAGCAGCCTCGCTGGTCTCCTGAATGCCGAGGTCGACGAGTACTTCGTTTTCCGCTGCCTGGCCGTAGCGCTGGATCTTGGGGTCGTGCAGTCCGGCGCGGTTCATGTCCTTGCGGATCTGGTCGAGGTCCGGCGTCTGCGCGAACTTGACGTAGACCAGCGTGCCGCCGCGAAACTCGACGCCCCACGGAATGTGGTGCCAGAACAGCATGGAGCAGATTCCGGCAACGCTGAAGATCAGCGAGAAGGCAAGGAAGTACCACTTCTTGCCAAGAAAGTCGATGTTGGTATTACGAAAGAATTCCACGCTAAACCCTCAAACCTTTTAGGGACTGGGGGCTGGGTGTTAGGGATTAGCAGGAGCTTTCCAGCCCCCAGCCCCTACCCTAGCCCCTCACTATTAAATACTCAACGCCTCGCCACGCTGATGGCGGTTCAGAACCGCTTCAAAGATCACGCGCGAGACGAACACGGCGGTGAACAGGTTTGCCGCCAGACCGAAACTAAGGGTCACAGCGAAGCCCTTCACCGGACCGGTTCCAAACAGGAACAGGATGACGGCCGAGACGATCGTCGTCACGTGCGTATCCAGAATCGTTGTCCAGGCGTGCGCGAATCCCTGATCAACCGCCGATGAAGGCGTCTTGCCATGGCGCAACTCTTCGCGAATGCGCTCGAAGATCAGAACATTCGAGTCCACGCCCATACCGACGGTCAGGATCACTCCCGCAATTCCCGGCAGCGTCAGCGTCGCTCCGCTGAATCCGAGGAAGCCCAGCAGGATTACCAGGTTCAGGAAGAGCGCGAGGTCGGCATTGATGCCGGCAGCACGGTAGTAGATCAGCATGAAGATCATGACCACTGCGATGCCGATGATCGCCGCGCGTACGCCTTCGCGAATTGAGTCGGCGCCGAGTGACGGTCCAACTGTTACTTCCTGCAGATACTTGATACTGGCCGGCAACGCACCGGAGCGCAGAGTCAAAGCCAGGTCACGGGTTTCCTGCTGCGAGAAATTGCCGGTAATGCGGCCTTGATCGTGAATCTGCTCTTGAATGGTCGCAACCGAGCGGACGCGATTGTCGAGCACCACGCCGAGCTTGTCGTTAACATGCGCGCCGGTGAACGCCGCAAAGCGACGCCCGCCGTCACCAGTCAGGCTGAAGTTCACGTCCGGACGGCCGTTCTCATCGGTGCCGGAATCGGCCGAACGCAGATCGCTGCCGCTTACGGCCGAGGTGCGGCTGACCAGCCAGTACGCCTCGCCTTCACTGGTCTGATCCTGACCATGCGCGCCGGTGGTGCCCTTCATCAGCACCGCATCGGGCGGAATCACGCCGCCATTGGCCTGCATAGCCGCCTCTTCGCTCGGGTAGGGGCCGCCAATGACCTGCCGGATTTCCAGCAGCGCCGTCGACTGCATGATTTCCTTCACGCGCGCGGGATCGTCAACCCCAGGCAGCTGAACAAGGATCTGGTAGTCGCCCAGACCGTGCTCCTGGATGACCGGCTCGGAGACGCCGAGCTGGTCGATGCGGTTACGAATCGTCTCGATCGCCTGCTGCACGGCCTTCTTTTTTGTGTCGTTCGCGACGGTGTTCTTCATCGCCAGCGTCCAGCCGTTCTGCGCCCCTGAGGTCAGGTCGTACTCCTGATATTTGTCGCTAATGATGCGCCGCAGGTCGGCAGAGGACTCCGAGGGCACACCTTTGATCGCGATCAGCTCGGGATGGTTCTGCGGATCGGGCTTGGAGATCTCGCCGAAAGCGATGTTCGCCTTCTTCAGGTCTTCCTTCAGGCGCTCGACCGTGCGGTCGGTATCGGCGTTGATCGCGTCATTGACCTGAACCTGGAGGATAAGGTGAGTGCCACCCTTCAGATCAAGGCCCAGGTGAATGCGCTGCTGGATCGCCCCCAGCAGCCCTTTACCGGTAAAGCTGCTGGGAATGCCGAAGATGCCATAAAGAAATGCCAGCAGTACGGCGATGATCACAACCGTTTTAATGAGAAGGTTCTTGTTATTCATGAGAAAACAGCGACCCTGTTTTAGGACTTGGGGCGCTCCTCCGCAGTCGTTAAGGTGACGATCGAGGAACGCGTAACTTCAATCTTGATGTTGTCGGGAGGGACCCGCAGGACGACGGCGTCATCCTTAACGGACATGATGGCGCCAGTGATACCGCCGCTGGTGACCACCTTGTCTCCAGGCTTGATCTGCGACAGCATGGCCTGCCATTTCTTCTGACGGCGCTGCTGCGGCATGATCAGCAGGACATAAAAGACGCCGAAGATCGCTACCATCATCAGGATGGGAGCTGATCCGGCGACGCCCGGGGAGGCCAAAGCTGCTAGGTTCATCGTTCGCTTACTTTCGTTGACAACGTTTCTTCCGCGCGCACAACTTCATCCCTCGCGTCTATGAGCACTGTGGGATGTTCGGGGACTTTCTAACTGAACACCAGGATCGTTCGCCCAGACCGCTTCGCACGGAAGTGCGGTCTTCGGCCGGCAGACCAGCACGACTCAGAAGATTTTCCCTGATCCGTTATTCTATCGCGCTTTTGGGAATTCGGCACTCCGGACGGCGCAAATTCTTAAACGCCCGCGATCCAGGCCCGCAGATGTGTTCTAGCACGGCGGCAGCGAGATCGGGAAATCGCTCGATCAACAAAGACGCGGCGGAAGACAGCAGCCGCTGCGTGCGGGGAATCCGAAAATGTGCGACGCGCTCTCCGGTGGATGCTGAATAGAGAATCGCCTTAGTTAACGGCATCGCGGCAAGAGCGAGCTCGTTGCTGGTCGTGCGTTTTCGCCTCTTCCTCCGTTTGCTATACTTGTTTTGCCTCTACGTTTCTGCTTGGAAGCCGTGATGCTTTGCATCCGGTCGTGTGCGGAAGTGGTGAAATTGGCAGACACACCATCTTGAGGGGGTGGCGCCGAAAGGCATGGGGGTTCAAGTCCCCCCTTCCGCACCATACCTCACGCCAGGTTGCCAGTAACGTCTAGAGATCCCAATCGCGGTTGTGGTCGCGCGCGTGCGCCTCATCGCCAGAGAGAGTTGAGAGCTACATGGTTGGTCTGATTACCGCCGTTCACATTATCGTTTGCGCCTTCCTTATCATTGTTGTGCTGCTGCAGAGCGGCCAGAGCGGCGACATTGCTGCCGCTTTCGGCGGCATGGGCAGCCAGACCGCGTTCGGCACGCGCACTGCAGCCACCGTGCTCACCAAGGCGACCACCTGGGCAGCCATTATCTTCATGGTGACGTCGATTACGCTTTCCATTATGACCGCGCGCCGGGGGCATCGCAGCGGATCCGTGCTGGAGGGGACGCGGCCGGCATCGACCAAGCCTGCGCCGCCGGCGCAGAAGCCGCCCGCTCCAGAGCCCCAGCCGATGACACCAAACCGCTAAGCCCGGCTGTCTGTATTTATAAGCCTCCGTATGCGCGGGGGCTTTTCTTTTTCCCGGAATGCGCGATCAGCCTACGAGATAATCCATGGCTTCTTCGCGGGTCGCGAAAATGGGGAACTCGCGCGCAGAAAAACTGCGGATGGAATCGTACAGCGTTTTTGGCAGGTTCTCGGTGCCAACCCAGGCGGCACGCTTGATGTGCGGGCGGTCGAGCGCGGTGGCGATTTTGATGCGCTCTACGGCGTCGCGGCTGAACTCGGCCCCGGCAAAGTCAGCCACAACCAGCACTGAACCGGTGGGCTCTTGCGTGACGATCTCGGGAACATGCTCCGATATAGTCGCAACTTCTTCCGCCGTGCAGCCAGTGAAGTCGAGCAGCAAAATGCGCTGGTTGCGATGCGTCACGAAGCGAATGCGGTCCAAAAGGTTCTCCTGTCCAGCGTACCTTTACCCCGAAGTCCGGCGAGCGTGCGCCCCAAGTTGGCGCAGTTTACAGCAGAAATCCTGCGCTGCTCAAGAGCGGTTGAGCTCCGGATATCCCCGGTAGCGCGCCCGGCTCCGGTATGAGTGCGGCGAAGCCACAAGATGCCCCGACGGGAGTCCCGTGAGGGCAGACGGAACGTGGTCCCGATATCTAATCTAACTCTTTAACTTTGCCAGTAAATCAGCGGGATGGACGGGCTTTGCCAGGATTTCGAATTCATGTCCCTCGGCCCGTGCGTTCTCCAGAAGGTCGGCCGTGGCGGCTTGTCCGGAGAACAGCAGAATCTTACAGCTGGGCAGAAAACCGCGAATGCTGATGGCCGCTTCGATCCCATTCATATCAGGCATGATAACGTCACTGATGACCAGGTCAGGCTGCAGCGCGCGGGCGCTTTCCACCGCCGCTGTACCTGTGTAGACCGCGGAGGCATCGTAACCGTTCAAGTCGAGAATCTTGGCGAGTGTGTCGGCGATCACCTGCTCGTCATCCACCACCAAAACCTTCGGTTTCTTGCTCGCGTGCATGCAGTCACTCCTTCCCCATTGACCGAGGCCGAAATGCCGATTATAGCGGAGGGAACGTGCCGGCAGGGTTCTCCGGGAACTCCGAGTCTGAGATGCAGAAATTACCTTCCGCAGCCGCAACTGGGTCGAATCTCCACGATTTGGCTGGCTCTGGCGCTCTTTACTAGTTAGTTAGCAATTGCGCTGCCAGAAGGTGGCGGTCGCGTGCGGCTAACTCCCGCCGGAGCGTCGCTTGTGCGGCCCCTCACAACCGACCGGTGACCGATGTCACCGCCCCTGCGGTCACACTCTTTGTACAGTGATGTTGGCTGAAGGACCTTCCGCCCGGGTCCTGAAGGTGGGGCGGCTCGAAAACTCAAACGGAGATCGCAATCATGGCATACGTCATCACCGATACCTGCACCAAAGATGAACTCTGCGTCGAAGCCTGTCCGACCGACTGCATCCACCCCAAGAAGGACGAAGAGGCTTTCGAAGCCGCAACCCAGCTTTTTGTCGACCCCGATGGCTGCATCGACTGCGGCGCCTGCGTTCCGGTGTGCCCGACGAACTCGATTTTCATCGTGGATGAGGTTCCCGCCGACAAGCAGGAATTCATTGCGAAGAACGCTGCGCATTACGCCACCGCGTAGTCGTCAGTAGCGCCGATCTCTACAGCGCGCCCCCGAGCTTGTCGAAGGGTTGGCAGTCGCGTGGGTCTTTGATCTACGCGGCGCCTTCGATATTGCCGTGCAACTCGTCAGCCTGTGACAAGCGGCGCGAAGTGCTTCCGCTCGCATCAAGCCTGCAACTTAGAATCCGCATCTCACAATCATGCAAGTGAGAACGATCCTCCTGTCGCTGGTTATCTGCGCTCTGCCCATCTACTTCACCGGTTGCAACGCCTGCACGACCAGCAAACCATCCAGCCCCGACCAAATACGCCAGCAAACCGCCGCTGCCACGGCGACATTGAAAGACGACGCGAAGGCTGTAGCCCAGGGTGTTCGCGATGGTCTCACTCGTCCCACCCCCGATAAGCCGCTCGACGTGAACAGCGCTTCCAAGACGCAGCTGATGAGCTTGCCGGGAATAGATGATGCGTCGGCCGACCGCGTCATTGCCGGCCGGCCGTACTCCAGTGAGCATGAGTTGCTGGAGAAGCACGTGGTCTCGCGTGACGAATACAATAAGATCGCGGACAGCATCACTGTCAAAAAATAAAGTGCGCCGAAGTCATCCGACGCACTCGATTGATCAAGCAGGAACTTCGCCGCTACCGCCGGAAGCCGCCGAAGCTGCGTCCGCCGCCACCGAAGCGGCCCCCGCCGGCCCAGCCTCCGCCGGCGCGATCGGCCCAGCCGCCTCCGCCGTGCCCACCACCCCAGCCCCCGGATTGGAAGTTGCCCCAGCGCGAGGACCCTTCACTGCGCGACGACGCCCAGTTGTCCATGCTGGACCTGTCAAAGCTCGAGGACGGCGACGACCAGCCGCTGTCCGTGTGCTGCTGCCAGCCTGACGACGGGTTGTGCTTGTAGACGTTGCCGTTGTAGTCGGCGTAAGTGTTGTTCGCGGTATGGACCACGCCGTTACCGGTGTTGGTGTTGTAGGAGAAGCCGCGCGCGCCCGCAGTGGACTGGCCGGTGTAGGCATTTCCGGCGACGCCCGCTGCTCCGCCGTGAACCACGCCGGTGTTCTGGTTGTAATCCATGCCGTGCACGCCGGCCGCATAGTTTCCGGTATAGGCGTTACTCACCGTGCCGCCGCCTGCGGCGTATCGGTTACCCGTTGACGGGTTGTAGCCGCTGACGCGCGAGCCGGTGGTGTAGTTGCCGGTATACGCGTTGTAGTTCGCGCCGTGGGCGGCGTAGCCGCTGTTGCCGGTCACGGAGTTGTAGTAGGAGCCGCGCGCACCGGTGCCGTAGTTGCCGGTCCAGGGATTCGCCCAGGCCGCGCGCGTTCCGGCATACGTGGTATTGCCCCAGCGTCCATAGACGTTGGCCGCTGCCGCGCCGCCGTATCCGGCCCATCCCCACGCAGGTGCGCCCCAGCCCCATCCCCAGTAGCCCACAGGTCCCCACCACGGACTGCACCATGAGCCGATTGCCATTCCCATGCCGAAACCCAGCGCCCATCCCGCTGCGGTGCTCCAGGCAAAGCTCGCGCCCACTCCGTAGGTGTACGGCGCCGGCACCCAGACCGTCGGTCCGATGTAGGGCGGATAGTAATAACCCGTTCCGTAGACGACGACGCCGTCGGACGCCACCACCGTCCCGTAATATCCCGGCGTGTAGCCGACGTAGACCACGCTCGGCGTGGATCCGTAAACCTGCACGTAGGTTACGTAGTGCATCGGCGAGCTCGGTGGGATTGTGTAGATCATCGCAGGCACGCTGGTCGCGACAATCCACGGCCCGGTCGCGCCGGCTGATGTGAACCAGACACCATTGGTCACTGCGTAATACGTATTGCCCGGCACGAAAATCACTGGTGTCGTGGTATTGACGGCATAGGTCATCTGCGTGCCCTGGATGGGTTGGAAGACGGGCGCGCCGTCGTAGTTCACGGTCAGCTTGGCAGCAGAGCGGGTAATCGTCGCCGTCTGCGGGATCGAGTTGGCGATTACCGACTCCTTCGCCTCGGGCGTGCCGGGCACAGAGACCAGCACGTCGGCTTTAGGACTGTAAGTCGGAATCTTCGCGAAGTCCGGCGGCAGGCTGCTGCCGGAAACATAGGTCCACGGCCCATTTTGGAGCGATGAGGTCTGGAACCATCGTCCACCGAGCAGGATGTAGTAGGTCTGATTGGTAGAGTCGAGGAAGATGTCGCTGCCGGTGTTCGAGACATACGAGAGCGATGTGCCGGGAATCTGCGAATACTGCGGCTCGCCTTCCGTCACCAGCAATTCCGCCGGAGTTGTGCTGATGTAAATCGATGGCGCTTCGCCCTCGTCATACGCATCCTGCAGCGACTGCTGCGGATTACCCATCGGCTGGTTCTGATTGTTGGTTTCCGTCCCCTGCCGGATCTTGTCCAGCGATTTTGTCGGCGCGTGCTTCGCCGGGTTCCACGGACCCTGGATTGTCGGCGCCTCCACCCAGCCATCCATCAGGGCCAGGTAGTACATGCTCTTCGACGAGTCGAACAGGATCAGCGCCCGCGTGTTGATGACCTTTTGCAGATTGTCGGCAGAAGGCCGCAATACGGGATTACCGTCGATGATCGCCAGCACCGCCGGAGTTGTGCTGAAGATGACCCGCGGAGGATTGTTCTCCAGCGGGTAACTCTTCTGCGATGCGGCCGCATTCGTCACCGCCAGCGAGGTTTCCAGCAGGTCGAGAGGAATGGTCTTGCTCCACGGCAAGTTCTCCACGAAAGCGTTTTTATAGACCGCGCCGTTGTTGGCGATCGTGGGGAAGTTTTGCTTCGTCAAAACGAAGTCCTCCAGCGTCACCATGCGATTTACCTTGTCGACCTCGGTCCGCGCGGTGAACCAGATCACGCCGTAGTCGGTGTCCTTCTTATTTGGCGTCTTGATGCGGACGGCGGCATAGGCGTCGAGATTGTTGCCGGCCCAGCTCTGAAGTTGCGGCTGAAACACGAAGATTGTCGCTCCCTGATAGCTAATTTGGCGCGGCCAGGGAGCGCCGGGATCGGGAGGCGGAGCGGGCGTGCCCGGAGGCGCGTTCGTCGTCGCAGGAGCTGCCGCTGTCGCGGGGGGCTGCGGCGCCGGCGGGGTCTGTGTTTGCGCAAACTCGTTGACCGGCCAGACAAACGAAATGCTGATCACAAGTAGAGATGCAATGAATTGCTTAGCCCTTTCCTTCATAACGCGTTGTCTCGCTCCTTGATCTGGACCCGCAGCAAGGCTGCTCACAGTGCTTTCGTGGCGCTGACGAACGTTGTCCGCACCACCGCATCCTTGAGAGTAGCGGCTGAGGCAGCTCGAAGTTAACTGGCAGAATTGCCAGTTGTCCGAACTTCCAGTATTGCCCTGGGCGGCATTCGGCTTAGGAAGGCTGAAGATTGACGACATGCCGGTCAACCCGAAACGTCGTCTGGGCTGGCTTGTCCCCGTGAGCCTCACCATTCAGCACCGAAGGAAAGACAAATTCCACCGCTTTTTTTCGCCATCCCGGCATACAAATTGAGGTATCTTTACATCCCATTGCCCTGGGCTCGTACCCCTTAGCGAGCAGCTGACAATCCTGTACCCCCACATTGCGGGAGGAAGCGTCATGATCGCGTGGAGTGCACTCCAGCCGTCGCTTGTTCGCCTTGCTGTTTTCTGCTACCTGGCGTTAGCGGTTCTTGCGCAGCATCCAGCCCTGTACGCGCAGTCAGCCGATGATGTCCACATTACGCCGCGAAGCGAATTGTCCAGCGCGAGCTCGCCGGAGCCCGACGAACTCTCCTCGCACACAAGGCCGCTGCGGAAGGATGTTGACCTTGTTCTCGTGCCCGTTACGGTGAGCGATGTCTATAACCACCCGGTCCTCTCGCTGAAGGCCCGGGATTTCGCGCTCTACGAAGGACAGACGGAGCAGGAGATCCGCTACTTCTCGCACGAGGATGCGCCCATCTCCGTAGGACTGGTTCTGGACTGCAGCGCCAGCATGAAGAAGAAGATCGAATATGAGCGGCAGGCACTGCAGGAATTCTTCGACAATGCCAATTCGGACGACGAATATTTTGCCGTCGCGGTTTCCAACAAGCCGCGTCTGATTGCTTCCGCCGCCGATTCCGTCGGGACTATGGAGGACCGGCTGACATCTTCGCCGCCGCATGGCCGCACGGCGCTGTTCGATGCAATCTATCTCGCGATCTCAAAAATGCGTTCGGCGCGTTACCAGCGGCGCGCGCTGCTGATCATCTCCGACGGCGGCGACAACACCAGCCGCTACACGCGCGAAGAAATCAAGAAGGTCATCGAAGAAGCGGACGTGCTGACTTACGCGATTGGAATTTTCGACGAGGAGCCGATTCCGCTGCTCCGCACGATTGAAGAGAAGATGGGACGGGACTGGCTGAGCGAGCTCACCGACGCCAGCGGCGGCAGGACGATTGCCGCGGATGACCGTCGCAAGATTCCGGACATCGCAGCCATTGTGAGCAGGGAACTGCGCAGTGAGTATGTTCTGGGCTATCGGCCGAGCGACGATTCGCACAATGGCAAGTGGCGGAAGATTACGGTGAAGGTGGCGCAGCCGTCGCAAACGGTGCGCCTGCAGGTGCATTACAAGGAAGGCTACCGCGCGCCCACGGAGTGAATGTAGCGCCGATCTGGAGATCGGCGCTACAGGAGATGGGTGCTACCGGAATAGCTGCTTCGCTACTGGCAGCTGGTGAAGTTCAGGTCCGCAGCCGTGACCGATCCTCCGGCGGTGACGACCAGCGGCTGCCCCATGCTCGTTGTACTGATTTGCACGTCAGAGGGAGAGCAATCGGGTGTTCCGCCGCTACTGGGCACGACTGCCTGCCCGTCAAGCGTGTAAGCGACCGGACCGGGCGCGGGCGCCGATGGCTGCTGGTGACCACTGGTGCTGAACGCCCCCACACTGGTATTGAGCGCGGGCACCGACAGCGTGTAATTGACGCAATCGGTATGCGCCGGGCAGCTGTTATCGCTAACGGTAGTCAGAGTGGCCGTCGCCATCGACTGCGCCGGCAGCGGCACGGTCACGAGCACATTCGAGCCGTTGATCGCCGCCGGTTCCAGCGCGGAAAGAACGATGTCCGCCGAGGTCGGCGCATTCCCGGTCGTTGTGGTGATCAGACCCGTGATGGACGCAGGTGCTGTGTTGGCGCCCGTCTCCGCCACCAAGGGCAAAGTTCCGAGAGCATTGCCCGGTTGCACTCCGGTGATGACCGCCGCTCCGTAGGCCGTGCCCGCGTTATTAATCGCGGTGGCAACGACATCATAGAAGCCGGCCGGCACTGGGCAGAAGACGAATGCTCCCGTGGAATCGGTGACCGTCGCCATGATGACGCGATCGACTCCGCTACTGTCTTTCTGTTCCAGCGCGACCACCGTGACGCCGCCATCGATGGCGTGACCGGAAACACTATCGACAACCGTGCCGTTAATGGACGTAGAGGTGAGCGCCACCTCTCCGGCGTGCAGCACGGGCTTCAGACGGTACTGCCCGTTGCCTTCGTGCACGATGGACTGGCAGGCATCGAAGTCGATATTCAGGTCCTTGGTTTCTCCGGCAGCAATCGTGAACTGGCCACCGGCGATCTGTCCGCTGGGAATCTTGATGCCCGTTCGTGATTCGCTGGAGATGTTGAGCGGAACGGGCGTGGTCGGATTCGCGCTCAGCACGACGCAGTTGGCCGTGGAGCCGCAAGCGTTCGAAGGCACGGTTGCGTTATTGTCCGCAAGATAGATTCGGATCTGCTGATAACTTCCCGGCTGAAGCTCGACATTCGATCCCAGAGTCGCGAGGAAGCACTGATTGCTTGCCTCCGCCAACAGATCAACCTGTTTTGGACTCTGGCTGAGATTGGGCGTCAGGTCAACCCATCCCGGATCGTTGGGCCCGGCGTTTGAGCTGGTGTGAATCTTTACGTCGGTGATGGTCACGTAAACGTGGGCGAAAGGACCAGAGGGCCCCGAGCACGTGGGCGGATCGCTGATCGAAACGTTGACCATCGGGTTAGCTGGAGTTGAGTTGCCAGAGCTCGAACCTCCGCCGCCGCAGGCGGTCAAAAAGGCGAGAGTGGAGGCCAACAAAGCAGCGGAAAGTGCAATCAGGCGCCGACGAGTGATCATAATGCCGCACTAAAGAGCAGGTTGGCTTCCAATCTCACCTTAGGAACCCAAGTACCTGAATTAATGAGAGATGGTGGGTCGAGCGGGACGGAGCAGCTTAGGACAGATTTTCGCAAACTCGAAAATTTTTCACATCGCGAGAGCGGCCCGTCGCGACTTTGAAAGTGTCGCTACATCGGCCCGTGTGCCACATTGTGGTATGAGTTTCTCCGATTGACGCAAGCGGACGATCAGGCTATTTTGACCGCACCACATTCCCTCCAAGGAGCGCCTCGTGAAGATCGCAACGCTGTTGCTGGTCTCCCTTTGTGCTGTTTTCCTGATGTTTGCCGCCCAGCCTTGCGGCCAGCCGCCATCTCAAACACCGCCGCCAACATCACCTCCGGCGCCGGAAGCGCTTGCCGGATTCGATAATCAGAGCAACGGCTTTTCTGACGCCGGCCGGCGCACGTCCGATCAAGAGTTCTTCGATGAAGTCGAGCACATCGCGCCCGACGGGCTGGGGCCGATCTACAATGCGCAGTCGTGCCGCGAATGTCATCAGACGCCGGTGAGCGGCGCTGCCAGCCAGGTGAGCGAGCTGCGTGTGGGGCATCTCGACGAGCACGGCTTCTTCCAGAATCCGCAGATCCCGATCAACGACGGCGCGGCGACGATCACGGATCGCACGCTGGTGAACGATCGCGCCATCTGTCCGCAAGTCCAGGAGCACGCGCCCGCAACCGAAACCATCCGCACCTTTCGTCTGACGACGAATATTCTGGGCGATGGCTATGTCGAGGCGATTCCTGATGCGACGCTCTTGAAGATTCGCCGAGAGCAGTGCCGTGAGTCGCACGGAAGAATCTGCGGACAGGCAGTGAAGGTTCCGGTACCCGACGGCGAAGGGCCAGACCGCATCGGACGTTTTGGCTGGAAGGACCAGCACGCCAGCTTGCTCGCCTTCGCTGCCGATGCTTACCTCAACGAGATGGGCGTGACCAGCAGCCTTCAGAAAGATGAAGTGACGACCATCTGCAATCCGCCGGTGACGACTACGATTCCCAACAAAGATCCGAACAAGATTACCGAACCCAACAGCCTGCCCGATCCCACCAACAACAATCTGGAAGACGTCGATCACTTCGCCAGCTTCATGCGCTCGCTGAAAGCGCCGGAGCGCGACCAGACGGTCATCAACAACCCTGATGTCAAACACGGGCAGGAGTTGTTCACGACAATCGGCTGCGCCTCTTGCCATGTAGAAACCATCGTGACCGGCAAGAGTCCAGCCGTACTGAGCGGCCCCGGCTTGCACGCGGACGCTATCGAAAGTCGCGCCATTCATCCTTACAGCGATTTCCTGCTGCACAACGTGGGCACAGGCGACGGGATCTCCATCGCGCTGGTCGAGCACTTCGGGCGCGAGCGGCTTGCCAAACGCATGCAGCAGGAGAGAGCGGCGGGCGTCGCGCCGAACGAGCCATCGGGAGAAGACGAGTGCAGCGAGAGCTATCAGACTGCGGTGGCTGAGGGCGAGAAGCAGCCCAAACTGACCCGCGACACGCGATGTGCGCGCGACAAGATCCGCACTGCGCCGCTGTGGGGCTTGCGCCTGCGCTCCCGCCTGATGCACGACGGCAACTCCATCACCGTAGAAGATGCCATCAAGCGGCACGACAAAGAATCGGAAGAAGTGCGAGAACGTTTCTTCCGGCTGAACGACGCGGAGCAAAAAGCGGTGCTGGCATTTCTGCATTCGCTGTGACGTCGGCCTCACCTCCAAACAAAAACGGCGGCCTCAGAACGAGGCCGCCGAACATGTGACGCGAGGGGGATTTAGAACAGCAGCTTGCCCTGGAACTGGATGATTCGTCCCGAAGGCAGGCCGGGTGCGAATGCGCCGTACGGACCAGTAGGCGGCGCAGTCGTGGTCAGGACCTTGCCGAAGGTGCCACCCAGAGCGGGATCGCCGTCGGCAAAGTTGTTATCGGGATTGGTGAAATTCGGATGGTTGAAGATGTTGTAGAAGTTGGCGCCGAATCCGAACGCCAGCCGCTCCGTCAGCTTGAAGTTCTTGTTGATGCTGAAATCCGAGTCGAAGAACCCGGGTCCGCGATACCAGTTCCGTAGCTGGTTGGGAAACGCGGTGGTCGCAGTGGCGAACTGGTTGAACGCCAGGCAGGTGCTCAGCCCATTGACGCAGCTCTGCTGCGCCGGTCCCAAAACCTGCGCGGGCGGATTCAACGGGGTGTAGTTCGCAATTGAGACGTTGCCGTCGATCACGGTAAACGGCAGTCCAGAGCGGGCAAAGAAGTTCTGCGAGAGAGTCCAGCCACCCAGCGCTCCATTCACATACTTGTTCGAGAACTTGAACGGAGTCTGCCAGACGTAACTCGCGTTAAACGAATTGCGAATGTCGTAGTCAGCGTTGCCGTAGTTGTAGCAACGCAGGCAGGTGGGATTGATCTGGTACTGCACGTTCGATGGAGTCGCGCTGAACGTCGCATTTGAGTTGTTGTACGGCGTTGACAGCACACCAGTGTTCGATACCTCGTCGATGGCGTGGCTCCAGGTGTAGCTGGCCTGCACTGAGAAACCATAGGTCACGCGCTGGTTAAACGACGCAGTCAGCCCGTTGTAGTTGGAAACTCCGGCGCTGGAGTACTGCTGCACGGCGCCGAAGATGGGCGTCGGTACCGTGTCGGGGAAAGGAGCATAGCCTGCACCGAAGGCATTCAGGCCCTCGTTGTACACGGGGACGTAGATGCCGTGATTGCCGACGTACCCGAGACTGACCGAGCTCTTATCGCCGATGGCCTGCTGGACCCCGAAGCTCCACTGCTGATACTGCGGTGTGTGGAAGGTGCCCGCCTGACTCCGGAAGACCGGGGTCCGGAAAGCAGCGCCCAGCTGACCCTTGAGGCTGGCGAAGGATGCCCCATTGGCGAATCCCGACATGATGGCCGCTGCCGATGCTGCAGCTTCTGCACCCGTGCCCGCAGAGGTGGTGTTGGCCCACTGTCCAGGCACGCGCTCCTCAACCAGGTTCGGCAGGTTCAGCATGAATTGATCGCCGATGACCGCGGGCAGGGCGTCGTAGAAGATCCCGAAGCCGCCCCGAACCACGGTTTTGTCGTTGCCGCCCGGCGACCAGGCAAATCCGACGCGCGGCGAGATGTTGATCGAGTCGGTCGCGCGGAAGATCTGGTGACGGTTGGCATCGATGACGGAGTTGTACGGCGTAGTGGGTGTAAGTTGTCCGGCGCCCAGCAACGCATTGAACGGCGCGGTCAGCAGGGCGGCGCAGTTCAGCTGGCAAACTGGGTTGGAGTTGTGCTCGCCACGCAAGGCCAAGGTCAACTTCAAGCTCTTATTGACCCGCCACTCATCCTGTCCGTAAATGCCGATTCCCCACAACGCGACTGGTTCCGTCGCGCGCGAGGGGAAGGTCTGCCGATACTGCACGGAGAAACCGTTGTACAGATCGAGCGGCGTAGCGATGAAGACCTCAGGGTAGTTGCGAATGCTGAAGGTGTAGTCAGTGATGTCGTAGCGGCGGAAGTTGGCGCCGAATTTGAGATTGTGCGCTCCCTTGGTCAGAGAGAAGTCGTCGACGATCTGATACTGGGTTGTGTTGCGGCCCTGCGGGAAGTCGAAGACCAGCCCGCCTACGTTGGTCAGGCTGAAGCCGGTGCTGACCAGCGAATATGGGAAGAGCTGGGGATTGCCCTGGGTGAAGATGGCGCGGTAGTAGCTTCCGGCCGCGATGAACTGGTTCGTCGCGTTGGGCCCGAAGACGTGGTTCCACTGCGATTGACCATCGTACGCCGGCTGATAGCTGGCCGCGTTGAAGGCCGAGTTGACGGGATCGGCAAAGGTCGCCTGCGTGCCCTGGTCGATGCGCACGCGCCAGAAGACGTGGTCCTTGTCGGAGAAGTTCTGGTCGATGCGGGTGCTGACGATGAACTCAGTCCCAGGCAACGCCGGCGTTGCTTGATATGTCCCAATGCAGTTGCCGACGATCGACACACCGCAATTGCCGCCGTCTCCCGGACCGAACGCCGTCACGTTATATCCGGGCGCAGTCTGATACAGATGGAAGAGCCTGCTGTAAAGCGGCACCGAACTGGGATCGGTGGCGGCCAGGTTCGAGAGCGTGGCCGAGGCGAAGTTCGGGCTGGGCGCGAACACCGGCTGCGTGGATGGCACGATGAAGCGAATCCCCTCGGTGTCCAGGAAGAAGAATGTCTTGTCCTTCTTGATCGGCCCGCCAATCGAAGCTGCCCATTCGTTGTTGTTGGCGAAGGGACGCGGCGTGCCGTTCAGGTTGTTGAACCAGTCATTGGCATCCATCGCGCGTCCGGTCCACCAGTATTCGGCATTGCCGTGAAACTGGTTCGAGCCTGACTTGGTGACGTAAGACACTTGCGCGCCCGCCTGCTGCCCGTACTGGCCGGAGTAGGCGTTGTTCACCACGGTGGCTTCCTGGATGTCGTTCCTGCCGAGCGTGAGGTTCGTCGCGCCCGAGTTAGCGAGGTTGAGGTAAGGATCCATATCGTTCTCGCCATTGACGACGAACAGATTGGAAGTAGAGGGCAGGCCGTAGCTGCTGAAGTTGCCGTAGCCCTGGCCGGTATTCATCGTTACGCCCGGCGCCGTCTGCGCGACAAAGGTGATGTCGTTGCCGCCATTGGGCTGGTTGGCGATGAGCGTCTGGTTGAAGTTGGTCGAGAGATCGGCGTTATCGGCTTGCACTAAAGGCGCGGCCGAGGTGACTTCGACGGTTTGCGAAGAAGTGCCGATGGCCATCTTGAGATCGCCGATGGTCGCCTGCCCTACGTTCACGCTGACCGTCGCATCGGCCTTGCTGAAGCCCTGCGCAGTCACGCTGACGTTGTAGCTGCCCGGGGGCACCAGTGAGAAGCGATAAGCACCATTGGCGTTGGTCGTGGTGGCGCGTGTTGCGCCGGTGGCATTGCTGGTTAACGTTACCGTGGCGCCGGATACGACAGCGCCGCTCGGATCGGTGACCGTGCCCGTCAGATCGCCTGAAACCAGCGACTGCGCCATCAAGCACGGCGCAATGGCAGCAGCGATGACCAGGACGGCCAGAAATCCCGTGATCAGTCTTCTTACTCTCATACTCCCTCACACTTGACCTGAGTAGTCGGGACAGGCGCACGTGTTCGTGGAAACTGTGCGATTGCCCGCAGAGCAAAAGAGCACGTCGTCGGCCTTCGGTCATAGGCAGAAGGTTCAGTCCGGTGATTGTGGGACAAGAAGCGGAGGAGAAGGGTAGAACGGCGAAGCTCGGCTCTGTTCAGCTTTGCGGAATCATTTGAGTAAATACGAAGGACGGCAGAGGCTCAATGAATTGGTGCGGTACGAAAAATTCGTGCAGTACGAAAATAGCTTCGTGCGCGCCAGGAGCTACGAAGGCTCGACGATATTAGCAAGTGCATCGCGATAATTCGGTCCAACGTGATACCTCGTTCCGTCGACCAGCACTGCGTATAGTCCTTTTCCCGACGCGCTTTCACGATAGTTAAGATGGCGCGCATTAATGAGAACAGAACGATGGATCCTGATGAACTTCGCAGGATCGAGCCTGGAAGCCACGGAATGGATGGGTTCGCGTAAGAGGAAGGTACCATCGGTGCTATGGATGGATACGCACTTCCGTGCAGCGGTAACTGCCATGATCCTCTCAGTATCCAGTTCGAAGACTTCTCCGTCGCGTTCAACCTTGAGACCGGACTTGTAGGTGACGACGGTTTCCGACGCGGTCACATATCTGTTCACCAGGTACAGAAGCTGCGTGGCCTTGCGGTTGTAAATCTCCCTTACCGCGCGGTCCAGCGCAGACCTGATCGACTCGGCGTCGGCAGCTGTTGCGTCGAGATGAATGTGTGAAGGCGCAGTCGCACGGTAACGCCTTCCGGAGGTGATCACCATAGGCGCGAGGCTGTCGTGCTCGACTGCGGCGGGCCAATCGTCAGGCATCAGTTCGGTGTTGATGATCAGCAACTCCGGGATCAGTTCTTCCAAAACCGGTGCGCACTCGACCCAATCACGCGGCTCCGCGGCGAGGATCAGCAGAGGGTCGCTTGCGATGAACCATCGCAGCTGCGCGCGAAGCTTCTGGTCAGGCTCGCAGAGAATGACGCGTATGCCGGCTGCCGGCCTGGTCGCGATGGGCGGGAGTGGAAACATCTGGATCGCCATAGTGGTGGTCTGTGCAGGTAAACGTCCCGATCCTGTGGAAGTAATAGACGTATTCGGACGCGAAAATATCCGTGCAATTTACGAAAGCATGATGATGAGGGACGAGGCGCAAATGAGGGCTGATGGAAATATCTGAGTTGCGGGAATGTTCGTCAGCGGACGGTGTCCGCGATCGAAGCACGCTAGAACGAACGGTAGAGGAACACGTTGGCAGAGCGGGTTTGGCTGGTCATCATGGTCAGCACAAGCACCGTTGCAGCGGCCCACATGGGAGCGAGCCACAGCCGGCGCTCGCGCGCAAGAATGACAATCACGTGAATGCGGCCTGAGGGAGCGGAGGCATCCGGTGGCTGCGCCTGGGCGTCGAGCCAGTCGAGCGTCCATAGCGTCAGTGCGTAAGCCACGGCGATGCCGAGCACAATCGCGTACAGGCTTGAGTGCAGTGCATGTTGGAAGTAAGTTGCCGGCGAGAAAAGGGCCGCAAACATCTGCCGCGCCTGCGCGGCGGAGTCGGCGCGGAAGAA
Organism: Terriglobales bacterium; assembly: GCA_035262645.1. GTDB lineage: Bacteria > Acidobacteriota > Terriglobia > Terriglobales > Acidobacteriaceae > Bog-257. The sequence goes on from DATFSK010000022.1 coordinate 19,010, forward strand.
AATCCACCCCAGACTGATCAGGGCCATTGTCACGAGCCAGGAAACCGCCGTCCATGCCCTCGCAGCCGGCGGCCAGCTGAGGCGTCGTTCGCCTTGCTGCACGAACCGATGCATGATCAGCAGCACACCGTGATAGCAGCCGAAGAGGATGAAGGGGACGGTCGCGCCGTGCCACAGTCCGAAGAGGAGCATTGCGAGCAGCAGGCACAACTTTCGCCACCAATCTTCTCTACGAAGCATGGCGAATGGGAGAAAGACATAATCACGGATCCAGAAAGACAGCGACATGTGCCAGCGAGTCCAGAAGACCGATGGAGTGTTCGATGAGAAAGGCCGCGCGAAATTTTCCGGCAAGGTGAAGCCCAGCATCTTCGCGGCGCCGATGGCGATGTGCGAGTAGCCGGCGAAGTCGAAGAAAACCTGCAACCCATAACCGATGGCCAGGCACCAGACGTCGACGCCGCTCCAGTGAGTGGTTTGATCAAAGCCGAGGTTGATGCCTTGCCCGCTGATGATGCCGCGGCCGAGTAACTGGGCGATGGCCATCATCAGAATGCCAGTTGCGATGCGGCCGAGACCGTGACCGACGTCGCTACGTGAGCGGGCTCCTTCTGATCGAAACTGCGGCAGCATCTCCGGCGTGCGGCAGATCGGGCCGGAGATGGTGACCGGGAAGAATGCCATGTAGAGCGCAAACTCGATGAAGGAAGGACCGAGTTCTTCGCCGCGGTATAGATCGAAGAGATAGCTCATCGCCTGGAAAGTCCAGAACGAAATACCGAGCGGCAGCGCGATGTGTGCGAATCTTTGAAGCGACGCGATTGGAACTGATATGGCCGCGCCCGGCAGATACTTGAACAACCCTAATAGAGCGAGATTGAATACCAAGCCCGTCCAGAGCACGGCTGCCGATTGCCGCCGCTGCATCCAGCGTCCGAGCAGGAAGTTGACGAGGGTCGACGCGAGCAGAACCGGGAGGAACCAGGCTCCCCACGTTAGGTAGAGGCCGTAGCTGACGAGCAGCAGAAACAGTTGCCGTACGCTACGGGAGCGTGACTTGCTCATCACGAGCAGTCCCACGACCAGAGCGAGAACATAGAGCAATGCTCGGAGCAAGGTTGAGCGATCGGCGCTCGGCGGAGGCGTCACTCCGCTCGATGAAAACACCCCGCCTGTGGCCGGAGCCTGGCCGGCCTCTCCCGCCTTCGACACGGGAACGTCGGACAGGCTCCTGCTGATTACATTTGCTACAACAGCGTCGCCCGTCGAGTTGTAATGCGTGTCGCCGAAAATGAAGTGGCTCAGATACCAGCAGCCTGGCTGGGTCCGCGGGCACTGGTCCTTGATGGCGAAGAAAGCAGGGAAGAGCGAAATGAAGCGCTTGCACTTGCCCTGGCACCAGTCTTGCCAGATGCGTACCTGGCGCGAGTCGACGGTGTCATGCGCCAGCTGCGCTGGCCAGGGGTAGACGACAACACTGATCGGGACGTTCCGCGATGCCAGCTCGCGCCACAATACATCCATCTTTGACTTTTCTTTCGCGATACCGCCTTCGAGGCCGAGCGGCGCGTAGCCGGTTTCATAAGGGTCGGTGTCGGAGACTTTGCGGTAGGTCCAGGCCGAGCGCTCGAGGTCGAACTCGTTGCCGCCGTGTCCGAGGTCGAGGTGATACCAGCCGAGGCCGATCAGCGTCTTCTCGAAGAACTGGAAGACATCGTTGGTGAGCAGCAGGTGATCGTTGATCCAGAGGCGCGCGCGCGAATATTCGCTCGTCTTCGTCGCTTTTCCGCCGGCCATGGTGACCGCGCCTGAGGAATCTTTATCGCGGAAGAACGCGGCCTCGTCCTGGGCATCGGAGAGGTCGATGAAAACGATCGCCTCATCGAAGGCGACGCCACGCTGGGTCAGCATGCGCGCGGTGTTCAGATAATTCGAGGGCGAGTAGCCTTCAACACTGCTGTTCAGGAATTCATACTGGGGAAAATTGGCAGCGACGCGGCCGATAAAGCTGTCCTTCCAGCTGGCCATACCTTCGGGCGCGGAGTCGCCGAGAATCAGCACGCGAGGGCGCGAGCTGGTGAGCGGAACGTCGCGCACGCGCTCGTCGCGAAAGCCGAGATTGTTGGTGTCGAATTGGTAGGAGTTTCCCAGCCATGGACGGATGCAGGAGCAGTTGGGCTGGAAGGCAAAGCCCCGCACCGGATCGCGGCTGAAGCACAACCCGTGCGAGCCGCCGCTGATTGCCGATCCGAGGACGGCCGCGCTGTAGAAGTAGTCGATGGCGATGAAGGCGCCCACGCTCAGCACGAGCGACGCGCAGAAGAGCGCAAGCTTTATGCGACGCAACCGGCTGCGCTCCTCGACGTTCGGCCGCGATTCAACTTTGATTGTGGGTGTCGCGTTCAACTGCTTCTCTCGTCGTGTAATCCGCCCATCACTTCCGCGGCTTGCCCACGCGTTGCGCTGTCGCGAACATCAGCGCCACCGTGTCCATGTCTTTGGGTTGAACTTTTCCCGGCGAAATGCGCAGCCCGGTGAGATCCTCGAGCTTGACCAGGAGATCGACCAGCGCCATGGAATCGATCAGGCCCGACGAAACCAGCCGCGTATTCTCATCGATGGTAATATCCGGCTTACGGATGAGGTGGGCGACGTACTCGGACATCTGTTGTTGTTCAGCCGTCACGACCTACTCTCTCCTGCAGCTCGGGATGCTCTCGCAGCAGCTTTTCACGTGTGCTGGAGCGCGCCGGTTTGCCCGCGGTGCTCTTCACGATCCACTTCGGCGGCTTTAAGAAGATACTCCGAACCGCGACGCCGGCGCTTTCTACGACGAATGCGCGGATATCGCTCTCGACCTCCTCGGCGTTCTGCAACAGCTCTTCGCTTTCGACTTCGGCGACCAGCACGACCTCTTCCGTGCCCGTGTCGGGGTTGTAGAGGCCCATCGCGACGGCGCGTCCGTCATGAATCGCTGCGTGCGCCGCGGCGGCCTCCTCGATGTCTTGCGGATAAATGTTCTCGCCGCCGACGATGATCAGGTCGTTCTTGCGCCCGACGACATACAGCTCGTCGTCGAGCAGGAAGCCGAGGTCGCCGCTGCAAAACCACCCGTCGACCATCGCTTGGGCGGTGAGATCGGAGCGGTTGTAGTAACCGGAGAAGAGGGAGTCGCTTTTGATGTGGATCTCGCCCACGCTGCCCTGAGGAAGACGCTCGCCGGCATCGGAGACGATTCGGACTTCATTGCCTGACAGCGGTTGTCCCGATGACATAAACGAAATCGCACCCGATGTACCTTCCGCAACCTGCGCGATGATGTGTTCGCTGCGAAAGCGCGCGCCATCGGCCCAGACGCGGGCCGGCCCGGTACGACCGTTGATTCCGGATTGCGTGACCGCGAAGACATTCTCCGCCATCGCGTACGAGGATTGCAGCGCCTCGCGCTTCAGGCCAATGGGCGCGAAGGCGCGATCGAACTCATCCATGCTGGCAGCGCGGACGGGCTCGGAGCAATTGATGAGCGCGCGCACAGACGACAGATCGTACTGCGACCAGCGCTCCTCAGGCGTGCGTCGTGGCACGAACTGGAAGGTGAAGTTCGGCAGCCAAGCCAGGGTGCAGCGATAACGGGTGATGACCTGTAGCATGCTCTCCGGCTGCATAACCCAGTTCAGTGGCGACTGCATCACCACCGGCACATGGCAGGCGAGCGGCAGCATGAAGCAGGCGATCAGACCCATGTCGTGATAGAGCGGCAGCCAGCTGTACACGCGATCACGAGAGCCATCGATGTGGAGGGCCTGCGTGAGATGCTCAATCTGGCGCAGAACGACGGCGTGCGTCAGGGCGACGCCTTTTTGCAGTCCCGTGGTTCCCGCCGAGTGCTGAAGAAAGGCCAGACGGTCGGGGCCGATTGCCGGATCGAGCGTCTTTTCTTCACCACCGGAAACGTCGTTGCTTGCGCGAAGCAACTGGGTACTTTTGCCAAGCGCGACGTGGCCCAGCATCTCGTCAGGAAACTGCGCGTCGATCACGACCAATCGGGCGCTGAGGTTTGCTGTCACTCCACCAAGCCCAGAGCGATATTTGGAGGGCTCGACCTTGAAGTTGGGGTATGCGAGAAATGCCGGCACAGCGCCCAGCATCATCGCGCCCGCAAATACGGTCATCGCGGGAATACCTTGCGGCATGATGATGACGATACGGTCGCCGGCCGCGGCTCCGTGCTTGCGAAGCAACGCCGCCTGCACACGTGCGCGGCGGCGAAACTCGCCGAAGGTCACCGTTTCGCAATCGTCCTCGTCATTCCACGCGGTGATGAACTCGCGCGTCGCGGGAGCGGCGTTGAGAGCGTCGGTGAGCGTCCGTGGCGCGGCGGCAATCATTTCAGTCAGGGATGGTCCTCGGACGGTTCGTCAGCGTGCCTCGGCAAAGGCTGAAGAAGAATTTCGAGATGACCGCAAGATATCACAGAAGTTCTTGTACAAACGCGCGTCGCCACCTGGCGTGCGCCGGTGAGAGTCAAGCGGGACGGTTGCGCTGTTCGCGGCGATCGTCGAGGGCGCCTAATCCCCAGAAGAGTAGGCGCAGACCGGCAGCGATGAGGTTGATTCCGATGATGCTGGCCAGCACCAGTTCACCGCGCCGGCTCCAGTCCCAGAAAAACAGCGGAAGGCTGGCGACGGCGCAGCCACCGGCCAGCCACAGCAGCGTTCGTGGCGCGGGGTTCCATTCGCGGTCGCCGAAGCTGCACAGCGGCGGATTGCGAAGACCTTCGCGGTCGTAGATATCGCAGCGCAGGTCGGGCCGCTCGCGGACTTTCTGCTCGCCGAACTGCTTTGCTTCCTCGAGGCTGCTGAAGACAAGGCAGACGCTGTCGCCGCTTCGCCTGAGCGGTCTGCCGTCGGCATCGCGCTCAGCACACGTCTTTCCATCGCGCAAGAAGAGCGGATATTCGCCGGGCGCAAGCTGGTCGAGCCAGGTGCCGCGGCGCCCGGGATCGTAGAGCTTCAGCACGCGCATACGATCCGCAGTGTAACGCAGCGCGAGCGATTGCTCCCTTAACCGTCATTCCATGTTTCATCCTGCCAACGGTGCGAGGACATTTGTCGAGCGCGCGCCTCGCTGCTACTGGAATTTCGCGTACTCCACTTTGGCTTGTAGGTAGATGGGAATATCGGGATTGCCCTGACTGCGTCACCGGCTATCGCATACGCGCGCGGGCAATTTGAAGATGCACGAGGGCCGCAGTAAGAAAGTTCTGCACAATACAATAACCGATTTCAATTCAGCAGGATGGCTGGCAATGCTCAACTAATACTGATAGAAGCCTCGTCCCGACTTTCTCCCCAGCCAGCCCGCGTCCACCATCTTGATCAGCAGGGGACACGGCCGGTACTTGGGATCGCCCAGGCCGGTTTGCAGCACGCGCATGATGTCCAGGCAGACATCCAGCCCGATGAAATCGGCGAGGGTGAGCGGCCCCATGGGATGCGCCATGCCGAGCTTGAACACCTCGTCCACGGCTTCCGGCGTCGCCACTCCCTCCATCACGGCGTACATGGCTTCGTTGAGCAGCGGCATCAGGACACGATTGGAGACGAACCCCGGCGCGTCGTTCACCTCGACGGGCGTCTTCTCCAGCTTCTCCGCGAGGGTTTTCACGGTGCTGTATGTCTCATCGGAGGTCGCCAGCCCCCGGATGACTTCCACCAGCTTCATCATCGGCACGGGATTGAAGAAGTGCATGCCGATGACCTTGTCTGGACGCTTCGTAATGGCGGCGAGTTTGGTAATGGAGATCGACGACGTATTGGAGCTCAGGATGATCTCGGGGCGGCATCGCGCGTCGAGATCGCGGAAGAGTTCCGCCTTGATGTCGAAGCGCTCGCTCGCGGCCTCGACGATGAAATCGCATGCGGCAAGCCGGCCGCGGTCGGTGGACGGGGCAATGCGCCCCAGCGCCTGCTCGCGCTGCTCCGAGGTAAGCTTGCCTTTGCTGACCTCGCGTTCCGTATTCTTCCTGATGGTGTCGAGACCGCGATCGAGGAACTTCTGTTCGACATCGACCAGGACTACCGAGTAACCGCCCTTGGCGAATACATGCGCGATCCCATTGCCCATGGTGCCCGCGCCGATAACTCCAACAGTTTTGATTTCCATGAATTGACCTTACGGCGGAGGTTCCGAGCGGTAGCTCGGCGAATCCTGTTTCGCAAGACTTGGCTTCAGCCGTGCCACACGTTTACGGGAACGCGGCAACGTAGACACGGCAAGCGGAGGATCTCTCCTCCGCCACTTTCATCATATTGTGAACCATCGCTCGTGTGGGAAGAAAAATCGAGAGATCAGCCTCCAGCCTGTTTCGTCCAGACCACATCTTCATTGTTTCTGCGGTCGATCAGGGCATCTATCTTGCCGTCGGCCGCGCGACGAAATAGCGTTCGGCCCTCCACGCCTTTGCGGAAGAAGACGGGCCCGCCTTCCGGAATCAGCTCGACCTTTGGCCTGTCCTTGCGCTGCAGAAATAGCTGCTGACCCTGCTGAGAGATGGTGAGTGTCTTATCCGGAGCGAGCGCGTACGCGCCCAGGTAATCCTTGAATTCCCGCACATCGGCGGCGCCTGGCGCCGGATCCTGGTAGTAGCGCAGGGCCTGTGCGGCGACGATTTTCCACCCGCCGTCGCGGCGCATCCAGGTGTCGGTCTCGTGATAGCGCGCCTTTTCCACTTGGCCGTAGATGATTTCCGTCTCATCCAGGTCATAACTCAGGATGGCCACGTTGGCTTCGATGTGACTCTGGGGATTCCGCACGACAATCTTGCCCGACGATCCGGCCGGCAGGGGCGTGATGTCGGCCACAAGCTTCTCCTTGTTCATGTTGCGGCCCTTCTCGTCGAAGTACATGGTGTCGTCCGCAAAATATTTCTTCCTGGGAGCCTGATCTCCCACGGCGACTGCATCGACGAGTTCCTGCGTGCGATGGACCAGATCGTCCTGCGTGATTTCCGGCTTGCGGGTGCACGCAAACCAGGTCAACGCCACGGTGACACACAACGCACCTTCCACCATTCGTCTCATGCGCAAACGCCTCTCTTGCTCCGCAATCGGAGCCGGTCCCCGGGTGGATCGATCCCGCCGGGGGTACTCAGACCGACATCTTAAGTGCGACAAGGTAGCGGTGACACTGTGTAGGACGCCGGATGTTACCTGGATGGGGCGAGTTCCAGTCTGGGAGGTATCAAGGCTGTGGATGTTGCGGCCCAGCCATAAGCCCCTTCCCACTTTTCGCCGAGCGACGTAGAGTAAAGAAGATGGAGCTGCGCAAAGATCCCATCACGCGGTCATGGGTCATCTGTGGTGACGAGCCCGAGCCGTCCGCATCAGGCAGCGCTTTGTGTCCCTTCTGCCCTGAGTCCGGCCTGCCGTTGCAGGTTGTCGCGACCGCGCCCACGGTGAACGGCAGTCCCTGGTCGGCGCGGGCCGTGGTGCATCCGCACCCGCTCTATGGGATCGACGGCGATCCGGGCCGCTCCGGCAACGGGCTTTACGACAAGATGCGGCCGGTGGGCGCGCACGAAGTGATTGTCGAAAACGCGCGCCATGATCGTCATCTGTGGAATGCCAACGACCGCGAGATCGAAGAGTATCTTGCCCTCTGCGGCCAGCGCATTCAGGACCTCAAAGGCGATGTGCGATTCAAGTACATCAGCATCTTCAAGAATTACGGCGCCATGTCGGGCCAGGAATTCGATCATCCAACGTCGGAGATCGTCGCCACGACCTTCGTTCCGCGCCGCGTGCTGTACGAGCTTCGCGCCGCGCGCGAACACTATCGCGTGAAGGAACGCTGCGTCTTTTGCGACATCCTGCGGCAGGAGCAGGAGCAGAAGCTTCGCGTGGTCGAAGTTCGCGGCGAGTACATCGCTGCCTGCCCCTACGCGCCGCGCGTGCCGTTCGAAACCTGGATCGCCCCCCGCAATCACGAGGCTTACTTCGAGCGCAGCGCGCTGAAGTCAGGCGCCATGCGCGACTTCGCTGCCCTGCTGCGTCGGACGCTGTACCGCATCCGCACCATCGCCGACGGCTTCCACATGGTGCTGCACACCTCACCGAATACCGTGCATCGTTCCGAAACTCTGGGTTTCTGGAAGACCATCGAGGATGATTACCACTGGCACATGGAAATCCTGCCCATTCTCGGCACCAAGGCGAAGTCCTACACCTTCAAAGAGGTGTACTATTCGCCCGTGAGCTCGGAGACCTCGGCGGCAATTCTCCGCGAACGACCGACGGAATGAAAAAGCAATTAGCAACTAGTAATTAGTAATTAGTAATTAGAGAAAAGCGACGGACGCTGCTCCCAAACGCAGGCTCTCAAGGTGACGGCTTCTCTCCTATGGCGGCACGTGCTTACTAATTACTAATTACTAATTACTAATTACTAATTACTAATTACTAATTACTAATTACTAATTACTAGTTGCTAATTACTCATTGCTTATGCCCCTCCGCCGACTCAAGACCTACACCGCGCAAACCGGCTACGTGTATCAGTATTATTTTGTCGGCAAGCGTCCGGCGCTGGGTAACGATCCCGAAGCGCCCTCGACGGAATTCATCTTCGACGTTACTTCCGATCGCAAGACCACATTCGCGGTCAGCATCTTCCTGTTGCCACAGGCGCTCGAATCATGGCTCGCAAGCCGCGGCCGAGCACTTACGGAACCGGAGCAGTATGCCGCGGTAAAGCTGCGCCTGATGCAGGCCTTCGACGAAGTTCCTGACATGCTCCATGAGGGCCGCCGGCTGCGGCTCGACGCTGAGTTGCTGCCCTCCTTGCTTCAATCCATTGGCGTCGACTGATGCTTCGTAATCTGCCGTGAACCCGGATGTTTTTGGGACGAGTACCTCGTTGGTTGCTGTACAGGGAAGGCCAATCCGGCTCATAATCAAGTTGCCAAGGAACAGCATGGCGATGTTTCAGCAGTTGCCACAACCAGATCGTAAGCGATCGAGCATCTCGATGCTCGCCTCGTTTGCCCTGCAGCTTCTCGTCCTGATCGCGCTGCTGTGGCAGGCCGCTCCCGTCTTCGTTACACCCTCGGACGCCCAGCTCGGCATACCAGGGTCGTTCGGCTCACAATCGATCGTTTACGTCGCGCCCATCGGTCCCGAGCAGCCCAAACCTGAGCCGGATCGCGCGCGCCTCACGCTGCGCGCGGCAGCTGCCCCCAAGTCTAAGCCGCCCAAAGCTGAGCCGAAGCACGAAGACCTAGCCGCGAAGGCTGCGGACAACGCGCCGGAGCAGACCGCGCGTGGCGGATCGCCCTTCGGACGCATTCCGGGCAGCCCGCTCAGTACCGATGAGGTGGTTCCCGCCTTCCCCGACGTTTATCCCGATCCTCCGGTCTCGCGCGCCGACCTGCCTGTAGGAATCCAGGGTGATGTGATCGTCGAGGTGACCATTGACCCGCGCGGAAATGTCGTCGATACGAAGTTGCTTCAAGGCATCGGATACGGCATCGAGCAGAAGGTCCTGGAGGTTTTACAACGCTGGCACTTTCATCCGGCCATGCGCGACGGCGTGACCATCGCCTCGCAACACATCGTGCACTTCCACTACCCTAGCTAGCCGATCCAAGCCCTGTTTTTCCTCCTACTTAGCCATGTGACGCAGATCACAGGGGCGAGTGACGTTCATACTCGGTCTGCCAGGCATTACCGCTATACTTAAACTCAGCAGGAACGGGTAAGCGTGACCGTTCATGGGGTTTATGCCACTACTTTGGCTTCGAGTCGCGGTGGTTTGTTATGGCGTGGGGCTGCTGTACTCTCTGCTATTGCTCAGTAAACGCGGCAATCTGCTGGCCAAGGTTGTGGAGCCGGCGGTCGGCCTCGGCCTCATCTTTCATTTCGTCTCGCTCGTCGAATCGACCATTCTGATCGGGCACCTCTCCCCAGCCTCGGTCCACTTTTCCGAATCGCTTCTGGCTTTTCTTGCCATGGTGGTGTTCTTCGTATTCTTTGTCGGCTATCGCACCACCTCGCCCGGGATCGTGATCTTTCCCATTGTCTTCTTACTGACATTTGCTTCGGCGATTGGCCAGAAGCCGGTGACTCTCTCGTCGCCTGCTCTTCGCAGCGGTTGGATCTTTGTGCACATTGTGCTGATCTTCACTGGATACGCCGGGCTCTTTCTCAGCTTCGGCGCCAGTCTGCTGTATCTGGCGCAAGAGCGCGCGTTGAAGTCGAAGAAGCCGACCCCGCTGGTGAACTGGCTGCCGCCGTTGCAGACCATCGATGACATCGGCTATCACGCCCTGCTCTTCGGATTTCCGTTCATGACCTTCGGGATCCTGACCGGCTCGGTGCTGGCCATCGAGAAGTATGGGCCAATGTTCTTCACCGATCCGAAGATCGTTTTGTCGTTCATCATGTGGGCGGTGTACATGCTGCTGCTGTACACCCGCTGGACTGCGGGCTGGCGAGGACGGCGCGCGGCATTTCTGGCGACCATTGCCTTCGTTATAGCGCTCGGCGCGTGGGCTGCCAACAATTTCAGCCGCGTGCACAGGTTTATCGCCTCATGAACCTCGTCGTCATCGGCGTGAATCACCGGACCGCACCCGTCGAGGTGCGCGAGCAGTTCGCCATTCCGGAATCGCGCCTGGCTGAGGCGGTGAAGGAGCTGGCCTCCTATCCCGGCGTCGAAGAGGGCATGATCGTTTCTACCTGTAATCGTGTGGAGCTGCTGGCGCGCACGGTGAACGGCTCCGCCGATCTTAACGGCTTCATGCGCCAGATATACGGTTTTGACCCGGCACAGTACGGTGAGCATCTCTATGAGCATCGTGAGCGCGATGCTGTGAGGCACGTCTTTCGTGTGGCGTCCAGCCTCGACTCGATGGTGGTCGGCGAGCCGCAGATCCTGGGTCAGGTGAAAGAAGCTTATGCCACGGCCCGTGCCGTAGGAGCGGTGAATTCGCAGCTCGACGCGCTGCTGACTCGCGCGTTTGCCGTCGCCAAACGTGTGCGAAACGAAACCGCGGTGGCGACTTCGGCTGTGTCGGTTGCCTCGGTCGCGGTCGACCTGGCCAAAAAGATCTTCGGCAACCTGCAAGGGAAGAGCATTTATCTGGTTGGCGCCGGCAAGATGTGCGAGCTCTCGGCACGCCACCTGCTTGCGCATGGGGCAAAGCAGATTTACGTTGCCAACCGCACCTTCGATCGCGCCGCTGGGCTGGCGAAGAAGTTCAACGGCGAAGCCATTCCATTCGACCAGCTCTACGAGACCATACCGCAGGCCGACATCGTCATCAGCTCAACCGGCGCGCCGCATGCCATCTTCCGCAAAGAGCATGGCGAGCGATTCCTGAGCCGCCGCCGCAACCGTCCCATGTTCTTCATCGACATCGCCGTTCCGCGCGACATCGACCCGGAGATGAACAAGCTGGATGGCATCTTCGTCTACGACATCGATGATTTGCAGCAGGTCGTGTCGGCGCACGTTGCGGACCGCCGCGCCGAGGCCGATCGCGCCGAAGCCATCGTGCAGATGGAGGTCGACAAGTTCCAGGCGCGACTGCAGACGCTCGACGTCGTGCCGACCATCGTCTCGTTGCAGGAACACCTGGAGACCGTCCGGCAGGCGGAGATCGATCGCGTGCGCGGACGGCTGGGCGAGCTCTCGCCCGAACAGGAGCTCGCGGTGGAAGCTCTGAGCCGCGGCATCATCAACAAGATCATGCACACACCCATCACCACACTGAAGACCGCAGCCCGCGAGTCGTCGGAAGTTACAACCGTCGTTGATCTCGTCCGCCGCTTATTCGGCCTGCGGGAAGCAAAGGCATCCCGAGCCGATGACGACGCCAGTGTCATAACCAGCGAAAAAACGGGGACGCGAAGCTGATGGCCCGCCTCCGGATTGGCTCACGCGGATCGCAATTGGCGCTTTGGCAGGCCAACCACATCTCGTCGCTGCTGCGCGAGCGCGGGCACGAGGTGGAAATCGAAATCATCAAGACCACAGGCGACAAGATCACCGACGTTTCGCTGGCACAGGTCGGCACCAAGGGGATGTTCACGAAAGAGATCGAAGAGGCTCTCGCCGAGGGGCGTGTCGATCTTGCCGTGCACAGCCTGAAAGATCTGCCGACGGAATTGCCGCCGGGCTTCGAGCTGGTGGCGATTACAAAGCGGGTGAATCCCCGCGACGTCTTCCTCTCCGTCAAGCACGACAGTCTAATGTCACTGCCGAAAGGGGCGCGAGTGGGTACGAGCAGCCTTCGCCGCCAGGCACAGATCAAGGTGGTGCGGCCCGATCTGGTGATTCACGCCTTGCGCGGCAATGTCGACACTCGCGTTCGCAAGCTGGAAGAAGGCGAATACGACGCCATTATCCTGGCCGCGGCGGGCCTGACGAGGCTGGGCAAGACGCAGCTGGTGAAGGAAGTGTTGTCGGAGGAATTCATGTGTCCGGCGGCGGGGCAGGGAGCACTGGGGATCGAGATCCGAGCCGGCGATGAGACGATGCGCACGCACCTGAGTTTTCTCGACGATCCCGCGGCGCGTGCCGCAACCACGTGCGAGCGCGCGCTGCTGAACAAACTTGGCGGTGGCTGCCAGGTTCCCATCGGCGCGTTTGCCGTTGCTAAGGACGATGCTCTGCGCCTGACCGCGATCGTGGCGCGGCCGGACGGCTCGACGATTCTGCGCGAAACACAGAGCGGCACTGATCCGGTTGCGCTGGGCGAGCTGGTAGGCGAGACTCTGCTGCAGCGCGGGGCAACTGAGATCCTGGAAGATGTCTATGGCGCGGCCGTCAGCGCGCCGCAACAGCCGTGAGAAGACACTTGTCAGTTGCCGGTTGTCCGTTGTCGGTTAGAGTGCATGGGTCAGCATCAATTCAAGTTCCGTAAAGTCTCGTAGGCCTGTTGCCGCCCGCATTGCAAATCGCGAACACATGGTCAAACTTCGCAAGCTTGCTTCCGCCGCGCAATCCAAGCCTCTCAGCGGATGCCGCGTCTTAGTGTCCCGTGCGAAGGAGCAGGCCGGATCCCTGTCTTCCGTTCTACGCGAGTTGGGATGTGAGGTCATCGAAATCCCGTTCATCGCGATCCGCAGACCCAGCTCCTACGCACCGCTTGATACCGCACTGCAAAACCTGGCGAGCTACGACTGGCTCATCCTCACCAGCGTCAACGGGGTCAAGTCGCTCTTTGAGCGCATGACAAAGAAGAAGCTCGATGGCTCCGCACTTGCACGGTTGAAGATTGCGGCCATCGGCCCGGCAACGAAATCGGCAATCGAAAAGCATGGCCTGCCGGTGGCGGTGACGCCCAAAGAGTACGTGGCCGAGTCGGTCGTTATGGCGCTGCGGCAGCGCGTGAAGGGCAAGCGTGTGCTGCTGGTGCGGGCAAAGATTGCGCGCGACGTTATCCCGCGCGAGCTGCGGAAGTCCGCCGCGGTGGTCGATGTGGTGGAAGCATACGAGACCGTGACGCCGAAGTCTTCCGCGACGAAGTTGCGGGCGATTCTGGCGAGCAAGATGCGCCGGCCGCACGCAATAACGTTCACCAGTTCTTCGACGGTAAAGAATTTTGTCGATCTGCTGAGCTTGCGAGGGGCGCGGTCGGCCTTAAAGAAGACAAGCGCAAATCATGGAGTCCACACCGCCTCCATCGGACCGGTGACGTCGGCCACTCTGCGGGGATTCGGCTTGCCGGTCGACATCGAGGCCAGTGAGTACACCATGCCGGGCCTGGTGGAGGCTATCGTGCGCTATCGCGAGGGCATGCGGAATTCGCGCCGGCTGTAGTGCCGCGCTTACTTCCGGCAACTGGCGCAATAGCCGCCAATCTCAAAACGCGCGACCAGGATGTGGAAGTGGCAGTCGCGTTCGACCTGGCCTTTCACGCGGTCGAAGAGGTCGCTCTCAAACTCCTGCACCTTGCCGCAGCGCAGGCAGGTCATGTGCATGTGATCGCGTTGCGGACGGCGCTCGTAAAAGTGGCCTTCGCCCTTGACGTGCAGCAGGTCGAGTTCATCGACCAGGCCGTGCCGCTTCAGCAGACCCAGGGTGCGATAAACCGTCACGCGATTAATGTCGGGATCGGCCTTAACCGCTTTGCGGAGGATCTGCGCCGCGTCCAGATGCTGACTGGCGGTTTCAATGATTTCGAGGATGATCCTGCGCTGACGCGTCATGCGGATTCCCCGGGTCAACAGGGCCGTTTGCAGCGCACCAGGTGCTTCGGTCTCGGGCAGCGGCATTTTGTCTATCCCACCTTTGTTGCAGTCGTACTGCAATTAAGTTGCAACAAAATCTGCTTATAGCTCTTGTAGTTATTCCCGTATACCAGTGTAATAGTAAGTAACAAGATGCAACTGAGTTGCAACTATAATTACAGTTTCAAGTATAGCGATCTTCTTATTTTGCGGTCAACTTCAGTTCATAGATTGGCGGAGTTTTGATGGCCTCTTCTGGAATATTTTTCTTTGCGAAGAACTTTGCCTTGGCTGTCTTGTTCTTGCCTGCAATATTCCTTGTTGCTCCGAAGTGCGCCCTGGCGCAGGAGCGACCGTACTTTGTCGTCTACTCGCAGGACATGGAGGAGCCGGGGAACCTCGAAATCGCGTCCTATAACATCACGGCTACGCCGAGTGGTGGAGATGCGTTTGTTGGCTCAAGTGTCGAGCTGGAATATGGGATCAAGACGTGGTGGACCACGGAGTTCTACCTGGACGGGCAGGCGACGTCGAACCAAAGCACCATCTTTACCGGCTTCAAGTGGGAGAACCGCGTTCGTCCGTTAATGGGCGAGCACTGGATCAATCCCGTGCTGTATGCCGAGTTTGAAGACATCAGCGCCGACAAGACGCCGCGCGAGGTGGTGGGTCACGACGGAAACGATGATTTTCTCGTGCCCAACGGGCTTGCTCGCCTCGACAATCAGCGCGAGATCGAACTGAAGCTGATCCTGGGAAGCAACACCCACGGCTGGAACATCAGTGAGAACTTCATCGCCGAGAAGAATCTGCAAGCCGGTCCCTGGGAATTCGGTTATGCGCTTGGGGTCAGCCGTCCACTGGCGCTGGCGGCAAGTGCGAAAGAGTGCACCTTCTGCCGCGAGAAGTTCCAGGCCGGAGCTGAGATGTACGGCGGGCTTGGCGACTACAACAGCTTCGGAACGAACTTCACCTCGCAGTATCTCGGCCCCACTCTGAACTGGACCGCACCTAACGGTATGACCTTCGCGGTCTCGCCGCAGTTCGGCCTCAACAGCTACAGCTTGCCGTTTCTGTTCCGCTTCTCGGTCGCGTACGAAGTGGAACAGGTCTTCAGCCATTTTCGCCGGAAATTGTAGAGGCTCGGATCAAACCTGATGATGACCTCACGCAAAGCGATCGTTTGCAGCCTCGGAATTCTCTTCCTCTCGTCACTGGTATTTGCCACATCGAACGGTGCCTGGCTGGCCAAAGTTCCCGCGCGTGACCGTGAGAAGGTCAATCCCTACCACGACCAGCCGGATGCAGTCGCGGCCGGCCGGCGCGTCTTCGTCGATCACTGTGCGCAATGCCACGGAAAAGACGCACAAGGCACGGACAAGCGCCCCTCACTGCGAACGGCGCGCGTGCAGCAGGAGGCGACCGAAGGCGAGCTGCACTGGTTGCTGGTGCACGGCAGCATGGGAAATGGAATGCCGTCATGGTCGAAGTTGGGCGATCCGCAGATCTGGCAAGTCATCACCTACGTGCGATCGCTCGGAGAACAGGAGGCGCCGCCACGGTCAGAAGCCGCGAAGTAAACGGTGATCTTCCTCCTTGTAAAATAAAGGCCGGGAGGAAGAACCTTGTCATTGCGACCGCGCCACATAGTCTCGTTTTTCCTGTTATTAGCTACGACATCATTCATCTCGCTCACGCCTTCTTTCGGCCAACAGCCCACGTTCCGTAATGCGCCCGCATCGGCGAGTGACATGAAGAACCCTTACGCCGGCAGTGCCACCGCCGCCACTGCGGGAAAGAAGCTCACCGCTCAGAACTGCGCGCAATGCCACGGCAATAATTTGCAAGGCATGGGGCCGGCGCCGGCACTCGATACGGCGTCCGTCCGCAATGCGAAGCCGGGTGAGCTGTTCTGGTTCATCAGCACAGGGAAGATCGCTTCCGGAATGCCCTCATGGTCCAACCTGCCCAAACAACAGAGATGGCAGATCGTGACGTTCCTGCAATCACGGTCAACCGAAAAGGCGTCGAAGTAACGAGATCTGTTAAGGGCGGCTGCGAAAAATGCAAACCACCTCTGTAGCAGGGTGGCGAAATCCGCTATAACAGAATGGTGAGTGCAAGCAATCCTTTCCTTGCTCCCCGGACGGTGCTGATCACGGGCGCCTCCAGCGGAATCGGTTTAGAGCTGGCGCACCTGTTCGCGCACGACGGCTACCGGCTTGTTCTGGTGGCGCGCAGCCGCGGTGGGTTGCGAGAGCTGGGCGACGACCTGCAATCCCGCTACAGCGTCGAAGTGCGAGTCTCGCCGAAGGACCTCGCCCATCCCGCGGCGCCGGGCGAACTCTACCAGGAGCTGCAGGAGGCGGGCATTGTTCTGGATGTGCTGGTGAATAATGCCGGTTTCGGCGGCAGCGGTTCGTTCCTCAGGACCGACTGGAACAACGAAGCCGAGATGCTGCAGGTGAACCTGGTCGCGCTGACCCATCTGACAAAACTGTTTCTTCCGCAGATTCGCGCGCGCGAGGGCAAGCTGCTGAATGTGGCCAGCGTGGCAGGATTTCTCCCCGGGCCGTTCATGGCGGTGTACTACGCCAGCAAGGCGTACGTTATCAGCTTGAGCGAAGCGCTGGCCGAGGAACTCAGTGGAACCGGCACGACGGTCACCTGCCTGTGCCCCGGGCCGGTGGCGACGGGCTTCCAGAAGCGCGCGGGGACCGAATCCAACGAGATGATGAAAAGCCCATTGCTGGTCGATGTGCGTGAAGTGGCGCGCGCAGGCTACGAGGGCATGAAGCAGGGAAAACGGCTGGTGATCCCCGGCTGGAAGAACCGTTTTGTCGTGGAGATGCTTCGCGCCTCACCGCGGAGCGTGGCAACGAAGATGGTCAGCAGGATGCATGAGAAGAAGCAGTAGTCAGCATTCAGCCCTGAGAGATTATTGCGAAACCCGTCCACAGCCGTCCACGTCCACACCCTGCGACTGATTACACGGATTGAATGCTGAGTGCTGACTGCTGATTGCTTCCTTACAGCCCAAAAAGCTCTCGCAGCCGTTTCGTCTGGGCGCGGCTTACGGGAATCTCGGTCTGCTTTTTGTCTTCCATACGAATCTGGTAGGAGCTCTTGAACCAGGGAACCACTTCTTTGATGCGGTTGATGTTCACCAGATAAGAGCGATGGGCGCGCCAGAACAGGTTGGGGTCGAGTGAGTCGAGCAGCTCTTCCAGCGTGCGGCAGTTTGACTGGCCTTCCATTGCGGTCGCAACCACGGTGATGATTCCGTCCTGAATGGACGCGTAACAGATGTCCTTCTGATCGACAAGGAAGAGCCTTCCGGCAGCCTTCACCAGCACTTTGGCAGCGGGTGAGCGTTGCTGCTGCTCCAGCATCTTGACGATGGTACCGATCTGGTCGGTTGACGATCCTGCGCTCTCCAGCTTGTGACGGACCTTCTCGACAGCTTTTGAAACGCGCTTGCGATCGAAGGGTTTCAGCAGGTAATCGACGGCGTTCACTTCGAACGCCTTCACGGCATACTGGTCGAAGGCGGTGGCGAAGACGATCTGCGGCAGCGCGACTTTTCGGTCCAGGAGTTTCTTGATAACGCCGAAACCGTCCAAGCCGGGCATTTGCACATCAAGGAATACCAGGTCGGGCGAGAGCTCCTTCACCAGATTGACGGCTTCAACACCATTCTTGCCTTGCGCTACGACATCGACATCGAGGTCGCGCAGGAGAAAAGCGAGTTCGTCGCGCGCAAGCTGTTCGTCGTCAACAATGACTGCTGACAGGGCCATTCAGTCTCCTGAACTCAGAATACAGCAATGACAAATATACCGGGCAGTGGCGCGCGGACCAAACGGCGTGGCTAAGCGAGCAGCCCTTTACGAACGGCGTGTATGTAGTCGACAGGAGCGGGAGTGCTGCCGCTGCGACGGATCTCCAGCGAAATCTGGCCACGGTGATGGGCGGCGTGAAGAATGAGCTGGTTCAGGACTTCAGCGACCGAGTTGCTCCACGCTTCGCCCCTGGAGTTCTTGTAGCTGCAGGACTGCGCAAGATCGGCTTCCGACAACCCGCCGAGATAGGCTTGCCACTCTCGCTCCAGCTCCTGCAACTGCGAGTCGCAGTCGGACAGGGAAGCCTGCGGCCAAACCGCGGTGCGTTGCGGAGACCCCTGCAGACGGTCGAGCCATAACCATTGCGCGGCGATGATGTGAGTGAGCAGCTTGACTGCCGGGTCAGGCGGAGCAGGCAACTCGCTCAAGACGCGAAGCTGTTCACGGTTGGCCCAGGAATCGTATTTGAACTGGTGCCGCAAATGATCCAGGAGAGTCATGCCATTTTGGATTGTCGCAGGATGAATTTGGATTCGAGGCGGCCATTGCCGGCGCTGCTTTGGCTGACAGCCGAAAGCGGGTAGCCTTCCACTGTCGTACACTAATTTCAATAATGGTCGTCATCTACGGCATTCATGCGGTCAGCGAGGCGCTGAAGTCCGGTGCGCGCAGCTTTGAATATGTCGGCATCGCGCGCGAGCGGCACGATCAGCGCGTGCAGCGACTGATCGACGACTGCCGCGCCAGCGGGGTTCAGGTCCGCTTCCTGCCGCGCGAGCAACTCGATCGCACCGCCAACACCAACATGCACCAGGGCGTGATCGCCGTCACCAGCAGCAAGCAGTACGCCGATGTCGACACGTTACTGGAACAGCGCCACGGCGAGTACAGCTTTCTGGTTGTGCTCGACGGCATTGAGGATCCTCACAACCTGGGAGCGTTGATTCGAACTGCCGACGGGGCCGGGGCCGATGGCGTGATCATTCCCGAGCGCCGCGCCGTCGGGCTTACCGGGGCAGCGGTAAAGGCATCCGCGGGGGCGTCCGAACATCTGCCGGTGGCACGGGTGACCAACATATCGCGCACGCTGGATGAACTGAAAGAGCGCAATGTGTGGACTGTGGGCCTGGACGAACGTGGAACGCAGAGCTACGACGAGCTGGACTTCAACATGCACTGCGCCGTGGTGCTTGGCGCGGAGGGCAAAGGGCTGCATGATCTGGTCCGTAAACGCTGCGACTTCCTGGTGTCGATTCCGATGCTGGGGCATGTGCCGTCGCTGAATGTTTCGGTTGCGGGCGCGGTGGTGATGTACGAGGTGGCGCGCCAGCGTCGCGCAGGGCAGAAGGCCGAGAGGTCCAGGTCTTCGCGATGAAGTCGAGGGCTTCCGCTTTGCTGTTCTGTGTGCTGGCCGGGACCCTCGCGTTTGCCATTGACCGGGAAGCCTTCACCATTACGCACTATCAACTCGAAGTGCAGGCCGACCGGCACACCCATGTGATGGCGGTGGAAGGCAAGCTCACGCTGCGCAACGACGCGAACACTCCTGAAAAGGTCATCGCGTTGCAGGTATCCTCATCGCTTGCGTGGAACAGCATCACACTGGATAACAAGCCGCTGCAATGGCTGAGCGACGATTACACGTCCGACATCGACCACACCGGCAGCCTGTCCGAAGCGATCATCGCCCTGCCCAATGCCGTAGCCAGCGGCTCGTCCATAACCCTTAACGTGCAGTACGGCGGCACGATCACGCAGGATGGGACGCGACTGACGCGCATAGGCGCGCCTACCGATGTCGCGGCGCGCAACGAGTGGGACCAGATCAGCGATGCTTTCACCGCCGTGCGCGGACTCGGGTATGTGGTCTGGTATCCGGTCGCCATTGAAGCGGTGAGCATGAGCGACGGCAATGCGGTGTTTGACGCGATCGCGGCCTGGCAGCAGCGTCACGCGCGCAGCGAGTTCGATGCGCGGATCATCGTACTTGGGGCCAGCACGGAGTCACTTTGCATAGCCTTCAATAGCACGGTTTCAAGCTGTGGCGAGAGCCGCGAGGCGCCAGATTCCAGTTCGCCTGATGCTTCGGCGGGGAAGCTGAAGGAGTTCAGTAATACGTTAAGCCTGGCCGGGATGAACGAAGTGGTTCCGGCCTTCGCAGTTGCGAACTACACTTCTCTGGATCGGCCCACGA
Organism: Terriglobales bacterium; assembly: GCA_035262645.1. Lineage (GTDB taxonomy): Bacteria > Acidobacteriota > Terriglobia > Terriglobales > Acidobacteriaceae > Bog-257. The sequence goes on from DATFSK010000022.1 coordinate 39,280, forward strand.
TCTCGCTGCTGCATGTGGCCGATCACACACAACTGGCACGCGATTACGCACTGGCGGCGGAGGCCAATGATCCCTTGCTGCACGACTGGCTGGGTGAACCCGCGCAACCTGCCCGGGTGGTAGAGTTGACCGACCCCGACGCCAATCCATACCAGAGCGGGGCGGTGCTGTTCACGCCTCTGCGGGAGGCACCTACGCCGACGCTACAGCTCCTCTTGCTGCCGACGCAGGTTGCCGCGCGCTTTCAGACTCCGCATGCGTGGATACAAGAAGGACTGCAAAGATTCCTGCAAACGGTCCTGGTAGAGAAGCGCTCCGGACGCAAAGCGGCATTAGAGTTTCTCGACGAGTACCGCGAGCCGCTGGTAAAGGCGGAAGAAGCCGCGCATCCCAAGGCCGACGCTTCGAAGCCGGCATCGGAGGCGCGCGCCGCCGACAATACGCTGCTCAATACGAGCGATGAGCTCTATCTCCGCGGCAAAAGCAGCTTCGTCTTCTGGATGCTGCGCGACATGCTGGGCGAACCGGCGATGCAGAAGGCACTCACGTCGTATCACCCTGGCGCGGACAAGGACCCAAGCTATTTGCAGCGGCTGCTCCAGACGACGTCAAAGCGCGATCTGGAGTGGTTCTTCGACGATTGGGTGTATCGTGACCGCGGTCTGCCTGAGTTTCACGTTTCGTCGGTGTATGCCAGGTCTCTGCTGAGCGAAGACAAAAACTTCCTTATAACAGCCATCATCGAAGACCGAGGAGCTGCGGGCGCGGAAGTGCCTGTACTGGTGCAGACCCCGTCCGGGGAGAAAACGGTCCGCATTCTGGTGAAGGCGGGAGAGAAGGGAACAGGCCGTCTGGAGGCGCCGGTCGCGCCGGATAAGGTCACGGTCAACGATGGCAGCGTGCCGGAAGCGAACGTCGGGAACAATGTGTATGACGTTCCGCCGCCGCAGAAGGAATGAATTTTAGCCGGAGAGACACAGAGACACAGAGGAAAAACGCTTGGTGGTAGTTTCGGATCGCGGGAAAGGGCTATAAGGCCCGCCGGGTGGGTAAGCGGTTTCCTTTTGATATAGAGTTCCTCTGTGTCTCTGTGTCACTGAGGTAAACAAGAAAGCGCATGAGCTACATACAATTTCTCGGCGCCGCCGGAGTTGTCACGGGATCGAAGCACCTGATCCACGTAGATAACGGTGGAAGCCGCCCACTTCAAGTTCTGGTCGATTGTGGACTCTTCCAGGGACAGAAGGAATGGCGTGAGCGTAACTGGCAGGATCTGCCTGTCGCGGCGAAGACCATTGACGCAGTCATCCTCACCCACGCGCACCTCGACCACTCGGGGTGGATCCCGCGTCTGGTCAAACAGGGATTTCACGGAGCGATTTACGCCACACAAGCCACGATCGATTTGTGTAGCATTCTGCTGCCCGACTCCGGCCATCTGCAGGAAGAAGACGCCGAGTTCTACAACAAGCAGCACGCATCGAAGCACCATCCCGCGCTGCCGCTTTACACCATGGAAGAGGCGCAACAGTGCATGGAGTTGTTCCGTGCGATCAACTTCGGTGAAAGCAAACAGCTCAGCAATGGCTTCTCGTTTCGCTTCGTGCGGGCGGCGCACATTCTGGGCTCGGCCATGGCTGAAATCAGCCTGATGGCCAGCCCGAAGCCACGAAGGCTGCTGTTCACCGGCGACATCGGCCGTGTGCGCAACAGCGAGATTGCGCCGGGAAAGGTCGTCCACTCCGGACCGACCGAAGGAGAGAACTGCGATCTGCTGGTGATGGAGAGCACGTATGGCAACCGCCAGCATCCGCACGATGATCCGCGGCCTGCCATGGCGGCGCTGATTCGCACGGCATTGCAGCGCGGAGGCAGCGTCATTGTGCCGTCATTCGCGGTGGAGCGTACTCAGAAATTCCTCTTTCTCTTGAAGGAGCTGATGGAGACGGGCCAGGTCCCGCGCGTGCCGGTGCACGCCGACAGCCCGATGGCGATCAAGGCGGTGCAGATTTTCATGAAGCACAGCGAGGAGTTCTCGCCCCAGACGAAGGCGCTGATCGAGAAGTATGGATCGCCACTCGACTGGCCGAACTTCTACTGCGACGTGACGCAGGAGCAGTCAAAGCAAATCAATGAAATGCAGTATCCCGTGATCATCGTCTCCTCCAGCGGCATGGTCACTGGCGGGCGCATCCTGCATCACCTGATGCAGCGGCTGCCGGACCGCAGGAACCTGGTGCTGTTCATTGGATTTCAGGCGCCGGGCACGCGAGGCTTCACCATCAAGAGCGGTGCGCCGACGGTGAAGATGTTCGGACAGGAGGTGCCGGTCCGCGCGCAGGTAGCCTCGCTGGAGCAATTCAGCGATCACGCCGACACTCCCGAATTACTGGAGTGGCTGCACACCTTCAAGCATGCGCCTCGGCAGACGTATCTGGTGCATGGCGAGCCGGGCGCCGCCTCCCAGTTGCGCGACGCGATGACGCAGGCACTGGGATGGAATGTACGGGTGGCGGCTTATCGGGAGAAGGTGCAGGTGGATTAGAAGGGCATTCGTGTTCACCGCGGATATACGGAGAGCAGGGAGGTAATATCTTGTTTCCCTTGCTGTGCCTGCGTGGGTGAAACGGCGGCGCGTCACCGGCGGAGAGTTCGCTAGAGGTTCAGTTCGTCTCGCAAGCGCTTCGAGAGCTTTTCGATTCGCTTCAGCTTATCTTTCAGATCCCTGGAGATGACGCCCTGCGTAGCGCGCTGTGTGTCGGTGTGCACCTGCTGCGCGAGCGACAGAAGCTCGTCGGACTGCTGGAGTACGTCGGCGGTGGTCGCCTTCGGGGTAGCCGCCGCGGGAGGCTCGACCTTCTCAGCCTGACGTGTAGCGTCGTTCGCGGCAGTACGTCCCGCGGGAATGCGTTGCGCAGTTTGTGGCGACGCTTCAGCAGGGGGCAATTGCATCGCGACGACTAGCAGCAGTGGAAGCAGTAAGCAGGCTGTGCGGGTGGCCATCGCGACCTCCGATGACACCACGATACTCCGCAACGGGCAGGCAGGCACGCGATCAGGACAATTCGCTGGAATGAGCGGCAACTTAAAATCAAGCGTTACATGGGAACGTTCCGAGGGTGAACTGGGGGAGAGCCGGCGCTCCACATTGCCGGCGGAGGGGACCACGATCTATGGCGATATACGGACTCGTTGAATACGCGGAGGCCAGCCCGGAAGTGCGCGCGGTGTATGACGACATCATGGCCACGCGCAAGACGGACTGGGTCAACAATTTCTGGAAGGCACTGGCGAACGATCCGGCTCTGCTGAAGCGCACGTGGGAGGACATCAAACAGGTCATGGCGCCGGGCGCGCTTGATGCGCTGACGAAGGAAATGATCTACGTTGCGGTGAGCGTGACCAACGGATGTCCTTACTGTATTGCGTCGCATACCGTATCGGCGCGGAACAAGGGTATGACGGCGGAGATGTTTCACGAACTGATGTCGGTGGTCGGAATGGCGAACGAGAGCAATCGTCTGGCCAATGGATATCAGATCGAGATCGATGAGCAGTTTAAGTAGGAAGCAATCAGCATCAGCATTCAGCACTCAGCAATCGGCATTCGGCCAGCTACCACTTAAGGGAGATCGACCTATCAGGTTGGAAGGAACGCGACTGGCTGAATGCTGAATGCTGATGCTGATCGCTCACTGCCGATTGCTATAATGGCTTCTTCCATGAAAGCCTACGTTTACGTCTCGCTCAAGAAAAGTGTGCTTGATCCGCAAGGCAAAACCATTCACGGCGCGCTGAAGAAAATGGGCTATCGCGGCATTGACGACCTGCGACAGGGCAAGTACTTCGAGATTGCGCTCGACAACAGCGTAAGCCGCGAGGACGCACAGGCGGAGATCGATCGCATCGCCCGCGAAGTGCTGACCAATCCGGTGATCGAGGAGTACAGCTTCAAGCTCGAGGGCTAGTCCGCCAAAATTGCATTCAGAATTTCGCTGACTGTCTCACGTGCAGGGGCAGAGTGTTTAGTTTTCTGATGATGATGGGGAAATGCTCGCAACGATGCTTGTTGAAGGCGATTTCGGCCTTGGTTTCGCTGTCGTTGTCAGCATTCATCTGCCAGGCGCAACCGCAGCAACTGTGAACACTGAGCCCAGACGGCAGATAGAGGGAAGAAATCCGGCGATCATCGGAGAGGCGCATGGAATACTCTGGCGCAATGATCGCTCGCGCGGCTCCGGAGGTGTGCTTCATTCTGCGAGCGGCGGAAACGAAAGTAACCAGATGGCGAGTGACTTCCGCGGGCCGCATCGCGAGCATCAGCAGTCGCTTAAAGCCAATAGAGTTCCGGCAGATTCCCGTTTTGGAGCTTGACCTGAAGCTGGTGCAGTCCAGATACTAGACTTGGGTAGGGACGTCGGTTTCCGGCGCTTCTGCCCTTTCTTTTTGTCGACGTCGTCGGACTCACCTGCGGCATCCACCGGCCGCGACGACGAGGGAGGTAAGTGACTGCGATTGAAGCTTTTAGTATTCCTGTCCAACTAATCATATAACTCCCCTGGAATGAATATTTTGACGTAAGTTCCTTGTTTTCAGCGACGATTTCGAAGGGGGGTGGGGGGCGGTATGTATGTAGCAATATGCGAACACATCAAGCTGGGCGGAGGACGTTGCGGCTCGCCGGCTCTCCGTGGCGAGCACTTTTGCTACTTCCATGCCGGCGCGCACCGAGCGATTCCTTCCCTGAATTTGTGGCCGAGTACGAAGGCCCCGCGGAGGCTTCTGCCAGCAATCGTTTCACCACGGAAGCACAGAGAACACGGAATTTCTCATCATGAAGCGCTCTGCCATGACACCTCCAGGCTAGCGTTCGTCGATCATGGGCTGGGCGAAGACTCATGCGGCAGTCAACACCAGCCTCAGCGCACCGATTGGAACGAAAAAGCAGCGGCCATTCAGCTGGGATTCACGCGGCTGATCTGGGGCATTACGCAAGGATTGCTGAATGTGCGGCAGGGGAAACTGATCCTTGGCGCACTGCACAAGGCGGCGGCCGAGGATCGAGAGCGTACCGCGACCGGAGCTTCTGCTGTAGCATCGAATGAGCTACCATTTGCAATCGACAGCAGCTTGGCTGTAAGCGGAATCCAAGGGGACTGAATTTATGTGCGGCATTGTTGGTTACGTAGGGCAGAAGCGGGTTGTGCCGGTCATCATCGATGGCCTGCGGCGGCTGGAGTATCGCGGCTATGACTCTGCCGGGATTGCTGTGGCCGGCAACGGCGAGGGCCTTCAGGTGCGCCGGGCAGAAGGCAAGCTGCGTAACCTGGAAGAAGTCATCCGGCTGAAGCCGCTCGACGGGACCTACGGAATCGGGCACACGCGCTGGGCCACGCACGGACGTCCGACGGAAGAGAACGCCCATCCCCATCGCGATTGCACCGGCAAGATCGTCGTCGTGCACAACGGCATCATCGAGAACTACGTCAGCCTGAAACGAAAGCTGATCGACGAAGGCCACAAGTTTTCGACCGAGACCGACACCGAGGTCATCGCCCACCTGGTCGAGAAGCACCTGAATCCGGGCGGCAACGGACACCGTGTCTCGCTGGAAGAGGCGGTGCGCAAGACGGTGCAGCTGTTGACCGGAGTGTTCGCGATCGCGGTCATTTCAGCCGATGAACCCAATAAGATTGTTGCCGCCCGCAATGGTCCGCCTGCCGTAATCGGTCTGGGCAAGAACGAATACTTCGTTGCCAGCGATGTGCCGGCTATTCTTTACCACACGCGCGATCTCTTCTTCCTTGCGGACGGCGACCTGGCGGTCATCACGCCCAGCGGCGTCCAGCTTACCGACTTCGAAGGCCAGCCCATCACGCGCGAGGTGCAGCACATCACCTGGGACCCGATCATGGCCGAGAAGGGCGGCTTCAAGCATTTCATGCTGAAGGAAATTTACGAGCAGCCGCGAGCTGTACGCGATACGACACTGGGCCGCGTGTCGCTCGACTCCGGCAAGGTCTTTCTCGATGAGATGGACATTACCGAAGACGATTTCCGTAAGTTGAGCAAGATCTATATCGCCGCCTGCGGCACCAGTTGGCATGCGGCGCTGGCCGGTAAGTTCATGATCGAGCGGCTGGCGAAGCTGCCGGTGGAAGTTGATTACGCCAGCGAGTTTCGTTATCGCGATCCGCTGACCGGGCCGGGCGATCTGACGATTCTCATCACGCAGTCGGGCGAGACCGCCGATACGATTGCGGCGATGCGCGAGTCGCGCGCCAAGGGCTCGAAAACGCTGGGGATCTGCAACGTTGTTGGGTCGATGATCGCGCGTGAGTCGAACGGCACCATCTACACGCACGCGGGGCCGGAGATCGGCGTTGCCTCGACGAAGGCGTTCACGGCGCAGTTGACCGCGCTGTTCATCTTCGCTGTTTACCTGGGGCAGGTGCGCGGGACGATCGATCCCGATCACTCCAAACAGCTGCTGGAAGAGTTGACCAAGATCCCGGGAAAGCTGGAGGCGCTGCTCACGCGCGACGAGGAGACGGAGGACCTGGCGAAGGAATATCACCGCGCACATGATTTCCTCTTCCTGGGGCGCGGAGTGCATTATCCCATCGCGCTGGAAGGGGCGCTGAAGCTGAAGGAAATCTCCTACATCCACGCCGAGGGCTATCCTGCGGGAGAGATGAAGCATGGGCCGAATGCGCTGATCGATGAAGATCTGCCGGTGGTGATTCTGGCCACGCGCGATCAGAACGATCCGGATTCCGTGCTGCGCTATGAGAAGACGCTGTCGAACCTGAAGGAAGTGAAGGCGCGTTCGGGTACGGTGATCGCGATTGCCACGGAAGGCGACGAAGAGATTCGCGAGGCCGCCGATCACGTGCTGTACGTGCCGGATGCGCCGGAGTTGCTGGCGCCGATTCTCGAGGTCGTGCCCTGCCAGTTGCTGGCGTATCACATTGCCGTGCGGCGCGGGTGCGACGTGGACCAGCCGCGGAACCTGGCGAAGTCGGTGACAGTGGAGTAGAGGGCCGGTCGCATCATCCGGCCTCGGGATCTCTGAAAATTTGAAAGAGGGTATTCGTAGGTGCAAGCTGGCGGCGTGGACGCCGCCAGCACAGCCGATCTGGAGATCGGCGCTACGTTCTAGGACTTCACGAACTTCAGCGAGGCCGAGTTCATGCAGTAACGCAGGCCGGTCGGGCGTGGGCCGTCGTCGAAGACGTGGCCGAGATGGGCGTCACACTCGGTGCACTTCACCTCGTCGCGTATCATGCCCAGGCTGACGTCGCGGCCGGTCTTGACGTTCTGTTTGGCGATCGGCTCCCAGAAGCTGGGCCAGCCGGTGCCGGAATCAAATTTCGTCGTCGAGCTGAAAAGGGCATTGTCGCAGCAGACGCAGCGGAACAGACCCTTCGCGTGCAGGTCCCAATACTGGCCGGTGAAAGCGCGCTCGGTGCCGGCGTGCCGCGTGACATCATACTGCTCGGATGTCAGCTGGGCCTTCCATTCGGCGTCGGTCTTTACAACTTTGGGCACGCGCTTCGGACCAATCTTCGCGCCGTCGTCCTTGAATTCGACGATCTCGACGAAGTCGGTTTTTGTAGGCGTAGCTTCGGCTTCGGTGCGGTTCAAAATGCTCATGAGTGCAACTCCTGCAAGAGATGAAAAAGTTGTTTTCAGGAAATTCCGTCGATTGCTCATAGTGTACTCAATTCCGGTAAGGGCTCGAGCTTCGTGATCTGTGCCTTTCACTGCGCTTTGTACAGCTGCGGAAACATCTGCTGCAGGTTCGCCACCTTGGGCAGATCGAAGCGCGCGATGTACGGATTGTCTGGATGGCGCGCGGCGTAGTTCTGGTGATAACCCTCGGCCGGATAGAACGCCTTGAAGGCCACTACCTGGGTCACGATCTTGTGCGGGAAGGCCTTCGCCTGGTCGAGCTGCGCAATGTAATCCTGCGCGATCTTCTTCTGCTCATCGCTGGTGTAGAAGATCACGGAGCGGTACTGCGTGCCGTCGTCCGGCCCCTGGCGGTTCAACTGCGTCGGATCATGCGCGACGGAGAAGAACACCTGCAGCAGCTGTCCGTACGTGATCTTCGACGGATCGAAGACGATCTTCACTGACTCGGCATGGTTCGTCGTGCCGGTGCTCACGACTTCGTATTCAGCCGTGCTTGCCCCTCCGCCGGAATAACCCGAGGTCGCGCTGACCACACCTTTCACGTGCTGGAAAACCGCCTGAATGCCCCAGAAGCAGCCACCGGCGATTACGGCGGTTTGCTGGCCTGGGGAAGTCGCCAAAGACTCATCGACCGCCGGTTTCGGCAGAGCGGTCGGACTTTCGCTGGCGACCACGTTGCTCCTGTTGAAGATCACCGCCACTGCCGCCAGCAGGCAGCCAGCCAACGCAATACGCAGAATCGATTTGCTCATAGTTTCCTTTTATTCGCCCCACATCATTAGAGTCCCAAGCGGCGGGAAAGTTCCAGTGGCGCATAGGGAACAGCCCGCCGCTTTTGGCATCGCTGCCATTGTGAGTAGTACGTCTGCGAAGGGGGTCCGGATTGCAGGCATCGGCCTATTCCGGGCAAGGGTCGGCAGTGCGATGACCTACGCGGCTTCCAGCTCCTGATACATCAAGGGAAACACATCGCGACTGGCATCCTTGCCGATGAACATGTCGAGATGGCCGTAATTCGGCAGCAGGTGAAAACTGTGCCGGTTGGAGGTGTGGCGATCGAAGTACTCGAACGTTTCCTGCTGGCTTGCGGGGAGGAAGCAGTGGTTGTGAGCTCCGGCAAAGAACGAGAAGCGCGCGTCGGTTTGCGGAGGCTGCTTCACAAAGTCGGCGGGCAACTGCTTAAGCCCCTCGACCGCGACCAGGTGACCGCGTTCCACGCACTTCACCATCTGCGCGAAGAACGAAATCGGGACCTTGGCGAACTCCTGCCGCAGCCAGGTGTGGGTCGCATCGTTCAGGTTGGCGTGCGACCACAAAGCAGGGAAGCCTGCGCCGTAGGTGAAGCTCACCATCTTGCACACCATGTTGTTGCACTCATGATGGCTGAGGCGCACCAGCTCGGTGATGGCCTTGGCGGGAAACGTCGGCGCGCTGATACCCCACTGCGGGTCGAGGTACGGCGTGAGCACCTTCAGCAGGGGTACGGAAGCCTGAATCTTCAGCGAGGACCAGAGAGGAATCACGGTGTGAAGAGAAACCGCGTTGCTGACGATCACTTTGACCTGCGGCACCAGTCCGGCGACGGCAGACATCATGAAGCTGGTCGAGCCCTGGCAGTGAATGACCGCCTTCAGCGAGTTGGTCCCCGTATTCTCGAGCACCGTGCGCACCGCCGCCGGATGGTCATAGGCGGCCGCGCGGTCCAGCGTCCAGCTGTTGAAGGGAAGATCGATGCTGGCTCGCCAGTTCTCCAGCCACACGTCGTAGCCGCGTTCGACGAGGTAATCGACAAAGTTGGTCTCTACCGGGGCGCGGAAGAGATTCGCCCGGACGCCGGCGCCATGTACCAGCAAGACCGGTCCTTTCGTGGCCGGCGCATCGCCCCAGACGTGCACCAGGTTACAGGCGAAGCCATCGTCTGCCTTGAACGGGATTGTGGCTTCGTGCCATGGCGTTCGTGGGCGCGGAACGGCTGGTGCGGCATTCGCCATGTTGTAACTCCAGGAAGGATATTGGCTCGCCGAAAGAAACACCCGGCTGCGTGCCGATTGGGCCGACAGCATAGCACTGTTCGGCCTCAGCGGTGCAATGTTTTTCTCAGAAATGGCGCGATCTCAGAATCCTTTCGTAGTAAAACAACGGTTCCAACCTGCGCAGCTTTGCACTAAGATTCAAAGACGCAAGAGGACCGAAGCAGTCAAGTTGCGAGGCAAGAAAACGGAGTCTTCATGAAGTGGGCCGCATTGGTTGCATTGATCTCGTGCTGCGTTCTGGCGCTCGGACAAGAGGTGGAGGTCACGCCGGGCAAGGGAAGCATTCTGCTTAGCCTCGAAGCGCAGAAGTCGTATCAGTGGCTTGCCAGCGAGCAAAAGCAGCCGACCTTGAGTGTGCAATGCGCGCAGAAGGGTAAGAAGAGCGTGCACCTGCTGCTGTTCACCGCGCAAAGTTCGGTCATGGAAGATGACCCTGAAACCGCGGGCAGGGGCGGCCAGCTGACCTTCCACATGACAATTGGCACGACCAAGCAGGTGACTACCTGGATTCCCTACGGCGACGCCGTGACGTATGCCTACTACGGCAAGACCGAGCCGGATCGGGTGCAATTTCTCCAGCACTTGCTCAACGCGCCCACGGCTTCCATCCAGTTCAAGCCATTCCTTACCGGTACGAAGGTTATCAGTGTTTTCGACGTCGCCAAACTCCGCGAGGAGATGGATAAGCATCCGGAATGCTCACTGAAATAGTCGTGGCGAGGAGCGATGGAGGGGGCTAGTTCAGGTACACTATGCGAGGAATTGCCGCGACGAATTACGGACGCCGGACAAACACGGACGCGATATTCTCATCTATGGATGGAAGCGTAAGCGGGCGGTGTTAGAGTAGTCGAGGTTGCATGCTCCCATGATGATCGACGACTTCAACGGCACGTCGGATGAGAAGACACTGTCCCTCCGGGACCGTGCTCGATCCATGTTCGTTGCTCATCCCAACCTCAGCGAGCAGGTGAACCGCCAGATCATTCAGTCCGAGGTGGAAGGAGGAGTTTTCCTGCAAGACCTGCCGCCCTCTACCGTGCTGGAGATCCAGACGCAGCATCATTGTTATCGCGCCGTCATGCTGGCGGAGAATTCGGTCCTGATTTCCGGACATCCCGAATATTGCCCCGAACCTGTTCCGGTGGCGGTGGTCGGCTCGACCTGGGGAGGGTCGATGCTGAAGTGCGGCTTCGTCGGACGAGGCATGCACCTGGAGTTTTCTCATCCCGAGTATCGAACTCCGATTACCACATCACGCATTCGGGAAATTCGTGAATACTCTCACGGCCGCCAGATGGCTGACCCATTGCCGGCCGGCGTGAAACTTTAACCGACACGCTTTCGTTCCCCCGATCGTCTCCCATCCGGTTTAAGACGGCCGCTGGCCTCCCCCGCACCGTGTCGGGGCGATCCCCAATGTTTTCAGTGACTCACCGCAAGCGTTGCCTCTGCCAGGCGGATTTTTCAGTGATTCCTCGCTTTACCAGATGAGAGCAGCAAAAACGAAAGCGCTGCACTCAATGGGAGGCCGATATGGCACTGGCATCGAAAGCAAATCTGGCAGTGGTCGCGCGCTCGCTGGTTACGCGTGCCGCGGCGGTTCAGCCCTCCCACATCCGGCTGGGGGAGCACGAATTCGACTGCAGGGCCGGGGAACTGCGGAGCGGAAGAGGCAAGGTAATCCTGCAGACGCAGCCGCACAAAATCCTGCTCATGTTGCTGGAGCAGCCGGGTGAGATCGTCACCCGCGAGGAGATTCAGCAGAGGCTGTGGCCTGATGGCATCATCGTCAACTTCGAGGTGAGCATCAATCAGGCGATCAGCAAGCTGCGGCACGCGCTGAACGACGCAGCCGCGAACCCTCGCTTCATTGAGACTGTCGGCCGGCGCGGCTATCGCCTGCTCGTACCGGTGGACCCGGCCGAGGAGATGACGGCAGCCTACGGCCGGCGAAAAGATGATCGCGTTCTTCATGTTCCGGCGAACACCAGCGGTGCAATGCCGGCCACAGAAACGAAGGCGATGGCCGATGCATTGATAAAGCTGTTGCCGCTTCTGGTTTGCCTGAACCACACGAGCGCAGACGAACCGCAATCAGGTGTGACGCTTGTCCGCCGCGTAATGCAGGCGACCTAAAAAAACGGATCGCGCGTCAGCGATCCGTACTTTTTCCGGTTCAACCCGCGCGATAAACTTCATCTATTTGCCGGTCGCGTATCGTACAAAATTCTTGAGCTCGTACTTAGGATTGTCTCTGGTGGGCTGCCACGTGGGATGATCGCTTTTGTCGGGCTCCCAGAGTGGATCCTGATTCAGCATCGAATTAGAGTCTCCGAAGATCAATCCTAGAAAGACCTCGGACACGATCCGTCCGCCAACCGGTCCCAGCTTCGGCGTCTTGATTGTTCTGGTTGGTATCACGGGTATCGAGACGTCTTCTTGATGGTGCATGGCCTCTGCCAGGATGTAGGTCCACAGCGGACAATTGTCGGCAAAATCGGGTTTCACCCCAGTGATCGGTTTAGACGCAGGATCCCCGCCCTTGACTGCCTTTCCGATCAGGATCTCGGTATCGGCAAGGGGCTTGATCCCCATGGCGCGGGCGACACTCTGGCCTGAAGGCAACCCGAGCCGCCAGCCACGCAGCAGGTTACGTTGTGCCAGCGAAGGAGGCGGATCGGAGGCCACCACGTCCGGAAGGTTGGAGAGTGGATCTACCAGCGATGTATCGATCTTGTAGGCAAATTGCAGCCGGTGTTTGATTGCCGTGTCCGAGCCGTCATATGGCCGTAGCTCTACATCGATCAAGCGGCCCCAATCGATGGCGTTGCTCGCATTAACCGCCTTGAATCCCCTCAAGTCCGGACCTGAGCTTTTGAAGATGGGGAGCAGGGTGGCGTCGTTCAGTCGATAACCAGGGCGCACCATTGAGTGTCCCAATCTATATGCGGCGACCGAGAACTCTACCGGCATAAACGGTTCATGCCTCGGCCGGAAGAACTTCACCTTGCCACGGTCATATTGCTCATGCGTTTTCAGTTCGTGTAATACCTTGTGGTGAACAATCCGCGGCAGGAAATCGTTCAGGACAATGTATTGATAGTGAAACCGCACCAGGCGCTGCACCTCGCCGAAACTGAGGTCGCCATTTTCTTTCGCGATCCGGTTATGGAAGCGCAGGAAGAGTCCCTGCAATTGCGAGACGATGGCGTTCTCATCGTTTCGCGGATCTCCGATAAGGGCACGTGCACGCCCTGTCGGATTCGTATTACGGGGCAAGTCTTTCGCATCAGGATCCGTGCCCCCTGTAATGGCTGACCCCAACAGAAACATCTGTGGCGTTCCGTCCGCATGATCGAGGGGATCGTCGTAAAGATATGGCTGATCGCTCGGGCCCCGGCCATAGACGCTGTCCAGGTCGAAGGCGGGCGTGCGGTAATCCACCAGCGCATCCGGATCGTTGAATTTTTGCAGACTACTGTTGGGATCGAAAGTGATGTCGTGGTCCACGAACTGCCCGAAGTAGGTGTATAGCGCAGGAATTCCGCTTTCCTCATCATCGGGGCCATCCTTGGGATCTGCAGCGTCGCGCGGTGAGGACATCGCCTTACCCAGCGCCATCAAGTTGGCCTCACTCTCGTCCTCGGTAGGGCCGAAGTCCGCTGCCGGCAAGACGCGGAAGAGTTTCCCGAAGCGGCCCTGTAACAAGTGTGAGCCTGTGGTGGACATTAGTCCCCGCAACGGTTCGCCATGTGTACCGGCTTTCCGGTGCGACGATGGCTTGCAGGTGGTGGCCATAGCTGCAGCGGTGGCTTGAGTTCCATCCATAGATGCCTCCTGAGTCAGCTCCTAAATGCTGTTCTGGCTAAGTGGTGTGTCGGAAGAAGGGAAACCTAACGCCCCGCGAGACGAACAACCTGATCCCGCGGGACGATGCAATCGAGTTGCCGCTAGATCACGGACAGGGGTCGCCCTGGCAGGGCTTCTTTCCATCTCCTTCATAGCCATATTCGGCCGTACCGACTTTGAGGTAGCACATTGTCGAAAACGCACGTGTGCCATCCTTGACCTCAAAGAACGAGCTGGATTCGACCTTGTCGACTTCCAGCGGCAACTTTTTTGAACTATCGGTCGACTCGAATACCACCTTGACGCTCGCGTTGGCAACGTTCGTGACAAATTGCACCTTGTCGCCCTCTTTCACCCCTCTCCAAAACATCTTTCCGTCCTCAATGTCCACATGGGGCTCCTTGCCTGGGTCCGAACGAAGCACGAGAGTATAGGTATGTGTGTTCACGCCCATTTGTGTCGTCGATTGGGATGTAGTGACCATTATTGACCTCCTTTGTTGGTTATCTCTTGTTTATAACGAGGGTCTTGGCAAAAACCCGCCAGATCCATGTCGGGGCAGAGCTCTGCAGCACTGGCCAAGGTCATACCACGAAGCGCCTCCAGCGCCTGGGTTCGTTCTCCCAAAGTCTCGTAAGTCCGAATGGCAAGATCCAAAGTCGCGTTGTCGTCGGGCTGAAGATTGATTGCCTGTCTGATTTCGTCTCTTGCGCGCTCTCGATCGCCAAGCCGCGCTAGCGCATATGCGAAAAACGCGCGGGACCTGCCCGACTGTGGATTCGAGGTGATCGCCAGCCTCGCCTGGTCTCGTGCTTTGCGGTAATAGAACAACGCATCGGCTGACTGGGCAGCCCAACGTAGGTTGTCAGCTTCATTCAGCAACAACGTGAAGCTACTGGGCTCATAAGCGAGGGCGCGCTTTTGGTAGGCAGCTGCTTCGGCATAGCGGGCCTGGAAGGCCCGGATGACGCCCAGGTTGTTGAGCGCCTCGGCAGTCTCCCCGTGTTTCAGAGACTCCTGCAAAGCTGCTTCCGCTTCGGGGTATTGCCGCAGTTCCAGGAGGGCCGAGCCCAGCGAGGTGTACGCGTCCGGCAAGCCCGGGGCTCGCTCGATCACCTTGCGGAACTGCTCTGCCGCCTCGGCGTGTCTTCCGTACTGCTCATAGAAGATTCCCAGCATGTGATAAGGACGGTAATACTCAGGGTCCAGTTCCTGGGCTTTGCGAAACGCCGAGATGGCCTGGTCCGGTTCGCGAAGGACCCCGTAAGTCGAAGCGAGCCCGAGCAGGGCATCAATATTGCGCGGTTCGAGTTCCTGAACGCGGCGGTAGTCCTGCAATGCGCGCAGGTATTGGCTGGTGGCAGCATCTACGGTCCCAGCGGCAAGCAACACTCTGACCGAGTCCGGATTGCGACTCTGCGCCGTACGCAGGTATCGCTGTGCTTGCTCAAGGTAAGTGCTCTGCTTAGTCATATTGAACTTCTGAACCAGCGCCAGTGCCATACTTGCAGCGGGCAAAGCGGAATTCGGATCGAGGTATGCGGCCCGTTGGAATTGCTCGATAGCATCGTCAAAGCTGCGGTTGTCCCGATGCAGGAAGTAAACACCTTTGAGATAGGGCTCGCTGGCTGCGGGGGTGAGCTTGTCTTCCGCCGCCGGTTCCCTCAGGCCAAATGCCTGGGCGACCAGTCCGGTGAACGCTGCCGGCATTAAACCGAGCTCATCATTGGTATAAGTCACCGCCAGCTCTTTGACGGCCAGTTGCGATTTAAGTTCGACCACGGTGGTGTGGGCCGATATCACGTCGCCCGTCTCGCGCTGGAGATGAAGTTGCAGCGCATGGGTCGCGTGCAATGTATCGCGAGCCTGCTGCGGAGTTTTGGCGTTTGCGTCGGCTAAACGAGAGGGAGGTATAACCTCCACGCTACGTCGGTCACCCGGGAGTTGCTGAATACGCTCGGTTGCCTCCTGCAGTGCGCCGGCTGCAACCGCCTTTAGTTCTTGGGGGCCATCGAAGGGCAACACCGCCAGCCGCACGTTGGGTGGCCAGATGTAATCCATGACTGCCTGGCGCAACGGCCGTACCAGTCCAACGATGGCCATAACCGCCGCCATTACAAGCGCAGCGACGGCAAATGGGGTCTTGTTGATGGGCTCGTGTTGCAGATCAGCCAGCACCTCTCTCGCCTGCGGACGCTCCGCGGGCGAGATTACCAGGCATCGCATTGTCACGCGGTCCCAGCGGGCGTCGAGGCCCTTCGCCCATTCACTGGGCGGGGCTGGGGGTTGCTCCCCATGCGGCCACGGGTCGGCGGCCGCGAGCAGGGAAACACGCGGCACACCCCCCAGAACCGAGTTTTCCCGCAAGGTCAGCGTGCTTAGCTTCGCAAGCTTCGCCTCCTCCTCACGCTCGTATGGCCGGGAGCCGGTCACCAGCTCGTAAAGCATCACGCCGAGGGCATAGATATCGGAAGCCTTCGACTGCTGCTCGCCACGCCACAGCTCGGGCGCCATATAAGCCGGCGTGCCTGCCATCTCGTCCGCCGGCAAGGGTTGTGCTCCTGCGAGCCCGAAGTCGGTGATGACGACGCGACGGCTGCCGTCCTCGTTCTTGGTGAGAATAATGTTGCCGCTCTTCAGGTCGCGATGGATGATGCCGCTGTCATGCGCCTCGGCCAGCCCTGCGCAGATCTGGCAGGCGATGTCCAGCGCCTCTTCGTGCCCCAGCTTGCCAACTCGGTACAGATACGCGGACAACGTCTCGCCCTCGAGGAACTCCATGGCGAGGAAGTCAATTTCGCCGTACTCGGTTTGTGCGCAGTGAAGTTCCTTGAGCACGCAGATGTTGCGATGGCGAACCTTAAGCGCAGCTTTCAATTCCGGTGAGAGCAGGCGCTGAAAACCCGGCTTGGCGGCCTTGATGGCGATGTTCTGCTGCAAGCGGCGATCGAAGGCTTCGTAGACGACACCCATGCCGCCCTCGCCGATCTCGCGCAGAATTTCAAAGCGGTCGGCAAGCACCTGGCCGGGCTCAAAGGGACGGACCAGGAAGGTGAAGTCGAGCATCGGTTGCTTGAGGAAGCTGCCCATGCGTTCCTCCCAATCCAATGCGTCGGTCACTTCGTGGTAAAAACTTTCATTATCGCTGCAGGCATTGCGCACGTAGGCCTGGCGCTCCTCGGGCGGGCGCTCCAGAGCGGACTGCAGGACCGCCATTACATGATCGCGCTCGATACCGGTTTCCATCCCCCATCACTCATGCGTTTGAAGAGCCAAACGCGCGCGTCGTGCCACTCGCGCTGCACGGTTCGGACCGGAATACCCAGCGCCTCAGCCACCTCAGCGTCGGTGAGGCCCAGGACGTTCTTCAGATCGACAATCGTGCGTTGCAGCGGCGACTCCGATTCCAGTTCATCCAGCAGCATGCTCAACTCGATCTGCACCTCGCGTGGCGTGCGATCGCGCTGCACAAGTTCAGGAACCTGCTCCAGCGGAGCGAATTGCACTGTGGGACGGGAGCGAGCGTAGTCGATGAGAAGGCGGCGCATCACCCGCGCGGCGATCGCCAGAAACTGGCCGCGGTTCTGCCACTCAATTCTCTTGATGGCCGCCAGACGGAGGAAGGCCTCGTTGAGAATCGCCGTGGGTTGCAGGGTGTGATCGGAGCGTTCCCGGCGGAAACAGCAGCCGGCGATTTTGCGCAGCTCAGGCAGCAGCAGTTGGAACAACTGCTCTTCGGCATTCTTGTCGCCGTTCTGCCAGCGGCGCAGCAGTAAGGTGATCTCGCCGCATTCTTCGCCCATATGGCCTCGCGAGCTATGGCCTTGGAGCGATGGGTAACTTGGGAGTGAGGTTGTTGTGTATTGTCATCGCGGATTGCGAAAAACGCAAGCATATTCTGGAGACATGGGAGCCCGGTTGGGCTGCGACCCGCAATCCGGCGTCCCGGCAGCAGGTGGGCGGTCCTTACCGCTTCTTGCATTTGATTGGCCGGCAGCGCCTTAGCGAGGCTGGGGCAGAACCCGGTACAATCTTCTAGAT
The DNA here is from genome assembly GCA_035262645.1 of Terriglobales bacterium. Classification (GTDB taxonomy): domain Bacteria; phylum Acidobacteriota; class Terriglobia; order Terriglobales; family Acidobacteriaceae; genus Bog-257. The sequence continues at coordinate 56,904 of DATFSK010000022.1, forward strand.
GTCTTCTGTTCCCACGGACAACCGGGTGTATTCGGTGGATCGGCCGGAGGAGCCGCTCGCCGGCTGGCGGGCCCTGCCGCCGGAATATGCCATTCCGGAGCGCGCGCCTTCGCTTGCCGAGGCGCAGCAGTACTGCGCGCGGCTGGCGCACTCGCATTACGAGAACTTCTCCGTCGTAACGTGGTTCCTGCCGAAGCATCTGCACCAGCATTTCTACAACGTCTATGCGTATTGCCGGATCTCGGATGATCTGGGCGATGAGGTTGGGAATCCGCAGCAGTCGCTGGAGCTGCTGGACGCGTGGGAAGCCGAGCTGAATGCCACGTATCTCAGTCTGGTCGAGGCTCCGCCGCCGGACGTGCGTCGCGATGTCGAAAAGCTGCAGTCGGAATTTGCCGGGCGGAATGTAGTCGCACCGCGGCATCCGGTGTTCATCGCGCTGCGGGAGTCGATTCGGCAGTGCGACATTCCGCGCGCCCCATTCGCGGATTTGCTGACGGCGTTTCGCCAGGACCAGGCCACGCCGCGCTATCCCACATTCGAGGACGTGCTCGGGTACTGCAAGAATTCGGCGAATCCCGTCGGTCGCCTGGTGCTGTATGTCTGCGGGTATCGCGATGAGGAGCGGCAGCTGCTCTCCGACTACACCTGCACGGCGCTGCAGATTGCGAACTTCTGGCAGGACGTGTCGCGCGATTACGACAAGGGCCGGATTTATCTTGCGCTGGAGAGCCTGGCTAAGTTCGGTGTGACCGAAGACGACATCGCGCAGCGACGCTTCACGCCGCAGTTTCGCGAGCTGATGAAGTTTGAAGTGGCGCGGGCGCGCGAGTGGTTCGCGCGAGGCTTGCCGCTGGCCGGCAAAGTCGACAAGCATCTCGCGATCGATATCGAGCTGTTCAGCCGCGGCGGAATGGATGTGCTGGATGCCATCCAGCGGCAGGGCTACGACGTGCTGTCGCGCCGGCCGGCGATATCCAAGGGGCGCAAACTGTGGCTGCTGACGCGCGCCCTGGCGAGAAAGGTGCTGTGAGCGAGCACCCGCTGCAGTTGCGGGCTGCGTATAGCGTTTGCCGGCACATCGCACGCTCCGCCGCTAAAAACTTCTACTACGGCTTCCTGCCACTTCCTCTTCGCAAGCGCAATGCGCTGTCGGCGGTGTATGCCTTCATGCGGCACGCCGACGATATCTCCGACGATCCGGCGATTCCCCCGGAGCAGCGGCGCGAAAAGCTCGATGAGTGGATGAATGCGTTGCGACGGGTTGTTGAGGGGCAGCGCACCGATGATCCCGTGCTGTTTGCGCTGGCCGACTCGCAGAAGAAGTTCAACATCCCGCTGGAGCTGCTGGAGAAGCTGGTTCGCGGCACGGAGATGGATGTTCCGGGCGGCCTGCGAAGAGCCCCGGCCGGTGGGCCTCCGCAGATTCAGTACGAGACCTTCGATCAGCTTTACGATTATTGCTATCACGTTGCGTCAGTCGTGGGGCTGACGTGCATTCGCGTGTTCGGCTATCGCGATCCCAAGGCGGAGAAGCTGGCCGAGCGGGTCGGAGTGGCGTTTCAGTTGACGAACATTCTGCGCGACGTGAAAGAAGATGCAGAGCTGGGACGCGTGTACCTGCCGCGCGAGGATTTTGCGCGATTCGGTATCGATGTGCAGGCTCTGACCAATGGCGCGTCAGGCGGTAAATCGTCGTCGGCCGGTTCTGCGGGGTCAGCGGCATTGCTGCGGCCCCTGCTGGAATTCGAGGCGCAGCGCGCGCGCGAGTTTTACAGTGCTGCCGATGAGCTGCTGCCGCTGATCGAGGAAGACAGCCAGGCAGCGCTGTGGACGCTGGTGGAGATCTATCGCCGCTTGCTGGAGCGAATCGTCACCCGAAATTATGACGTCTTCTCGCAGCGTGTGCGGCTGACGACGGCGGAGAAGTTGAAGGTCATGGCCAAAGGGTTCTGGCGTTTTCGATGAGTGTTGCCGAGGACAAATCCAAACGGGGTAGTGTCGCGGTCATTGGTGGCGGGCTCGCGGGCCTGGCGGCGGCTTGCGCGCTTGCCGATGCAGGCTATCGCGTGCAGCTGTTCGAGCGGCGACCCTATCTCGGCGGTCGGGCCTCGTCGTATGAATTGCCGGTCACTGGCGAAGTTGTCGACAATTGCCAGCACGTGCTGCTCGGCTGCTGCACCAACCTCATCGATTTCTACAAACGGCTCGGCGTCGAAGAGCAGATCCGCTGGTATGACGAGATCACGTTTGTTCTTCCCGGCGGAAAGAAATCGACTCTGAAGCCGGGCACGTGGCCGGCGCCGTTTCATGCGGCGCAATCGTTCTTTGCGTCGACGGTGCTGGAAGGCGGCGACAAGCGGGCGATTGCGCGCGCGATGATGGCGCTTGTGCCTCGCCTGCCGAAGGACAATGGCGAGAATTTTCAGGCCTGGCTCGAGCGGCATGGGCAGTCGAAGCAGGCGATGGATCGTTTCTGGGGGCCGGTTCTGGTCAGCGCGCTCAATGAAGAACTGGATCGCATGTCGGTGCGCTATGCGGCGCTGGTGTTTCGCGATTCGTTCTTGAAGTCGGCCGAGGCGGGACGGATGGGCGTTCCCGCGGTGCCGCTCTCGCAGCTTTACGGCACGGCGGCGGAGTACATCAAGGCGCGTGGCGGCGAGGTTTATCTGCGGGCGGCGGTGGATACCTTCCGCGCCGAAGAAGATGGCGTGCGGGTGTGCGTCGGCGGTGAGGATGTTGTGGCGGACTGCGCCGTGCTCGCCACGCCGTTCAACACCATCGACAAAATCTTGCCCGACGTCCCCGAGGCCGACGTGCTGCGTCAGCAGGCGCGCGGCTTCGAGAGCTCGCCAATCACGGGGATTCATTTGTGGTTCGATCGCGAGATCACGCCGCTGGAGCACGCCGTGCTGCTGGAGCGGACGATCCAGTGGATGTTCCAGAAGTCGAAGATTCTGACGACTCGTAAGGAGTCGGCCGAGCAGGGAAGTTACATGGAGCTGGTAGTCAGCTCGTCGAAGACACTGGTCGACAAGCCACGGCAGGAAATCATCGGGATGGCGTTTCGCGAGCTGTGCGAATTTTTTCCGGTGGCGCGGCTGGCGAATATCACGAAGGCTACGGTGGTGAAGGAAGTTCATGCGACCTTCTCTCCGGCGCCAGGAAGCGACCAGTTGCGGCCGTCGAATCGAAGTCCCTGGCCGAGAGTGTTTCTGGCCGGCGATTGGACGGACACGGGATGGCCGGCGACGATGGAAGGCGCGGTGCGGAGCGGATACGGTGCCGCGGAAGCGCTGAGCGGAGAGAAATTTCGCATGCGCGATCTGCGGGGCACGGGACTCATGAGGCTGTTCGGGTAGGACTTTCAGCCTCCACGTCAACAATAAGCGGGTGGGTCCCACTCATTCCAAGAGCTGGAATGAGTGGGGCGCCTGTCAATCACTGACCTGGACCGATCGGTTTGACCGCTCCGATGTAGCTGCCGTCGTGGCCGGCGCCGACGAGTTGCAGGTTCAGCGGCGCCCATCCCAGGCGTAGCCATCGCCACAATCCCGGGATGCTGTAGCACTGATCGTAAGCCCCGCTGAAGCCGCTGCGGCGCGCCAGATTCATGAACAAACTGAGATTGGTGCCCGGGCCCCCGCATTGCGTGTCGAAGTCGGAGGGACGCCTATTGGGATTAAGAAACATCGGATCCACCGTCAGATCACCATATTGCGAGTAGCTCGGGTGGTGAATGGTGCCGTTGTCGAAGCCGGGCGACGTCTCCGTGTTCTGATAGTTCGCATTGGACGCGCCATAGGCAAGATTGTGATGGACGGCGGCGCCTCCGTACTCGATGCCCTGGCTCAGGTTCCAGCTGTTGTAGTTGTTGCGGTTCACGAAGCCGAGATCGCCGCCATAGGAGATGTTCGAGCGAGCGTAGCTGTTGACGATACAGGTGTGCGGGCTGCTGCTGCTGTCGCCCCAATCCAGGTTGAGATTAGGATTGCCCGTGCCGTTGGAGACGCCGTAAATCGTGTTGTGGTCCTGCTGCACGGTCGCGGCGCAGGAGCCGGTGGTGCTGGTGTAGGCCAGGTTTCCGATCATGTAGTCCTCGGAGCTGGAGTTTTCCATCACCAGTACGTTGTAGATTTCAGTCACCGTCCCCGAGCGGGTAATGATGGCACCCTGCGCGCCTGAGTCTTCCTTCCATTGCGAGATCCAGTTAAAGCTGAAGGTGGGAGAGAAGAGGGGCTCCCCGCCGATTTCGGAGATGCCGCCGTGGCCGCCCTGTATGACGTTAAAGGAAACGGTGGTGCTGGCATCGTTGTGCGCCCCGCCGATCTGGATGCAGGGGTTCTGCGTCGCGTCGTTGGGCTCGGGATTCACGCAGAGATTGGAGTTGATGAGATTGCCCGAACCCGGATACTGGCCGGTGAGAGCCGCAATGGAAAACTGCACAACCGCCGAACCGAGCACGGCGTTGCGCTCGAGGTGCAGGTTGACGGCATCATGAGGAGCGTTCAACAAGTACGATGCCGTGGCGGCGTTGGTTACGGTGTTGTCGGTGATGTTCCAGTTCGTCGCGATTCCGCTATCGCTGTAGATGAGCCCCGCTGAAGGATCAGGACGGGGAGCGTCGAACCAGTTAAAGGTGATGTTCCAGTTGCCGGCCTGGCTGACGTTCCCTCCGGTCTCGATCTGATACAGGTCGGAAATGTAGTTGTGGGAGAGGTTGAGCGAATTAGTCGGCATTAGCCCTGCAGTCATGTCCCAGTCAATACCTGAGAAGTACAGCTCGTCGACGCCCATATGACTGGAAGCGGCATTTTGCAGATTGAGGACGCCACCATTAGAGGCCCTCATTCCATTGCAGACGTTATCGGAGAACGTGGTGCAGCCGATGTAATCGCCAAGCTGATGGTGGATGTACCAGGGGCTGCTATCGTCGGCGCTGGTGATGGCAAGGTTGTTGGGTTGCGAGCAGGACAGGTTTAGCGTCCCGTAACTGACAAAGAAGCGGAACATATTGGCGTCGGCGCCGGGATTCTCATTCGTACCGGACCCGACAGGGTCGTTACCGCTTGAGCCGAAGTAAATGGAGTGCGGGGCGGCGCAGTCGGAATCGAGCGTGCCCGCGTTTTCGATGCGAATCCAGCCCATGCCGGTGCCGTCGTTGGTCCCCCAATCCTGATCGAGCGTTACATGATGGCGGATGACGACGCAGTCGCCGTCGGCCGGAACGGTGTGGCCCATCCATGTATTCGGATCGCTCACGTTTCCGTCTTGTGCAGAGAGAATCAGGGTGGAGTTGGTGCAGGGGAAGGTGTCGGCGAAGGCAGATTTCGTTAAGGTGGCTGGAACCAGAAGAAGTATGAGGAGAAAAAGTTCAGCAGGACGCGGATGACCAAACGATCGAGTCACGATCAATATGTCTCCTTGATGTAGCCGATTTCGAACAGAGGTCGGCAAGTCTAAGGTTGTGGTTAGGTCGTGACGAGCGTCCGGAGTGGCGCCCAGGATCGGTCCGGCCTCAACGGGCAGACAAATCTCACTGCACTCGTGACGACACGTTCGCAAAAAGAAACGCAACTATGGCGCGGGTAGAACGACTGGGAGGGTTGTGATTACCTGTTTAAAGGGTGAGGAGGAGGTCCGTCAATAGGAACTTTGACTGAGAAGCCGTTTTAATAACTGGTTCTCGATATTTTGGGGCGCTGCTGCTGCTGCTGCAAGTTTCGCGAGGTTGGCGAGCAAGCAGGCTCGATAATCTCGGCAGTGAGTTACAAGCAATCTGCAAAGTGGTGCTTCCGAGGCAAGTCAAATCAGTGTGAGCGGCTGCGTTGGAGAAAGGTCAGGTAGGGGCCTTTGCTCCCGGCAATGCACCCATGGGTCATACCCAGGGCCTACGCTTATGTCGCCCAGCGGGCTCAGCGGTCGCGCCGATCTCCCAGATCGGCTGTGGCGCGGGCCTCCAGACCCGCGCCGGTCTGCGTGCCAAACTCACTAAGGAGCGTTCAAAACGGAGCGGGGATCTGGAGATCCCCGCTACAGCCGGTCTGGAGACCGGCGCTACGAAATGTTATGCCGTAGCCGCGGCGAGCGGCGCCCTCTCCTCGTTAAACCTCACCGACACCAGTTTCGAGACGCCGGGCTCCTGCATGGTCACGCCGTAGAGGATGGGCGCCATGTTCATCGTCTTCTTGCTGTGGGTGATGATGATGAACTGCGTCTGGGCGCTCATCTCGCGCACCAGTTCGGTGAAGCGGCCGACGTTGGCTTCGTCGAGCGGAGCGTCGACCTCGTCGAGGATGCAGAAGGGGCTGGGCTGATACTGGAAGATGCCGACCAGCAGCGCCAGCGCAGTGAGAGCTTTTTCGCCGCCGGAAAGAAGCAAGACATTTTGCAGCTTCTTGCCCGGAGGCGAGGCGACCACGTCGATGCCGCTTTCCATCGAGTTCTCCTGGTCAGTGAGGCGCATGAAGCCCTGGCCTCCGCCGAAGAGCTTGCTGAAGGTGCGGCCGAAGTTTTCGTTGATGATGTTGAAGGCCTCTTCGAACTTCTGCCGCGAGATGGTGTCGATCTCCTTGATCGTGTTCTGCGTGTTCTCGATCGATTGCAGCAGGTCCTGACGCTGCGTCTCGAGGAACTGATGGCGCTCGGCCGTCTCCTTGTATTCTTCCAGGGCCATCATGTTCACCGGGCCCATGTTTTCCAGGCGCGTGCGCATCTCGCGATAGGCGGTGTCTTCGGTCGCAAGCTCCTCGCCGGTAATGCGGGGGAGGGAAGTGTCGGCAAGGAGTTCTTCGCGCGGTTGGCTCAACTCCTGCACGCAGGTTTCTGCCATGTGCTGGATGTCGGACTCAACGCGCGCTTGCGCGGCCGCGAGCTCGCCGCGGCGATCGCGGGCGGCGTTCAGCGCCTCGCGGGCTGACTTCAGCGATTCTTCGAGTTCTACGATGCGGGCGCGTGCGGCCTGCAATTCTTCCTGTAGTTCGCGATCGCGCTGCTGCGTGATGTCCCGCTGGGCGGTCCAGTCGATGACTTGTTCGGCCAGGCGAACGTTCTCGGCTTCGCGCTGATGCTTCTCGGCTGTTGCCGAGTCTAGCTGTGACTTGAGCTTGGCAAGATGCTCCGAAACTTCAGACAGCATCGCTTCGATGCGCTGCACGGTGAGCATGGCCCCACGACGGCGCTCTTCCAATGTTGCGACGCTGGCGCGGACTTCGGTGGCGATCTGCGCCGCTTCGTCGCGACGCTGCCGCAGCGATTCGAGGCTGCTTTGCGCGGCTTGCGACTCGGCCTCGAGCGCGCGCTGGCGCTCTTCGTGCTCAAACAGTTCGCCGAGTTCTGAGGTGATGAAGGTTTCCGAATTCGTGCGCTCGGCGCTGATACGCTCCTGCTCGCTCTGGAAGGTGAAGAGCCGCTCGCGGATGCGCGTCATCTCACTGTCGAGTTGGCGCAGTGTGTGCTCGGAGGTCATGGCCTCGCGCTCAGCTTCGCGCTTCTCGTCTTCGAGCCTATCGAGCAGGGAAGTGAGCTCGGCGATGTCGCCGCCGAGGACCGCGATGTAGGTTTCGGTATCGCCGATGGTGCGCTCGAGCGAGCCCATTTGCAGCAGCACGTCGCGCAGCTCGCGCTTCATCGCGAGTGGGCCCTGGCTGCGCTGCTTGCCGCCGGTGACGGTGACGTTGTGGAAGCACTCGCCGGATTTCGAGAGGAAGAAGGCGCCGGGATTTTCCAGCGCGAGCGAGCGGCCGACCTCGGGGTCGGGGACGATGTAGCCGTTGCCGAGCTTGGGCAGGATCACTTCCAGCGATTTGCCGAAGCCGTTCAGCACGCGAATGCAGTGCTTGAGCGGGACGACTCCCTCGCCATGCGATGCCGGTTGCGCCGACTCGTCGACGTGGAAGGAAAACTTGGCTTGCGAATCTTCAGGGTGAACGAGGAAGGTGGCGCGGCCGTCGACGTCGGTGCGCAGCAGGCGCAGTCCTTCATCGGCTGCGTCCCAGGACTTCACGACGATGTAGTTCAGCTCGTCGCGCAGGAAGTCGTCGACCACGTGCTCGTAGCGGTCTTCCACTTCGAGGAAGTCGGCGAGAACGCCTGCGGGGGCGCGGCCGCCTTGCAGCGCGCCCGAGGTGAAGAGCTTGCGCACGGATTCGGTGGCGTAGCCGTGCTCGGTGATGGCGGCTTCGAGCGAGGCGCGCTTGCCCATGATGGTGGCGAGCTCGCCGCGCAGGCTGTCGAGTTGGCGCTTGGCTTCGGTTTCACCCGCTCGCTTGGCATCGAGGCGCTGACGGGTGTCGAAGATTTGCGCGGTGAGAGCGGTGACGCGCTGCGACGAAGTCTCAAATTCAAGATTGAGCTGGCCGCGCTGGCCGCCGAAGGCGATCAGCTGCTCCTGTGCGACAGTCGATTCGTTCTCCAGGCGCTGCGCTTCGCGATTGAGGGCGGCGATGCGCTCCTCGGCCTGCGTGATGCGATTGCGAACGCCCGATGCCGCTGAGACGGCCTGCAGCATCGCGTCGCGACGCTGCTCCTGCTGGCGCTCGACTTCGATGAGCGATGCCGAAGCTGCTGCGGATTCCTGCTGGCGCTGCTGTAATTCTTCCTGCGCGCGGGCGACATCGGAGCTGGCAGACTCCAGCGTGGCGCGATCGGTCTCCAGTTCCTGCTGGAGACGGGCCGCGCGTTCCTCGGTATTGGCGATCTCGGCTTGCGCGCCGGCGGAGCGAGCGTCGAGTTCGGCGCAGCGCTCTTCGTTGGTGCGGCGGCGGCTGGCGGCGCGATCGAGATCGATGGCGAGCGAATTGAGCTTCTCGCGATTCTCCTGCGCTTCGCGCTCGATGGCGTAGCCGCGCTGCGTGCGTTCACCGTGTTCGGATTCCATCTGCTCGACGGCTTCGGTCTGCGCGTGAATCTCGCTCGCGATCTCACTGAGCTGCTGGTCGAGCGAAGAGGCTTCGCTGTCGAGCTGCGCAAACTTGCTGGCGAGGACGACGCGCAGCTTGGCGCGCATTTCGTCGCGCAGGCGGGCGTAACGCTCGGCCTTCGATGCCTGGCGCTTCAGCGAATTCATCTGACGTGCGACTTCGTCGAAGATGTCGTTGATGCGCGAGAGATTGAGCTTGGCGTCTTCAAGGCGCGCCTCTGCCAGCCGCTTGCGCGTTTTGTATTTCGTGATGCCCGCGGCTTCTTCAATGATGGCGCGGCGGTCGGTGGGCTTGCTGCTGAGGATCTGGCCGATGCGGCCCTGCTCGATGATGGCGTAGGACTCGGGGCCGAGGCCGGTGCCCATGAAGATGTCATGAATGTCGCGCAGGCGGCAGAGCTTGCCGTTCAGAAGATATTCGCTTTCGCCGGAGCGGAAGAGGCGGCGCGTGATCTGGATTTCGCCGGCCTTGAAGGTGCGCTTGAATTTGCGGCGGCGGATCTTCAGAACGACGTGGGGTGCAGCCGTTTTGGTCGCCTCAGATGTCGCGCCGGTACGAACAGCGGATCCCTCGCTTTGCTCGGGATGACAATCTTCTGCTTCGGGCGGTATTTGCTGAGTGCCGGCGGAAACGGCCGTTGCACTCTCTTCATCGCTCTGGCCGGGACGGACTTCTTCGGAGTAGCGCTCGACATCGGCGGCGCGATCGGCGCGCAGAGCGGACTCGTCCCAATCGTCTTCGGGGAGGTCGTCCTGGATGTCGATCTCGGGCTCGGCGACGTCGCCGTAGATTTCGGGGTCGACGAGGGTGAGCGACACCTCGGCCATGCCCGTGGGCTTGCGGTCGCGCGTGCCGTTGAAGATGACGTCCGCCATGTGGACGCCGCGCAGGAGACGCGCCGACTGCTCGCCGAGCACCCAGGAGATGGCGTCGGAGATGTTCGATTTGCCGCAGCCGTTGGGACCGACGATGGCGGTGATGCCGTCGCCCTGGAAGCGAAGGTCGGTGCGGTCGCAGAACGACTTGAACCCGAGGATTTGCAGCTTCTTCAGTTTGAGCAAGACCAACTCCTTACGCGCGGCCGTTAGGCCGGACAGCTCAAGCCAGCGGTTCTAATCCAGCCAAGTCGGATGACGGGGTCGCTCCCACGGGACGACCTCTTACCCCTTCTGCAACCCCAATTTACGTCGCGAGATGCGAGGGGTCAAGATGCAAAACGCTATATCTTGGGCCATAGCTGAGGAAAACGCAGCATATTGCCCTATGGTCCAGCATAGCGCAAAAAATTTGGGTGAGGAAAGGGACTGCAGGCAGGCGGAAACGACACCAGAGTAAGACAAGTCTAGAACCCGACTACGCCCCTTCGCAAGGCCGAAGCCATGGGGAGAACCTCGCTGATTACCGTCGCGTAAATCCTTCAGCACAGCCAGCAACTACTTGCATCTGCAGCAGATTACAGCTGCCCGCTTCGACAAGTCCGTGTATTTACGAATTTCTGCCATGTAACTCCAGCTGGCTCATGTATTTATGTAATTTGTCTCCGCCCGATTGCAACCCACCCTGCCGCTGCGGCGCTCCAAATATTGAAAGCCCAAAAGCAGGAGATGCCATCATGAAGCGACTATCCTTACTACTCGCGTCCGCTTTGTTGGCCGCCGCCGTCGCCTTCGCGCAGGACACCGCCGTCGCCCCAGGCAATCCGCAGAGCTCCGCACCGCAAGCCCCGGGCGTCAACGCGCAGGTAATCCGCGGCTGTCTCAGCGGCTCCTCCGGCAACTACACGTTGACCGACCCCAACGGCATGCAGTACCAGGTCAGCGGTGACGACGCCACCCTGCGTTCGATGGTCGGCCATGAAGTCGAGATCACCGGCGCCGAGAACGCAACCACGGCGCAGGCCGACGACACGCGCCCAGCCAACGCCATCGAAGCTGCCGACGTCCGCGTCGTCGGGAACATGTGCAAGCATGCCTCGCCGCAGAGCGCGGCGCCCGACAACATCACGCCGCCGCCCGATCGCGACAGCAACGTGAGCCCCAACGGCACGCCCGACGCAACCGCGCCTCCTAAGCCGCCTCAGTCTTAGCGCATGGAAGTGTGATTTGCTATGGTAGGCCGGCCAGCGATTTGTCCATCAGCGCCACCCCGCTCGGTCCGCTGATCGAGGCAAACACGGTGTTGCCGTTGTATGTGAATTGTTGATAGAAGATGCGGAGCCTCTCTTCGAATCCAAGTTTGCCGAACACTCGCTGGGACACGACTCCTGTGGCTTCCGTCACCACCCATTGATACCCGTGGCGCGCTCCGTTCTCAAGGCAGCAATTCACCAGTCCCTGCGCGATCCCGCGTCCCCCGTACGCTGCATCCACCGCGAGCATGAACAGGTGAAGATACTGTCCCTTCGCGATCTCTCGTCCGCTGCGGTATTGCTCGTCGAGGGCATCCAGCAGCGCGAGTATGGGCAGGAATCCCGGACTGAGTTGCCCGGCATCGATCGGCTGCGCCGCCGCGAAATCGTCGCTCAGCAGCGCGCCGGCGAGCTTGCCGTTGGCCGTGCGCGCAACGATCGTCAGTCCATCCTCCAGAGCACGCAGCGCAAGCGGCTCCAGGAACGCGCGCAATTCTGCCGCCGACAATCGCATCGCCACCGCCGGCGGATCGCCCGCGCTGAATGCCCGCGCGATCAGATCGATCATCCCCTCGACGTCCGCCGCCTGCAGCATTTCATAGCGGATCTCGTCGCGCTGCATAGCCTGCCCAGGTTGCATCGAAAGAATGATAGCCGATGTCATCTCCGGGTTAGCAGATTGCCTGTGGAATGACGATGTCGCGCCAGCCACCGATGTCCAGGCTTGAGCGCATTACCCGAAACTGGACCTGAACGAGCCTGACGAGGACCAGTGAGCAGAGGGCGCGATGCGGTCAGGAATTACTGCCGCAGCATGGTAAGCCGGGAATGCTTTGGGCGATCGCAAACCGACGGAGTCAAAGGATGCAAAAGATCAGCAGCGGAGGAAACTCGGGTATATAGTTTTGTCCGCGAGGACGGGGTGCCGTGCGCACCCTTCCCGATCACCTCACCGGCCGGTCACATGCTGATCGTTAATTGCTCAGCGGAGGAGCCATGCATAGCTACCTGTCAACTGCTCTGTCAAGGCATCAGGCAAAAAACATCGTGCTTCTTTTTGCGTTAGCAATCACAGCGGTCTCGGGCGCTCGCGCCCAGACATTCAGCATCATCTTCAATCTCCCACTGAGCGCGAATTCGCCCTGGGGTTCACTGATGATGGACCAGGCCGGCAATATCTACGGAACAACCACTCTTTCGAACACGGAGTCCGGCACGGCTTTCAAGTTGAAAAATTCGCGTGGCTCCTGGTTGTTCAATCCGCTGCTGACCTTCACCCAACCGGATGGCATGACTCCCTACAGTGGCCTGACGGTTGGTCCGGGTGGCGCCCTTTATGGCACAACCGTCGATGGTGGAACCTTCAATGCCGGAACCGTGTATGCCCTGAGGCCGCCGCAAACCTTTTGCCGTTCCGTGACCTGCCCGTGGTCCCGTACCCTCGTGTACTCATTCGGAGCCGGCGGCGATGGCGCTTATCCCTACCTTGGCAGCCTGATCTTTGACAGCGCGGGCAACATGTATGGAAGCACGATCGGAGGTGGCAGCCTCAACCAGGGAACCGTATTCGAACTCAGCCGCTCCGGCGGTGGTAACTGGACGGAGAAGGTGCTGTACAGCTTTGCCGGGGGAAGTGACGGTGCCGCGCCGGCCAGCGCCATTACCTTCGATGCCGCCGGCAACATTCATGGGACCACCGAAAACGGCGGCAATTCCAGTTGCAGCTCCGGTTGCGGGACCGTCTACAAGCTGACTCCGTCCGGCTCAAACTGGACGGAGACGGTGATCTACCGATTCAGCGGCGTGAGCGACGGTAATTTCCCGGTCGGCGGCATCATCTTCGATGCGGCAGGAAACATGTATGGCAGCACCGCGCAGGGCGGACCGAACGTGGGCGGGACGATCTTCGAATTATCGCCCAACGGAGGTGGATGGACTTACGCTCAGCTGTACGCTCTTACTCAAGGCATCTTCGGCCCCGGTGGTCCGACCGGCAATCTGGTATTAAACAGTAGCGGCGCACTGCTTGGCACAACGATTACCGACGGCGCGAATGGGGTGGGCAACGTCTTCAAGCTCACGCACCAGGGCAGCACGTGGACTTACGCTGATCTGCATGACTTCACTGCATTCGACGATCAGGATGGAGAGGAGCCGGTCGGCACGCCAATCCTCGACGCCGGCGGCAACCTGTACGGCACGACGTTGGGCGGCGGTTCGCAGGGCTGCAGCTTCGAAGTTCAGTGCGGAACAGTATGGAAGGTGACGCCACAGTAGCCGAATGGAATGAGGACCGTCGCCAATCTGCATACCCGGAACGCCGAGATGATTTCCCGCTTCCGTTGCGCAAAACGTCGCATTGACAGCGTCCTAGTTTCGGCACATCATCTGCTCCTCACCCCCGGACCACACCATTCACGCAGAAGGTGCACCATGAATCGTTTGCCACCTTACCTGGTCCTGCTTTTCTTGCTGCTGATTGTGTTTGTCGTTGACTCGTGCCAATGCGCACAGGCTCAGACCTTCCAATTGATCCACACCTTCTCCGGTGCAATGGACGGCGGGACTCCCTATGCCGGCTTGACCATCGACCGGGCAGGAAATCTCTACGGCACGGCCTATCAGGGAGGAGACCTCACCTGCGACGCCCCTTGGGGCTGTGGCACCATCTACCAGCTAAAACGAAGCGGATCCAACTTCGTCTTCAATCCGCTGCACAGCTTTACCGCCGGAGCGGACGGCAGGTGGCCGGCCAGCCGGTTGATTTTCGGCCCCGACGGCGCTCTCTATGGCACCACCTACGAGGGCGGGACCGCTAACTGCGGCGGCATCGGCTGCGGCACGGTCTACAAGGTTCAACCGCCCGCGACATTCTGCCGCACTACACTGTGCCCGTGGCTTGAAACGGTGCTCTATTCGTTCACTGGAAATGCCGACGGATATTGGCCCTGGTCAGGCGGTGACCTCTTCTTCGATCCGGCGGGCAACATCTATGGAGCTACGCCGTACACGACCTACGCGTCAAACATCTACGGTCTTGTTTACGAGTTGACGCGGTCCGGTAACAGCTACACCCAAAGCGTACTTCATGGCTTCTCTGGTTCCGACGGATCGCAGCCTCTCGCCGGGATCGTCGCCGACAGTTCGGGCAACGTCTATGGCACGACAGGCGCCGGCGGACTCTATGGCAAGGGCATTGTTTTCGAATTGACGTATGTAGCGGGCGTTGGCTGGACAGAAACGGTTCTACACAATTTCAGCGGCTACCCCAACGATGGGGATACTCCCTATGGCGGCCTGATTCCTGATCCGTCGGGAAACTTTTACGGCACCACCTACCTGGGCGGGACACACGGTGGTGGCACGGTCTTCGAGCTGGTTCGGGGGAATGGAGGCTGGTCGTTTGTCACTCTTTAATAGCTTCACGGCACCCGCCTGCGGACCACTGGACGGCCTCGCAAGGGATGCAGCCGGCAATCTCTACGGCACGACGTGGTGCGGCGGCATTTACCAGGGAGGTTCGGTCTTCAAGCTGGCTCTCGTAAACGGGAGCTGGAGATATACCTCACTCCACGACTTCGACGGTTCCGACGGCTACCAGCCAAGAAGCAGCGTCGTGTTGGACGGAAGCGGGAATCTGTACGGCACTACTTTTTACGGCGGTCTTGTAAACGGATGCGGAGGAACTGGATGCGGAGTGGTTTGGGAAATTACGCGCTGATTGCGTAAGCACCGCTGAAGCGCACATTTCTGCAAAAAATTGCGTGCCGGAGATTGACGTTGGCAGTCGTTTCAGCAGTTTGGCGCGGCAGGAGAATTGCAACATTTTCTGTGAAATTGGGGAAAGCTTCGATAACTCTGAACGTCATTACTCTGCAATCTTCGGCCATCGAACGAAGCCGAACGAGGTTTCCCCATGACACACCGCACTTCGCAGTCACTGCTCGCTCTGTTCCTCACGCTGCTGCCTGTTCCGGCCATGGCGCAGACGCTCTATAGCAATGGCCCGACAAACGGTAACACCGATGCGTGGACTGTCAACTTGGGATCCATTGTTAGCGATACGTTCAATGTCGCTGGCAACGACACCACCATCACCGGGGCTACCTTTGCCATGTGGGTGTTAGGAGGCGTGAACGTAGACGAACTATCCATCACTTCAAGTGAAAACGGCGGCACCGTCTACTTCGACCAATTCGTGAATTTTACACAGAGCGGCTGCATGTTAAACCAGTACGGTTACGACGTCTGCAACGAGAGCACCACCTTCAACGGCCCGACCCTGAACGCCGGTACCTACTGGCTGAACCTCCAGGGTTGCGAGGTGCCCGGCTGCGCCATGTCTTATTGGGACGAGAACTCCGGCCCATCGCAGGCATCGGATAACTTGGTCGGCTCCATTCCGTCAGAGTCGTTCACAGTTTTTGGGCGCGAAGCTACCGGCAGCGTTCCCGAACCAGGCGGCGCGCTGCTATTGGGTTCTGGCATCGTCGGTCTGGCTGCGGGTAAGCTGCGCTGCAAGTTGTTTTGAGTGAACCGTAGCAACAATAACCCTCTATCGAACCCCTGCTTTTCACGAGACTGTAATCTTTGCAAGCCTGCTCCGGCCCTATACTGCTACGGCACGCGCTTGTTCCAGCGAATACAGGGAAGAGGAGAAGAAGGAATGCGCATAACCTTACTGCTTGCAATATTAGTGCTGACTGCGACGGTAACGTTGCCTGCCAGAAATGCCGATCCGTCAGCCAACCTACAACAGCAACCAACCACCACGTCATCCGGTGCCGACACATTAACCGGTTGTCTGAAGGGCTCCAAACATCAGTACTATGTCGTCGAACAGGACGGCACACGTCATACCGTAATGGCGAAGTCCGACCAGGACCTGAGTTCCCATGTAAATCACAAGGTCACGCTCACCGGCAAGGCCGAGAGCTCGCGCAGTGGCGCCGGTAGCGACACCGAAGGCCACCGCAAAGGCTTTTTCTCCGCAGACAGTGTCAGCGATGAGGGGCCGTGCAAGAAGTAGGCTTCGATGTGGAATTTCCGCGCCGGCAAGCAGGCCCTTTGCCTTCGCGATGATTCGCGATTTGGTTTGTACGCAGGGATGGCCGGCAAGGCCTGGCGGTGCTGATCGAGGAATGTCTACGGGCCGCCAATTGTGCGGCCCGCCGATCACTGGGTCTTGCGCTGGATCCTGAAGGCAAGTGAGATGCCGATGATTTCGTTCGTGTCCCAGCCGGCGGGAAGATTCACCGACTGCAACATGTAGTAAGGCCGGACGGAAAGTGAATCAGAGATAGGCAAGCGGACTCCGGCCTGGAAACGGTTCTGGGTGTAGGCGCTGCCGCCATTGGCGAAAGGATTGAACCAGGGAACGATGAAGAACTCATTGTTCACTACGACGGTCGGACGCCAGCTTCCGCGAAGCGGCAAGGTGTAGTCGACACCAGGACGGAATCGCAGGCGCGCAGAAGCCGGCCGGTTGTCGGGAAATCGTCCCTCAACCAGTGTGCGCAGGTTATAGCGCCACTGGCCCCGTGATGTGCTCAGCGTGATGTTGAACTGTAGCCGGTTCTCATACGCAATTGAGGGATTGCCGGGAAATTGCTGGTAGCGATAAATGGGTATCAGCGTGAGCCACGGCCGCGGGCGGAAAGCGACACCGGCCTGAAGGAAGTATTCAAACAGATTCGACGCACCTTCGTCGAAGCGCTCATGGAACTCAACTTCGAGAGATTTGTTCTGCGAAAAGGGCGCGGAGATTCCCTGGTCCAGCCACAGTCCGATCTGCTTTTCATCCTCCGGGTCCTCGGGCTTCTGTTGTTGCGCTTGAGCCGAGACGATCAGTACGCAACTGCATAACACAGCAAGCACCAGGACCGTATGGAATCCCGTTGGCTTCAGGTTGGATGTATGACCGCTATTGCGTTCAATCGGCGTGGGGAATGTCCTGAGCGTCACGCATAACCTCTATGCATGCTGGCGATCGAATTGTCCGACGATAACGGCCGTAAGCGGCGATTCATGGGATGAAAGCTCCGTTACTTGGCCGCAGCTGCAAACTTGAGGCCGACGACACCCACAACAATAAGTCCGAGGCAGAGAATACGCAGGACTGCAGCCGACTCCCCGAGAAGGACCATGCCAATGATGGCAGTGCCGGCAGCACCAATACCTGTCCAGACGGCGTAACCCGTGCCCACAGGTATGGTCTTGAGAGCCTGCGCCAGCAGCGCAAAACTGGCAATCATGGCTAGCACGGTAATCACACTAGGCCAAAGACGCGAAAAGCCTTCCGTATATTTCAAGCCAATGGCCCATATGATTTCCAGCAGGCCAGCGAGAAACAAATAGACCCATGCAGATTCGAAGCGCATATCATGTCCCTCTCCACTGAATCGGCGCAAAGATTGTACTAAAGGTAACAACAAGGAGTGCCGGACTCCTCATGGAAGGCGGGTAAGCTGGGAATCCTGCGCCGTCTGGTCACTTGCGTAGAGGCGATGTTACGCCGGCGATGGCGACCCGCTGCCATGCAGTCCCATGGAGACACTCACCCTTGCCGGAACAAAGTCCTCCCACATTGCGTACAGCCGGGAGAGGGATTCCGCCGTGCACACCCTGCTTCAGGATCTGCGTTATGCGCTGCGGCAAATGCGGCAGTCGCCCGTCTTCACCTTTACCGCCGTGCTCACGCTGGCAATCGGGATTGGCGCCACCACCGCAATCTTCACATTAGTACATGCAATTATGCTGAAGTCGCTGCCAGTCGCTGACCCGGCGCGGTTATACCGCATTGGCGACAAACAAACGTGCTGTAACGTCGGCTGGCAGGGCGGCGACGACTGGAGCCTGTTCTCATATCAGCTATATCAGCGTCTGGCCGCCGCCGCACCGGAGTTCGAAGAGAGCGCGGCCTTCCAGGCGGGGCTCAGGATGGCCAGCGTCCGCAGCACTAGTCGTGATAATGTGGCACGGCCGCTGCGCACCGAGTTCGTTACCGGTAGCTACTTCCACGTCCTCGGGATCAAGGCATTTGCCGGGCGCGTCTTCACCGCAGCAGACGATACTCCCTCTGCTCCGCCGACTGCGGTCATGAGCTATCACACCTGGCAGCAGGCGTATGGCTCCGATCTGACGCTGATCGGCTCAACCTTCGTGATTGAAGGGCAGACGCTGACATTGATCGGCGTTGCGCCACCAGGATTTTTTGGCGAAACCTTGCGGAGCAATCCTCCCGACTTCTGGCTTCCGGTGCAGCAGGAGCCGCTATTTGACGGGCAGAATGCGACGATGAAGAACCCGATGACGAACTGGCTGTATGCCATCGGGCGGCTGCGGCCAGGGGCGAGCGTAGAAGGACTGCCGGCCCGGTTGACGCCGGCGCTGCAAAGCTGGCTGCGCAATGAGGATCCAATTCCGGCCGACTTCCGCGCACAGATCGAGTCCGATATAACGCACAAATACATTCGGCTTACGCCCGCCGGCGGTGGCGTGGCTCACATGCAAGACGAGTATGGATCGAGCTTGCGCATTCTGCTGTCGGTGTGCGCGATGGTGCTGCTGATTGCGTGCGCCAACATCGCAAACCTGTTGCTGGCGCGCGGCACGGCGCGACGGATCCAGACGGCGTTGCGGATTGCGCTGGGAGCTTCCCGCAGAAGGCTCATCCGTCAGCAATTGACCGAAGCCGTACTGCTGGCGCTGGTCGGCGGCATACTGGGAATCGCGGTCGCGTATGTCGGCGCGCGCGTCATGCTGGCTCTGGCGTTCCGCAGCGCGACGTTCACGCCCATCAATGTCACGCCGTCCTGGCCGGTGCTTGCATTCGCCTGCGGACTCTCGTTGCTCACCGGAATTCTATTTGGCGTGGTGCCGGCGTGGCTGGCGTCGCACTCCGACCCGGCCGAGGCGCTGCACGGAGCGGGCCGCAGTACCCGCGAGCGCTCGTCGCTGCCGCAGAAGATGCTGGTCATTGGGCAGGCGGCACTCGCACTGGTCCTGCTGGCGTGTGCCGGCTTGCTGACCAGCAGCCTGCGAAATCTCGAACACCAGGAGCTGGGCTTCGCCACGCAAAATCGCGTCAGCGTAGCCATCAAGCCGCCGCAGGCCAGCTACTCGCCGGAGCGCCTCGACGTTTTGTACCAAGAGCTTGAGGATCGTTTATTGAAGCCTCCTAATGTGCAGAGCGTCAGCTTTGCGCTCTACAGCCCGATGAGCGGCAACACTTGGAGCGAGTGGGTGGCGATTGAAGGCCGGAGCGATCCCAATCTGAGTGAGCAGGACAATTCGTCGTGGGACCGCGTGAGCCGCCACTACTTCGCGACCGTCGGCCAGAATGTCACACGCGGCCGCGATTTCGATCGCGGCGATACCTCAGGGTCGAGGCCGGTCGCTATTGTGAACGAAGCCTTCGTGCGACAGTTTTTCAAGAACGAGGATCCCATCGGCAAGCACTTTGGCATGACCACCGCGCGCTACGCCAAAACATACGAGATCGTGGGTGTCGTGCGCGATGCAAAGTATATGGACCCGGAAAGTCCCGCGCACCGCATGTTCTTTTTGCCCCTGGAGCAGACCTTGCATTTCGATGAACCGCAGATGCAGCGGGCGGAAAAAGAGTCGCACCTGATGACCGGAATCCAGCTGCGAGTCCGCGGAGATACTCGGAACCTTGAGCCGCAGCTGCGCCGCGCGCTGGCCGATGTCGATCCCAACCTCACCATCATCTCGGTGGAAACCATGGAGCAGCAGGTGGCCGGCAACTTCGATCAGCAGCGCATGGTGGCACGGCTGGCCGGAACCTTTGGCATGATCGCGCTTCTGCTGGCGGCGTTAGGGCTCTATGGCGTGACCGCATACACGGTGGCGCGACGCACCAGCGAAATTGGCGTCCGCATGGCGCTGGGCGCGAACCGCGCCAGTATCGCGAGGCTGGTTTTGCGCGGAGCTTTCCTGCAAGTAGCGATTGGCTTGCTTATCGGAATTCCAGTTGCCGTCGGCGCCGGACGGCTGATGTCGTCCAGCCTCTTCGAGGTGCGCAGTTGGGATCCTTCGGTGCTGGCGATTTCGATTCTGCTGCTCGGGATCTCCGCAGCCGCGGCCAGCCTTCTGCCGGCAAGCCGCGCGGCGTCGACTGATCCCGTCAAGGCGCTGCGTACCGACTGACAGGGGCGCCCGGAGTCTGCACGCATCGTTCGGCGGGCGGTGATCACGATGGCCGTGACCTCATCGTGATCCAGAATCCGCCCGATTTTCGCCTAAGCCGCGCTTTCAAGTCTGCAACCATCGTTTGGGCACTACATCTACTTAGCCCATCGGTCTGAACGCCATCTCCTCCGTAACCCGAGCTAAGGCGATTAATCGACCGGCGCTAGGGTTTCTGTCCTGCAACGCCACTTCCTAGCCTCGGGTAACCTCGACTGATTTCAAAATGCCCCAACAGGAGCACTCATGCGCCACTCAAGAATTGTCTTGCTCTGTCTGGCCGTAATTCTCCCCATCAGCTTTGCCGCAGCCCAGAACGATGCGACAAGTTCCGACAGCGCCAGCCCACTCACCCGTTCCAACCACGTCGTCGTGATCATGGAAGAGAACCGCAGCGTGGACGCGGCGCGACAATACATGCCATACCTGCGTTCGCTGGCGGACCAGTACGCGCAAGGGCTGGAGGTGTACTCGGATTCGCACGGTTCCTGGCTGGCGTATGGAGAGTTGACCTCCGGGCTTGCCCCGCATGGAGGGCAAGGGGTGAATGGCA
>DATFSK010000023.1:0-6026 GCA_035262645.1 Terriglobales bacterium
ATTCTGTGAGCGACCAGATGGCGAACATGCCAGGCATGGAGGATCGCGAGTCTCCAGCCGGCGGCTTCATCGACGAGATTCTGCGCCATGAATCCTCGGGGACCAGCGCGCAACCTAATTCCGTCACGCAGCCGATGATCATGCTCACCCGCGGCAACTGGATGTTCATGTTCCACAATGAAGTCTTTCTCAACGCGGCGGCAGAGACAGGCCCGCGCGGCAACGACAAGGTCTTCTCCACAAGCTGGTTTATGCCCATGGTCCAGCGCCCGCTTGGGCCGGGACAGCTGACAATGCGGACCATGCTCAGCCTGGAGCCGGCAACCGTAAGCGACCGTCTCTACCCGGAGTTGTTTCAGCAGGGTGAAACGGCGTTCGGCCGACCCATCGTTGATGGCCAGCACCCGCATGACTTCTTCATGGAGGTGGCAGCGATCTACGACTGGAAGCTGGGCAATCATGCCCTGCTCTCTTTTTACGCGGCTCCGGTCGGCGATCCGGCCATGGGTCCACCGGCCTACGCCCATCGGGTCTCGGCCTCGGAGGACCCGATTGCGCCCCTCGGCCACCACATCGAGGACTCAACCCATATCGCAGACGACGTAGTAACCTTCGGGGTGACCTACAAACAGGTCCGCATCGAGGCTTCCGGGTTTCACGGTCGCGAGCCAGACGAGTTCCGCTGGGACATCGACACCGGCAAGATCGACTCCTGGTCCACGCGCCTGACAGTTCAACCTGGACAAAACTGGAGCGTCCAGTACTCGTTCGCCCACCTGACGAGCCCGGAAGCTCTGCAACCCCAGGAGAATGTCGAGCGTATGACCGTGTCGGTTATGTATAACCGACCGCTGGGGTGGGGCAACTGGGCCAGCACGCTCCTGTGGGGCAGGAATCACGCCTTGCCGTCGGGGGAAAACTTTAACGGCTACCTGGCCGAATCCACGCTGTGCTTTGCGCGCGCCGACTATATTTGGGGACGGATTGAGAACGTCGATCGCACCAACGAGCTCCTGTTGAACGGGCAGCCCGCCCCACCGGGATTCGAAGAGCGTTTCCTGGCGCGTGTTCAGGCTTATACCATCGGCTACGATCATGAGTTCCACTTCATCCCGGGCTTGGCAACTGCCCTGGGAGGGCAAGTCACTTTCTACGGCAAGCCGGCGTTCCTGTCTCCTATTTACGGCCAGCATCCCTTGGGAGCAGTATTGTTCGTGCGCATCAGGCCTGTCGGCAACACACATTCGCACTCTCATTGAGGACTGGGTGAAAACATGGAAGCGCTACTACCTGCTTTTCTTATCGGTACATTGTCAGCAAGCAAGAGTACGACCGGCTGGGCGCTTACGATCGTGCCGAGTTCACACCGAAATGAACTTGGTTCCCTGGTAGCGAGTAAACCCGTTTGAAGCTGTCGCGGTTCTTCTTACCCGTTGACGGTCGCACCGTGGCACTTCTTGTACTTCTTGCCGGAGCCGCAAGGACAGGGATCGTTGCGCCCCACTTTGGCCTGGCCGCGGACCACCTGTTGCGGCGAGCTCGTGCCGTTGCCGCCGGCCATGCGTGCCTGCTCCAATTCGCGCTTCTTGCGGCGCTGGAACTGGGCCTCAATATCGTCCACGGAAGTGGAAGCCCGGCGGCGTTGAGGAGGCGCCGGCGCTCTTTGCTGGTCACCGTCAGAGCCGGCGGCAGCGGCGGCGGGCGGGGCTGACGGCGCTTCCACGATCTGCATGTGGAACAGATAGCGCGCGGTGTCTTGCTGAAAGCGCTGCATCATCGCCTCAAACATATCGAACGACTCGCGCTTATACTCCACGAGTGGATCATGCTGGCCGTAGCCGCGTAGGCCGATGCCTTCCTTGAGATGGTCCATGTTGAGCAGGTGGTCCTTCCACTGCGTATCGAGCACGCTCAACATGATCATGCGCTCGTGATAACGCATGGCATCGGCGCCGAGCTGGTTTTCTTTGCCCTCGTAGAACCCCTTCAGCTTTTCGAAAATCGCGTCACCGAGCTCCTGTCGATTCAGCTGGTCAGGATCGATTCCCTGGCTGGACAGATCCAGGCCGAAATTGTCCATCAGGTTCTTGCCGAGGCCCTCGACGTCCCACTGCTCGGCGTGGACGTTGCGGGGGGCAAACTGATCGAGCGCCTCGGAAACCATGCCCGCAACGTAATCTTCGAGAATCAGCTCCTTCTGATCGACCCCGGACAGCAACTCGCGGCGCAGCCCGTACACGGCCTCGCGCTGCTTGTTCATCACATCGTCATATTCGAGCAGGTGTTTGCGAGACTCGAAGTTCTGTGCCTCCACCGCCTTCTGGGCGGCTTCGATGCGACGCGTGATCAGCCGCGATTCAATCGGAATGCCTTCCTCCATACCCAAGCGTTGCAGCAACGTAGAAACCCAGGCCTTGGCGAAAATGCGCATGAGATCGTCTTCGAGGGACAGGTAGAAACGCGACGAGCCGGGATCGCCCTGGCGCCCGGCGCGTCCGCGGAGCTGATTATCGATGCGCCGCGCCTCGTGGCGCTCCGTACCCAGGATGTGCAGGCCGTTGGTGCCTACCACTTCGTCATGCTCCGCGTCAGTATCCTGCTTGTACTTGTTGTAGATCTCGTTCCACTTGTCGGCGGGGCAGCGGTATTCGATCCCGTTGTAGTAGAAGACAGTGGACTGTGAGGTGTCCTGCTCGAGCGCTACCTCGCCGCCGGCGGCGCGCAATTGCTGCGCAAGTCCCTTCTTGACAGTCTCTTGGCGCGCCATGAACTCAGCGTTCCCGCCCAGCAAGATGTCCGTGCCGCGACCCGCCATATTGGTGGCGATGGTCACCTGGTTGAGCCGCCCGGCCTGGGCGACGATCTCGGCTTCCTTTTCGTGGAACTTGGCGTTCAGCACGACATGCTTCACGCCTTTTCTCTTCAACAGGTCCGAGAGCCGCTCAGATTTCTCAATCGACGTGGTACCCACCAACACCGGCCGGCCTTCCTCAGCGATCTTCTGAATCTCATCGGCGACGGCGAAGTATTTTTCCTTCTCGGTGCGGTACACGATATCGGGATTCTCCACCCGCAGCAGCTTCCGGTTGGTGGGAATCACCGTAACCGCCAGCTTGTAGATCTTGTCGAACTCGGCGGCCTCGGTCTCGGCGGTTCCGGTCATGCCCGCAAGCTTCTTGTACATGCGGAAGTAATTCTGGAAGGTGATGGTGGCCAGCGTCTGGTTCTCGCGCTCGATCTTCACGCCTTCCTTGGCTTCAATGGCCTGGTGCAGGCCGTCCGACCAGCGGCGTCCGGGCATCATGCGGCCCGTAAACTCGTCTACGATGATGATCTCACCATCCTTGATCACGTATTCCACGTCTTTGCGGTAAAGCGCATGTGCCTTGACGGCCGTCTCCACGTGGTGCTTGAGGGCCCAGTTTTCCGGATCGGCGATGTTTCCGATGCCCAGCAGCTTCTCTACTTTTTCAAAGCCCTCGTCGGTCACGGTGATGGCCTTGTGCTTCTCATCCACCACGAAGTCACCGGTGTAGATCTTCGGCTCGCCCGGCGGAACCTCGATTTCCTCGCCCTTGACCAGGTGCGGAATGATCCGGTTCACGCGCTCGTACTTGTCAGTCGATTCTTCGCTGGCGCCGGAGATGATCAGCGGCGTGCGGGCTTCGTCGATCAAGATCGAGTCGACTTCGTCGACGATGGCGTAATTGTGCCCGCGCTGCACGCAATCCTTCAGGTCGAACTTCATGTTGTCGCGCAGGTAATCGAAGCCGAATTCGTTGTTGGTGCCGTAAGTCACGTCGGCAGCATAGGCTTCGCGGCGCTCGTCGTCGTCGAGATCGTGCACGATAACGCCCACGCTCAGCCCCAGGAAGCGGTAGATCTTGCCCATCCATTCCGAGTCGCGCTTGGCTAGGTAGTCGTTCACGGTAACCACGTGCACGCCGTCGCCGGAGAGGGCGTTCAGATAGACCGGGAGCGTCGCCACGAGCGTCTTGCCTTCACCGGTCTTCATCTCGGCGATTCGGCCCTTGTGCAGCACCATGCCGCCGATCAGTTGGACGTCAAAGTGACGCATGTTGAGCACGCGCCGGCCGGCTTCGCGGGCCACCGCAAAGGCTTCAGGTAGGATCTCGTCGAGGACCTCGTTCCGCGCCTCCAGACGGCGTTTCGCCAGGGCCTCCATCTCGCTGCGAAGCCGGCCGCCGGATGCTTCGGGCGACTCGCTTTCGATCTCCGCAGTCACCCGGGCGATCTCTGCCTCGGCCTCCTTCACCCGCTCCCGGACCCGGGCGCGGAACTCATCTGTCTTCGCACGCAGCTGCTCGTCGCTCAGTTGCTCGATCGCCGGCTCGAGCGCGTTGATCTCGGCTACCAGCGGTCGCATCCGCTTCAGGTCACGTTCGTTTTGCGTGCCAAAAACCTTGGCGAGTGCTTTCCCGATCAATTTCCTGTTTCCTCTTCTCTGCTTCCTTCTTGGGATACGGTGAACCCAGGCATGGGTTTCCGATTAGACGGAAGGCATCAGAATAAAGCCTAACACATTGGATGCGGCGGGGTTAGGGCTGGACGCGACGCAACTTCCACGCCATCTGCCGCAATATTCCGAGCCACAGTTTGCCGTCGGCAGCCGAAAGATCCATGCGCCGGACCAGCCGGCGCAAATCTTCCTGGACCGACGACGGGGAACGTGAACCCTGGTAACCACACAGGCGCAACGCCTCCGAGAGTAAGCTAGAAATCCTCTCGAGATCGGCGCTCGTCGCCGGTTCTGTCTTCTGGACCAGTTTATTCTTCACTGTCGACCTAACCCGGGCGAGTTCATAAAGGGAGACGGCAACCGCTTGTCCCAGGTTCATCGAACAGTGCGCTTCGCGAGTAGGGATTCGCAGTAGCCAGTTGCAATGGCTAAGGTCTTCATTGGTGAGACCACGCTTCTCTGAACCGAACAGGATCGCCGCGCGGCCGCCCGATAGTCTCCTGCGAATGATTTTGGCTCCCTCGTCGAGGCGCCGTAGGGGATGCTCCAGTTGCCGACGAGCGGCCGAAGTTGTTCCTACCACCAGGGCGCAATCGGCCACGGCCTCAGCTACGGTCTTGTATTCGCGCGCCGCAGCCAAAACCTCCGAGGCCCCGACTGCAGACCGTGCTTCACGAAACGAGGTTTCGTAGGGATTCACCAGCCGCAGATCCGTGAAACCGAAATTGCTCATGGCTCGCGCGGCGGCACCGATATTGAGAGGATTGCGTGTGTTGATCAAGACAACACTGAGTTGACCGAGTTCATCCGGTGCAGGCAAGACGGCTCATTCTAACGGTTTGGCCGCTCCATCTGCGAAGCTGGGGAAACAGGTTTGAGCGCAACCCCACAGTACGCACATCGTTGCCAGCCGGGATCGACCGTGCGCTTGCAGGAGGGGCATGCCTGCGAAAGCTGCGCCCCGCATTGCGGGCAGAAGGCAAAGTTGGGGCCTGCCAGTCGGCCGCACTTGGCGCAGCGCACAGGCATTGGCTCGCGTAAGACAAAATAGAGGATGATCCCCAGCATGTTGGGCAGGAAAATAGCCAGGAGGGTCCACATGACGTAGCGCATGCCGCGACGCCGGGCATCGGCGTTGACGTAGCCGATCAGCAAGATGGACACCAGCAGAGTCAGTGGTATGCCGAAAGAAAATGCGATTTGGCCTGCCAGCGGCCAATGGCTCAGTTTCGGATCTTGGGGCATAGCTACAAACATCAAGACAGAAGACAGACATCCATACGCCACGAGCGCAATTACCCAAGCTGTACGCGGGATAATCCGGATTTCATCCGAGAAGCTGTTCATAGGGTCCTTCTTTCCTGCTGGTGTCTCTTGCCTAGTAGTACGGCAACAATGGCCGTAGACATCCACGCAAGAACGGTGTAGCCGAGCCAGGCTTGTGTCAGGCCCGCCGGAGTCCAGGACAGATCCACGAATCCCGCCACCCTGCCGCCGAACAACTGAAGCACGGGCCAGGTGATCATAATGCTGGCCCAGGCAAAGA
>DATFSK010000024.1:0-57439 GCA_035262645.1 Terriglobales bacterium
AACCTGAATTGTAGATGTAATCATCCCACCAGCAATTGGGCGGCAATCGGCTTCATCATGTCGGAGCCGATCCCTGATTCTCAAAGGATGGGAGCGAAACTCAGAACGCCTCCAAGCTTGACGGGGCGCGACACTAAAACCGACGAAAGAAAGCACTCTCGCCGCTCGCAGAATTTTCACTCGATACAGCTCCGATTCCTCGCCGCTGGGGAATGATCAGGCCAATGGCGAGACAGCATGAGCCAGGACCCTGTTGTGACTCGCCTCGCGCGCGTCTCGATTCCTCCTGGCTTTTGGGCCGCTTCCAGCTAGGGGAGGGTCGCCAAGTCGGCGGCGAGATAAACGCGCACTCGGCCTCCATCCGGAAGGTCCGCAACCGGCTGCTCACCCAGCCACAGATTGCCATCCTTGTCGAAGGAGAGCGTGCTGCTGTGCCCAGCCTCGATGAGCAGCCCTGCATCCACCTGGGTTATGGTTTGAGCGGACACATTGTAGCGGTTGAGCAAGCCGCCGGCCGTAACGAAGTACACATGCCCGAGACCGTCTGCGGCCACGCCGTTCACCGAGGTCCCGCCCATCAGCAGCTGCGGCGTTCCGCAGTTGTTTTGGTTGCCGGCACATTGCGTAATGTCCGAGTTGGCGCCAAATACGTAGAAGCCGGTACTCGCACCGGCGTAGAGCTGGCCGCCATTGAAAGCCAGCGCGAAGATTGACCTGGCCGATGAAACTCCTCCTACCGAAATCACGTTCTGGTTCGGGTCCAAATTCATAGGCTGCGGCAGCTTGAGCAGGTTATTGTTCTTCAAGTTGCCGAAGTAGGCCGCGCCATCGGGACCGATTGTAAGACTCGTGGGCTGATTGCCGCCGAGCCCTTTGTTCGCCGCTAACTTACTGGCGCCATTAAACGGAAACACCGACGTATTCGGATCCGGCAAAGGACTGAGAATTTGGAGCATCCACAGCCCTGCATTCCTGCCGCCCTGACTGTGGTCCCACGCCGCCACAAAGGCGATAGTGTCGTTGAGCTTAAATACCTGTCCGGCCGAGCAAAATGGCAAGCACACGTTATTGTCGATGGACCAGTTGGGGTTGAGATTGAAACTGTAGATACCGGTCTCAAGTGGCGCAGGATTGTTCGGATCGGTCAAGTAGCTGAAGATCCCCTTCGTATCACTGATCCAAACATATGGTCCTATGTTGAGGAAACCATTTGGGTCTGCGGGTGCGATCACCGATCCACCATTACCAGACTGGATTGCGATATGGCTGGGTACCTGCGCTGCAGCTATGGCTCCCAACATTGACACAAACGCCATCAACCACACGAATCTGCGTGAATTCATCTGTGCTCCCTTTTCTGTGTTGGAATTTCCTGACCGGCACAGGGAGAGTAGTGGAGTGCTCTCCGGGAGTTGTCATACGGGAGTCAAGAGGTTGTGAACCTTTTGACAAATGACGAACGGCGTCAAGGTGGTGGTCTGTTGACGACAGACAAGCGTCAACGCAGTAATTCGTCGACCACGGCTTCGACGTGAATGGTTGTCGTGTCGAGAAAGTCGATTTCCGTGGCGCCGGACTCGCGCAACAGTAGAGGCAGCTCCGTGCCCGCCAGTACGATGGCTTCCACGCCTTCTTCCCTTTGCATCCGCTGGGCAATGCGCAAGATCTCTATCCGGGTCTCAGGCAGGAATTGATTCTTCAGCAGTTCACCGATGTACTTCCGGTGTATAAAGTCGCGCTCAGGCTCCTTCGGTGGGACCAGGACAATCCCAGCCCGTTGGAACTCTTCCGGGTAGAAGCTGGCTCGCATGGTGAATCCAGTTCCGAACAGGCCGACCTTCTTCAGGCCGCGTGCCTTGGCACTTTCAGCAGTGGCGCGCACGATGCTTATGAGAGGGATGGCAGAGCGGCGCTGGACCTCTTCGAAGACCAGGTGTGGAGTATTAGCGGCGATAAGGCCGAAATCGACGCCCGCACCGACCAGTCGCTCGAAACCGGCGGCGATGTAGTCGGCTAAGTCGTCGAGCCGTCCAGCGTCGAGCATGGCGATGCCCTTATCTACGTCGAGACTATTAATGATTATGTGAGGCGACCGCCCTTCCGGATCACGCGCTCGACAGCGCGCGATAATCGAGCGATAGTAATCGATGGTTGACTCCGGGCCGAGGCCGCCGATTATTCCGGCAATTCGCATGTTAGGTGAGGGATGCATTGTGAGCACAGTGCGATTCTAATCCGCACCTCATCGGGCGGTCGCGAGTCCCTTTACGATCAGAGCCAATAATCCGTTGACGTCATGCAAGTGCCCGCAGGTTCGCACAGCGCATCGCCGGAACGCTCAGGCGCTCTCCCACGGAACGCAGTTATGCCTGATAAGCTTGTTGTTTTGAATACGCCACAATCAGAAATGCTCGAAACGGAGGCTCTCTCAGATGGCAGTTCAAGTGAAGATGGATGCAGACAGCTTACAAAGCAAAATCAAGGGCGCGGTAATTACACCGGACGACCCTGGTTACGATGACGCTCGCCGCGTATGGAACGCCATGGTTGACAAGCGGCCCGCAGTGATCGTCCGCTGCGCCGAAGCTGCTGACGTCGCCCCGGCCATCGCTTTCGCTCGCCAGCACGATCTCGAGATTTCCATTCGCGGCGCAGGTCACCACATTGCCGGGCATTCTATTAGCGAGGGCGGACTCACCATCGATTTCTCGGGCATGAAGAATGTCCGGGTCGACGCAGCCGCCCGGCGTGCGTACGTCCAACCGGGCGCTACCCTTCACGATTTCGATGAGGCCGTCCAGGCCCATGGGCTGGCGACGCCGGTCGGGATCAATTCCACGACCGGTGTAGCCGGTCTCACCCTGGGTGGTGGTTTCGGCTGGCTCACGCGCGAATACGGAATGACGATCGACAATCTGGTCTCCGCCGACCTGGTCGGAGCGGATGGGAAGATGCTGCGCGCGAGTGAGACGGAAAATCCGGACCTGTTCTGGGCTATTCGCGGCGGAGGCGGCAACTTTGGGGTGGTCACACAGTTCGAGTTCAAGCTGCATCCTGTCGGCCCAAACGTATTTGCCGGACTCATCGTGTTCCCGTTCAAAGAAGCAAAGTCGGTGTTGACGCAGTACCGCAAATTTGTAGGCTCCGCGCCGGTGAAGTTAAACGTCTGGACGGTATTGCGCCAGGCGCCACCCTTGCCGTTTCTTCCGGCAGAAGTGCACGGCAAGGAAGTTGTGGTGCTGGCGGTCTTTTACAACGGCGACCCGGGCGAAGGTGAAAGGCTCATCGCGCCTCTACGCCGCTTTGGAAATGTGCTTGGAGAGCATGTGGGACCTATGCCCTACACCCAGTGGCAGCAGGCTTTCGACCCACTGCTGACACCCGGAGCGCGGAATTATTGGAAGTCGCATAACTTCACCGAAATCAGCGACGCTGCGCTCGACACGATCATTGAATACGCGGGCAAACTTCCCTCTCCCCATTGCGAGATCTTCCTCGGCCTGCTGGCAGGAGTAGCGAACGACATTCCCTCCAGCGCCACCGCCTACAGCGCTCGCGATGCCAGGATCGTGATCAACGTGCATGGCCGATGGGAGCGGGCGGAGCAGGACGATGAGTGCATCAAGTGGGCACGCGCATTCTTCAAAGCGGCCGCGCCCTACGCTTCCGCGGGCGGCTATGTAAATTTCATGACCGCCGACGAAGGCGAACGCGTCGCTTCGGCCTACGGCCCAAACTACGCCCGCCTGCTGGAAATGAAACGACGCTACGATCCGGAAAACATCTTCCATCTCAACCAGAACATTCGTGGCTCCGGACAGGCTAGCCCTGCCATTTCCGGAGGTTCGTGATTCACCGCCTGACATGGGCACGGCGAAATTGATGTCGAACGGATCGGACCGCCATCCGATCAGGGGAAGACGTTCGCCATCTCAGGCCTGCCGCTTTGGCGAGATGTGGACCTGATTCCATACTCGAGCAAGGGTGAAGGTTGGTTAGCGCTAGGCGGATTAAGGTCCGCGACCCAAAACACTCGCACATTCCGGCAGACCTGCGCGCACGACAACGGTCGATCGGGGGCCGGACGATCGCTGCCCATCGCCACAGCTTTGCGTAGACACAGGTACTAAGTATGCAAACAGCAGACATACAACTCTGACGTATACTATTGCGTCCGACTTAGCGTTCGGCTATAAATGGCACGACCTCGGGGCTGACGAGAAATGTACATGAAGAAATCGAAGCACACCGACCAATCGCTGCACGATCGCTGGTTGGATGTAGATGAAGTAAGATTGGTGAGCGACCTCCGAATCATGCATTCCAAGGTCGATGAACTCTATCAGGTCGTCAATAATTTGAAGCGGCGACACAGCGGGGCGGACATCCACAAGTACGCCGATCAGCCCGTGCTGAACGAAGACATCGCCCGCGTCGACGAACTCTATCTCTGGTTTGTCAGCTTAAAAGATCAACAGCGCGACAATAATAAGAAGGCGATCTAGGCGCATAAACCCAACATGGACGTGAACTGCCGGGCGCGTCGCTACGTGCACCCGGCATATGCCGCCCGGCAGCAACCAGCGTCCCTTCGATCAGCGGTTCTCCATCTTCTGCATCATCTGCTGGCGCTCCTGCGCCCGCATCTGCTCCCAGGTCTGATACTGCTGGGGCGTGAGGACAGGCTTCAGCTTGGCATCCGTGGCGTCGGCAATCTGGCGCATCTGCATGGCTTTTTGCATTGGGCCCAGTGAAGTATTGCTCTTCAGAGCTTTTAGTTTAGGCGCTTCCTCCATAAGTATGGGCCGCACCTGCTGCTTCTGTTGCGGTGTGAGTTGTAGGGCCGCGGACATTTTTTCCAGCTTCTGCATTACTTCGGCCTTGTCACCCTGGGCGCCCATGGCGCCTTGCCCGGACATGTTGTCCTGTGCCAGAGCGGTCAGCGACATGGCAACGGCCGCGGTGAAGAGGATGGCAGCGAGTCTGGTCGCGTATTTACTCATCGATCTTCCTTTCTAAGTATCTGATCTGCTTTCTAATCGCGGGGTTGAGATATACGTCAGCAGGCAAGGGTGCGTCAAGAAAAATGTGACCGGCGGTCAAGCGGCACCAGATGGTTGATGGTCCCACAATGTGGGATCGGCATTGAGCTCTGTATTTTCGAGAAGAAAACAACGCAGCCGTGGAGACCTGCGGAACAGAGTTTGAAGGCTGGCCCTAATAAAAGCTCCGGTCACCCAAGACGCTATATGACCGGACATATAGTGAAGCCTAGTTTAATTCCTGTTGGTAGCTGTCTGTCACTCTTGTGCAGTTACCGGAGTAACGTCTATCCGCATAAAGTAACAGTTTAGCCGCTGTTAATGCGAGTAAATGGCTTATTTGTGGTAATTACCAAAGTACCTAACTTTAGTGGGTGGTGTTTACTTTAATAGGCAATGGCAAAGTAGAGCTAAGGGAATTCCTTAACTAGTTTTTCATGAATTCTCCGATTGTGAAGCAACTGAAATACCGCCTAACATGTCTCACAATAAACAGCTAGCAACCAGCTAGTTTGCCAGACTCGCGACTTGCCGATCCGATCAGGAGATGCGGGACGCAGTGGGAACCCCGCACATGTTACGAGCACATTCGGGTCCATGAAGAAGGAAGCATGGAAGGGATGTACTTAATCCGGAAGAGCGCAAGCGCTTTCGACAGAGCCATGGCGCGCGTCGCCGGGGGGCGGATGTGGCCGCCTCCGCTGCTTCGCGCGATTAATGTCGGCTGCTTGCACCAATCCTCCGTCCTCGGCTGCCTGGTGGCACGTGTAGCCGGACTCCAGCTAGTTCCGCCCTAGTAGCAAGTAGGGGGAATGGGGTACGGCCGCTCGTCATTTATGGCACACCGAGCTGAGGCGAGGCAGGGCCCCAAAGAAAAAAGGAGGAGAACAATGTCGCACATCAAAAGTGTTTGGTGTGAAAAGTCATCGGCTTTGCTGCCCTTGCCAGCGATTATGGCTGCGCTGGTACTGACGATCACCTTGACGCCCATCAGCGGCTTCGCCACCAGTCCGGATACGCAAACCTATCTGGGCACTGCCTACGGACGTATGCGTTTGTCGGTAACACCCTCCTGGTGGGACAGACGGCGCCGATAACACTTGCAGGACCATGCGGAACTTCACAACAACCGCTCAACGTTATGGGAAGCGCCGCGGGCGTCAATTTGCCACCGCTGGTGACGGGAGGCGCTGTGAACACGGACGTCTCAAGCGCGAGCCAGCAGGCTCAAGCTCTAGCCGATACCGCCAGCATCAGCTTACTGGGCGGGTTGATCACTGCGCAGGAGATCAAAGCGGTAAGCACCACAACCATCGACAGCAACGGCGTATTTCATGTGAGCGCGGGCGGATCGACAGTAAACAATCTTGTGATCCTCGGGCACGTATACAACGGTTCGGTGCCGGCGAACATGCGCATCAACATTCCGCTGCTGGGCTACGTAGTGCTGAACGAGCAATTGGCCAACATCGGCAGCTCCGAAGCGACGCTCACCGTGAACATGCTCCACGTGCACGTGACGACGATCAACATTCTTGGTTTGCAGGTGGGAACGGAGGTCATCGTATCCAATGCAACCAGCGGAATGGTGAACGTGTTCGCGCCGGGAATCATCAGTGGCGAATCCTATGGCACGCAGGTAATGGGCCCGCTGCTTGCCTCAGCGCCGACGGCACCGGAGTCGTTGCCGTGCTTCGGTACGAATGGTCAGGTCTTGACCAACAGCCTGGCCAGCCTCAATCTGCCGAGCATCCTTACCAGTGGAACGGTAACGAATACGGTGGAGTCGAACCTGACAATCTCGTTGTCAACGGGACAGAACACATCGACGGTACAGGGTTTGAACCTGCTGAACGGACTGGTAACGGCCAGTGTCATGCGAGCGCAGGTGGTCGCTGCCGTAAACAATTCCAACAACTACATTCTGAATGGGTCGGATTCGTTCGCCGGCATCTCGGTAGCCGGACACCCGGAGATTACCGACAGCGTACCGTATAACACCAATGTCTCCTTGGCCGGTCTCGGTACGTTGTACCTAAAGCGAGTCATCCACAATGCACCGTATCCGCACTTTGTCGAAGTGCGAAGCCTGGAGCTGGTGGTGACGCAGAACAACAGCTATAACCTGCCGATTGGGCTGGATGTGATTGTGGGCGATACCCAGATCCAGATCATTCCGGCAAGTAATCCCTAAAGCAGTTGTATTTTTTTGAAGAACCCCACCCTGGCCGCGCGCGGTTTGGGTGGGGTTTGAGTCAGAGACATTTTTCAGGCGCGGCTCTTCCCCCATTTCAAGAAGCGAAGATGAGTGTCGTCAGTTCCTGCGGCGACGAGGAAGTTTGTTTGCATGCTGATCAAGGACTGCGTGGGAAGGTGAGTTGTCTTCGCTCGGAACCCACTCATTCGAAAAGAACGAATGAGTGGGGCAACTGGTCAATGTTGATCAACCGACGAGAAGAATCCGCAGATCTCCTTAGTTACATCATTTGCGATGGGGTGCAGCGCAGGTTTTCCCGTGGCGTTGGCGGACTTGGCGGGTTCTCGTTGGGAGCGCCCCAGTCGAAGAATTCCGTCATGTCTATTTGCGCAGCATCGCGACGAGTAAGATTCGGCAGCTGCCAGCGCGTCTCGATGAACTTCAGCAGTGCCGTGAAATCGGCAGGTGTGTGCGAGACATATGCCTTTCTGGCAAAGGGCGAGATCACGATGAGCGGCACGCGAAATCCGGTACGCGTGAAGTCGCCGGGGAAGTCGCCCGGCTTGAGATCGTTCGGCATGATGCCATCCGGATTGACAGTGCTGACCGGCGGCACGTGATCGTAAAAGCCGCCGCCTTCATCCCACGTAAGAAAGAACACCGAGTTCTTCCACGACTGGCTCTGGATCAGACCGTTGATGAGCGTTGAAACATACACTTCGCCGTGCTGAATATCAGTCGTCGGGTGCTCGTCGCGGCCGGAGACGTAACCTGCTTCGATGAACGCTACCGCCGGCAAGGTGCCGTTGGCGGCGTCGGTCACGAACTGCGTCGCGGGTACGACGTGATTCATGTGCTGCGAGCCGTAGGGCTGGAAGTACGTCAAGAAGGTGTTGTTGTGATCGGTCGCATAAATCTTCCAGGAGACACCGGCAGCGTCGAGCTCGGCAAAAATGGTTTTCGCGGAGAGCGGGCTTGTCGGCGGATAAACCCTGCCTTGCGATGTGGCGGCGTACAGATACATGCGATTGCCTTCGGTGCGTGTGCCTACGGGCGAGAACCAACGGTCTGAGGTCGCAAACTGCGTGGCCATGAAGTAGTAATAAGGCAGATCGTCGTGGGTGTAGTAGCCCATCGCGCGATATCCATTTGTGTCGGTGTAGGGGCCGCGTCCGGCGAGATTCTCGTCGGTAGCGAAGTTGCCCGCCGCATGCGCGAAGCCGTCCATCTTGGGCGTGTCAGACGTGGGGTGATGAAGGTTCCAGTCGACATGGCTTTCGTTCCAGAAGGAGCTGAGATCTTCCGTGCAGGCTGTCGCGAGGTGGAAAACGGGAATGTTTGTGACCCCATCGAATCCGATGTTCGAGGCGCCCGGTGGCATGCCATCCACATTTCGCGCTTGACCTTGCGACGCACGGTAATCGTTCAGGAAGCCAAAGTAATGATCGAAGGAGCGATTCTCCTGCAGCATGATTACCACGTGCTGGACGGAGCCGATGCCACCGCCGCCACCGGAGCTGGAGTTCTGCGAGGCATTGCCGGAATTGGAAGTGCCACCGCCGCAAGCGGTGAGGGAAACAGTCAGCAAAGTTGCTATTGCAAAAATCCAAAATCGTTCTGCTTTCATGTATTCTCCGAATTTTCATGGAGTCTTCCGAAGCGGCGGGAAGCGGCGATTGTGGCCAAAAGATGAGTATTGGATGGAGGGCGGAAGGCTAGTGTTGTCTACGGGACTTATGGCTCAGGGCTAAGCTCAGGCGGCACATTCGTTTGCAGCGAGCATGGCAGTGGTACTCCTCCAGCCTGTTTCAACGCAATGCGAACACGGCGTCGAAACACGCGTTAGTGGCGTGAGAGTTGACGCCCTCCCCTTCTGCCGCTGCCGTTCGGTGGAATCAGCGGCGTCCGCCTTGTTAGAATTTGGTGATTGCCTTCCACGAAGAAAACCGCGAAATCTGCCACCGTTTCCAGCGCCGCGAAACCTGTCGCTGCCGCGAAGAATGCGGCTGCTAAGCAAGCGATAGGTGTTCCTGCTGAACCCGAGGGATCCAGAGGCCGCATCTTCCTCATCGATGCGATGTCGTTCATTTTTCGCGCCTATCACGCCATGGCGCGGCAGCGGCCTATGTCCACGAAGACCGGTATTCCGACAAGCGCAACTTACGTTTTCGTTAACATGCTTCGCAAGCTGCGGGCCGACTTCAGCCCACAGTATCTGGCCGCCGTTTTTGATGTAAGCGCGCCCACGTTTCGCGACCAGCAGGCTACGGCAATCACCAGCATCCGCAAGTTCGACTCCAAAACACAGACGTACGTCGACGAAGCCTATAAGGGCTACAAAGCTAACCGCACTGCCATGCCCGACGATCTGGCGCAGCAGGTGCCATACATCCGTCGCGCGCTGGATGTGTACCGCATCCCTATTCTCGAGGCGCCCGGCTTTGAAGCCGACGACGTCATTGGAACACTGGCACGTAAAGCCGTCGACGCGAGTTACACCGTCTTCGTTGTCTCCAGCGACAAAGACATGATGCAGCTGGTGAACGAAGACACCTGTGTCCTGAACCCGCCGAAGGACAACCTGATCTGCGATGCGGCGAAGGTCGAAGAGATCCTCGGTGTGCCGCCGGAAAAAGTCATCGACGTCATGGCCCTGCGCGGCGACAGCATCGATAACATTCCCGGCGCACCGGGTATCGGCGACAAGGGCTCGGTGGAGTTGATTCAGCGCTTCGGCAGCGTGGAAGCGGCGATTGAACATGCGGCCGAAGTTGATCGCAAGACATACCGCGAATCGTTGCAGAATAATCGCAACGCGATCCTGGTCAGCAAGCAGTTGGTCACGATTGATACGAATGTCGCGGTTGAGTTCGAGCCGGAGAAGATGCGCGCGCAGGAGCCTGATGCTGCGGCGGCGCGGGCGCTCTTTACGGAGCTTGAGTTCAACACGCTCGTGCAGGATTTTCTCAGCGAGAGTGTTGACCTGGGTGAGACTGATTATCGCGACGCCAAGTCAGCCGCTGAGGTCGAATCCCTTATAGCTTTCGCAAGAAGGCCGGGGGCGATGCTGGCAATTGCCCTGGAGGCGACCTCCCCTGAGCAGGCGCCCGAGGTGGACGGTGCAGCAGATAGAGAAGGAGAGCAGCTATCTCTGGCACCAGCGGCGACCGCACCGGCGGTGAGCCATCGGGTTTCGATCTCTGCCGAAAGCGGCAAGGCACTGACGGTCGGGCTCGATGATTCGAAAATGGCGGCGCCCCTCAAGCACGCGCTGGCGGATGATTCTACGCCCAAGGCCGTACATGATTACAAGTTCGCAATCCATGTGCTGGGGGAGCAGAGTAATACGCTCTCCGGAATTGCGCACGATCCACTGCTTTACGCATATCTGCTCGACCCGACATATTCAACTTACAGTTTGGACGCGATCGCGTTTCGCAAATTCAACCTGAAGCTTGGACCGTCGCTGGCTGAGGCTGCCGACATGACTTTGCGGTTGTCGCAGAAGCTCAGCACCGAAGTAGAGGCCGCAGGATTGCGCAAGGTGTACGACGAAATCGATCTGCCCCTGGTACCTGTGCTGGCGCGGATGGAGGACGTTGGGGTAAAGCTTGATTGCGACGTTCTGGCCGAAATGTCGAAGAAGCTCGAAGGCGACATCGACGTCAAGGCTCGTGAGATTTACGACAAGGCCGGCATCGAGTTCAATATCAACTCGCCGAAGCAACTTGGCGACGTGCTCTTCAACAAGCTGAACTTGCCGAAGCCGGTGAAGTACGGCAAAGGCAAGACCGTCTCAACAGCAGTTGATGTGCTTGAGGGTCTTGCCGCGGAGCACGAAGTGCCACGCATGGTGCTCGACTATCGTCAGCTCTCGAAGCTGAAATCGACATATGTTGACGCACTTCCGGCGCTGCTGAACTCGTACACAAAACGCCTGCACACCACCTTCAACATGGCGGGATCGGCGACGGGACGGCTCTCCTCGATCAATCCCAATCTGCAGAACATTCCGATTCGCACCGAACTAGGGCGCGAGATTCGCGCTGCGTTCATCGCCGAGCCAGGTCATGTTCTGCTGAAAGCCGACTACTCGCAGATCGAGTTGCGACTGCTCGCGCACTTTTCCGGCGACAGCTTGCTGGTCGAAGCGTACCGCACCGGCGAGGACATCCACACGCTTACAGCGTCACAGGTATTTGGGGTGCCGCCGCTCATGGTGAACGCCGAGCATCGTCGCCGCGCCAAAGCGGTGAACTTCGGCATTGTGTACGGGCTGTCAGCGTTCGGTTTGTCTCAGCAGTTGGGGATCGATACAAAGGAGGCAAAACGCTTCATCGAAGCCTACTTCGAAAAGTACAGCGGTGTCCGCGCGTTCATCGACCGCACGCAGGACCAGGCGCGACGCGATCAAAAGGTTGCAACGCTCTTCGGCCGAGTGCGACCGATTCCTGACATCCTCAGCAAGAACTACAATCTTCGCGGATTTGCCGAGCGTACGGCGGTCAACACTCCGCTTCAGGGCACAGCTGCCGATCTCATTAAACTAGCAATGATTCGCATCGACGCCGAGTTGCAGCAACGCGCTCTCCGGTCCAAAATGCTTTTGCAGGTTCACGATGAGCTGGTCTTCGAAGTTCCCGTGTCCGAAGTTGATACCATGAAGCAGTTGGTTGCGCAGCAGATGGAAAACGTCCATGAACTCAAAGTCCCGCTGAAAGTCGACGTGGGAACGGGGCCGAACTGGCGGGATCTGGAGTAGAGAGTGGCGCTCGGGAGCAAACCAGGGAAAGAACCGCAACCAAAGGTGTCGCCGGAGCAGAGTGCAGCCTTCACACACTGGGTGTCCGAGTATATAAGGGCCCAGCGCGCTCGCTACTATGGCCGCGCAGTTCCTCTCAGTTTTACGGAAATCTGGTCACGATTCTTTTCCCCCGTCGACATGCAGCGCATCCGAGTCGTGCAACCCGGACAGGAGCGCGTGCCGAATCCGCCCTTCTACGCCGAGCTTGAGAGGTTAGGCTTTTCAGGACTGCCGAACTTCACGAGAATGTCAGCCATCACTTTCGATGACGTAGTCGTTTTTCACGAACCGCTGACCCCACAGCTGATCTTTCACGAGATGGTACACATCGTCCAGTATCGGCTGCTTGGGGTCGACGATTTCGCCCGCCTCTATGTGCGCGGATACTTGCAGGGCGGCTACGAGGGAACTCCCTTGGAGACTTGCGCCTACGAACTGGATGGGCGATTCATAATGGGCAGCGTCGGTTTCGACGTCGAAGCCGAGGTGAGATCCTGGATCGTGAACGGCAGGTTTTAGCCGCGGCCTGTCATCAGCTTGCAACCCGGCCACGAGAACCATTCTCTGCACTGCTGCCTGCACATTCGTCCTCGAGTCGTGATACAAGATCGTAGGCCGCAGTCGAGAGCATGAATGTCATCCGATTCCTCCAGAGCATCCAGACGCAGGAACAGCGGGCAGTCCGGCGCGAGCAAAGGCAGACCCGCGGCAGTCCAGAAAGGGTTGCTGGCATTTGTTTTCGCGCGCCCCTGGATACTCGCGGCGGTCCTGGCAATCGTTACCGTCGCCGTTTACGCACCGGTGCGTCATCATCCGTTCTTTACCATGGATGACGAGGCGTACGTCGTCAATAACGCACATCTGCGTAACAGCTCCTTCGGCGAAACGCTGGGCTGGGCCTTCACCAGCTACGACCTGGCGAATTGGCACCCAGTCACCTGGCTGTCGCATGCTGCCGATGTGCAAATGTTCCATTTGGACCCTGCCGGCCACCATGATGTGAACCTGCTGCTGCACACTCTAAATGCGGTGCTGCTGTTCTGGATCTTCCTTAGCGCGACCGGGTATGCAGGCCGTAGCTTTATGGTCGCTGCGCTTTTTGCGCTTCATCCGGTCAACGT
Organism: Terriglobales bacterium; assembly: GCA_035262645.1. Lineage (GTDB taxonomy): Bacteria > Acidobacteriota > Terriglobia > Terriglobales > Acidobacteriaceae > Bog-257. The sequence continues at coordinate 13,165 of DATFSK010000024.1, forward strand.
CGAAACGGTCGCGTGGGTTTCGCAGCGGAAGACCATCCTGAGCGTCCTCTTCTTCCTGCTGGCTTTGGCTGCCTATCGCTGGTACGTGCAGAAGCCACGGATCGGACGATATGCCGTTGTGGGCGCTCTTTATCTTCTGGGGCTCATGGCTAAGCCGCAAGTCATTACCTTCCCATTTGTCCTGCTGCTATGGGATTACTGGCCGCTGCGCCGGATGTTTGCTTCCTCAGAGTCCGGGAACGGTTCGATTCCACCACAGAAGTTCTTGTGGCTGGTGCTGGAGAAGGTCCCGTTGCTTGTGCTCTCCGCATTGAGCGGCATTTTGACGATGGCGGCCCAGGGGTCCGCGGGGCCGATGCAATATTACCCGCTCCCCTTTCGCCTGGGAAATGCCGTTGTCTCCTACGCGCGCTACATCGGGAAAGCCTTCTGGCCATCAACACTGGCTGTGTTTTATCCCCATCCAGAGCTCACTCTCGGGTATGTAACGATGGCCCTGCTGCTCTTGCTTGCAATCACCACACTTGTCTTGCAGCAGCAAACAAGGCGCTATCTCGCGGTCGGCTGGTTCTGGTTTCTCGGAACGCTGGTCCCCATGATCGGCATTGTGCAGGTTGGTGAACAGGCGATGGCTGATCGCTATGCCTACCTCAGTTTCATCGGAATTTTTGTCATGGTCTGCTGGAACGCGGGGGACTTCTTCAGACAGCGACAACTTTCACCCGTGTGGCCGGCCGCAGGCAGTGTCGCCGTCCTACTTACTCTCTGCGTCCTCACACGCCAGCAGCTCAGCTATTGGAGCGACAACGTTAGGTTGTGGACGCGGATGCAGGCTATCTCCAGCGCCAGTTACGAAGTCGAAGAGAACCTGGGCGTCGCATTGCTGGAGAGGAGACAGCCGGAAGCCGCGATGCATCACTTCCAGCAGGTGATCGATTCTGTCCCGACGGTGTCTCCCGACATCGGGCGAGAGCTTGCGGGGTATGCTTCCGTCGCTCATTTATATGTCGGCGCCTATGATTTACAGCATGGCCAGCCTGCCGTCGCAATCCTGCATTACAAAAAGGTGCTCGACCTGGCGCAGAGCTTTGCGGCGCAGAACAACCACGAAAACGTCCCTCCCGTCCTCACTCGGATGAAGGCTGCCGCATTGGGCAACATGGGAGACGCTTACTACGCCATGCGGGACCTTCAGCAGGCAAAGGACAGCTATGAGGCTGCATTACTACTGGATTCCCATAGCGCGCGCGAATGGATTGGTTTGGGCATCGTCGAACAAAAGTCCGGAGACTTGCCCACAGCCCTCCGGGCGTACGCTCGCGCTGCTCAAATTCAACCGAGTCCTGTTGGATTACTGCTGTTGGCTCAGGCGCTGGACCAAAGCGGCCGGCGGGAAGAAGCCGAATCCGCCAGACGACAGGCGAGTATGATGACGGAAAATTTCGCAGCCGCTCAACAGGCGGTCAACCAGATTATGGCCCAATAGCTTTATTTCTGATACTGCCGGCGGAGCCGGGCGGCCTCATCAAAGCATTCCGCAGCCTTGGTAAAGTCTCCCAAATCTCGATAGGCGACGCTCATGTTGGTCAACGCATCGTTGCGTAAACCGGCATATAAGAGGATGTCATCTTGCGTAAGTGACAGCACCTTCTTGTAGTAATCTACCGCGGCAGGCAGGTTCCCGCGGCGTTGTTCGCTGAATCCCATGTGGAAGTTTAGCTGAGGATCCAACGGGTTAGCTTGAATGGCTGCACGGAAATGAGCCGTGGCTTCATCTTCATGGCCGCTGACGACTAGCAACGAACCTAACTTGTCCTGTGCAACATCGTTATTGTTGTCAACCTCCAAAGCATGACACCATAGAGTCAGACTATTCTTCCAATATCCGATCTGCCGATAACAAGCTATCGCCAGCACAGCCAGGACAACTAGGCTAACAGGAACTAACCATAACGAAACTAGACGTGCCCCCTTGTCATTCAGCTGGGTAGATGTTGGGATTGTGCCGGTTGGTGCACCCTGAGCTCTTAGGGCTCTAAGGCAGAGCTCTGGAACTCCCCAGCAAACCATAATAAACAGCCCGACAAATGCTACGTAAGCATAACGATCAGCCATTGCCTGGCTACCTACCTGTACAATGCCAATCATGGGCACAAGCGAGCCGATAAACCACAACCAGCCAACCAAGAGATATCGAGCCCGATTGCGTACCTGAAAAACTAAACCTGTTATAGCTATCAAGAATATGATCGACGCAGTGATTCGCCAGGTCTCCCATCCCCCCGCAGGAAAGGTATAAAACGGCGAGAGGCGGATTGGCCAGACTGCCTTGGCCACATAACGGGCGTAGGAGACTGCCGCATTCTCCAGCCGGAAGATCAGCGTGTGTGCCTTCATGGCTCCACGCATCGCGTCGCCAGTACCTTGCGCCAGCAGCGTCACAAGCGCACTCGCCGCCGCGAGCAGGAATAAGGGAATTTTCTCCAATACAAGGAAATCAGGAGTTTTGGCTGGTGCAATCCTGTCGGCAGCGACTCCTTCCCGCGCGCCCTGTTGTGCAGAGAATAATCGTCCAAGGGGCCAGTAGTCCCATAGCAAGGCGATGCAGGGAAATGTTATTACCTGCGGTTTTCCCATCAAAGCGGCGGCGAATAAGAGCAGGACAACAAGATAGCGTTTTATTTCAGGTTTAACCGCATACCATCCGTACGAACCCAAGGCGAGGAAAAAGAAAAACGTGCTCAGAACATTCTTGCGTTCTGCTATCCATGCTACGGATTCCACATTAACGGGATGCAGTGCAAAAAGCGCCGCCACCATCAGGCTGCGCCCGGCAAATCCTGTCGCCTTCCATAGTACCCAGAACAGGAGCAAAGCATTAACCGCATGCAACATGACATTGGTCTCATGGTGCCGGCCGCTATTTAGATAGTAGAACTGACAATCTAAGGCATGCGAAATCCACGTTAGAGGATGCCAATTCTGGGCATAGTAGGCCGTAAAAGCCCAACGGACCACATCTGAATCTATACCGTATTTGATGTGGAAATTATTGGTGACATACGCTCCATCGTCATAGTCTTCAATAAACTGAAATGTATGTACCTGGTGGTATAGCGCTAGAATTCCCGCTATGAGAAGAAGTGCTAGCGGCAGGAACCGCCTCTCGCCTGAGGTAGTCAACATAGAGCCTTAGTTTGAATGTGTCAGCTTTCCACAGCATGCGGCTTGTGCGGGCGCTCTACGTGCACACACATGCTGGTTCGCTGACGCGAAGATTATAAGGGAGGATGCGAACAATTCGGCTGAGGCGCGGCAACGAAAAACCCGGGACATGCTCTGCGCCAGCATCGTCCCGGGGTGAGCGACTACGTGCGCGGGAAAATGTCCCGCGCGCATGGAGCCAAACGGCTACCCTTTGGTCGCGCTAGCTCCATGCATTTTCGCGCGCTCAATCAGCGTTTTAACTTGGTCTTTCTGCGGGTAATCCGGGTTGGTCTGGAGCAGTTTCTCCCAGGCCACGACGGCCCCCTTCGGGTCCTTCTTGCCTTGCCATTTCACAATACCCAGATTGAAGAGCGTGCCTGGATGATTGGGTCGGATGGCAAGCGCCTTCTCAAAGTTTGCAATGGCCTTGTCGGCGTCGCCGCTATACCAGTACGAGGTTCCCAGGTCAGTACGGACATCGGCGTTGTTCGGCTGAGCGACGAGGGCTTTTTCGTAGTACTCGATCGCTTGCGGATAGGCCTGGCCGTCGTAGTACATATTGCCGAGCTTGACCAGGGTTTCGACATCGTTTGGATTCGTTTTTAGCTGTGCCAGGAGCGGCTCAGCAGCTTTGGCAAGCATCTCCGGCGAGGCGCCTTGCTGCTGTTGTGGAGATCCGATTCCGGGAAGTTGTCCGGCTCCGAGCGCAGCACTGCCGGTCGAGGCTGGGACCGCAGCCTGTACGCTGTCGGCTTGCGGCGTTCCCGCGGCCGATCCGCGGGCGAAGTAGCCGACAGCAATCCCAATAACTAACGTGATCACCGCAAGCGTGTAGGCTTGCACAGTGGTGAAGCCAGGGTTGGTGCTACGGTTATTGTTTTGCGCAGTAGACATCTCTGATACTCCTTTTTACTGTTGGGCCACTTGTAGCGAGCTGCGAGCGCAGTGGCTCCCTGATTACTTGCCACTAGTTGCTTGTTGCCTGTAGCTCGTACTTCGCAACCAGCTCTTTCTTGGTGCCGGCGGCAGCCTTTAAGGGCTGTTCGAGGTGAAACAGGCGGCCGACTGTGGCCGTTAACAGATCCTGCTCCTGCCTCTCTGGAAGTTCCTTCAATTCGCGGGCCAGGGAACCAGCGATGCGTTGGGTTATATGGGCCGTAAGGGTTATTAATGCCTGGTCCTGGTCTTCCGTGAACGGGCCGAATTCTTTCCGCAGGACTTCCAGTTCCTGCCGGCAAATCTCATCGAGGCGCTGACGCAGGGCGACGATGGTGGGCACAACGCGCTCCGCCATCAACTTGCGACGGAAGCCCTGCACCTCCGCCTGCACAATTTTTTCCGCAGCTTCAGCAGCTGCCTGTCGTCCCACCGCATTGCGCTGGACCACCTGTTCCAGATCATCCATGTCAAACAGGTGAATACCTTCGATCTCTCGCACACTGGGATCGATGTCGCGCGGAACGGCAATGTCGATCATCACCGTCGGCTTGTGATTCCGCTCCGTGGCAATCCGCTCCGCTTCCTGCCGGCTCAGAATGAAATGCGGACAGGAGGTGGAGCTGACGACTATGTCGGCTCTCTTGATGTGATGGAGCCGGTCTTCAAACGAAACGGGAGTCGCGCCCAGTTTCGCCGCCAGTTCTTCACCGCGGCTAGCGGTGCGGTTCATGACCTTCACCTGGTTCGCGCCGGCTTTGATCAGGTAGTGCGCGGCCAGTTCGCTCATCTTGCCGGCACCAATCAGCAAAACCTCGCGCCCGGAGAGATCGCCCAAAACCTGACGCGAGAGCTGAACAGAAGCATAAGGCACCGAAACCGCCGAGGATCCAATGGCGGTTTCCGTTCGCGTTCGCTTTGAGACGGTCATCGCCTTCTGCATGACGGCATCAAGGAATCGCCCAGTGGTTCCGGCCTGCTGGGCAAGCGCCCAGGCATTTTTCACTTGGCCTGTTATCTCCGGTTCACCCAGCACCATCGAGTCGAGACTGGAGGTAACACGAAAAATGTGGCTTAACGCCACATCATCCATCAACCGATAAAAATGTGACCACTCCGAAAGCTTGAGCTCGAACTCCTGGGTAAGGAAGCGGAGCACGGAATTGGCTGCGGTGGGAACGTCGCTGGCCCAGAGGATGAACTCGGTACGGTTACACGTGGCGAGAACGATGACCTCTTCGATACCTTCCGAACGCACCAGCTGGAGAAGAGCGTCGGGGCGGCGATCAGGGCTGATCCAGAAGCGTTCGCGGACGGCTACGGAGGAGGTGCGAAAGTTCAGCCCGATCACTGCTAACGTTGGTTCCACTGGCGCATCTCCTGCCTCGACGGTCTCAACTTATACAAGCACAAGTTATGCCAAACTGTGAGGGCCACCATGTCACGTGCTAAGTGGTGGAAATACAGGCACTTACTATCAATTCCGACAAGAGCCGAACCAAGTGCGCTCTCTGAGTTTTAGCGGGATATCGCGCGGCGGCAGGGGTTTTTCGCTCCCGCTCCGACCCGTGCCGGTGGCTCGCTTTTCTATACGCCTTCAGTTGTATGGCGAACGAAGATTAGCGGTAGTACATTAGTGCTGTTATTTGCGGCGATTTTCCGGAATCGAGGAGCGTCCGCTGAAGGAGAAAAACGACTGATGATGATTAAGTGGCTACAACGTATTGCCCTTTTCAGTTTTGTACTTGCGCTTGCATTGCCTCCACTCGCGGCGGCGCAGAGTGCCGCAGATACCTACAAAGCAAAGTGTGCCGGTTGCCACGGGGCCGACGGCAGCAAGAGCATGATGGGAGCCAAGCCGCTCAATGGCGCCGAGGTGCAGGGCATGTCTGACGCCGACCTCACTGCGGCAATCACCGATGGCAAAGGCAAGATGCCGGCTTACAAAGGCAAACTGTCCGACGCCCAGATTAAGGATCTCGTCGCCTACATTCGCACCTTGAAGAAGTAATTAGACAACCCATCCTTCCTTTCAGACGGTCCGCCTGCGGGCCGTCTCTTCTTTGTTCGCATCCTGCTTCCTTTCACTGCCTTGCCGCATCGTAATCGGCTGCGGGTTATACTCGCAAACATTGCGCCTTCTTTAGTTTTCAGGTTCGTGGAGGAAGCATGAAGGACGACGACGCGCCGAACCCGGATCAACATTCGGGGCTCACACGGCGCGATTTCATCAAGATTTCTGGCGTTGGTGCGGCTTTGCCGCTCGCCTTGGGACCGACGGTGGTGCATGCCGCCGGGGAAGACGTGCCGGTTTACGGTCCTGGCAAAACGCCTCTCACGTTAAACGTGAATGGGAAAAAACTGACTGCGGAACTCGAGCCGCGAGTCACTCTCCTCGATGCACTACGCGACCAGTTCAACCTGACCGGCGCCAAGCGCGTCTGCGACCGCGGCGCCTGTGGCGCTTGCACTGTTCTACTCGAGGGCAAGCCGGTTTATGCCTGCTCGGTGCTGGCGATCGATGTGCAAGCGAAGAGCATTACGACCATTGAGGGGTTGAATGGCGATGACTTGATACCCCCTCTGCGAGCGATGTCCACACCCAGTAGCGGCCTAACGCCGGTCATGGAAGCCTTCGTTGAGAATGACGCACAGCAATGCGGGTTCTGTACGCCCGGATTTGTAGTAGCTGCCACGCACTTACTGGAGAAACATCCTCAACCTACTGAGGATGATATTCGTCGAGGCCTAAGCGGTAACTTCTGTCGTTGCGGCACCTACGATGGCATCAAAGCGGCTGTCTTAAAGCGGTATGGCGGTGGCATTGGTGGGGACAATCAACGAGGCGGTGCAGAATGACCGAGTACTCCTGGCCCGATCCGGCAACTCGCCCGCTGCTGGGTAAGAAGATCTCCCGCGTCGACGGTCCGGTGAAGTCTTCCGGCCGCGCCAAGTACACCTATGACTACAACCCCTCCGGCCTGCTCGCCGGCAAAATCCTGCGCTGTCCTTTCGCTCACGCACGGATCACCAGCATCGATACCAGCGCCGCCGAGAAGATGGCCGGCGTAAAGGCGGTGGAGATCATCCAGAAGACAGGAACCGAGATTTTCTGGGCCGGCGACGAAGTCGTTGGCGTGGCTGCGGTTGATGAATCGACCGCCGAAGACGCAATTCGTGCCATCAAGGTGCAATACGAGGTGCTGCCGCACTTCGTCTCCGACGCCGAGCCTCCTAAGCAGATCGCCACCAACACCGGCCCGATCAGCCGCGACGATTTCGAGGACATGGAAGACAACCAAGTCCCCGACGAGCAGGTGATTGAGGCCATCCAGAAGAATGGCATCAGCTTCCATCCTGACGACAAATACCTGAAGGACGCGCGAGAGTCGGGCGTGGCTGACAAAGTCGTTGAAGCGCTTCGCACGGCCAGGTACGCGCCCGCTGTTGCCGTGCGATCTCCTTACAAGCAGACCGCCCTGCAAACGGAAGGTGATCCCGAGAATGCTTTCGCGTCGGCTGCGGCGGTTTCGGAAGGACTCTACGGAGCTTCCTGCATCACGCACTGCTGCCTGGAGACGCACGGCATGGCCGCCGAGTGGCCATCGCCGAATGAGATCACGGTGCATATCTCGACGCAGAACTTGTCCGGCATTGCGCCGCAGATCGCCGAACCCACTGGCGTTCCCGCCGGCAATATCCAGGTGATGCAGCAATACATCGGCGGCGGCTTCGGCAGTAAGTTCGGTCCGGACCGCTGGGGGCTGGCGGCAACGCGGCTTTCGAAGACAGCCGGCGGAAAGCCGGTGAAGATCATGCTGGAGCGCGCCGCCGAGCAGGAGGTCGCGGGCATGCGTCCGTCGTCATTTGCGCGCGTGAAGGTTGCCGCCGACAAAGACGGCAAATTGAGCGCCTGGGAGTCGCGCTCCTGGGGCACCGGCGGAGTTGGCGGCGGCGGGACTCCTCCGCTGCCCTACATCTTCCAGGTTCCGAATCAGCGCAAGCAAAACATCGCAATCTCGACGAATCAGGGCAGCGCTCGCGCATGGCGCGCCCCGAATCATCCGCAGGCCGCAGTCATCACCATGGGAGCGCTTGACGACCTCGCGGCCAAAATGAACATCGACCCGTTAGATTTCATCACACGCAACCTCGATATCGCGGGCCCGCGCGCTGTGGTCTATCGGGAGGAATTCCAGATCGCGGCGGAGATGATGCAGTGGAAGCAAAATTGGCACGCGCGCGGGGACAAGGCTGCAGGCCCTGTGAAGCGAGGTCTGGGTCTTTCGATGCACATATGGGGCGGCCGGGGACACAACAGCGATTGTGATCTCACTATTCACCCAGACGGATCGGTTGAGATCAAGATGGCAACGCAGGACCTCGGCACCGGCGCGCGCACCATCATCACGATTGTCGCTGCCGACACGCTCGGGATCCCGATGGAGAACGTCAAGCTGCTCATCGGCGACAGTCGCTATCCAGTCTCGGGCGCCAGTGGCGGCAGCACGACCTCGGGTGGAGTCACCTCGTCGACACGGCGCGCCGCGGTCGATGCGCGTAGTCGGCTGTTCGCGAAGGTCGCTCCGTCTCTGAATGCGAAGCCGGAAGAGCTGGAAGCGGTGAATGTGACGGTGCGGGTGAAAAGCGATCCCAGCCGCAGCTTGTCGTGGAAGGAGGCGTGCTCGAAAGTCGGCGCGATGCCGATGACGGTGCGCGGAAAGAATCCCGACAAGTCCAAGCCGCCCGACCTGACCAACAGCGGTGTTGGTGGCGTGCAGATGGCCGACGTCTCAGTCGACACGGAAACCGGCATCGTTCGCATCAACAAGATGGTGGCTGTCCAGGACTGCGGCCTGGTTGTCGACGTGAAGACCGCCGAGAGCCAGGTGAAGGGCGCGCTCATCATGGGCATCAGCTACGCGCTGTATGAGGAAAAGATCCTCGATCCTGTGACCGGCCGCATGTTGAATCCGAACATGGAGTTCTACAAACTGGCCGGCATAACCGATATAGGCGAACTCAAGGTGCACATGATGACCGGAAAAGGTTACGACGAGCGCGGCGTGATCGGTTTGGCCGAACCGCCTGTGGTCTCGCCAGGCGCGGCAATTTCGAACGCGGTGGCCAATGCCATCGGCGTCCGCGTGCCCTTCCTGCCGCTTACTCCGGCGCGCGTGCTGGAAGCGCTGCATCCAGGAGGCTTCCATGAGAGCGTTTGAGTATGTGAGCCCGGCCAGCAAAGAACAGGTCGCAACCCTGCTCAGCGAGAACGCCGCGATTCTCGCCGGAGGCACAGACCTGCTGGCTTTGATGAAGGACGACGTCGTCGCGCCAAAACGCCTTGTCAACATCAAGCAGATCGAGTCGTTGCGCGGCATCAGTTATCAAGCAGGAAACGGATTGCGCATCGGCGCGCTGGCTACCATCGCCGAACTCGCGGACGACACCAACGTCAAGCAAAACTATCCCATGCTCTCGGAAGCGGCGAACGAGGCCGCCAGTCCACAGGTGCGGAACATGGCAACGGTTGGCGGCAACATGTGCCAGCGTCCGCGTTGCTGGTACTTCCGCAATGGCATGGGACTGATGCCATCGGCACCGGATGGCAAATCGATGGTGGTCGAGGGAGATAACCGTTACTCTGCGATTCTCGGCAACTTCGGCCCGGCATACTTCGTGAGCCCCTCGACGCTCGCGCCGGCGCTGATCGCGTACGGCGCAAAAATTCGCCTGTACTCGGCAAAATCATCCGGCAGCGGCGTGCGGGAGCTGCCGCTGGAAGAGTTCTTCATAATCCCGAAAAACGCCAACGAACTGGAACACGCTCTGACGCCCGGTGAGATGGTCAGCGAGATTGTCGTTCCGCCTGCGCCGCAGGGACTGAAGACTGCAACGTATGAAGTCCGGCAGCGCGCTGCCTTCGATTGGCCTCTGGCGCAAGCGTGCGTCGCGCTCGAAATGGATGGCAATACGGTCAAGCGGGCGCGCGTTGTCCTGGGGCAGGTAGCGCCGATTCCCTGGCTCTCGCTGGGCTCGGAGCAGGAGCTGAACGGCAAAGCCGTCACGCCGGTAACTGCCGCCGCGGCTGCGAAAGCAGCGACCTTGCGCGCTCGTCCCCTGAGTCACAACCAATACAAGGTTCCACTCATTCAAGTGGCGATAAAGCGCGCTGTCTTGCAGGCGGCAGGGCAGAGCTCCGGAGGCGCATCATGACCCTCATCCTGGATGCCGAACGTTTCAGCACCGAACGCGAGCACCTCTGCCCGGCGCTGCGCTGGAAAGGACAGTTCATCGAAGCGGAGCGCGATGCCACCGTGCCGCCGTCGAATGACGGCCTGTTCTGGTGCATGCATACGCAGACTTGCATCGGCCCGGATGGACAGCTGGCTGAGCCGGGCAACTGCTCGTCGAAATTCAGGGCCTGTCATGGAACGGGCAGGTGCGGGTAGGCCGCTTTCTCCTTTGCTACGACAGTGCGGGTAAGGACTATATGAGCGATCTGCTCGACGCCTTCGTTTATCGGCTGAGAGAAGCGTTGCAGGTTCTCAGCCGTTCTCACAAGAAGAGTTCGAAGACCTTCGCAAGGATCACCTGAGAGGATTTAGGACGCCGAAGGGCCGATGACGTGGGCAAGCAGCGAAGCACGATCCTACCGCGTATACTCTCGAATCTTTTCCGCCATCCCAGGATACTGTTCGGCTAACTGTACGCGATCACCGGTTTCATAGTCAGCGTAGTCGAAGCCCGGCGACATGGTCGTACCCATCAGCGCCCACTTTCCACCCGGCGCCACCCGGCATCCCTGCCATACATGACCGCGGACAACGACCTGCGGCTGCTGGCCATTGAGCAGATCATTCCCCAAAGTGACCGTGCGCGAGCTGCCGTCCGTCAGCAGCTGCAGCATTACGACGGGATCCCCGAGGTAGAAGTGAAACACTTCCGTCCCCGGCAGCCGATGCAAAGGCGAAAACGTTTCCGGCGTGATCAGGTAGTAAATTGCGGTGCCGATGGAGCGCGAGCCGCGAATGCCGTCGGGAAGATATTCGGCAGAGACCGTCCAGCGTGAACGATAGGTCTCGCGAAAGAAACCGCCTTCGATGGGCAAGGGTTGCAGCTGCAGCAGTTGCTTGATTTCTTCGGCCGTCATGACGGCTACAGCGTATCACTGCGGAGCCATCGAGTTCACCCTGTCGAGCAGCGCTAGTGGCCGATGCTGGACAGGTAATCCATCAACGTGACGCTGTTCAGGCTGGCGGCAGCCTGCACGGTTGCGTTGCGCGCCTGTTCGGCCTTGGTGAGGCTAGTGGCGGCGACGTTCATATCCATGCCGACGATGGCGTTCTGTTGCTGGCTGAGCTGAACCTTTTCGCTATTGAGGAAGTTCTGGGTGCCGAGCAACTGGTCGACCGTGCTGCCGTAGAAGGCCCGCGCCGACGTCAACTGGTCATAGGCGCCGCGCAGTTCCGTTACCGCGTTACCTACGTCGTCGGTTGTGCTGTCGGGATTTTCCAGGGCAGTTGCCAGATCATTGAGCGCGATGAATACACTGGCGCCGTTCGCGGAAAATAGTTGGCTACCCGGCAAGTTCACGGCCACCGACTCTCCCTCCACGATCTGCACCTGGTTGATTCCATCATTGCCCTGGTATCTCACACCACCGGGAGCCGTGTCATCGATCACGTACGGAGGTTGCGAATCGGCCGTGCCGGCGAAGACATAGGTACCGTTGTAGCTGAGGTTGGCAACGCTGAAAATCTGCTGGGAAACATCGCGTACCTGCTGCGCCAGGGTGATGCGGTCCTGCTGCGATAAGGTGCTGTTGGCCCCTTCCACGCCCAATGAGATGGCGCTCTGCAAAGCCGTGACCGCCGAGTTCAGCGAAGAATCGGCGGTCTGCAGTTCGGAATAGATGCTCGAAATGCTCCGCAGATAATTGATATAGACGTCAACGATGTTGGTGCTGGTATCGAAAGAGAGATTCCACACGTGCTCGACGATCATGGCGCGGGTAACGCGGCGACCGGCGTTGCGCATCAGGTATTCGAGCAGGGCGAATTCCTTCGAGGTGAGCTCGACGCTCTTGCCGGCGCGCTCCACCTTGCGGGCAACGCGATCGAGCTCGAGGTCAGCGACGCGCAGGACGGTCTCCACCACACGCGGACCACGCCGCAGCAGAGCGCGCACACGCGCCGAGAGTTCCGTGAACGAAAACGGCTTAAGGAGGCAATCATCGGCGCCGGTATCCAGCGACTGAACGCGGTCCTCAATCCGGCTGCGGGCGGTGAGCACCAGAACCGGCAGCGATGGCTTCTTTGGTCGGATCGCATGCAGCACGCCGATGCCGTCGAGCTTAGGCAGGTTCAGATCGAGCACGACGAGGTCGTAGTCGCTTTCGAGCGCCATCTGCCGAGCTTGCTCGCCATCAACCGCGACGTCGACGGCGTAGTGCTCAGCCTCCAGCCCTTTGCGGACGAAATTGGAAAGCGGAGCGTCGTCTTCAACCACCAGAATGCGCATCGGGGTAACAATCCTGCAGTTACCTTGATTGTTGTCGGATGATGGGGGCCCGTCTGTGATGCATTTCACGTGGGCGGGGGTCAGATTCCCGGAATGGGAAGCCGACGCAATGGACTACATTGGTTGTTGACCCGTTTATGCCGATCTCTCCCGCACGCATTGCAGCCTTTGACATTCTGTTGCAAGTGGAGCGTCAGGACGCCTATGCCGGCGAGCTGCTTCATTCCCGGCGATTGGCGCCGCTGAACGCGGCCGATCGCGCGCTGAGCACAGAGCTTGCCATGGGCGTGCTGCGCTGGCGATCGCGCCTGGACGAGGAAATTGCCCGCGCATCGGCGCGGGGATTGGGCAAGCTCGACGTGGAGGTGCTGACTGCCTTGCGATTGGCGGCTTATCAGCTGCAGTACCTCAGCCGAATTCCGGCACACGCTGCGATCAACGAGAGCGTCGAGCTGGTGAAGCGAGCGAGAAAGCAGTCCGCTGCGCCGTTTGCCAACGCGGTGCTGCGAAAGATCGCGAAAGCCGCCACCGATCACTCTCTTGCTACAGCGGACCGGACCGCGTCGTCGCTCGCAAGCGAGTTTGCTCATCCGGAGTGGCTGGTTGAGAAGTGGATAAGTGAGTTCGGGATTGAGAACGCTTCGGCGATTTGCCAGCACGACCAGCAGGTGCCGAACACGAGCATTCGCCTCGACAGTCTCGATGTAGAACGAGAGTTGCTGGCGGACGGCATCGAGCTCGCCCCTGGGGCGTTGCTGGCGAGCGCACGCATTGTGCGCGGCGGAGACATCACGCAAACCCGCGCTTTCCGAGAGAGCCGCGTCTTCATTCAGGACGAGGCCTCACAGCTGGTGGCCGCGCTGGTCGGAAGGGGATCGCGCTTGCTCGATTGTTGTGCCGCGCCTGGAGGGAAGACGGCAGCATTGGCGGCACGCAATCCCACGGCAGAGATCATTGCGGCGGAGCTGCACCCGCATCGAGCCGATCTACTGCGCAGGCGAGTGAAAGCAACAAACGTACAGGTGATTCAGGCCGATGCGCTCGATCTTCCCGCATCCGAAAATTTTGATCGCGTTTTGGCAGATGTGCCGTGTTCGGGAACAGGAACGCTGGCACGGAACCCTGAAATCAAGTGGCGGCTGACAACCGATGACCTCGGCGATCTTCACCAACGGCAGGTCGCGATCTTTCGCGCTGCGTTGCGGCAGCTCGCACCGGGCGGGCGCGCCGTGTATTCCACCTGCTCGCTGGAGCGGGAAGAAAACCAGGACGTCGTCGAGGAAGTGCTGCGTGACAACGGCGAGTTTCAGCTGCGCGATTGCCGCGAGGAGTTGCAACGGCTCCAGGCGGCAGGCGAGCTTGTGTGGAGTGATGTCGAGTCGCTATTGAGCGGGAGATTTCTGCGCACCATTCCGGGAGTGCACCCGTGCGATGGGTTTTTTGCGGCGATGGTGGAGAGGGCTGGTGGAGATTAGGGATAGTGGTTCAGTTGAGGTCGCTTTAGCCGCCGTTTGGCGTGAGCAGGAGCGAGATTTCTCCGTTGCGGTTGAGCCACTGGTGATCGGCTCCTTCGGTTGATTCGCAGAACGGCTCGGTGCGGCCGGCCATTTCATGCCAGGCATCCCTTTCCAGCACGCAATCGAACCGCATGGGCAATCGCTGAACGACGCCCAGGTTGCGCGGACCCGAGCGCAGGGTAAGTTGGCATCCTTCCACGGGCTCGATCCACCACTCCTCATGCAGCGGTATGGCCTGCTGCGAGCCGTAGCAAATGCTGCGGAAGGCCTCACGTAGCCGCTGCGCGTCAGTCGCGTTGAAGTCGTAGAGGCGAATCAGCGGACAATCGGATGAGCCTTCGGAGAGGTATTCGAGTTTCATGAGTAGTACTCCAGCATGAATAAGTAGACCACAACTCAGACTCTGATCGGCACCGAAGCTGGAAAATCACAACTGATGGCTGACCGCCGGAGACGGACATCGGCAAAGGGAAAAGGCCGGCGCGCGGCCGGCCTGGGAGATGGAAATGAAGCGAAATTACTTTTTGGGTGCGATGGCGTCCTTTGCAGCTTTGGCCACGCGGAATTTCACCACGACCTTGGCGGGAATCTTGATCGCTTCGCCGGTCTGAGGATTGCGGCCCATGCGCGCCTTGCGGTTCGATTTCACCAGACGGCCCAGACCCGGAACGATGAAGACACCGCTCTTCTTGGTTTCCTTGATTGCTACTTCCGCCAGTGAGTCCAGGAAAGCAGCCGCCTGCTTGTTGTTGAGTTCATTTTTCTCGGCCATGTGGCGGACGAGCTGGGTCTTGGTCATGCCAGTTGCCATGCGTAAATCCTCCTTGAAGATGTGAGCATGAATGCTCAACTCCTGCGTATCGTATACTAAGGTGGTTCGAGTGCAAAGCGTTTTTCGCCAGATTTTATGCGGTTTTTTCCACAGAAGCGCTCGAAAAATCAACGTCCATGCGGCTTTTGACATACCCTCTCGTCCCGCGACCCCATGAGCGGGAGTTTTTTCGCACCTTGCGAGGTGCGGTTTGAGCTGTCCTATCTGCCATCTCCGCAAGGAAAAGCGCTTCTGCCCGGCGGTGCACGACCGCATCTGCGCGCAATGCTGCGGCGAGCAGCGCGAGGTGACGCTCGACTGCCCGTCCGAGTGTCCATACCTCCAGCAAGCGCGACAGCACGAGAAGCCGCGAGAGCCCGAGGGCGAACTGCCGCAGGAGATGTTCCCGGCGATCAAGCTGCGAGAGGACTTCCTGCTGCGGCACGAGCCGCTGATGGCTGGAGTTTTGCAGACACTAGGGAAGATCGCGCAGGGAGATCGCGGGCTGCGAGACCGAGAGCTGATCGCTGCGATGGCGAATATGGTGCGCAGCTATCAAACGCTCATCGGCTCTGGTTTGGTTTACCAGGAGGCGGTGCCGAATCCTGCCCAGGAGGCGATCATCAGCACGCTGACGCGATTATTCGAAGAGTTTCGAGGAGTGGAGCGGCAGCACCTGGGCTACACCACGCTGAAGGATCGCGACGTCCTCGAAGCTCTGGTCTTCACGCTGCGGCTGGCGCATCTGCATACCTCGGGACGTCCGCTGGCGCGCGGGTTCATCGATTTTCTGCACGAGCGCTTCCCTGACGCGCAAGCTGCCGTGAGCGGGGATGGCGAGTCCGGCGGCCGCATCATCATGCCGTAGCGCCGAATCCCTCACCAGCACTGTTGTTCACTCCCGCCGTGACGAACATCACCGGGCCTTCCCACCTGCTTACTGTATCCTGCTTCTTTTGGAGCCGGCGTCAGATCGGCATTCGTATCTATGCATTTTTCGCAAGCTGCCATCCTTTTTATTGCGGCGCTCGTGGCGGGCGCCATCAACTCAGTCGCCGGCGGCGGAAGCTTCATCTCCTTCCCCTCGCTCCTGTTTCTGGGAATTCCGCCGGTAAATGCCAACGCGACCAACACCGTGGCGCTCTGGCCAGGGCAGCCGGCCAGCGTCTGGGCGTATCGCGGCGAGTTGAAGCGTATCCCGCGCAATGCAGTCGTGCCATTGACGCTCACCGGCGTTCTAGGCGGGCTTGTCGGCGCGTACGTTTTGCTTAAGACGCCGCAGATGACCTTCATGCGCCTGGTGCCCTGGCTGCTGCTGATCGCCACGGTGATCTTCATGATGAGCGGCCCGATCACGCGATGGGTGCGGCGGCGCTCGGAACATGCCCATCGCGGCGAGTTCGCCACCGGGCGCGCAGTCTTTCTCCAGGTCTTCATTGCCTTCTATATCGGATACTTCGGAGCGGGCGCGGGGATCCTCATTCTTGCCATGCTGGCGCTACTGGGCATGGACCACATTCACGCCATGAACGCGCTGAAGGCATGGCTGGCAACGGTGTCCAACGGCGTGGCCACAATTCTGTTCGTCGCCTCGCACGCGGTCTACTGGCCGCAGGCGGTGCTGATGATCGTTGGCTCCATGCTGGGCGGATACTTCGGCGCGTATTTCGCGCAGAAGACCAAGCCCGAGCATGTGCGGATGATCGTCATCGTGATTGGCTTCGTGCTGACGGCGTATTTCTTCGCGCGGCAGATCTGGGCGTAAGGTGACGTTTCCGTAATTTCGCGATAGACCCAGCAGTAACAGATCTCCACGGTCGACGGTTAGGACATCGGCAGTACATCTCACAAGGCTGGACTTTCCCTTAACTCTGCGTAGAATGCTCATTTCTGGCTGATGGCGGGACTGGAGCCGATCTAGAGGTCGGCGCTACGACTTGAGCTCGAAGGAGGTCCTATGATTGTGGGAGTTCCCCGCGAGAGTTATCCGGGGGAACGGCGTGTGGCGGTGGTGCCGGGCGTGGTGTCGAATCTTGCCAAGGCCGGCCTGGAGGTTGTCATTGAAAAGGGCGCCGGCGTTGAGGCCGGCTACCCGGACGCCGACTACGAAGCGAAGGGCGCGAAGGTCTTGGGGAGCCGTGAAGAGGTATTCAAGACTGCCGACATCATCGTGCAGGTGTTGTGCTACGGCTCCAACGATCGCACCGGCCGCGCCGACCTGCCCCTGCTTCGCCGCGGACAGGTACTCATCGGCTTTCTGCGGCCGCTGGGCGATGTGCACACGCTGGAGGAAATCGCCGCCACCGGCGTGAGCTCGTTCTCCGTGGAGCTGATGCCGCGCATCACGCGCGCGCAGAGCATGGACGCGCTCTCGTCCATGGCGACCATCTGCGGCTACAAGGCCGTGCTGGTCGGCTCCGACAAGCTGCCGCGCATCTTCCCCATGCTGACCACCGCCGCTGGAACCATCACGCCCTCGCGCGTGCTGGTGATCGGCGCCGGTGTCGCCGGATTGCAGGCGATCGCGACTGCGCGCCGGCTGGGCGCGGTCGTCTCGGCTTACGATCTGCGGCCGGTGGTGAAGGAGCAAGTGCAGAGTCTGGGAGGAAGATTCGTCGAGCTGCCCATCGAGGCGAAAGACGCACAGGATGCCGGTGGATACGCGAAGGCGCAGGATGAAACGTTCTACCAGCGCCAGCGCGAGCTGCTGGGCAACGTGGTCGCTGAGAGCGATGTGGTCATCACGACAGCGGTCGTGCCGGGCAAGAAGTCGCCCGTGCTGGTGACGAAAGAGATGGTCGCCCGCATGGCGCCTGGGTCGGTGATTGTCGATCTCGCGGCCGAACGCGGCGGCAACTGCGAGTTGACGCGCGCCGACGAGATCTTCGCCGTCAATGGCGTGACCATCGTCGGCACGATTAATCTCGCCAGCACCGTCCCCTATCACTCCAGCCAGATGTATGCCAAGAACCTCGCCAACTTCCTCACTCACCTGGTGAAAGACGGCAAGCTGCAGCTGAATCTCAATGACGAGATCACCAGCGGCACACTGGTTACACAGGGCGGCGAGTTAGTGAATGCGAAGGTACGTGAATTCTATGGACTGCCCGCTGTAGTTTCCCAATCGAAGGAGGCAAGCTAGTGGTAACTGCCGATCTCATCAACAGCCTCTACGTCTTTATTCTGGCGGCGTTCATCGGTTTTGAGGTGATTCGCCGCGTGTCGCCGCTGCTGCACACGCCGCTCATGTCGCTGACAAATGCGTTAGACGCAATCGCGGTCGTCGGCGCCATCATCCTGGCGGGCGAGCGCAAGAGCGAGCTGGCCGCGATACTGGGAGCGATCGCAATTGTCGCTGCCACCAGCAACATCGTAGGCGGCTTTATCATTACCGACCGCATGCTGAAGATGTTCAAATCCAGCCGAGCGCCGAAATCATGATTCCAGCCACCCACCTGATTGAGGCGACGTACATCATTGCGGTCATCCTCTTCATCCTCTCGCTGAAGTGGCTGAGCTCTCCGGCGAGCGCGCGCCGTGGCGTGTGGGCGGGCGAGGCCGGCATGCTGCTGGCCATCATCGGCACGCTGCTGTATCGCGGCATCGTAGATTACAAGTGGATCGCCATCTCCCTGGTGCTGGGCGCGATCATCGGCGTGCCGCTGGGCAACGTGCAGATGACGGCGGTACCGCAGCGGACGGCGCTGAGCCACGCCTTCGGCGCGCTCTGCGTCACGCTGGTCGGCACAGCGGAGTTTTATCTGCGCACGCCGAATGTGCCGGCGTTCGTCATGTCGGTGCTGTCACTGGAAGTCATTCTTGGCGGCCTGACCTTCACCGGCAGCCTGATGGCCGCAGGCAAGCTCCAGGAGTGGCTGCCGCAGCGCCCCATCACGTACAAGGGCCAGAACTTCGTCAACCTTGGGGTCCTGGCCATTGCCATCGCGATCGCGGTGATGCTGGTGCGTGATCCGAGTCAGACACAGCTGTATCCCTTCATGGTCGGAATTGCACTGGTGTTCGGCGTGATGCTGATCATCCCCATCGGCGGCGCGGACATGCCGACGGTGATCTCGCTGCTCAATTCCTATGCCGGATTATCGGCCGCAGCCATGGGTTTCGTGCTCAACAGCAAACTGCTGATCGTTGCCGGCTCGCTCGATGGCGCCTCGGGCTTCATCCTCTCGGTCAACATGTCGAAGGCGATGAACCGCTCGTTTACCAACGTGCTGTTCGGCGCCTTTGGACAGGTGCAGCCCGCCGCGCAAGGCGCTGTCGAGCAGCGCAGCGTCCGCAGTGCGACTCCGGAAGAAGCAGCTGCGATTTTGTCTGCAGCTAATAAGGTCGCGATTGTCCCCGGATACGGCATGGCCGTCGCGCAGGCGCAGCACAAGGTGCGCGAACTCTATGACGCGCTCACCAAGCGCGGCGTCGATGTGAAGTTCGGAATCCATCCCGTTGCCGGCCGCATGCCCGGTCACATGAACGTACTGCTCGCCGAGGCTGACATTCCCTACGACAAGCTGCTCGACATGGACGACATGAATGGAGACCTGCCGCAGACGGATGTCGCGCTGGTGATCGGCGCGAATGACGTAACGAATCCGGCGGCGCGCACCGACGCTAGCAGCCCGATCTATGGCATGCCGATTCTCGACGTCGACAAGGCGCGGACCGTGATGGTGATTAAGCGCAGTATGAGCCCGGGATTTGCCGGCATCGACAATCCGCTCTACTACCTGGACAACACCCTGATGCTGTTCGGCGACGCCAAGCAGTTCGTGAACTCGATTGTCCGCGAGCTGACCGGCGCCGGCGCGGCGCACGGGTAGAAGATCGGGGGGAGCGGTGCTTCAGCACCGCGTCGAGTGGAGAGCTGAATCAGGGCTGGCATGGTCCATTGCAAATGACCATCCAAAGACCTCAACTTCTTGCGACTTGTGCTAAGGCTTTGAAGTCCGGGCTCTACCGACAGGCGAAGGTTCGCGGCCCTATTTGCACAGACATTCCCTAATTTCCACCGCCCATCAACAACTCCCATGAATTCTCCCTCGCCAGAGAGGTTGCGCGCTCCAGCAGGTCATCGTACTCTGCTTTCAGGATGAGCACGGTGACGAGTCCTACTGAGACATGTCCGATCTGTGGCGGCACGGGATGGAAGACGGTCGGGCGCGGGAAGGAGCGCGCAGCCGAGCGCTGCGAATGCCGCACGAGGGGCCGCGCCGAGCGCCTGCTGGCGGCGGCGCACATCCCGGCACGATACGAGCATTGCGACCTCAGCACCTTCCAGTATGATCCTGACGACAGGAGCCAGAAGAGCATACGCGATGCGCGCTTCCTCGCCGGGCGGTTCGTGGAGGAGTATCCGACCGACAAGACCGGCCTGCTGTTCGTTGGGTCGGTGGGCGTTGGCAAAACACATCTCGCAGTCGGCATCATTAAAGACCTGATTCGCGAAAAGGGCATTCACTGCCTGTTCTGCGATTATCGCGAGCTGCTGAAGTCGATCCAGAACTCGTATAACTCATCCGTGCAGGCAACGGAGATGGAGATCCTGCGGCCGATCTTCGACGCTGAAGTCCTGGTGCTTGACGAGCTGGGCGCGGTGCGAAGCACCGAGTGGGTCTTCGATACCGTCAACTACATCCTCAACAGCCGCTACAACGACAACAAGACGACGATCATCACGACTAACTTCCCCGACAAGCCTGAGCAGGACAAACTGGAGGACGACAATCCCCGCAGCTATTCCGCTGCCGATCGCGCGGCACGGCGCGAGACCTTGGGCGATCGCATCGGCGAGCGCATGCGCTCGCGGCTGCATGAGATGTGCAAAAAGGTCGAGATCGAAGGGCCGGATTATCGCCAGCATATGAAACAGGCGCATTTCCAGCGCATCAGCGCGCCCAGCAGATTGTCGCTGCGGAACAGCAAGAGCGGGGCTGGGGATTAGGGATCTCATGCTGAACTAGAATCTCCTTGTGCCATCGCAGCGCATTGACTTCATCCCCGAGCGCGAGACCGAGGTGTTTGCCGCAGCTCCGGCGAGTGCGGCTGTGTTTGTGCTTCGGGGGGACGCGGGCAGCGAGCCTTACGTCGGCAAGAGCTCCAATCTGCGGCGACGATTGCAGCGGCTGCTCGGCGCGGTCGA
This sequence comes from Terriglobales bacterium, assembly GCA_035262645.1. Lineage (GTDB taxonomy): Bacteria > Acidobacteriota > Terriglobia > Terriglobales > Acidobacteriaceae > Bog-257. Next base: position 34,310 of record DATFSK010000024.1, read on the forward strand.
AGGACAATCGCGTAAGTTGAACCTGCGCGATCGCGTGCGCGCGGTGGAGTGGACGCCCACCGGCTCTGACTTTGAAGCCTCGTTTCTGCTCTACAAAACGCTGCGGCGGGAATTTCCCCAGACTTATGACAAGCGGCTACGCCTGCGATTCGCCCCGCTGATCAAATTGATTCTCGATAATCCTTATCCGCGCGCGATCGTTACCACGCGCATCAGCGGATTGAGAAGCAACGCGCAATATTACGGGCCGTTCTTCACGCGCGCCGCAGCCGAGAAGTTTGCCAACGACGCTCTCGACCTGTTCAAGATGCGGCGCTGCGTCGACGATCTCCATCCCGACCCTGCATTCCCGGGGTGCATTTACTCCGAGATGAAGATGTGCCTGGCGCCATGCTTCAAAGGCTGCACCGATGAGGAGTACGCCGCCGAGGTCGAGCGGGTGCAGCAGTTCTTCCAGAGCGGTGGACAGTCGCTGGTGCGCGAGATCGAGCGGCAGCGCGACGAAGCGTCCGCCAACCTCGACTTTGAAGGCGCAGCCGCCATGCACGCGCGCCTGGACAAAGTGAAGGCAGCTCTCGCGCAGCTGCCGGAGATCGTACGCCGGCTCGACGAGTTAAATGGGCTGATGATTCAGCCCTCGGCCGCGCGCGAATCGGTTGCGCTATTCAAGATTGCGGCCGGGCAGATCTGTGAGCCCGTTGCGCTCAATGTCGGCAAGCAAGCCGAATCGTCTCACCTAACGTCGAAACCGCAGTCGATGGAGTCGCGCATCAGTGACGCGCTGGCTGCCGTTGAAGCTCCCAAGCGTCGCGGAGCGCTGGAGTGGATGGAGCATCTCGCACTGCTCAAGCGGTGGTACTACCGCACGGCTAAAGTGGGCGAGTTGTTCCTGAGCGAGAGCACGGGCGAGCTGCCGATGCGGCGCGTCGTGCGTGGGGTGTCTCGTGTCTTTCGTGGCGAAAAACCCGCGGGGGACCTGAGCGAGACCGCGGGAGATTACTGGAAATTTCGGGCGCACGAGGCCGGTATCACAGAAAAATAACGCTGCGCGTGATTACAATTTCTGCATGAGTGCCAAACCCGATACATGGAACTCCGAGCTGTACCAGTCGAGCCATTCTTTCGTGTGGCAGTACGGGCGCGACCTGCTGGTGCTGCTGAACGCCCAGCCCGGCGAGCGCATTCTCGATGTGGGTTGCGGCACCGGCCAGCTGACGGCCGAAATCGCCCAGTTCGGGGCGGAGGTGGTTGGCATCGATTCCTCGTCCGACATGATTGCCAGCGCCCGCAAGAACTTTCCACGTCTGCGCTTTGAAGTCGCCGACGTCACCGCGCTAACCTTCGAGAACGAATTCGACGTCGTTGTCTCAAATGCGGCGTTGCACTGGGTACGCGATCAGCCGGCGGCGATTGCATCGATCGCGCGCGCGCTCAAAGCGCGTGGACGTTTGGTGTTTGAGATGGGCGGGCATGGCAATCTCCACAATCTCCTGGATGCCGTGTATCGCGCTCTACGCCAGCTGGGAGTTGAGCGCCCCGAGCAGCTCTCGCCATGGTCGTTTCCGACGATCGGCGAGTACGCCTCGCTGATCGAGGCGCACGGGCTGGAGGTCGACTTCGCAGTGCTCTTCGACCGCGCGACCATCCTGGAAGGCGGAGACCGCGGGCTTAAGTTGTGGCTGGAGATGTTTGGGCGCTTCGCAATCGAGGCGATTGCGCCCGACAAGCGCAAGGAATTCGTCCCCTTGACCGAGCAGTTTGCCGCACCGACGTTGTTTCATAATGGCGTGTGGACCATCGACTACAAGCGGCTGCGCATCGTCGCCGTGAAATTGTGAGTGTTGTCGAGGTTACGGCTGCAAAGCTGCGCCAGGCGCCGCGGCTCTCGCGCGAATTCTTCAATCGTGATCCTGTTACGGTTGCCCGAGAGCTGCTGGGAAAGCTTCTGATCCGGCGCGAAGGACGACAGCTGCTGGCCGGGCGGATCGTGGAAGACGAAGCCTATCTTGGACAGGAGGATCCCGCAGCTCACGCCTTTTCGGGAAAGACCGCGCGCAATTTCGTGCTCTTCGGCCCACCCGGCCACGCCTACGTGTACTTCGTCTATGGAAATCATTACTGCCTGAATGTTTCGTGCATGCCGGAAGGGGTTGCCGAGGGCGTGCTCTTTCGCGCGATGGAGCCGGTGTTTGGAGTGAAGGCAATGTCGGCGGCGCGCGATGTTGCACTTCCAACATCGCCAGGACCGTCGCAGCTGCGAATGCTCGCGAGTGGGCCGGGGCGCATGTCGGAGGCGTTGGGGATCACGCGGGTGCGGGACAACGACAAAGATTTGACGTCACCCCGATCGGATCTGTGGCTGGCGGACGATGGGTTTCGTCCGGAGAAGATTGTCGCGACGCCGCGGATTGGAATTACGAAAGCGGCGGAGCGGCTGCTGCGGTTTGCGATCGCGGGGAATCCCTTTGTGTCGGGGAAACGAACGACTATCGCGGCCCCGTCTGCGTGATTGTCCTCAGGCCTTCGACGTCTTCGCCGAGGCCTACACGATCGAGCAGGTCGAAGTAGCGCGGGTCGTTGCGGATCCCGTCGTAAATGGGACCAACCTTCAGGTAGCACAGCAGCACGTCGCGTGCGTCGGCTGCTTTCTCCAGCCACTCGAAGGCGTGCTCGACGTCGCCGATGCCGAGATACAACATCACCCAAGAAATCGGCGCGACGTAGGCCTGTGTGGCTGCCGTGTTCAGTTCGTCAAGTAAGGTGAGCGCCTTGTCCTTGTCGCCCATCGCGCCATAGCACGACCCGAGTGGTCCGAGGATCAGCGGGTTGTAGCCGGACAGCGCATGCGCCTTCTCCAGTTCGGCAATGGCCTTGGTATATTCGCCCATTTGTTCATAGTTGATTGCTACGACGACATGGGCTTCGATGTCATTGGCGTCGAGCTCCAGCGCGCGCTGAGCCTGACGCAGGGAACGTTGGTAGTCGCGGCGGTAGTGATACACGCCGGCGAGGTAGACATTGGCCGGCACCGAGAGCGGATCGTGCTCCAGCGCGATGCGGACCTGTTGCTCGGCTTCTTCCGAGCGGCCCGTCTGTACCAGCAGCAGGTTGTACTGCAAGTGAGGCAGCGGCAGTCCGGGTTTCAGTTCGATGGCGCGCAGAAACTCGCGTTCCGCTTCCTTCCAGTTCCACTCGTACCACATGCGGATGACGCCCATCGAAGTATGCGTCTCCGCGAGGGAGTCGTCCGCCTGCAGTGCCTTGGTTACCACTTCCCTCGCTTTGGGCCAGGCTTCGGTTGGCGCCTCAAGCCCCCACGACGCGACCGACACGTGATAATCGGCAATTCCCGACAGTGCGGGAGCGTAGTCGGGGTCGTGCGCCAGCGCGTTCTGGAAGTATTCGAGCGCTTTCTGGAATCCTTCGGGGCTGCGCTTGTTCCATTGGAAGCGGCCGCGGAGATATTGATCGAAGGCTTCGAAGTTGTCGGTGTAGCGCTTGACGAGCCCGGTGCCGGCCTTCGAGCCCAGCTCGACCTTCAGCAGGTCGGCGATGGATTGCGCCATCTCCTCCTGCACGTCAAAGATGTCCGTCATCTTGCAGTCGAAACGCTGCGACCAGAGGCAGTAACCATCGCTGACATTCACCAGCTGCGTGCTGACGCGCACGCGGTCGCCAAGCCGCCGTACGCTGCCCTCAACCACAGCGGAGACCTTCAGCTGTTCGCCGATTGTGCGCACGTTCAGCGCTTTGCCTTTGAACTCGAAGGCTGAGGTACGCGAGACAACTTGCAGACCCGGCAGGCGCGAGAGGGCGTGAATGAGCTCTTCGGTGAGGCCGTCGCTGAAGTATTCGTTGTCAGCTTCGGAGTTCAGATTGAGGAAGGGCAGTACGGCAACGGATGCGACCGGCCGGGGCGCCACCGGCGCGACGGGGACGGTGCTGCTGCGTACGGTGAGTGACTGCAAAACTTCAACGATTTCGCCGGCGTCCCTGGGGCGCTCCTCCAAATTCTTTCGCAGGCACTGCGAGATGATCTGATCGAGTCCTTGCGGCACATCGGGGCGCCGCGCGATGAGCGAAGGTGGCTCCAGGTCCATGATTGCGCGCATCACCGTCGCTTCGGTTTGCGCTTCGAACGGGCGGTCGCCGGCGAGCATCTCGTACATGGTCACGCCCCAGGACCAGATATCGGTGCGCCGATCGAGCTTGCCGCCGCGCAGCTGTTCGGGCGACATGTAGGGAATGGTGCCGATGACTCCGCCAGTCTTGGTCAGGCCAATGTCTTCCGGCAGCTTGGCCAGGCCGAAGTCGACAATCTTCACAACACCATCAGGCAGCAGCATGATATTGGCGGGCTTGATGTCACGATGGATGATGCCCATGCTGTGCGCCTTGGCAAGGCCGCGCGCCACCTGCTCGCCGATATTGATGGCCTGCTTCAGGGGCAGAGGACCGTGCTCCAGACGCCGCCGCAGGTTCTCGCCCGGGCAATACGTCATGGCGATGAAAAGATCGCCCTCGGCGGTCTCACCGAATTCGTGGATGGTGCAGATGTTCGGATGATCGAGCAGGGATGCGGTACGCGCCTCACGCACGAAGCGCGCGCGTTGCTCGGCGTTCGAGGCAATATCGCGGGAGATGAGCTTGATGGCGACCGGCCGGTCGAGCTTCTCGTCCTGGGCTTTGAACACCATGCCCATAGCCCCGCGCCCGAGGCGCTCTACAACCCGGTAATGAGAAATGGTGTTGCCGATCATCCGTATGGCACCGGAGGGTTGCAGAAAACTGCCGAATGTTTTGGCGGTTTATTGTACAGCTTCACGACCAACCTGGGTTAGCAGGTTGATGGTTTGAAAAGCGCTGATGCCCATCAATTCGTGATGCGATTCCGTCAGCGGCAAAGAGTCAAGGGTTCGGTCAAGATCGTCGCGATGTTGCGGATCGAGCTTGCCATGGAGCAGCAGGTTGCTGAAGGCGCGTCGTGGTACCCCAATGCGGTCCGCTGTGCTCTCGAAGAACGCTACATCCGGAGGTGTTCCCTCCAGGACAGCGATGAAGCCCAGCAGAGCGACTGGATGCACGTGGCGTATCCAATAATATTGCGCGCCGGCGAGCGCAGCAGCTGAGGGCGGTGGAAGGCGCTTGAGCACGTCTTCGCGGCGGTATCCCAGCGTCTCGAGATCGTCGAGTACCCAGTCGTCGTGGCCGGTCTCTTCGGGAATATGTTTTCGGAAGTAAGCCAGCAGCCCGTCGGCGAGCGGATCGGTGCCAAGCATTTTGTCGCATCGCTCGGCGGCCGTCTTCATCAGGGGCACGCTGCTGCGGATGACCGAATGATTACGGAAGAGGAACTCGGGATAGATTTCGCGCAGACGCGGATGACTCCACAAGGTGTTGGCGACGGCATCGAGCTCGCCGCGCGCAATGCGGATCTTGTCGCGCAGACGCCGACTGTGACTTACATTATTCATGCCAGGTTCGTCAGGGAGACAATGCCGCGAAGTGAACTCCAGCCCGGAACCGCAGCCTCACCTTTCTAAAACACAATACCAAGCGAACTCTGGGTGCCTGAGAAGTTGTTACTCATGAACTCCGGCGTCAGTTTCGCGCGAATGCTGATCAGGGCTTGCACTTCCGTGGGCGTCAGGCTCTCGATGATCTGCTGGTCAGCTGGGCTGAGTTTCGCCGTCGGTCCGATGATGCCTGCCTGGGTAAGCGTGGCGATATTGGACATACTTTCCTCCAAGGGTCCAAAGTGCCGTCAAGGTATCACAATGGCAGGCGTGAGGCAATGTTCGTGGGCCCTTGGCCTCGATTGAGCACACCAAAGCGCGTATGCTAGCATTGCAGGTTTGTTACAGCTCACCATGCGCGGCATGGTGTCCCCGCCTCTTTGGGAGTCCGCGAAAGGCGCCTGAGCGGCTTGGCGTGAACTCCCGGCCTCACCGGCAACCTCGGGGTCTCGCGGGCACGGTTCGACCGTGCTAGCGAGGAACTGACCAGCGCCCGCCGCAGGCCGAAAAATCGGAAGGGGAGCGGCTACTCGCACGCAAGGAGTCATACGTGAAGAATTACGAAGGCGCAAATATTCGCAATGTCGCCCTGGTTGGGCACTCGCACTCGGGCAAGACCTCGCTTGCCTCCGCCATGCTGTACACCGCTGGCGCCACGCAGCGCCTGGGCCGCGTGGACGAAGGCAACACCACCACCGACTATGACGAGGAAGAGATCTCGCGTGCGATGTCGCTTTCGGCGGCGACGGCTGTCGTGGAGTGGGGAAAGGCGAAGATCAACCTCATCGACACCCCCGGCTTCAACATGTTCATCCACGAAGCCGAGATGGCGCTGCCCGCGGTCGAATCGGCCCTGCTTGTGGTTGACGCGGTGAGCGGCGTGGAAGTGGTGACCGAGCGCATCTGGAACTACTGCGACAAGCTGGCGCTGCCGCGCGCCATCGTCTGCACTCGCATGGACCGCGAGCGCGCCGACTACGATCGTGTGATGGAATCGCTGACTTCGGCCTTCGGGCGCACCGTCGTTCCGGTGCAACTGCCGATCGGCGCGGAAAAGAGCTTCTCCGGTGTGATCGACCTGGTGAAGATGAAGGTGTACACCTACGAAATGGGCGGCAACGGCAAAGCCAAAGTCGGCGACATTCCGGCTGACATGGCCGATCGCGCCAAGGCCGCGCACGAGCGGCTGATCGAGCAGATCGCCGAAGGCGACGACGCGCTGATGGAAGAGTTCTTCGATAAGGGCACCATCGGCGAGGAGCACATCGTCAGCGGCCTGCACAACGCCATTCGCGAAGACAAGATTTTCCCCGTGCTCTTTGCTTCCGGGTTGGGGAATATTGGGACCGATGAGGTTCTGGACTTCCTTGTCGATTACATGCCGACCTCCGTTGAGCGGGGCACAGTGAGTGCCGCTCCCAGCGCAAATAACGGTGAGCCTGCCAAGCGCAAGGTCAGCGATACGGAGCCGCTATCGATATATGTCTTCAAGACGATCAGCGATCCTTTCGCCGGGCGCATTTCGTTCTTCAAAGTGTATTCGGGCGTGCTGAAGAATGACGCCACGCTGCAGAATTTCACGCGCAGCTCATCGGAAAAGTTCGCGCACATCTCGGCGATGCAGGGCAAGACGGCGCTTCCGGCCAATGAACTGCACGCGGGCGATATCGGCGCCGTGGCCAAGTTGCGCGACACGCTGACCGGCGACACGCTGGGCGACAAGGGCGCGTCGATTCAATATCCGCAGGTAACCTTTGCGGAGCCGGCGATCACGTTTGCCATCGAACCGAAAACACGCGCCGACGAAGACAAGCTGAGCAACGGTATTCACAAGCTGATGGAAGAGGATGCCATGCTGAGGTTCTTCCGCGATCCGCAAACGAAGGAATTTCTGATCGCCGGGACAGGACAGCAGCACATTGAAGTCGTCGTCTCCAAGCTGAAGAACCGGTACCACACCGAAGTCAACCTGAAGGCGCCGAAGGTTCCCTATCGCGAGACGATTCGCGGGCGCGCCGACGTGCAGGGACGTCACAAGAAACAGAGCGGCGGCCATGGTCAGTTCGGCGATTGCAAGATCAAGATGGAGCCGCTGCCGCGCGGTGGCAACTTCGAGTTTGTCAACGAGATCTTCGGCGGTGCGATTCCGAAGAACTACATTCCCGCGGTCGAGAAGGGCATTGTGGAGGCGGCGCAGCGCGGCTACCTAGCGGGCTATCCCGTCGTCGACTTCAGGGTGGTGCTGTATGACGGCTCGTACCACGATGTCGACTCGAACGAGTTGTCGTTCAAGACAGCCGGGCGCATCGCCTTCAAGAAGGCGATGGAGCAGGCGAAGCCCACGCTGCTGGAGCCGATCATGAACGTCGAGATCACCATTCCTGATGAGTTTGCCGGCTCGATTATGGGTGACCTTAACAGCCGTCGCGGCCGCATTCAGGGCATGGACAACAAGGCCGGCAAGACGATCGTGAAGGCCGAGGTGCCGATGGCCGAGATGCTGACGTACGGCACGGACCTGACGTCGATGACGCAGGGCCGCGGCAGCTTCTCCATGGAGATGGACCACTACGACGTGGTGCCGCAGGTGCAGCAGGAGAAGATCATTGCGGCGGCCAAGGCTGAGCGCGGAGAAGAGACGGAAGAGGAAGAGTAAAAGCAGTTCGCTTTGAGCTGCGGGCCGCGAACTTAGTCGGACCGAACTAGCGTTTAGATAGAAGTGGGCTTTGGCCCTGTGGCGGTTTCGACAGGGACTAAAGCCCACATTGTTTTTCATCGAACGCACGGCCGAAAGGTGTCCCTGGTACAAAGCGCGTTAGAGGCTGAAGAACGTCTTCTTGTGCAGCGGGCTGGTTTCGTCACCGATCAACACGGGTGAGGGGAATCCTGCGATCGAGGCGAGCAACCGCGGCGAATGCATTCCTGGGGGCACGTCGAAGACGAAGATGGCTTGCGTCGATTCCCCTGGGTGCAGCGGCCTGAACAGATCCGGCGACATTCCGTGCGAGGCCTCCCACGCTTTTTGTCCGACCAGCGATGGCGGAACGGCATCGCCGTGCGTATCCACTAGCGAAAAATAGAGCGGATCGGGTTTCAGTGCTAAGTCGCGCGGACGCCACGGCGCCGTTGTCGTCTCATCGAAACGGCTGCGGATGGTCACAACGTAATACTCGCCATTCGCGACGCTGTTGCCGATTTGATTCATGCGCTCGACGTTCTGCACGGAATACGCAATGTGACAGTCGAGTTCGCAGAAGTACTTCTCCTGGCCGCGAGCGAGGGTGCGCTCGTGACTGAAAAGGGAAAAACCCGCCAGCAGAAGAACGTAGCCAGCCAGCATGATTCCTATAGACCAGAGGGAATAGCGCAGCCATTGGCTTTTCACGAAGCACAGGATCAAGCTGGTCAGGATCAGCAAGAGTAAGAGGATGCCTGTGCCGAGGAAGAGCAGGGCGCTGAGGTGAGGTTCGAAATTCGTGTTGAAGTACATGAGAGAGATCCTTTGGGGCGTGCTATTACTTTGTAATACAAAGTGCATAGGCAAAAAAAATTAGCCTTGCCGGGCCGAGCGAATTACCGATTCCATCTGCTCCAGGTAAGCTTCCAGCGCGCGGCGGCCAGTTGCCGTCAGCTTGTACTCGGTGCGTGGCTGACGTCCGACGAACGATTTGCTGCAGCGCACGTAGCCGGCATCCTCCAGCTTGCGCGCGTGAACGCTGAGGTTGCCGTCGGTGATGTCCAGCAGTCCCTTAAGATCGTTGAAGCTGAGCGATTCGTTGACCGCCAGTGCGCTGACGATTGCCAGCCGCACGCGCTCGTGGATGACCTGGTCGAGATTGACGGCCTCGGCACCGGGCACGGTGCGGCGCGGCGCAGCGGCGCGCGAAGTGAGCGTGGCCTTCTCGTCTTTGTTCTGGCGGATTGCCCGTCTAGCCACCATGTTTCCTCGCGATCAGACTTCCGAAGACGATATGCAGCAGGCCGAATCCCGCGGCAAGCATAATGTTCGCCCCGAGCCACGGCAGCGGCAGGGCAATCGCACCGAAGACGACGAACGCGGCTCCCATCGCCGGTACCGTGCGCACGGAAAACGCGCCCGCCTGCATTACTGCGACTCCGTAAAGCACCAGCCAGACGCCCGGAATCAGGCGCAGGGTGCCGGCCCACATTAATGCGATGGTCAGCAGGCCTCCGGCGGTGAGTGCGGGCAGTAATCCAATGAAGAGCCTGCGACCGGAGATGGAGAGCAGGTGCGTGCCCAGTCGCGCGGCCTTGTGATGCATCGTGGCGAGGACGATAGTCACGGCGATCAGTGCCTCGATGAGCCAGGCCGCAAGCCAGGCCTCGGCGGTAGCCATGCGCAGCGCAATCGGAGCCGCGATCAGCGCGGTGATGCCGGTGGCGACGAATCCCCAGCCGGGGACTGCGGTAAATGCCGAACTGCGCTCCATGGTCTCGCGGATGACCTGCAGGTGCTCGAGCGCGCCCGGGTCGGACAGAGCGCTGCGGCGAGGAAGCTTGCGGCGGCATGGGCGGGGATCGGGCATGACAGCAATCAAACTACAGCCGTTCGTCAGTTATTGTCAAGTACTTTTCCACATAAAGTTGCACTGGAAATGTCCGCATGGTTCGGTCAAGATGCCGCTGCGGTGCACTGATCAACTCAGCGGAAGAGGCGGGGTCCTGAACGCACTCGACGGTATACATGCAAAAGGAACCCAGCGCTTCCACGCTGGGCTAATTACTTCTGGTAACGGCAATCCGATACCGGCGAGAATGCTACTGCGCCGGCTTCCAGAACGACGGATCGGCCTTGATCCATTGATCCGACACGTAGCTCATCTTCGGGTTGAAGGCAAAGAGATTGTTCTGGCTCGATTGCAGACAGGTCTCCGCCAGGGCTGACGCCTTCTTCATCCAGTCGTCCCCCATGTCCGACATGAACTTCTTCATGCCTGCAATGTTCTGGTCAACTTCCGCCAGGGACTTCATCGGCGTGAACACAACATACATGCCGCCATTGTCGGCGCCATAGATACTCTGATAAGTGGCCCAGTGCGCGTCCGGCATGGTCTTCTCGTAGCCGCTTACATACATCTTTACCAGCGCGTCCCACTCCGCTTCATGGCCTGGCTTAACCTTGAAGACCTCAACCTCGAAATAGCGCATTTGCGCGATAGCGACCGGCGCCCGCAGGCTGTAGTCTTCGCGATAGACGAGGGTACTAGATTCTATGGAGGCGAGCAGATCGCCGTCGGCGATGCTGGCGCGATCCAGCGCGGAGGACAGAGCCGCGTTGTGCTCCGTGGCCTTCGCATCCTTTTCCCATGCCTCGAAGGAGTCGTAGCTGATGAAGAACAGAGAACGCGACGGGCCGGACATGGAATCGACGGCAAGATAGTGAGTCGGCCAATTTGCGGCCTGGAAAGCCTTGACGAAGCCGCTTTCCGTTGCCACATGCGGACTACCTCCCTTACCCGGCTTAAGCACTTCACGAATCACCTGAAGCACCTTTGGCGGCGGCGTGAGGCCATCGGACTTTTCCTGCGCCGCAACGGTGTTGATTCCGGCGCAAAGCAGACTCATGCCGAGCAATAAACCTAAAAGACGTTTCATTGGTATCACCCTCCAGGTTTCAGTTAGCAACAACAGAATGCCGGTCACGGAAATGATTGCTGCGCAGCCGAACGATGAAGGTCAGCGCCAAGTGAAGAAAGACAGCATCGAATGCCGCAGGCGCAGATGATAGAAAGAGATCGCAACCAGGGTTGCGAACTGGCATGACGTTGTTCAGGAAAGTGTTCCGAGCAGCAATCTTCGTCCGCGTAGGAGGGTTCGTCAAGCGGATAATCGTGAGGCGAGGGTGCTGGTCACCTCAGTGGATTGTGGCGGCACGACAGTGAAGCAGTGCAGGCGACGCAAAAGTGGGTATAGAAAGGTGGTTGAGATCAGCTAGCTTGCCGCGAGGTGGCGTGTGATGAGTTCGTGACGATTGCGGCACCGGTCCAAATTCACACCAGAGATCGGTGCTCATAAGCCGGATTGAGGTCAATCCCGCTGTGGGCAGGCCTAAGAGCCTGCGCGTGTCCGCCGCTACTTCACCACGCGCATCTGCGACCAGTCGTAGTCGAAGTGCTTGCCGCAATCCAGACACACCACGTAAATCCCGGCGTCAGATTGCGAGACATTGTCCCACTCTCTCGCGGCAGACGTTTTTCTGCTGGAAGACGCCGAGGAAAACGGCAATGACATGTGGCGATGACGGCAACCCACGGGAAGCAGTTGAAGCAGAAGGTCCCACATTGCGGCACCCTTATTAGCTATCAGCATTCAGCCATCAGCATTCAGCCCTTGCCGATCTCTCACCTAACGCCGGCTGGTATGTAGGCCCCAGCCGTCATCATTCCCCTATAACGGAAATGCTGACGGCTGAGTGCCGATAGCTCAAGTAGAGACTCTCTCCGCCGGTCGGCGGAGTCAACAAGCAGATCACCTTAGAACACGAATCGCTAATTCAAATCCGAACTAGCCCACACGAGTTCGGATCCGGGAAGGTTACGCCCGCGCCGCTGCCGCAGCAGCCGCGCTCGAATCGGCCGAAGGCATGGCCGCGCTCTCCTTCGCTTCGCCGTTGGCCTTCTGCCCCGGCTTGCGAATATCGATGCCGCCTTTGAAATACGCGCCGTCCTCGATGCTGATGCGCTGCGCCACCACATCGCCGGTCAGCGATCCCTCGCCGCGAATGTCCACGCGATCGCTGGCTGTCATATTGCCGCGAACCTTGCCCAGCACCACGATCTCGCGCGCCGAAATATTGGCCGACACCACGCCGTTGCGTCCCACCGTCACACGATTCCCCGGCAGGTTGATCGAACCTTCCACCCGGCCGTCGATATACAGCGACTCGGAGCCGGTGACCTCACCCTTGATGACCAGCGACTTGCCGAGCGTCGCCTGCTCCGACGTCGCGATCGGTGCAGCCGCCGGACGTGGCGAACTCACCGGCTCGGCCGGAGGTGTGAACGAGCGTTGGGGCTCAGGGCTGGGGGTCGGATTCGGGGTAGGGGCATTCGTAGGTTTCCACATGTGGTTCAAAATCCTTTCCTGAGGGAGTAAGTGCCTGCACGTGCACTTGTTGTGCCAAACCGAAACTCCACAGCTCGCTTCAGGATCTGCTCGTTTGGTGCGGCAATTCTTGCCTCATCGCTCAGCTTGCACACGCTGCGCTCGCCGGCTCGCGATGTAATTATTGCTACCATACAGGCACTTTCTGGATCAGGGAATACCCCTACGTAGTTTTTCCTGTGAACCTAGTTGACAAACTGTGATCGGATTACGGCGAAGGGACTAGAGTCGGCGCAACTCTCAGGTCGGCAAGATCCGCAAACCAGAAACGGCATGGTGAACTTGAATCGGTGAGAACTTGACTTCAGGCCGGCGTCTAAGCGAACTAGCTTCGTTTCTGGCCGCAAAGCAAGAACCCGAAGGATCGAGCGCCGTAGGCGCGGCGTCAGTTTAGCCGAGGACGGAGCGCAAGCGGAGTCCTGGGTAAACTTAGGACTTGCTGATGTGTCCCGTAGAGAGGGCATAGGTGCTTCCACGGTTCCGCGAACGGCATCTCTTGAGCCTCGACGGGTTTCCCCGTCCTCTTCACCTCGAATGCGCCGGCCGAAACCCATGCTCGAAGCTCAGATAGAAGATCATCCCCACCTGCCCGGCGCTCGGGCCGACGCCTACAGGCATACCCATTCCCGGCACAATCTGCAATCCATTGCCGAAGTTGTGCGACCAGCGTATCCCTGGGCTGAGGTAGAAACTGGTTTGCGGCGCGGTCTTGCCTGCTGCCACCACCTGCGGATTCGAACTCCATACCGTCTCCAGCAATGTATTCACTCGCGGAGTGATCAGCCAGACAAACGACTGCCCCAGGTTCGCGCCCAGCGAACTCGCCCTCTGATGTAACTGGTCCTGCGCGCGCGGCACCCAGGTCGCGCCGGCATTCCAGTGGGTGACGATGCGCTTGTTGATCGCGAAGCTGACCGGCAGATTCGTCTGCAGGCCCGCGCCTCCCATCCCGTGGCCGTATACCGGATTTCCCGTAGGCACTAACAACGATAGACGAGGCGCGATCGCCAGCCGAGTGTCGCCGTTGCCTACCAGCTGATAGCGATAGTTAATATAGGTATCGCCCCAGCCCGAGCCGCTGAAATCGGCGGCATGCGTCCCCACCAGAGTGAGACTGAGCTGGTGCTTCAGCGAGTGCACCGGCCACTCCTCGGTCTGGGTGAATGCCCAGTCGCCCGTCGTCAGTTTCTGAAAGCAGCTGATGTGCTGGATCACCCCGTCCTCCTGGTTGTAGGCCTCCTCCACCAGAAAGCTGTTGTCCTGGATGGGCGAGGAATTCAGCTCGGCGAGCGTTCGGCCGCCGGAAACGGCCGGAGCGTCACCGCCCCAGGCGTAGTGGGAGATAACGAGCATCAGCAGCAGCAGGAAGGAAAGCGTGTAACGGTTCATGAGGCACTCGGGATGAAATTGAAATTCAATTTCAATTACATCCACGGGCTGCCGCCGCTGCCGTGACGGCGATCACAGGCCTGGGTGATATCGAAGCGGGCGGAACGATCGCGCTCCCGGCCCTGCGTTCGCCCGCAGGCCAAGGACGGCGTTGTTGCGCTCGCAATGCTCGACTACAATTTCGCCTGACTCGGTTACAGAGCTAAAAGGAAAAATTCCTGGACCCGTCCGACCACGGGCTCACGTTGAAGGAGAGCTATCCATGTCTGGATGGAGAATGTATCTGATCGGAATTGCAATCCTGGGGGTTAGTGGCCCTGGCTGGCCACGGAGCAGCCCGCCTCAATCCAATCCACAGACGGCTGCCCAGCCTTCGATCTCCGGCACCATCAGCTATCGTGAGCGCATCGCCCTCCCGCCCGACGCCGCCATCGAGGTGAAGCTGCAGGATGTCTCTCAGGCGACGCCCAAAACCATCGCTGAGTCGGTCTTCGCGCCCGAGGGCAAACAGGTGCCCATCCCGTTCCAGCTCTCCTACAACCAAGCGGACATCAATCCCGCCCACACCTACAAGGTCCAAGCCAACATCAGCGTGAACGGAAAACCAATGTTCACCTCCACAACTGCGGAGCCGGTGATCACCAATGGCGCTCCGTCGCAAGTGTCGCTTATGCTCCAGCAGGCGCCCGCGTCGTCGGCGCCGACTTCAGCTACCAAACTTCGCGGCACCCATTGGGTCCTGGCCGAACTCAACGGCAAGCCCGCCGAACCGGGTGAAGGCGAAACCGCTCACCTCGTCCTCCACAAGAAAGGGAGGCTCTCCGGATCCACCGGCTGCAATCTCCTTTCGGGAACTTACATTGCAGAGCAGGGCGCGCTTCAGTTCACCCCGGCAGGCATGACAATGAAGGCGTGCTCGCAACCGGTGATGGCGCAGGAGCAGGCGCTTCTCGCCGCGCTCAAAGCCACAAACAAATATCAAATCGAAGGGGAAACTCTGGAATTGCTGAACGGCAGTCAGCTGCTTGCCAAATTCCAGGCAAAGCCAACAAAGTAAGCGTGACGCGCAACGACACCTGTGTCTTCTGACTTCCGAATTCGACTAGAGTGTGATTGACCAAGAATTGAGCGCCGTAGGCGCGGCGTCAGTTTAGCCCTGGGTGGAGGGGGAGAATAATCCGAGTCCCTGAAGGGACGGCACGGGTCTCGCACCGACTCAACGCAATCCCGGGTTCAGCGACAATGGAACATATGCCATCCGCCGATTACTTCCCCTTGGCGCTGACCCCCGCCCACTTTTCCAGCAATCCCAGCGTCGCGGCGTAGTCCAGATCGTCCCAGCCTTCCTCACTCGACAGCTCATAAATCTCATCCACCGTCTCCAGCGCGGGCAGTTTCACGCGATGCTCCTTCGCCAGATCGAGCATGAGATGAATGTCCTTGTGCATCAGCCGCAGAGGAAAATTTGGCGTGTAGTCCCGCCGCAATACAAACGGCGCCTTGTAGTCGATCGCGCCCGAGCGCACCATCGACGCCTGCACCAGCTCAATCAGCTTGTGCGGGTCGACCCCCATCTTCTGCCCCAGCGTGTAAGCTTCGGCAAAGCCTTCGTAGATCAGCGCCAGCATCAGGTTCATGCACAGCTTGGCGGATTGCCCCTTACCCGTCCCGCCAATGTGAATAACCAGCTTCCCCATGGCTTTGAACAACGGATCCAGGTATTCCACCGGCTCCGTCGCGCCACCCACAATAAAGATCAGCTGTCCATTCTCGGCACCGATTTTCGAGCCGGTCACGGGAGCGTCTACCCAGTGCACGCCACGCTCGTTCACACGCTCGGCGAAGCGCATGGTCGCCGACGGCGAGATCGTGCTGGAATCCACGACAATGGCCCCTTCACGCAGAGATTGCAGCGCACCATCGTCGGCAAAGATCACTCGCTCGACCGCCGCCGTATCCGCCACGCAACACCAGACGACTTCCGCCTCTTTGGCCGCGTCCGCCGGAGACACCGCCGTATTCGCGCCTTCCACGTGCTGACGCGCGCTGCGGTTCCACACCGAAACCTCATGTCCCGCCGCCACCAGCCGTGAGGCCATGGGACGTCCCATGATGCCCAAACCGAGGAAAGCAATGCGCATTCGCTGCTCCTTACGTCGGAAATGCTTGCCAGTATGCAGCGGCTGGCATGTGCACCCGAAACTAATGATTTAAGCTGAGCAGGACACTAAGGTCAAGGACGATCGGACCTTCCACCCTCGCATCGCGCGAACCGCTGCCCGCGTCTAATAGATTGCAACTACATGTTAGGACCTACAATTCGTCGTAAGGCCAGCCAATTCGGGACTCTGGTGCGCCACTCCGCCATGACTCCGCGCACTGGATCCACTCGCAAGCCGGTCCTGGCTCACCGCGGTGAGCTCGGCATCACCTTCATCGGACATTCCAGCTTCTTCTTGCAGATAGCCGGTAAGAACATCCTCGTCGATCCCAATTTTGCCCGTTGGATCTTCGTGCTGAAGCGGCTCAGGCGCCCAGGTTTGCGCCTGCGCGATTTGCCGCCCATCGATGCCGTGCTGGTTTCGCATGCTCATTTCGATCACCTGCACCGGCCTTCCTTGCGCGCGATTGCCCGGCAGACGCGCTGGCGTTCGGGCAAGCGGCCGCTTATCGTCGTGCCGCGCCAGGTTCGCGATCTCGTGAGCGATCTGGGCTACGGCCGGATCGTTGAACTCGACTGGTGGCAAACATTCCAGCTCGGTCGACTGGAGATTACCCACGTGCCCTCGCGGCATTGGGGAGCGCGCATGTTGCGCGACATGCATCGTGGCTACGGCGGCTATGTACTGCGCGGCGGACAGCATTCGCTTTACCATGCGGGCGATACGGCTTACTTCGAAGGTTTTCGGGAAATTGGCGCGCGCCTGCACCCGGAAGTAGCGCTGCTGCCGATCGGCGCCTATCATCCTGCGTCGTTCCGCAATGTGCACACCAGTCCGGAGGACGCGGTCCAGGCCTTCCTCGACCTCGGCGCCCGCTGGATGATCCCCATGCACTACGGCACCTTCCGCCTCTCGCACGAGCCGGTCGACGAGCCGCTGCAACGCCTGCGCCTCGACGCCCGCCGTCATCACATCGAGAAGAAGGTCTGCGTGCTGGAAGAAGGCGTAACGAAGCTCTTTGAGTAGCTGTCGAGTCCGGCAAAGCGGGACGGCAAGAAAGACCAGCGCTTCAGCGCTGGGTAAGCGA
Organism: Terriglobales bacterium; assembly: GCA_035262645.1. Lineage (GTDB taxonomy): Bacteria > Acidobacteriota > Terriglobia > Terriglobales > Acidobacteriaceae > Bog-257. The sequence continues at coordinate 51,589 of DATFSK010000024.1, forward strand.
GCGAACGAGCCCGAGTCCCTTCAGCGGCAACACAACCTCAAGCGCGGCTTCGGCCGCGCGTTTTATCATAAGAGGCATTATGAAACGCACCGCACTCGGGTTGATGTCCGCCATCCTGCTCTCCACCCTCTCCTTCGCTGCCGACTCCTACAGCCAGGGCAAAATCGTGAAGTGGGAAAACTCCACCTACGCCGACAAGTCCAAGAAGCATCCCACGAAAAACTGGGTCGTCTACCAGCTCCAGACCGACACCACCACCTACTCCATCGCCCGCCACAAGGAAACCAAGCCGCAGATGCAGGCCGGCGACGTCGTGCAATACGAACTGAAGAAGAGCAATCAGGTCAACGTGATCACGGCCAACGGTAAGAAGCACGAATACCAGATCGTCGGCCAGACGGCAGGCCCAGCGCAGTAGGGGAATTATCGCTTCGCTTTGAGCTTGGAGGTGACGCGACGCGGCAGGCGCGGCGCGGCGAGCAACCCCGACAGGTGCTCGACTTCCGTCACCACGCGATCAAGATCGTCGACCAGAGGCTTTAGGCGGTGCGTCACTCCACCCAGCCGGTATTCTCTAACCAGCGCGCGGTAGTACCACAGCGTCTTCGCCTTCGGCGCCGAGAAGCGCGTGAAGACGATGTCCCCGTCGTATCGCAGATCGCGCAGGACAGCGCGCGCGTTATACAGCTTGTCCGCCGCCGACACGAAACGCGTCTCCGCATCCTCATGCCGAACGCGCCGCAGATAGCGGAATTTGCGCCTCTCCCAGCTCTCTTTCTTCTTGGGGTCCTCGGCGTAGGAATCGGTACATCCGTCCACGATCTTCGCCACACGCGCGCCGAAAACCTGATCGATGATCTTCAGCATCGGCCGCCCACCGTGGTCCTCGACCGCATCGTGCAGCAGCGCCGCGATCGCCATCTCCTCATCGCCACCGTAGTCGAGCACAATGGACGCGACTCCCAGCAAATGTGAAATGTACGGGATACCGCTCTTCTTGCGGTCCTGCTCGCGATGGATTTGCGAGGCAAAAAGCAGCGCATGATCGAAGCGTGTGGAAAGGGGAACGAACTTGCGATCGAACGATAGCCGCGAGCTCATATCAGCAGGAGTTTACTCGTCACAGCATAGCGGAAAAAGCAGCTAGCAACTAGCCACTATCTGAGACTAATGATGATCCAGGTGAACCTCACGCGATCCACGAATGCACGATCCACTCCTGTTTATCATCCCGACCGGAGCGCAGCGGAGCGGAGGGACCTGCGGTTCCGAGCGAGCGGCAATAACACCAGGTGCCCCACTCATTCGTTCTGTTCGAATGGCGCCCAGCACCCGCCATTATGCGCAGTCACACTTCACTCCACGTACCGCGAGCACTCCCTCGCGCGCAATGATCGGCACCATCACCAGCGCCGCGACAGCATCGGCCCACCACCATCCCAACAGCCAATGCAGCAGCAACCCGACCAGCAGAATACCGGACAGCCACGCGCAAAAATCCGCTTGCCGCGAGTCGGAATGCAACGCGCCGCTCTTCAGTTGCGCCGCCACGCGTCGTTTAGCGCGCCCCAACAGCGGCATCACAATTACCGCCGCCACCGCAATCAGAATTCCCGGCACGCTACGTTCCGGCTGCTCCTTCATCCACAGAGCGCGGATCGACTCGGCGGCTACATACGCCGCCAGCAGCAGGAAGCAAATCCCAACCAGTCGCCGCGCAGTTCGCTCGCGCCGCTCAGCGTCCTCAACCGCGCGCAGCCTCCATATCAGAATCCCCGCCGACATCGTCTCAATCACCGAATCCAGTCCGAAGCCGACCAGTGCAATACTGCCTGACGCCACCCCCGAAACCAGTGCCACCACCTCCTCGAAGCTGTTCCACGCAATCGTCAGATACTCCAGCTCACGACCGCGCCTCACGAGCTCCGCCTGATCCAGTGGAGATGCGACCTCGGAATGGACTGCGGACTTCATTCGACGAGAGTATAGAAGAATAGGTAGGATGCGGTTCAGAGCACAGGTTTGGCGGAGCGCTGAGAGCTGACTCGGCACCCACCGGCAACTGACAACCGGCCACCGACAACTGGTTTCAATCCAGTCTCACCAGAAACACGCCGCCCTCTTTCACGTGGGTCGTGCTGGCCACCTGTTCCGCTTTGCGCTTGTCGTCCCCCTCAGGGCGGATCCGCACCCACTCACCTGTCGGCCCGGTGAACTGAATCACATTCGCATTCTCATAACGGTCCTGCAATTTCTCTTTCAGCTTTCGAGCCTCGCTCTCGCTATGGAACGCACCAATCTGTACGCACCAACGCCCGCCCTGCGCAATCGGCGCCGGGGTCGACAGCACCTCCAGCTTCACCTCCGCTACACCCGGCCGCCACACGTCGACCGCTTTCGCCGCCGCCAGCGACAGGTCGACGATCCGGTCTTCCACGAACGGTCCTCGATCCGTAATCCGCACCAGCGCTGACCTTCCTGTACTGACATTGGTCACGCGCACCATCGAGTTCAGCGGCAGGGTGCGATGCGCTGCCGTCATGGCATTCTGATCATAGATCTCGCCGTTGGCTCCGCGACGGTGATGATACGGAGGGCCATACCAGCTCGCCATGCCCACCTCAACGTAGATCGGCTTGCCAGTGCGTGGAACGTGAGTTGTGGGCTCGCTGCTCGCCGTCGAAGGAGTCTCGGGCTGGGATGTGATGGTAGGTGGAGGAGGAACCGGCCGGCTGCGCGCCGTCTTGTGTCCCCCACATGCGGGGAGCAGCAGCATGCAGGCAACAATGCTGAAAATGGTGATTGGACGTAGTGCGATTTGAAAGGGCACGCCTTTAGGCGCGCCGTAGAGGCCCGGAACAAAGCGGGGCTTTAGCCCCTGAGGGAACGCAGTACTCGCAGTGTTCGGCAACTTCTCCCCACTCGTTACCGCCTGCCCTGCTTCTTCGAATCCATGTGATCGGCGGCCTGCGACAGCTTCTCGCTGGCGATGCGCAGCGCCTTCGTCGAGTGCTGACGAATCGCTGGCACCAGCTCGTCGTTGATGTACTTGATCAGCTGCTGCGCTTCGTCTTCGATGCGCGCCGACGCATCGCCCAGCATGTCGTCCAGGCGCTCGCCGGCCGTCTGGAAACGGTGCGAGTCTTTCTTCTGTTCGCTCACGACAAACCACCTTGCGAATGCAAAAAATCGTCAGGCACACAGAATTATCAGATGCAACGCGTCCCCCGGTCAATTGCCCAGAAGGGTGCCTGAAGCCGTCAGCAATCACTATTCAGCACTCAGTCCCCGGCTTCAGTTCAGTGCTTGTCATCCCGACCGGACCCCGAGCGCAGTCGAGGGGGGAGCGGAGGGACCTGCGGTTCGTCGACCGGCAGCAATCGCCATTCCGGCGTCGCCGACACGCATTTCTGCCGGCAGCTGACGGCTGATAGCCGACAGGCGATAGCTGGTAGACTTTTCTTATCGCTATGCCCACTCGCAAGCTATCCGGCTTCGAAGTCCGCTCCATGTTTCTGCGCTATTTTGAGCAGCGTGGGCACAAGATCGTCCACTCCTCCTCGCTCGTCCCGGCCAACGACCCCACCCTGCTGTTCACCAACGCCGGCATGAACCAGTTCAAGGATGTCTTCCTTGGCCTGGAGAAGCGCGACTACAACCGCGCCACCTCGTCGCAGAAGTGCGTGCGCGCCGGCGGCAAGCATAACGACCTGGAGAACGTAGGCTTCACCAATCGCCACCACACCTTTTTCGAGATGCTGGGCAATTTCAGCTTCGGCGACTACTTCAAGAAGGACGCCATCGCCTACGCCTGGGAGCTATGCACCTCGCCCGAGTGGTTCGGGCTAGACAAGAACAAGCTGTACGCAACGATCTTCGAGGGCGAGTCGTTCGTCCAGCGAGATACAGAGGCCTACAACCACTGGATCTCAACTGGCGTTGCTCCCGAGCGCATTTTTGAGCTCGGTATGAAGGAGAACTTCTGGCAGATGGGCGACACTGGCCCCTGCGGCCCCTGCAGCGAGATCCATTACGACATGGGCATCGCAGCCAGCGACGCCGGCCACACCGATTGTAAATTTCCCTGCGAATGCGGGCGCTACGTCGAGATCTGGAACCTGGTCTTCATGCAGTTCAATTTGACGACATTCTATGCCTGCAGGGACCATTCCCAGCGCGTCGAGAAGACCCCTTTTCAGTGCGCCCATTGTGGCAAGCAGTCAGAAGTCGCGTCGCGTCAGTTCGATCCGCTGCCCAAACCCTCCGTTGATACCGGTGCCGGCCTAGAGCGTGTGACGGCTGTCATGCAAGGGGTGATTTCGAACTACGACACCGACCTGTTCACGCCCTTAATTCAGCGCGCGGCTGAATTGACGGGCGTGAAGGTTGAGCAGGAGAAGAAGGCGGAAGACGTCGAACAGAGTCACAAGCAGGCGGCTTCTCTGCGTGTGATCGCCGATCACGCGCGCGCTTCCACATTCCTCATCTCAGATGGATTGCTGCCTTCGAACGAGTGGCGTGGCTATGTACTGCGCAAAATCATCCGCCGTGCGATTCGTCACGGAAGGCTACTTGGGCAGTACGGGCCATTTTTCCACAAGATGGTACCTGCAGTTGTGAACCTGATGACACAGCCTGTACAGCACATCCCGTACCCGGAACTGTTGGGTTCGGCGGAGCGTGTTGAGAAGGTCGTTTTCGAGGAAGAACGGAGATTCGCTCGTACCCTCGAATACGGCAACGAGGCTTTAACGACTGAGCTAGACAGCGTTCTATTCAACGGAATCGGCGACTATCTTGTTGTCGATCACGATAAGAGGCTTTCAGAACTCGAGCAATTCGACAGAGATCAGGGCAATACGAAGAGCGGACTCGATTATTCGAGGGTGAGGCAGGCCTTTGCGGGTTCGGGCAAAGGAGCCGCCCTTAGCACAAATGACTTAATCAAACTTGCAGGAGTGGTGAAGGGCTTCAGCCAGCACTCAATCAAGTTCCCCGGCAATTGGGCATTTCGGCTGTACGAGACATACGGGCTTCCCCGCGATTTCATCGAGGATGCCTGTCGGGATGCAGGAGTCGGGTTCAGCGGTGAAGAGTTTGACGAAGCTATGGACGAGGCGCGTGCGCGCGCCCGCCGATCCTGGAAGGGCGGCGCGAAAGCTACGGTATCGCCACTCTATCAGTCACTCCCGCGCACCGAGTTCGAGGGATATCACAAGACGCTGACCACCGGCGCGGAAGTCCTCGCCATCATCAAGTCCGACAACGGCTCTGGCACCGGTGTGCAGGAACTGAAGCCCGGCGAGCGCGGCGAGATCGTGCTCGACCACACCACCTTCTACGCCGATGCCGGCGGACAGGTAGGCGACGTGGGCTGGCTCTACTCCGACGATCACAACACCATCGTTGCCGAGGTCGAAGGCGTGACCTATCCCGTGCAGGGCGTACGCGCGCATCGCGTCGTCGCCCGGCAACCCATCCACGTCGGCGACAAGGTCGACGCCATGGTCAACGCCGAGGTGCGCAACTCGACCATGCGCAACCACACCGGCACGCACCTGCTGCACGCCGCGCTGCGCAATGTGCTGGGCACGCATGTCAAGCAGGCGGGCTCGCTGGTCGATCCCGGCCACCTGCGCTTCGACTTCTCGCACTTTGCCGGCGTCGACGACGAGCAGTTGCAGGACATCGAAGACCTCGCCAACAAGGAAGTGCTGCGCAACGACCGCGTCGAGGTCATCGAGGACGTGCCCATCGATGTCGCCGTCAACGAGTACAAGGCGATGGCGCTCTTCGGCGAGAAGTACGGCGACCGCGTGCGCGTCATCCGCATCGGCGACTTCTCCACCGA
>DATFSK010000025.1:0-76211 GCA_035262645.1 Terriglobales bacterium
ATCTTGGCGCTGTTGGTCGGAACGATTCCGAACGCCAGATACTTGCCCGCCTTCAGGTGGGCCTTCATCGGCTCGGGATAGAGCAGGATGGTGTGCCCATAATCGAAGGCGTCGAAGTTGATGATGTCGACGTTGGAGTCCATAAGAATGGGCCACTCGGTATTGCCGCAGCAGTGCACGCCGGCAAGCGCTCCCTCGGTGTGGACGGCTTCGATGACCTCGCCCAGCTTGGCGACGGTGTCATCGCGCGTCACGCTGACATAGGTGGAGGAACCGAAGGCGGAGAGGATCGGCTCATCGACAAAGCAGATGATGTTCTCGGCAAATGGCTTGAACTTCTGGATTTGCCAGCGGCACTTCATCGCCATGCCCTTCACCACCACGTCGACGAATTCGGGGTTGTAGAAGATGGCGCGCTTTTTCTCGTCGACGATGCTGAGGCCGACGCTGAGCGGGCCCGTGGTTTGCACCTTCACGAAGGGGCGCTTTCCGCCGGCAGCTTTCAGCGCCTCTTCCAGGGCATAAATGCCTTTGGAAAATTCAGGAGTGATGCGGAAGGCCTCGAAGTCTTCGGCACAATACTTCTCGTAGAAGGTCGCCAGGTCTCCACTGGTGTCGCCGGTGGTGTCGAAGAACATGCGGCCCTTCTCGCGATCGATGACGACGCGGGGAATGCCTTCGCTGTACTGGATTTCCATCTGTTCGTTAAGGCCGTTGGCCGGCAACTGCGGCCAGATCGGCGCGTTGGGGATGCTCCGCAGGACGACGTCAACCGCCTGCTTCGGATCTTTATGCGGCAAGCTGCCGATTGCGGTGGCTAAGCAGCATGGCTCGAAGCTCATAACACACACTCCTTCTCGGTGCAGTAGGACTGCAAACTTGTCTGAAGCGATCGAAAGGGGTTGAGTAACTCCGGACAGCCGAGGTCGGCGAGCGCCACGCCCTGGCGGTCGGCCCGGGATATCCGGACATCGAAGGGAATGGCGCCGAGCAGATGCTCTGCACCGAATTCATTGGCGATCCAGCGACTGTCTTCGTCGGGGTCGGTGGACTTGTTGAGCACGACGCCGAAGCGCGCGATGCCCAGATCGTTTGACATGTCACGGACCCGTGCGGCCGTCTCGACGCTGCGCTGGCCGGGCTCGACGACGACCAGCATCAGGTCCACACCTCGGGCCGTTCCGCGGCCGAGATGCTCGATGCCGGCTTCCATATCGAGGATGACGACATCGCCTTCGCGCAGGATGAGGTGCGATACCAGGCTCTTCAGCAGAACACTCTCCGGGCAGGCACAGCCGCCCGCGGCGTGTTGCACTGCGCCCAGCACCAGCAGGTCAACGCCTTCATGGCGGATCGCGTACTTCTGGGCGACGTCGGAGACATCGGGATTAAGCTTGAACATCTGGCCGAACTCGCGCACCTTGGCGCCGGTGCGTTCTTCGATCAGCTTGCGTTCGGTGGAGATGGTGAGCAGTTGCGAGCGGAGCCAGAGAGGAAGTCCGATGGCGGAGGCGAGGTTGGCATCGGGGTCGGCGTCGACTGCGAGTACTCGATGTCCATCTGCTGCGTACAGGCGGGCCAGAGTTCCCGCCACGGTGGACTTGCCGACGCCGCCTTTGCCTGAGATCGCCAGTTTCATGGTTCAGGTCCCGACCGAGCCGCCGGTTGAGCGCCCGGTTTCTTCGCGCGCCTGGAGGAGGCTTTGCCCTCTCTGTGCGCTTCGTGGTCACGAATGACCTGTTCGACTGCCAGCATGGCAAAGCCGACGATCTCGTCTGCCGCGCGGCGAGCAGCCAGTGGGTTGCGCTGCTCGATGGCTTCGGAGAGCTGACGGTATTCTTCGAGCTCAACAGCGACAGAAGCGGGCAGGAGCAACGTGTAGGACAACGCCATGCGGAAGGAGCCGCGAATGGTCGCGTTCAGCTGCTGGAAGAGCGGATTGTGCGAAGCGGCGATGACCGCCGCATGGAACTGGAGGTCGGCGTCGACGGCGCCTTCCAGGTCCTCGGCGGCAACAATCTGAAGACGGCGTCCAAGGCACTCGCGGATGGTCCTGATTTCCTCTTCCGTAGCGCGCAGGGCGGCGAAGCCGGAGGCGACCGGCTCGATGGCCAGGCGGACCTCGCAGAGGTCGCGGAGGAAGCGCGGATCGGGCTTGAGCTCGGCCTGCCAGCCGAGGATGTCAGGGTCGAGCTGGTTCCAGTCGGCGCGCGGACGGGAGCGCGTCCCGGAGCGCGGTCGCACCTGCACCATGCCTTTGTCTTCCAGTACTTTGACGGCTTCGCGGAGAATGCTGCGGCTGACGCCGAGCTGGCGGCAGAGTTCGCCTTCGTTAGGAAAAACTACCTCTTCGCGGTTGCGTTCGGCTTTGATCACGTGCAGCGCGAGGGCGCGAGTTACGCGGTCATGGAGGCTCTCCATGTTTTCGAGCTGTGTAAACGCGATCACGTTCGTCTTCATTTCAGTCATATCATATGCTCAGATTGGAAGTATCCAAGGGAAATGCATTCCGCTTTGAAAGAATTCAGGCGCCGGGTTCCAAATTGGGAATCTGTCGTCAGCGTTGAGTTCCTCAATCAACATGCGGCGGGATTCTTGCGGCAATGTCAAGCTGGAAATCACGCTTGAACTGAGACAAGTGCTCACAGCGTTAACACGATCGGGAGCTTCAGAACGATAACCGCAGCGACAATTGCTGCACGCGTGGCGTGGTGAGCGCAGCGCCATAGACTCCGAACGATCCAGCCGTGGTCAGGTTCTGCAGCGAGTTCAGCGGGTTCACGTCGAAGCGGACTGAGTTGGTGACGTTAAAGACGTCCCAGGCAAACTGCAGGCCCGCGCGCTCGCTGAGCTTCCAATTCTTCGCCAGGCGCGCGTCCATGCCGAAGTAGCCGTCGCCGCGATAATTGTTGCGCTGGCCGGCTTCGCCGGGATAGGGATTGCGCATGTTGGCCAGCGCCAGCTCAGGATTGGCGAAGACGTCTGCCGCGCCGTTGGACAGGATTGTCGTGCCGGTCTGAATCGCGCCGGTCTGGATCATATTGCTCTTGTCCAGCCAGTTGGTTCCCCATCCGGCGCCGCTGGTGATGCTGAAGGGAAGACCACTGGTCCAGCGGGTGAGGCCGGAAAGCTGCCAGCCGCCGATGATTCCATTCACCCACGGACTTGCGCTGCCGCCGAGCAGCTTGCCTCTGCCGAAGGGCAGCTCAGCAACCCAGCTGGCGGTGACCAGATGGCGGACGTCGAAGTCGGATGGGCCATAGCTCAGTCCCGGTCTCCAAGCGTTGAGGATGGCGCTGAAGCTGCTGCCCACGCTGCTGCCGGTGCTGGAAGAGAAGACAGTGCGCTCGTCATCGGAGCCCATGTCCATCGACTTGGAATAGGTGTAGCTGAGCTCCATCTGGAAGCCGTGACGCATGGCGTGGCGCAGAGCGATTTGCCCGCCGTTGTAGTTCGCTTCGCCAATCGAGGCCCAGGAGTACATGCTGGCAAACTGCGTTGGCCAATAGCGGCCGGTTTTGCCGCCGCATCCCGGGTAGCAGAGGATGTCGAGCGCGTAGAGTGCCGCCGTTTCGTTGCCGAGCGCGTATTTCCAGACACTGTTGTAGATGTTCTGAGTCGCGCTCACACCGCCGGCTGCTGCGTCGGGAAACATGTTCTCGAAGTAAGGAATTGCCGGGACATTCGTCGCGCCTGCGTAACCGTACTTCGATAGCATCGTCGCCGCGGCGAAGTAGTCCATCCCCGACTTGGGATCGACCAGATCGAGCGGCTGCGCCAGATCAATCTGCTGCAAGGTGTGCCGGCTGAAGCGGCCGAGATAGGCAGCTTCGAGAACGAATCCGGAGGGAAGCTGACGCTGCCACGAGACGTTCACCACGTGCGCGTAGGGCGTTTTCATCTGGCTGTCGAGACCTTGCGTGATGGCGAAGCCATTGGTCAGCGGATCGGTGGGCGAGAGCGCGGGATAGCTGATGCTCTGCTGCGGCGTGCCGGTGAGGTTCGGGATATCGTGAATGCCGGTGAAGCGTGGGGATGTATCGGGCGTGAGGACATTGGTCGGATTCGTAATGCTCTCGGTAAGCCCGAAGGAACCGTACGCATTAAAGAGGTTGACGATGCTCTCGCCGAAGTGGTCGTAGTAGATCCCGTAGCCGGCACGCAGCACGCTGTCGCCGCCGCTGCCCAGCAGTTTGCGCCAGAAGCCTTGTCCCACATTGGGGGAGTAGGCGAAGGAAATGCGGGGACCGAGATTGTTCTTCTGCATCGGCCAGTAAGGTTGCAGGCCGCGCGCCTGGCCGGAGGGCGCAAAGGAGATGTAGGGCTGAACGCTATTGCCTAATGCGGCCTGCTGGCCGCGCGTCTGGAACCACTGGTAGAGGTCGGTCGTCGGCGCCACCTGCTGGCCGTTCACTTCGTAGGGCGTTTGCAGCAGGGTGTAGCGCAGGCCGAAGTTGAGCGTGAAATTCGGGCGAATGCGCCATGAGTCCTGGCCATAAATCTCGAATTCGTTGTTCTTGAAGTCCCGGTAGAGTGGCGTCCCCGTTGAGAACAGGCTTCCGGCCTTGCCATTCGGTGAGACGCGATAGTTTGCCTGCGTGGTTACGTAGTCAAGCAGGCCGGCGAGGTTCGTCATCGAGTAGTTGTACGAACCGGTAAAGTTGGGATCGACCGCCGGGAAGCCGAAGACCGTAGGATCGAAGCTCTGGCCGGTGCCGACGATTCCCCCGTTCACCAGGGCATAAGAATTCGTTACCGCCGAACCGTAGGAGAGCGTGTCGCCGTAGCTCTGGTTGTGGACCAGGCGATAGGTGCCGCCGAACTGCATGGTGTGCGGGCCGCGCGTCCAGGTGAGGTCGTCGACGAGGCTCTGCACCGGAACGGTGACGGAGTTCGATCGTGTCTCGGCCTGAATGCTGCTCATGCCGTAGAAATTTGCGTAGGCGCCCTGGCCGATGCCGGTGGTGGAGTAACTTTGCCGGATGTAGCCATAGCGCAGGCTGTTCACCAGGTTGGGTGAGAGCGTGGAGGTGAGACCCGCGGCCAGGCCTTTGCTGGTGTCGCTATTTCGTGAACTGGCGGGCTGGCCGGGAAACTGCGGCACGCCCTGCAACGTGTCATCTTGCAGGTTGCCGCGTAGGAAGAGCCAGTTCTTGTCGGAGACCATGTAGTCGAGCTTGGCGATGTAGGTGTTGAGTGTGGCCGGAGCGGGCGCCGACCATGTGTACGAAGCGGTATTAAGCCCATCACCGGCGGAAAATCCATTGGGCAAGGGATACTGCTTGAAGACGTCGAGCGCGTAAGGATCGACGCCCGGCCCCCAGGGGCATGTGCTGGCGCAGTTCGGATCCATGCTGGCGATCTGCGTGGGGCTGAGGGTGACAAGCTGCGTTGTGCCATTCTGCGTGCTGGGATACCTGATCTGTCCGGCGCGCAGCGAAGCTGTGGGCACGATCATCGTCGCCTGTTTGTTTTCGTCGATCTTCTCGCCTTCATAGGTGGTAAAGAAGAAGAGCTTATTTTTGACTATTGGGCCGCCGAGCGATGCGCCGTAGGTGTTGCGGTCGAGCGCGCCTGCGACATTCGGCAGTCCTTGCGCGATTTCTGCCTGCTTGTTGAACCAGTCGTTCGCGGGGCTGATTAGGTCACGCGTGCGGCCGTAGACGCTGCCATGAAAATTGTTGCTGCCGCTCTTGGTTGCAATGTTGATCTGCGCGCCTGATGACCGGCCGGTATCGGCGTTGTATCCGGCGGTAGTGACGCGGAACTCCTGCACCGAGTCGAGTGTCGAGCGCAAAACGCCGGTGAAGGCATAGCCGCGTGCCTGGTCGTTGTTGTCGAGGCCGTCGAGGGTGGAGTTGTTCTGGTCTGAGCGCGCGCCGGCGGCGGTGCCGCTGCGGCTGTCATGACTCTGATCGTTATGCAAGCCGAGATAGAGCACGCCCGGTTGCAGGCTTAGCAGATCGGGAATGTCGCCCTCGACCGGCAGGGCTTGAATTGTGAGGCCGTCGAATGCATTGCCCATGGATGCGTCGGTGGTGTTGAGCGCGGGTGCCTGGCCGCTGACGCTGATGGTGGTTGGCGCTGATTCCACGGCCAGCGAGAAGTTGATGGTCGCGGGCTCGTCGATGAGCAGTTCGATCGATCGCGTTTGCGTCGCGAAGGTTGCTGCTTTGGCACTGACCGTGTAGGCGCCGGGCGGAACTTGCTGGAACTGGTAGGCGCCGCCGGCATCGGAAAGACGAGTCTGGACGAAGCCGTTCGCGTTGTTGATCAGCGAAACCTGTGCGCCCTGAATCACCGCGCCGGAGCTGTCGGAGATGGCGCCGCGAAGCGAGGTGCTGGGGTTCTGTGCGATCGAGGAACTTGCGAAGCTAACGAGCGCGACGCTCACAGCGAATCGTAAGGCGAAGGTGAGGCGCGCAATCACATTCAATCTCCTACAAGACTTGCGCCATGCCATTGAGAGGCTGGGGTAAAGAAGTAGCGTCCTAAGGCCGACTGGCGGACCGAGAAAGCCCGCTCCAGCAGGTCAGGCCGCAGGACTTCGTCGGCCGAACCCGCCATCCAAGACGGCTCGGGCGTGAGCAGGATTACGGAGGAGAAGTTCTCCGCTACCAGATTCAGGTCGTGTACGGCGGCGATGATGGTGATGCCGCGCGCGTTGAGCTGGCCGAGCAGGGCGATGAGCTCAATCTGGCGGCCGATGTCCAGGTGCTGTGTCGGCTCGTCGAGCAGCATGACTTTGGGCTGCTGCGCCAGGCCGATGGCAATCTTCACGCGCTGACGCTCGCCGCCGGAAAGCTCGGAATAAACGCGATGACGCAGGCCGGTGATGTCGACCGCTTCCAAGGCGTTCTCGACGGCCTTGCGATCCACAGGCGTGCTGGCGCCGAAGAGCGGCTGATAAGGCACGCGTCCCTGGGCAACGATCTCCTCCACGCGGAAGCTGAAGGGGATCTCGAGCTCCTGAGGAACCAGGGCGATGGCGCGCGGCAGTTCGCGGCGTGACCAGGCTGCCAGGGGCTTGCCTTCGAGCAGGATTTCGCCGGAGGTCGGCGGGAGCAGGCGCGAGGCGAGCTTCAGCATGGTGGTCTTGCCGACGCCGTTGGGGCCGACCAGCGCGACCATCTCCTGCGCCTCGATGCCGAATGAGAGGCGGTCAAGGAGCAGGCGCGGGCCGCGCGAAAAAGAGACATTGCGGAATTCAAGCATGGTGGACGCGATCATTGACGAGACTCCCGCGAACGGTGATTGAGTAGGTAGAGAAATGCTGGCCCGCCGAGAAAGGCAGTAAAGACGCCGACTGGTATCTCGGTGGGTGCGAAAGCTGTGCGGGCCGCTGTGTCGGCCAGGATGAGGAATGTCGCGCCGCCAAGTGCGGCCGCGGGCAGCAGGCGAACGTGATTGGGACCGATGAGAATGCGGAGGAAGTGCGGTACGAGCAGTCCGACGAAGCCGATCAAGCCGCCGAGCGAGACGGCTGCCGCGGTGAGCAGCGATCCCAGGATGACAGTGGCCATGCGCACGCGGCCAACGCTGACGCCGAGTTGTGCCGCGTATTCTTCGCCCAGGGCAAGCGTGTTCAGGCGCCCGGCGACCGGTAATGCCAACACAACGGAGATAGCGACCAGCGGCGAGATCAGCGCGATCTGGCTCCAGGTCGGAATGCCGAGCTGGCCGTGCAACCACGCGGCCAGCACGCGCAGGCCGGAGTTGGAAGCTTCTTCGCGCAGCTCGAAGACGACCGTCGCTGCATTCAGCATGGTGCCGATGGCGAAACCGGCGAGCAGTAACGTCTCCATCGCGAAGCGGCCACTGGCGCGCGCCAGGTACCAGACCAGGATCATGGTCAGAACCGAGCCGCAGAAGGCGAGCACCGCCGTGGCGCTGAATCCGGCGAAGGAGAGCGTGGGAATGAGGAAGATGCCGACTGCTCCGCCGAGCGCCGCGCCGCCGGATGTGCCGAGGACGAAGGGATCGGCGAGCGGATTACGAAAGAGTCCTTGAAAGAGCACGCCGGTTGCCGACAGAGCTGCGCCCACTAGGGCTGCGGCAATCACGCGGGGAAGGCGCAGTCCGAAGATGATCTCCGCCGCTTCGGTTGCGCGTGTCGGGTGCAGCAGGGTGCGCACGACTTCGGAGACGGGCAGGCGTACAGCTCCCAGCGCGGTGGCGATAACGATCGCCAGCAGAAGCGCGGCAAAGAGCAGCAGGTTGAGGGCGCGAGTAGAGATTCGTGTTTGCAGTGTCGATTGGCCTCTGTCCGGCAAAGTGGCGATCTTATGGCCCCTGGTCCCAACGGCTTGCTCGCTCCGGGCAGCCGGCGACGATGGATCGGGCTGCAAGCGCGGACGCCGCTCTGTGCGCAGACCGTTCACGATGCCTTCTCCGATCTGTCAGGAGCTTGAGCGCAGGGTTCGGCATTTGCCGAAGCGAGCCCCGGCAAATGCCATTGCCCCGCCTCGTGCGAGATCTCCCAGCACGAAACGTAATCGCACGTTGTCCGGTCGAAAGGAGCGCCGTGCTGGGGCACGAGAGTGTTAAGAAATGTGCGAATAACTCCGCCGTGAGTAACGACGACCGCACAGCCGCCCGCGGCTTGCTCGACGATCGAGTCCATGGCCCGCTGAATGCGCGTGAGGAAGCTGGAAAAATCCTCACCTCCGGGAGCTGGAACGGAAGGATAGTGGTCCAGCCAGCGTTGCGCGTATGCGGAGTCGCGCGCCATGATCTGGTCCCAATCCAATCCCTCCCAGCTCCCGAAGGCGAGCTCATGGAGTGACTCAAGACAGTGAATTTCGAGGCCGCAGCGTTGCGCGATCGACTCCGCCGTCTGGAGGGCGCGCTGCAAATCGCTGCTGAAGATATGCGTGATGGGGTAGGTCTTCAACTTCTCGTTGAGGGCGGCCAGTTGAGCTACGCCCTCGGCGCTGAGCGGCGGATCGCTGGTGCCGCAGAACGTTCCGGCCATGTCGGTGTGGGCGTGACGCACCAATACCAGCGTTGTGCGAACGGCCTTCGATTGCGTTGAGCGGCTCATACCCACACCCCGCAGAGGTACACCGCGATCTCCGCCAGCTGATTGGTTGCGCCGAAGCAGTCGCCGGTGATGCCGCCGATCTGGGAGCGGTAGTAGAGGGCGCTCAAGAGCGTGATCACACTTACCGTAATTACGGGAATGATGGCCTGGGTGCGAAGCGCTGCGCCGACGATCGCGAAGGCGAAGACCGTTCCAACGGCGGCTGAGCTGAGCGGAATCTTGTGCGCCAGCTTCGCGCCGAGGCCGTCCGTGCGCGCGGATTCGACGAAGGTCCCTAGCGGCAGGGTGCTCCAGCGGCAGAGGACATGGGCGGCGAGGATATAGAGCGGGAAGCGCTCAGGCGCCATCGCCGAGAGCAGCACCCAGCGCGCCAATAGCGAGAGACATACGGCCAGGGTACCGAAGCTGCCGATGCGGCTGTCGTGCATGATCTCTAGCATGCGAGGACGGGTCCAGCCGCCGCCGAGAGCATCAGTCGTATCGGCGAGGCCGTCCTCGTGGAAGCC
Organism: Terriglobales bacterium; assembly: GCA_035262645.1. Lineage (GTDB taxonomy): Bacteria > Acidobacteriota > Terriglobia > Terriglobales > Acidobacteriaceae > Bog-257. Next base: position 9,550 of record DATFSK010000025.1, read on the forward strand.
GCCGGTGATCGCGACCAGGTAGGCGAGCACTGCGAGCGCTGTGACCGGCTGCGGCAGATGCGAGCGCAGCAGGCGCTCGATCAGGATCGCGCCCAGCGCGACCACGAGCCCGACGAGGGGATAGAACTTCGCGCCGCCGAGCACCATCTCGGGCTCATAGCGGAACGCAGGCACGGGAATGCGCGTCATGAACTGCACAGCTGCCGCGAATTCCCGCAGGGTCTTCATGCTTCGCTGGCCTCGCTGACTCCGGCGGAGTCGAAGGTTGCCATCTCGTTGTAGATCCGGATTGCCGATTCGATGAGCGGGAAGGTCAGTACCGCGCCTGTGCCTTCGCCCAGCCGCATGTCGAGTTGCAGCACCGGCTTCACGCCCATGGCTTCGAGCAGGACACGATGTCCGGGTTCCTGAGAGAGGTGGCCGGCAATGATGCCGAAGCGCGCATCCGGGGCGATGGCGCACGCGATTGCGGCTCCGGCGGTGCAGATGAAGCCGTCGATCACGACTGCGATGCGCTTTGCGGCCGCGCCGAGGACTGCGCCGGTGATGGCGGCGATCTCCAGGCCTCCGACGCAGCGCAGCACGTCGAGTGGATCGGGGCGTGAGGTGGAGTCGCCGAAGTGGAGATGAAGGGCGTTGTCGATGATCTGCGCTTTGCGCACGCAGCGCGGAGCGTCCAGGCCGGTTCCGCGGCCGGTAAGCGCCGAAACCGGCTTGCCGGAGAGCGCCGCAGTGATGGCGGTCGCTGCGCTCGTGTTGCCGATGCCCATTTCGCCAAGCGCGATCAGGCTGCGGCCCTGCGCGGCGGCTTCTGTCGCCAGCTCGATCCCGACTTCCAGTGCTGCGTTGAGCTCCGCGTCGGTCATAGCCGCTTCACGCGCGAAGTTGCGCGTTCCGCGGCGGACTTTGCGACGCAGCAGCCCTGGCGCGCCATCGAAGTCCGCATCGACTCCGACGTCGACTACCACAATGTCGGAGTTTGTGTGCCGGGCCAGGACGTTGATCGCAGCGCCGCCGTTGAGGAAGTTGCGGACCATCTGCGGCGTTACCTCGCGCGGGTAGGCGCTGACGCCTTCATCGGTGATCCCGTGATCTCCGGCGAAGACAAAAACCGCTTTGCCGGTGACCTTCGGGACCTCTTCTTCGCGCCATGCGACGTATTGCGCGGCAACGGCTTCCAGTTGCCCGAGACTGCCCAGCGGCTTGGTAAGCGAATCCAGGTGCCGTTGCGCCTTTTCGCGATAGCGCTCATCGATGCCGCGAATCTCCGCGATTGTGCGCTCGACCGCTGCGCTCAGCTCCACGGCAGGTTTCAGTTCAGCTTCCACGACTCGCCTCCTAAGGTGAATTTCATGCCGCCGCGAATGGTGAAGGGCAGCGCCGGGAATCCGTAGACCTCCTGATATTTCTGGTTGAGCACGTTCTGCAGCGAGGTGTAGGCCGTGATGTGCTTGGCGACCTGATAGCTGCCGTAAATGTCGAGCTTCTGATAGGCAGAATCGAGATTGCGATTGGGCAGCAGCAGGGTATTGCCGAAGTTGGTATCGCTGAGGAAGGTGCTGTCGTCGCGGCGCGAGACGAATGTTCCCATGGCCGAGATGAACCAGCGGCGATAGTTCCAGTCGACTCCGGCGAAGCCCGTGTTGGGAGCGATGCGGAAGGGCCGCGCTCCCACCAGCGGCGAATACGCACCGATCGGAACATTGGGGAACAACGGATTGATTGCGGGCTGAAGCGCGCTGCTGGAGAAGGACTGCTGCACAACCGCGTCGGTGTAGGTCCAGCCGCCACGCACCGATACTTTGCGATTGATCCTGTACTGGAAGCCGACTTCGGCGCCCTGCGCGCGATAGTTGAGGGTGTTGACGGCCGCGCCGAAGAAACCTAACGCCTGCGCGACCTCCTCCGGAACGCCTAGTTGCACCAGATAGCTTGAGCTGACGTACTCGGCCTGGTTGGTGAACTCGTTGTGGAAGTAGACGGCCGAGAGGCGCGCATTGCCGCCGAAGAGCTGCTGCTCCACGCCGCCGTCATAGGTGCGAGAGTCTTCCGCCAGGAAGGGTTGGATGTGGTACCTCTGGATCAACTCCGGCCCGTTGGGAACGATGGAGGTGTTGCTGAGCAGTCCGAAGAGCGAATTGTTCTGGTAGTAAATGCTCGGTTCTTTGATGCCCTTGGCGAAATTAAAGGTCAGGCGGGTGCCGCTGAATATTCTGCTGTTGCCCGGACGCTTCAGATAATAAGCAAGCGAGGCGCGCGGCGTACCTGCTACACCGAAGACGGCGTTGTTCTCGATGCCGCCTCCCAGCGTATAGAACAGGCGATTCCACAAGCCGCCCTGAATTTCCATCATGTAGCTGAAGTTGTTGCGGTCGGTGGATTCCTTGCCGGTGAAGCCGTTGTAGGTGAATCCGTTTTCGTTGGTGTAGCGGAAGCCGAAGAGCGCCGTCAGCTTCTCGTTGAAGCGGTAGTCGGTCTGTGCGTAAACGAAGCTGGTGTTGGTGTAGTACGAAGACAGCTCAGGATAGTTGCCGGCGTACTGGTAGATCGCCTGGCCGGGTTGGGCAAGCGTGGGATCAACCTGCGCGATGGTCCAAGGCGTGATGACGTAGCCGTTTGCACCGCGTTGCGTGACCGGCAGTCCGAGATAGTACGAAGGGAAGCCGAGACCGTAGGGATCGTACGGAATGCCGGTGGGCGCCCAGTCGTTATATTGCTGGCGCATGCGCAGTCCGCCGTACTGCACCAGGCTGTGCCAGCGGTCGCCGGTGCGATTCTCCAGCGTCGCGCCGAAGGAAGTATCGCCCTCGAGAGTGGAGGCGTCGTCGGGAATTCCGTAAGCGTAGACCGCATTCGCCGAGTTGAATCCCGACGACAGGCGTCGCACCGTAGCGCGCAACGTGGTGTTGGGCGTGATCTGATAGCCGAGATTCCCGAGATAGACATTGCGGTGATACTGGCTGTCGGGGACGTTGTTCTGCGTGCCATAGCCGGAGAAGCCGGTGAAGTAATCGAGGCGCTTCCAGTATCCGCTGACGCTGTCGTCCTGATGATAGGTGCCGAAGGTTCCACCATCCGCGCCAAGGCTGAACAGCGGCAGAGGGGTGTTGCCGCGTTGCGTGCTGACGCTGACGACGCTGGCCAGCGCGTCGGAGCCATAGAGCGCGCTGTTGGGGCCGCGCTGGAATTCGACGCGATCGAAGCCGTCGGCCTGAAGATAGGAGAAGTCTACGGTGCCGCCGATGTCGTTGACGGGCACGCCGTCGATCAGGACTTTGTTGGCATCGGGCGGGCCGCCGCGAACAAACAGCGCGGAGAGACTGCCCATCTGTCCCGTCTGAACAACCTGCCCCCCCACTTCATTGCGTAAGGTCTGGTCAAGGTTCACGCGGGTAGAGAGCGTGGTGTCGTCGATCACGCTCACGGAGGTCCCCATCTGCGCTTCCGGGGTCGCGATGCCGGTGGCGGTCACCACAATGTTCTGCGATACAACCGAAGGGGAAAGGGTCAGGCTGAGGTCGACGCTGTGTCCGGGCTCGGCGAAGACTTCATCGCTTTGGCCGGGTGCGAAGGTCTTGGCCTCGGCGCGAACCGAGTAGCGGCCGGTGCGGTCGATCTTGAAGTGAAAATTGCCGGTGGCGTCGGAGGTGGTCTGCGCGATGTCCTTGCCGCCCTGGAGCAATGTGACAGTGGCGCCAGGGATGACCGCGCCGAGCGAATCGCTCACCGTCCCGGTAATCGTCGGCTCAGCGCACCAGGCTGAAACCGCGAGCAAAAGAAGCAGGACAGCAGTAATCAAGCGTTGCATGAACTCCCCCTCGGAAGTGTTGCGCGTCTTTCACCGGACCGGTCTCCTGACTCAGGACCCAACCGTCACCTTCCCGCTGGGCGCAGTGGTACTCGACGGCTGGTTGGTTGTCCATAACAGTTGCGGGGCAGTGGCGGAATCTCACCGCGCTTCCCGTACGTCCCGTGATTGCGTTGTTGTTTTCCATGCGATCTCAGTGAGACTGCACGGCGTGTATTTGCCGGGCGAAATCTTCTAATCCATCAAAGGCTACCGGGGCCGGAATCTGGATGCGGTCGTCGACGACGAGCACGCGGCCGCGCTTGACCGCCTCGAGCGAATTCCAGCCGGCGCTGCGCTGCAGGTCTTGCAGGGTTACCGGACCGCTCTTCATCAGCAGGATGTAGTCGGGCTTGCGCGGCAGAATCGCCTCGACATTCATCTGGAGCCAGTCCTGCTTCACGTCGTCGGTGACCGAGCGCGCGCCGGCGGCGGCAATCATCTCGGTGATGAAGGCGTTTCTGCCGGCGGTGATGAGCGGATCGATCGAGAGCACCAGCACCACGGTCAGCTTTTTGTCCGCGGCGGATTGCGCGCGAACCCTGGCCTCGCGCTGTCGCAACTGGGCGACCAGGGACTTGGCCTGCTGCTCACGGCCCAGGAGGCGTCCCACGGCTTCCACGCTGACGTAGATATTCGTAATGTCGCCGGTGGCAAAGAGAAATACCGGTATGCCCAGCCGCTTCAGGCCTTCGATCGTCGCAGCGCCGTTGAAGTCCGGAAGCGCCAGCACCAGGTCGGGATGCAGAGATACGATGCGCTCCAGCGACGGGTTCACCACCGCGCCCACGCTGGGCTTCTGGCGCGCGGCTTCGCTCGGGTAAACGGTGTAATCCGTAATACCGGCCAGGTCGTCCGCTGCCCCCAGCGCGTACACCGTGTTGGTGATGCTGGGCGAGAGCGATATCACGCGGTGCGGATGGTCGGGGACGGCAACGGCGCGGCCGGTTTCGTCACGCTCGTAACGCGCCGCCCATGCAGATGATGTCAACAGCAGCAGAAGCGGCAGAGCACGCCAGAATTTCTTCATTGCGCCACCGCCTTTGCCTGGCGGCAGTTTTGGACGAAGCGCGCGGCTGCTTCGGGGCTTGCCGCGAAGCTGAGATGGATGTAGCTGGCCAGCACATTGCCGGTACAGTAGCCCTCGTCATAGTTGACGCCAGTGAGCAGCTGATTGGCGCGATAACGCTTCGCGACATCGCCGGTGCGTGTAATCCGCGAGTAATGGAAGCTGTGGCCGCGCAGGCGCGCGCCGCGTGCGCCAACAAGGCAATCCGCGAGCAATTCGACTTCGGTGTAGCCGAAGGCTTCGAGGTGGTTGAGCATCTCGACCGCGATCGGCAGAACCGAGGCCATCGCGTGCGTGCGTCCGTCGAGTGTGGTCAAGGTTTCGGCCAGGTACATCAGGCCGCCGCATTCGGCGTAGAGCGGGCGGCCGCTGGCGACGAATTCGCGCAGCGATTGCAGGAACGGGCGGTTATCCGCGAGTTGATCGGCGAAAACTTCGGGATAGCCGCCGCCGAAGTAAAGGCCGTCGAGCGATGCGGGGAGGGAAGCATCGGTGAGCGGACTGATGTTCACCAGTTCCGCACCGGCGGCTTTTAGGGCGTCGAGCGACGACTGGTAGTAGAAGGAGAAGGCCTGATCCCGGGCGACGCCGATGCGGACAGGGTCGTCGTTCCTGGCCGCTTGAACTATCGCGGGGGCCGCTTTCGCGTTGATGTTGCAGTTCGCGAGAAGCAGGTCGAGATCGATGTGCTTCCGCGCGGCATCGACAAGCGCCGCAGCCTGCTCGGCTGACCAGGTCTTCTCGCCTGCGGTGATTAATCCCAGGTGACGCTCGGCCAATACGGCTTCTGGGACGTTGGGGAACGATCCCAGCAGAGGAACGCTTACGGATGAAATCGCATCGCGCAGCAGATTGAAGTGGGCGGGGCCGGCTGCGCCGTTCAGAATGACGCCGAGGATGCGAAGCTGCGGATCGAAGTCGCAGAAGCCCTTGATCAGCGCTGCAACGCTGCGCGCCGCATTCGAGGCGTCGACAATCAGCACAACCGGCAGGCTGAGCAGTTTCGCGATTTCGGCGGTGCTGCCTTCGTCTGTCTTACCGCTCGCGCCGTCGAACAGCCCCATCACACCCTCGACGACGGTAACGTCGGCTTTTTGGGCCGCCGTCCAGAAGATGGAGCGGTTCGTCTCGGCGGACATCATCCAGGTATCGAGGTTGTAGGAAGGACGGCCGGCGATGGCCGCGTGATGTGCGGGGTCGATGTAGTCGGGGCCACACTTGAAGGGCTGAACGGCCAATCCCCGCGCGCGCAATGCAGCCAGCAGCGCGGCGGTGATCGTCGTCTTGCCGACGCCCGTGCTTGTTCCGGCGATGACAAAGCCCTTCATGCCAGGGCCTCCGCCGGTTGTTTGATTATGAGAGGACAGCCGGCCACGAGCAGAACGACTTCGTCGGCTGCGGCGGCAACTCGCTGGTTCACGGCGCCAAGCAGATCGCGATAGGCGCGCCCGAGTTCGTTGTCGGGGACGATGCCGCTCCCCACTTCATTGGAAACCAGGATGACCGAGGCCGGCACAGCGCGCAGCGTGTTGGCGAGGCGATCGGCGAGGGTGACAACGTCTTCGTGGCTCCCGCTCTGCATCACGTTCGCAGTCCAGACGGTGAGGCAGTCGACGAGGATGGTGTCGCAGTTCTTGCCGGCTTCGAGCAGCGCGTTTTCAAGGGCCAGCGGCGCTTCCAGCGTGGTCCACGAGGCAGGCCGTTCGTCACGATGGCGGGCGATGCGCTGGCGCATCTCGTCGTCGCCGGCTTCGGCGGTGGCGATGAAGGCAACGCGCTTGCCGCGCGCAGCAAGCTCCTGCGCGTAACGGCTCTTTCCGCTGCGAACGCCTCCGAGCACGAGGACGACTCTTCGGCTCGACTCCTCAGACATACTTCATCCCGCGCACAAGTCGGTATCGGACGGGAAATCTCGTGCCGCAAATGTTCAAGACGACCCTAGCGAGTGGGTCCTCAAGACGCCGACAGGCCCTCCCATCGAGGCCTGATCGGTACCAAGGTAAGTGTCTGGCCGGAATCCTGACTTGCGCCTCAACGGTCGCGACCGCCTTCCCAGAGCTTTCGCTCCAGTGGCTTGCTGGTCGGACCTCCGCGCTCACAGTTGCGGGGCAGTGGCGGAATTTCACCGCCTTCCCAACTACCAGACAGAACGTTTGTAGTCTTCTTCGGGAGGGAGTGTCAACCGGCTTTCCCAATCCGGATACAACTTGCGGGGGATCGCTTCCCATACTGGGACTGTTCGGATCGATAGTGGGGAAAATCGCCCGCTCCCCGATCAACTTGGTGACCCGCATCACCTCATCGTGTGCCGCCCATCATATTGTGACCGCCGGTCCGGATTAGAAACTCAAGAGTCAGAGCCCCAGGTTCCCGAACGTTCGTTCGTACGGCATTCCCCGATCGGAGATACGCAGTGGCCCGCGATGATCAGAAACAACCTGTAACCATAGGCGAGCAGCTTCGCCGCGCCGGCATTCCTCGCAGAGACTTCCTGAAGTTTTGTACCGAGCTGATGATCATGGCTCCGGTTGGGCTGGCCATCACCAAGAAGGCCTGGGCGGGCGATGTCGCTGCCGATCTTCTGAAGACGGTGCGCCCGCCGGTCATCTGGCTGCACTTCCAGGACTGCACCGGCTGCACGGAGACGCTGCTGCGCACCTCAAAGCCAGGCGTCGCTGACCTGATCCTCAACATTATTTCGCTCGAATATCACGAGACGCTGATGCCCGGCTCGGGACGTCAGGCGGAGGAGCAACTGCACTCCGCGATGAAGACCTATGCCGGCAAGTATGTGCTGGTGTGCGAAGGATCGATTCCGACGAAGGGCGATGGGATCTATTTCAAGCTGGGCGGCAAACCGGGAACGCAGCTGCTGGAAGAGGCCGCTGCCAAGGCCGGCGCGATTGTTGCGATCGGCTCATGCGCATCATGGGGCGGGCTGCCTTCAGCCGGGGACAATCCAACGGGCGCGAACGGCGTTGCCGATCTGATCAAGGGCGTGCCGATCGTCAACCTGCCGGGCTGTCCGCCGCATCCCTACAACCTGCTGGGAACGGTGTTGGAGTTTGTGCGCACCGGGGCGTTGCCGGAGCTGGACAGCGCTCTGCGGCCGAAGTTTGCTTACGATCGCGTGATTCACGAGCATTGCCCGCGGCGTCCGCACTTCGACTCTGGCCGCTTTGCACAGCAGTTCGGAGATGATGGCCATCGTCACGGCTGGTGCCTGTACAAGCTGGGTTGCAAGGGGCCTGACACGCACGCCGGATGCTCGACGCGCCATTTCAATGAAATGCCCGATGTGTGGCCGATCGGCATCGGCGCGCCCTGCGTGGGCTGCACGGAGAAAGGCATCGCCTTCAATGTGCCGATCTTCCAGAACGCTTCCGTACACAACTTCACGCCGCCGGCAACCTATCCGCCGATCGCGACTGGCGCAGGACATCCCGCGCATATCGCGACCGGGCTTGCAGGCCTGATTGTCGGATCGGCCGTGGGCGCAGCGTGGACCGCGGCGCAGCGCTTCCAGAGCAGCCAGGAGAGCGCCGCTGTCAATCCGCCGGAGCCGCCAAAGGAGTTGGTGCCGGTCTCGCACGAGAAGTCGAACGAAGACGGCGGAGGCATCTGATGTCGATCACTCGCCGCCAGTTGATCAAGATCGGAATTGCGGGCGGAGCTTCGGCTGCGCTGACGGGCACGGCGGTTGCGGCGGAAGAGCCTTCGGCGCCACGCGATGCGGTCGGCATGCTGTACGACGCGACCCTGTGTGTGGGATGCAAGTCGTGCGTCGTGGCTTGCGCGAACGCGAATGGCTTGACGCCTGACACGCGACTCGATCCGCTGCACCAGTCGCCAGTCGATCTCAATTCATTCACCAAGAACATCATCAAGCTATACACGCCGGCGGCGGGCGAGAGCGGTCCGTACTCGTTCGTCAAGCGGCAGTGTATGCACTGCGTCGATCCTTTCTGTGCGGCGGCGTGCCCGTTCCACGCGCTGTCGAAAGATGCGGTCACCGGCATCGTCTCGTGGGACTCGGACAAGTGTATCGGCTGCCGCTACTGCCAGCTCGCTTGTCCTTTCGAGACGCCGAAGTTCGACTGGGACGCCTTCAACGCCAAGATCATCAAGTGCGAATTCTGCAAGGAGCGGCAGGCGCGCGGACTGGAGCCGGCTTGCACCTATGTCTGTCCGAAGAAGGCGGTGATCTTCGGCCGTCGCGATCTGCTGCTGAGGGAAGCGCATCGCCGCATCGAAAATTCGCCCGGCAAGTATTTTGACAACCGCGTCTATGGCGAGGTCGAAGGCGGCGGGACGCAGGTGCTGTATCTGTCCACCGTCAGCTTCGACAAGCTCGGCCTGCCGAACCTCAGTGCCGACGAGCATCCGAGTCACTGGCTGCGCTGGCAGGAGCGCGTGATGAAGGGCTTCGTTCTGCCGCTCACGGTGTACGGCGTGATTGTCGGCTTCCTGAAGCAGAACTTCCGCGAGCACGACAAGGAAATGAACGAAGAGCAAAAGAAGACGGGCTTGCTGCCGCAGATTTAAAGGCAGTTGTCAGTTGTCATTAGAGCGCAAGGAATTCGAGGCGGTACATGCAAGCCAATCGATATCAGGATCTGCGCGCATGGCGACGGGCGATTGAATTGGTTGGGAAAGTTTATTCGGTCACGGCGAAGTTGCCGCAGGAAGAAATGTTTGGGTTGAAGAGCCAAATGCGACGCTGTGCGGCTTCAATTCCCAGCAACATCGCAGAAGGGCAGGGACGGGCCACGCGCGGAGAATTTCAGCAGTTCCTGGGGCACGGGCGCGGGTCGCTCTACGAACTTGAAACGCAGATTGTCATCGCAGCAAGACTAGGATATGTCGAACCGGCTAACCGCGACTGCTTGCTTGCAGAGTGCAGAGAGCTCGGACGACTGGTCAAGGCGCTGATCGCTTCACTCAAGCGGCCAGCGTCTCATCGGGAACTGACAACCGACAACTGACAACTGATTTTTATGACTACTGGAAACCAAAGCGATCTTAGTGTTGTACGGTGGCAGCGAGGCGTGCCCATCTTCGGTATGCCTATCGTCACAAAGAATTTCATATTCCTCGCGGGCATCACGATTGTCGGCTTCGTCCTCATCATCTACCGGCAGATCTTCGGGCTGGGCGCGGCGACGGGTCTGAGCGACGGGTACCCCTGGGGAATCTGGAAGACCTTCAACGTGATGACGCTGACCGCGCTTGGCTCGGGTAGCTTCCCGATCGGCATTGCGGCGTGGATCTTTCACAAGCGCAAGTTGCACGCCGTGATGCGCGTGACGCTGCTCATCAGCTTCCTGATTTACTTCACTGGTCTGCTGGCGATTGCCGTCGATGTTTCGCGGCCATGGAATGTCTACAACCTGCTCTCGGTCTTCCGCTGGAATACGACGTCGCCGATGTGGGAAGTGCTGTGGTGCATGCCGTTGTACTGCCTCTTCCCCCTGTTTCTGGAGAACACGCCTCCGATCCTGGAGCAATGGTATTACTTCTTCCCGCCGATCCGCGGGCTGGTGATCTGGCTCATCCCGGTCATCCGCAAGACGTATCCCTACGTAGTGGCGCTGGCTTACACGCTGCCGATTCTTCATCAGTCGGCACTGGGCGGACTGATGCTGCTGGTCGGCAACCAGGTCTATCCGCTGTGGCAAACGCCGCTGCTGCCGCTGCTCTACGTGTGGGCCGCGGCGTTTATCGGAGTCGGGACTACGATCGGCGCGGTCATGTTGTGCTGTCTGGCATGGAAGCGTCCGCTCGACCAGTCGATCCTGGACGAGCTGGTACAGCTGATGAGCGTGCTGATCGTGCCGTGGGTCGGCATCAGGCTGCTGGACATCATCGTGCGCGGCAAGTTCCTGCTGATGTTTACCTCGGGCTTCCGCAGCTTCTTGTTCTGGGATGAGATCCTGCTCGTCCTGCTGCCGGTGCTCTTCCTGCGGAAGAAGAAGTATCGCGAGAGCCACTACCACCTGTTCTCTTCCTGCGTCTTCGTTGTGCTGGGTGGGATGGCGTATCGCTTCGACCCGACGACCTTCGCCTATCGGCCGTGGGACCTGACGTACTACACGCCGTCGGTGATCGAGATTCTGATCTCGCTTGGCTTCATTTCGACTTGCATCATTTTGTTCCTGCTCGCGGTCAAGCGCCTGCCGATTTTGCCGGCGCCGGTGGAGCAGTGGTATGACCTGGAAAATTATTACAAGCAAATTTATCCCTACATACAAATGAGTGGCTATGGCAACAAGGATCAATATCGACCCAGTTACGCGGATTGAAGGCCACCTCCGAGTTGACGTGGAGGTGGACAACGGCAGCGTCGCCAAGGCGTGGGCCAGCTGCACCATGTGGCGCGGCATTGAGAACATCCTGCTCGGACGCGACCCTCGCGAGGCGTGGCTGTTTACGCAGCGCTTCTGCGGTGTCTGCACGACCGTGCACGCGATGGCCAGCGTTCGCGCCGTCGAAGACGCGCTACGGCTGCCGATTCCGCCGAATGCGCAGTTCATCCGCAACCTGATTCTCATCAATCATGCGATGCACGATCACGTCGTGCACTTCTACCAGCTCTCGGCGCTGGACTGGGTCGACATCCTGACGATTCCGCGCGCCAATCCGAAGGCTGCGTCGTCATTGGCGGAGTCGCTTTCCGACTGGACCGACAACTCCGACAAGCAGCTTGCCGCGGCGCAGGACAAGGTGAAGGCGCTCGCCGCCAGCGGTCAGCTCGGCATGTTTGCCAGCGGCTATTGGGGCCATCCGGCGATGCATCTGCCGCCGGAGGTCAACCTCATCGCCTTCTCGCATTACCTGCAGGCGCTGGAGTATCAGCGGAAGGCGTTGCAGGTGGTCGGCATTCTCGGCGGGAAGACGCCGCACATCCAGAACCTCGCCGTCGGCGGGGTGATGAACGCTATCAATCTCGACAGCCAGGCGACGCTGAACATGGACCGGCTGTACACCATCAAGTCGCTGATGGATGAAGTCATCCCGTTTGTGCAGCAGGTGTACTTCAATGATGCTTGCGCGATTGCGGCGCTTTATCCCGAGTGGATGGCTTATGGCGGCGGCGTGCATAACTACCTCGCCGTTCCCGATCTGCCGCTGAATGCGCAGGCCTCGGCGTTTGATCTTCCCGGCGGTGTCATTCTCGATGGCAATCTTTCGAATGCGCAGACCTTCTACAGCGCGGCCGATACGCCCTTCCGCCATGCGGTGACGGAAGACCTGACGCATGCCTGGTACAAGGGCAACGAGCCGCAGCATCCGTGGCAGGGCGAGACCCAGCCGCACTACACCGACTTCGAAGAGAACGGAAAGTACTCGTGGGTGAAGGCACCGCGCTACGACGGACGGCCGATGCAGGTCGGGCCGCTGGCGCAGGTGCTGGTGGGATACGCGCAGGGGCATCCGCTGACAAAGAAGTGGACCGACCTGGCGCTGGCGAAGATCTCCGCGATCAGCAAGCGCAAGGTGACGGTGAACGATCTTCAATCGACGATGGGCCGGCACGTGGCGCGCGCGATCCGTTGCGCGATGATCTCCGAGCTGGCGACGAAGCACTGGGAGTACCTCGTCACCAACATCACCCGTGGCGATACGGCAATCTACAATCCGCCGAAGTTTCCCGATGGCGAAGTGGAAGGCGTGGGCACGCACGAAGCGCCGCGCGGCACGCTGTCGCATTGGGTGGTGGTGCGGAATGGGCGGCTGTCGAACTACCAGGCGGTGGTGCCGACGACGTGGAATGCCAGCCCGCGCGATAATCGTGGGCAGCCCGGCCCGTATGAGATGTCGCTGCTGGGTAATCCGATTGCCGATCCGGAGAAACCGCTGGAAGTGCTGCGCACGGTGCACTCGTTCGATCCGTGCATGGCATGCGCGTGTCACACCTTCGATCCCAGCGGCAAGCCGATCGCGTCGGTCAAGGTGCTGTGAATCCTCGAATTCTCATCGCCGGGGTCGGGAACGTCCTGTTGCAGGACGATGGCTTCGGCCCGCATGCCATCGCGGGGCTGCAATCGGAATATGAGATCGGCGAGGAAGTTGAGCTGCTCGATCTTGGCACGCCGGGACTGGACTTTGTCGACTACCTTGTCGGCCGCGATTTGCTGATCATCATCGATGCGCTGGCCTTTGGCGGCGAGCCGGGCGAGGTTCTGACCTTCGATCATCAGCAGCTTCGCGAACGGTTGCCGAATATCCGGCTGAGCGCGCATCAGCCATGCTTGCAGGAGACGCTGTTCACCGCGGAGACGGGCGGCGTCTGTCCGAAGGAAGTTGTGCTGGTGGGCGTCGTCGGAGCCAGCTTCGATGTGAGCACGGAGCTCAGCGCTGAAGTGGCAGGAGTAATGCCGAAGGTGCTGGAAGTGATTGTTGATGTGGTGATGCGGCATGGAGTGGAACTTCGCAAACGCAGCGAGCCGTTGCCGCTGAATTCGTGGTGGAGCGCTGCGGCAAAGTAGTGTGAAACTTGTCAGTTGTTAGTAAATTCAAAAACCCCACCCAAGCAAACGAAGCTTGGGTGGGGCACCCTCATCCTTCCCGTTCGAAGTTTCGTTCGCTAGTGCGGCCCACCCGCCCCGATAACGGCGGCGACTGCCCGAATGTGGACACTTCAGCAAGTGCGCTGCCCCTCTGCAGAGTTGGCCGTCCAATACCACCGAAGTAAAATTGGCGTTTTCGAATCGAGGACTCCATGCGTTCTTGCCGCTTTCTGCTGGTTCTTCTCCTTGCAGTCTGCTTTGCCGCATCTGCGCAGACGCCTGCTTCTAAGCCACCCGCGAGCTTCAGCATCGTAAACATCGACAAGACTGCCGATCCCTGCGTTGACTTTTATCAGTACGCCTGTGGCAATTGGCTGAAGAACAGCGAAATTCCAGCGGACCAGCCGGAGTGGGTCAGCTTTGTCGAGTTGGATGAAAGCAACAAGATCGTTTTGCGGGACATCCTGGTGAAGGCTTCCGTCGATAGTCCCTCGCGCACGCCGGTGGAGCAAAAGATCGGCGACTTCTACAGTTCGTGCATGGATGAAAAGGCAATCAATGCGAAAGGCATTACGCCGCTTAAGGCTGAGCTGGACCGTATTGCCGCTGCCAAGGACAAAGCGGCGCTGATTGAAGTTGTCGCGCGCGTGCACCTGATTGCGAGCAATGCACTCTTCAATTTCTATTCATCATCCGATTTGCATAATGCCGATTCGGTGATCGCGTTTATCGATCAGGGAGGACTGTCGCTGCCGGATCGCGATTTCTATCTCAAAGACGATCCTAAGACGGCGGAAATTCGAAAGGCCGCGGTGGAGTATGCAACGCAGCTGTTCACCCTGGCAGGCCAGACGCAAGCGCAGGCAACTGCCTCCGCCCAAACCGTAATGCGCATCGAGACCGCATTGGCCAAGGCCTCGATGGACAGGACCTCTCGCCGCGACCCGAAGAACCGCGATCACAAGATGGCGCGCACGGATGCTGTTGCCATGGCGCCAAATTTTTACCTGACGCAGTACTTTGTTGATATCGGAGCGCCAAACTTTTCCGAGTTGAACGTTTCCAATCCGGATTTCTTCAAGCAGGTGAATGGAGTATTGCAGTCCACCTCGCTGGAAGACCTCAAAACCTATGTCAGCTTCAAACTCATCAACGCCACCGCTCCGTGGCTCTCGCAGCCCTTCGTGGATGCGAACTTCAAGATGCAGCAGGCGCTCACCGGACAGGAGAAGATTCAGGACCGGTGGAAGCGCTGCGTTGACGCGACAGATGCTGCACCCGGCGAAGCTCTCGGGCAAAAGTATGTCGAGGAGACCTTTGGGCCCGAGGGCAAGCAGCGCATGCTGAAAATGGTCGATGCTCTGGAATCCTCGCTGAATCAGGACATCACGACACTGCCCTGGATGACCGAGGCCACCAAGAAGCAAGCCCAGGTCAAGCTGGAGGCAATTCGCAACAAGATCGGCTATCCCGATGTGTGGCGCGACTACAGTTCGCTCACCATCGTCCGGGGCGATATGGCTGGGAACTTTCTGCGGGCCAATGAATTCGAGTCCAAGCGCGACATTGCGAAGATCGGCAAACCGCTCGATCGCAAGGAATGGGGAATCAGTCCTCCCACGGTAAACGCCTTCTATAGCGGTTCGCGCAATGAGATCGTTTTTCCCGCGGGCATTTTGCAGCCGCCGTTCTTCGATAAACAGATGGACGATGCCGTGAACTTCGGCGGCATCGGTTTGGTGATTGGCCACGAACTGACGCACGGTTTTGACGACCAGGGCCGCAAGTTCGATCCGCAGGGCAATCTGCGCGACTGGTGGACGGCGGAAGATGGACAGGAGTTCGAAAAACGCGCCAGCTGCGTCGCCGACGAGTACAGCGGATTCACCGCTATCGACGACCTGAAGCTGAACGGGCGGCTGACGTTGGGCGAGAATACGGCCGACAATGGCGGCGCACGCATCGCGTTAATGGCGCTGGAACAGATGATCGCTCAAGACAAGACCGGGAAGGCCGGTCAGAAGATCGACGGCTACACACCGGAGCAGCGCTTCTTTCTGGGATTCGGGCGTGTGTGGTGCGAGAAGCGTCAGCCGGAGTTCTCTCGCATGCTGGTCACAGTCGATCCGCACTCGCCCGGCAAGTATCGCGTCAACGGTGTCGTGCAGAACATGCCGGAATTCCAGAAGGCGTGGGGCTGCAAAGCGGGGCAACCCATGGTCGCGCAGAACGCCTGCCGTGTCTGGTGAGGAGCTATCGGAGTTTGCTAGCGTGGGCCAGGGGAGAGGCCACGCTCTGCGAATCGGTTTGGAGCCCTCGTCGGGGATGAGAATCGTAACGGTGCGAGATGAAGCGGGCGGGAAGGCCCTCTCTATCCGCGTACGGCCTTGAATGGACACACAGCACGTATGTGGCTGCCAAGTCGGGAATCGCGGTTACCTTCGTTTTGCCGGTTGCGTTTTCTCGTCCGGGTGATTGGATTTCGCGACCTAAACTGGAAGAGCCAGAGGCTGAGCCTCGGCGCCGGGCTTTTCCGGCTAAGCAGCGATGAGTTAGGTGTTGCCGCAGTGTTCTTTGACATTTTAGAGGTGGTCAGCCGTGCTCTGTTGAGGGCTGTTACGGAGTGATGCCGACCCTACGGGGCTCCGATCCGATTTTTGGCTTCACGCAGCACGCCGGCCGGCTGCGCGGCCTCCGTACTGGGCTAGGATTGTGCCGTGCCTGCGGCACTCGTTTTCGTACCCAAATTGCTAAGGCCTTGAAGCATAGGGGCTTTTCGTTAAAAGCAAGTCATTTGTTATCAATATTTGCGATAAAGTCCTTAGAATCAACACTGGAAATCAGGGGGGTGGGGGGGCAGAATCTGCTGAAGCATCGCCGCCCGAATAGCCTCACCGCAACGCCGCCAGCTTATTCCAGCGCTCACACGTTCATATCTTCGTCGCGCGCGTCATCAGATAGCCTTGCTGCACGAGGTTGTCCTGAAGATACTTCGCCACGAGCGCCTCAAACTCCCGCCGAAACTCCTCAAGCTTGTTCGGAGCGGTAGCGGATAAGGATTCCACCATCTTGATGATCGGTCCCACCGTTCGCTCGACGTTGCTGCGATAGTGTTGTGGACTGAGTCCGGGTGCAAGCATGACCTCGCGGTCGAAGTGGATGTCCTTGACACCGTTGCCCAGGCGCTGGCGAATGACGGTGGGATCGCCCCAGAGGACCGGCGACGCAACGCCCGGCGGCGGAGGCGGCATGTAACGCGCCGTGAGTGCGAATGACTGACCGATGAGCAGCTCCGGCGGCCAGGTGGTGAATGCGATGGTGCCGCCCGGTTTGAGGACGCGAAGCATTTCGGCGATGGCGACTTCGGGCCGGGGCGCGAAGATGTGCGCAAACTGGCTGAGCACCGCATCGAACTGCGCGCCGGGAAAGGGTAGCTCTTCGGCGTCCGCTTCGAGGAAGTCGACCTCGACCTCGGAGATGCGCGCATTCTCTCGCGCGCGTTCCAGCAGTTGAGGCGTCAGGTCAATGGCGCTGGTGCGCGCTCCGAGGCGGGCCGCGGTGATCGCGACGACCCCGGTACCGCAGCCGACGTCCAGGACGCGCATCCCGGGCTTGATCTCGGCATGTTGCACCAGGCAGGCAGCAGCCGGGATGGTGCCGGCCTCGAGCGGGGCAAACGACACCCACATCTCTTTTTGCAGTCGCTTGAATTGAGCTAAGGCGTCCACGCTTGTCGTTCCCCCAGGCATCTATTTCACGGTCACGCCGCCGAGTGGTGTCTCGGAGAGATCCATCCAGCGCTCACCCACTCCCTTGACGAAAGTCAGCGATTCGAGGCGCACGGTTCGCGGTCCGTTATAGGCGATCCAGCGCTGACGGGAGATTTCCAGGATCTTGTGCGCCTCCTCCACGGTATCCATTTTGGCGATGGTGAGGTGGGGCATGTAAGGCCACGGCTCGTTGAAGTAAAGAGCGTCGCGATTGAGCTTGTCGTGCAATTCGCGCAGGCGATAGGCGCCGCGAGCGACGCGCAGGAAGACAGTTGGGGTGGTGGGAACGAAGGTCTCCACATCGCCGAGCGCCACGTCAAAGGAGGGAATCTGCTGGCAGACCTCGGAGAGCAGGTCGAGTGCAGCTCGTTCCGTGCCGGCCAGCGGCCGTGGAGGCAAAATGGTCACGTGCGCATCTGCGTGGGTGTGCGCAGGATGCAATTCGCGACGCAACTCCTCGACGAAGGACCCCACCGGGCTGCGCACATAGGCAACCGCGGCGTATACGAGTGCGGCCATGAAGCATCCATTATAGCGACGGTTGTGCTGTCCAGGCACACGCGGAGATTCCTGGCAGCCGTCAGCAGTTGGTCGAAGCCGGCCGGTTCGCCGCGTTGTTATACTGGAACGATATGGGAATCGTGAAGAACATAGCCGCGATCGCCAAGGGCATGAGCGTCACCTTTATGGAGATGTTCAAGCCTACCATCGTCGAGAACTATCCCGACGGCCCCGGTCCCACGCGCGGCGCGATGTTCCAGGACCGCTTCCGCGGGATGCACGTCCTGCAGCGTGACGAGAATGGCCTGGAGAAGTGCGTTGCCTGCTTCCTCTGCGCCGCGGCTTGCCCGTCGAACTGTATTTACATCGAAGCGGCGGAGAACACCGAAACCAATCGCATCAGCGGTGCTGAGCGATATGCGAAGGTCTACAACATCGACTACAACCGCTGCATCTTCTGCGGATATTGTGTGGAAGCCTGCCCCACGGATGCCATTACGCACGGCCACGGTTTCGAGCTGGCAACCTACAACGCCAGCAATCTCGTGTATCGCAAGGAGCAGCTGCTCTCCGGAACGCCGGCGCACATCGGCGCAAATGCGGTCTTCAACGCAGGCCAGAACTATCGGCTAGCGCCGAAGAAGTGAGCTTGCGAAAGCGATTGCCGGTCCAGGCGCGAAAAAATCTACGCGACATTCAGCTGCCCGAGTATTCCGTGCACCGGAATGCGGATCCACGCCGGCCGCTGTTCTAACTCGTACTCGATTTCCATCAGCGCCCGCTCGAGCATGTAAGCGCCAAGCAGAATGTTGAATTCGTCGGCCTGCTGCGGAAGGAAGAGCGCCCCGGCCGCCGCATGCAGATACTCCTTCAGGAATATCGTGCTTACCCAGCGATACCAGGTTCTGGCCCACTTCTCCAGTTGAGGATGCGCTTCACGGCTGGGCACGATTCCCGGCACATCGCCGAACAGCGCCGCGTGCGCCACGTAATGGAACGAGCGCAGCATAGTTGCAATATCGCGCAGCGCCGAGCGCTTGATGCGACGCTCGCTCAGTGAGCGGCTGAAGTCGCCTTCGAAGTTGGTGATGACCCAATCGCTCCCGGTAAAGAGGATGTTCGACAGATGGTAATCGCCATGAGCGCGAATGCGATTGCCCGACATGCGTTTGTCGCGCAATAACAGTAACTGCTGGCGGATATCTCCTTCGCGGTTGAGCGCCTCCGTAATGTCCACTTGCGCGTCTGCCGGTACAGAGCGAGCCCGGCTGCGCAGCAGTTCGAAGGAGCGGTTCAGCTGCCCCAGCATGCCGTGATAGACGCTATGCCGGTAAAACGTGGTGAATGGCTCAGGAGCGAAGTCGGGAATGTCCGGACGGCTGCTCAACGCAGCATGCAGTTCCGCGGTCCGGCGCCCCAGGATGCGAACGCTGTCAAGGTAGTTCCCTAACAGCTCGGCGATGAGCTGCGGCACCGGATCGTTGACCGGCTGCAAGAATTGCGGCTCCTGCAATTCGCGGACCCTGCCATCTTCCTGCGGAATCGCCAGCGCGTGCTCGAAGAACAGCCCGAGATGGTCCAACGTATATCGCCAGCCGCCGGTCGCGTTCGAGACATAGCTGATCAGCGTGCCGACGCAAGTCTCGCCGGCCACGCCGTTCTCTTCAAAGCGCCGAAAAACCAGCGATCCGAGCGCTCGCGGCGTCGGCTGGAAGGAGGTTTGCTCGCACAGAAACTCCGATACTTCTTTGCCGGGATTTGTGCCCTCTTCCAGCTTGCGATAAAGCTTGAGTACGAAATCCGTGCCGTAGTTGATGACCGTGAAGCACTGCTCGGTTTGCTGCGGGTTCGGCTCCAGGTTCGAGTGGACCGACTTCCACGCATGGCGAAATTCGCGCGTGTGCGCTCCTATCAGTTCACCTGCTCCACCGCGAATGCGCTTCCGCCGCACGATCGCGCGCAGCAGAGCGTCGCCGAAATCGCGGTCGATCATAGCCGAATACAGCACCGCCGACACCTGCTCGCCGAATCCTTCCAGCTGCGCCAGCACCGCGTTGGAATGGTCGCGCAAAACGGCATCGGCCTTCTCGCCCACCGCCATGGAAATGGGAGCGAGATAGATCTCGGGATCGCTGTCGCTGTACTCGACATTCAGCGCCAGCAGGTGCGACGAGGTTTCCGGCAGCCACAGCACGGCTTGCATTGAGACCGCCGTAATGTAACGTCGCTTGCCCAGGAACCACGGACGTTCGCGCAACATCCGCGGGATGATGTGTTGCAGCCCTTGCAGCGTCTCCTCGGTGAAGACATTCTCCACCGACTGCACGTGCAACACCGGCAACTTCTGCGCCTCGCCGCCCGCCTCGCGGAATTCTTCGGCGGCTTCCCGCGGTTGCAGATGGAACCAGTAATAAGCATGCGGGCCAAGCGAGAGCAGGTAAGGATTCTCGGTAATGGCCGGGAACTTCGCCCGTCCATACATTTCCACCGGCACCACACCCTTGAGTGCTGACAGATCGAGTTCGGCAAACTGCGTAAAGCGCGAGAGATTGGCAACCACCAGTACTCGCTCGTCCTGGAACTGGCGGATGAACGCCAGCACCTTGCGATTGCTGGGATAGAGAAACTCCAGCGTGCCGCGGCCGAAGGCCTGGAAGCGCTTCCGTTGCTGGATCAGCCGCTTCATGAACCAGAGCAGCGAGTGCGAGTTGTTCTGCTGCCCTTCGACGTTGATCGTTTCGTAGTGATAAGCCGGATCGATGTTGACCGGCAGATACAGCCGCTGCGGATTGGCGCGCGAGAAGCCGGCATTGCGGTCCGAGCTCCATTGCATCGGGGTGCGCACGCCATTGCGATCGCCGAGAAAAACGTTGTCGCCCATCCCGATTTCATCACCGTAATAGATCACCGGTGTGCCGGGCAGAGCGAACAGCAGCGCGTTCATCATCTCGATGCGCGGCCGGTCGTTCTCCAGCAGCGGCGCAAGCCTGCGCCGGATGCCGAGGTTGATCCGCATGCCGCGATCGCGCGCATACGTCCGGTACATGTAGTCACGCTCTTCGTCGGTGACCATTTCCAGCGTCAACTCGTCATGGTTGCGCAGAAACATCGCCCACTGGCAGCTCTCCGGGATTGGCGGCGTCAGCTTCAGAATGTCGGTGATCGGATACCGGTCTTCCATCCGCAATCCCATGAACAGCCGCGGCATCACCGGAAAATGGAATGCCATGTGGCACTCGTCACCGGCGCCGAAATAGGCGACAGCATCCTCGGGCCATTGATTCGCTTCCGCCAGCAGCATGCGATCGCGATATTTTTCGTCGACATGCTTGCGCAGTTCTCTTAACGCGGTATGCGTCTCCGGCAGGTTCTCGCAGTTCGTGCCTTCGCGTTCAAAGAGGTAGGGCACAGCGTCAAGCCGCAGTCCGTCAACTCCCAGGTCGAACCAGAAGTCCATGGCCGCGAACATGGCCTCGCGAACTTCCGCGTTGTCCCAGTTCAGGTCGGGTTGATGGGAGTAGAAACGGTGCCAGTAATACGCCTTGGCGACCGGGTCCCACGTCCAGTTCGAGGCTTCGAAGTCCTTAAAGATGATGCGCGCGTCGCGATACTTCTCCGGCGTATCGCTCCAAACATAGAAATTGCGCCACCTGGTGTCCGGAGCCGCCCGGCGTGAACGCTGAAACCAGACATGCTGATCCGAGGTGTGGTTCAGCACCAGTTCCGTGATAACGCGCAACCCCCGCCGGTGCGCCTCGCGCAGGAAGCGCTGGAAGTCCTTCAGCGTGCCATACATCGGATGGATATCTGTGTAATTCGAGATGTCGTATCCGTCATCGCGCAGCGGAGAAGGACAGAAGGGCAGCAGCCAGATGGCCGTGACCCCGAGATCTTCCAGGTAGTCGAGCTTCTGCGTCAGCCCGGCAAAATCGCCCATCCCGTCCGCGTCGTTGTCGTAAAACGCGCGCACGTGCACTTCATAGATGATCGCGTCCTTGTACCACGTTCCGTTGGACAAGTTCATGTCGGTCTGGGATTGCCCGCAGGTGCGGCCAATTCCCATTGGATGATCGTTGCCGCCCGATGGCTGCCGGTCACCAGGTCGCTCATTCTATCGCGACTGCGGGGTCCATTTCGCGCCCGGGGGGACTCCCTCTTGTCACGGGAGATCGTTGCCGGGGGCCAAAAAAATGTTTGCTGCCGTTCTTGACAGAGGGTTAAGATGTATTAATATACGTTAATGCGTATATTTATTCGATGTCCAAATTATCGCGCCAAGCCGCTATTCGGGAGCTGGTGGAAGAACGCCAAATCGCCAGCCAGGACGAGCTGCGGCGCTCGCTGTTCCGGCGCGGACATCGCGTAACCCAGGCCACGCTCTCGCGCGACATTCACGAGATGGGTCTGGTGAAGACGGGAGAAGGATACAAGCTGCAGCAGGGCGAGGAATCGGAGCTGTCGCTGCCCTCGATCGAACGCTTGATTCAGACCTTCGTCTACGACGTTAAGACGGCGCTGAACCAGGTCATCATCAAGACCAGCGCGGGCAGTGCCCAGCCGGTATCGGCAGCGATTGACGCAGAGGATTGGGAGGAGGTCGTCGGCACAATCGGCGGCGACGACACAATTCTGGCGATTGCCCCCAATGCCAAAGCAGCTGAGCAATTGGCGCAGCGCCTGCGCAAGTTGATGGCGTGAAGCAAATGCAGTTCGCTGCCAACGGAGTTACGAACCACAAAATCGTCATCCCGAGGAGGGCTTCAGCCCGACGAGGGATATGCGTTTCGATCGAATTGGAATGAACCGCACGCTCCAACCCGCAGTCTTCGGCGCAACCGGCTACTCCGGCTTCGAGCTGGTCCGCCTGCTCGCGAAGCATCCCGGGACGAAGAAGCCCATCCTGCTTCGCCGCAACGGCGAGAGCGGCGGCTACTCGGATCTGAGCGAGGCCTATCCGCAGCTCGCAGGCAACGGCGGCTTTCCCTTGCAGCCGTTCTCCTGGGAAGAGATGAAGCGCACGGGAGTGGACGTCGTCTTCTTCGCAACGCCGCATGAATTCTCGCGCGAGCTCGCACCGGAAGCCATTGCGCGGGGGTTCCGCGTGATCGATCTCAGCGGCGCTTGGCGACTAAAGCAGGCGGAGAACCGGTCCGTATACGGCTTCGAGCACAAACCGGAGGACGAAGAGCTGGACAGCTCTGCGGTCTATGGTCTGCCCGAGTTGCATCGCGAGCAGGTTGAAGACGCGGCCCTGCTGGCAAATCCCGGCTGCTACTCGACCTCGATCATCCTGGCCCTGGCCCCCTGGATTCGCGCCGGCTTCGTCGACGTGGAGCACGGCATCATCTGCGATTCGAAGTCAGGCGTCTCGGGGGCAGGGAAGACTCCAACGCAGAAAACTCATTTCGTCGAAGTTGATGGCGACCTCTCAGCGTACAGCGTTTTTGGACACCGGCACACGGGGGAAGTGCTGGAGCAGCTCGGGATTGGCGGCGGATCGCTGCAATTCACTCCGCATCTGCTGCCGATCCCGCGCGGCATCCTCTCCACCATTTACGTGAAGCTGGCGAAACCGGCGACGGCCGAGGAACTCGAGCAATCCCTGCGCGAATTCTATGCAGGTAAACCATGGGTCCGGGTATTCGGCGCCGTCCGCCTGCCGCAGATCAAGTTTTCGCTTAACACAAATTACTGCGATATCGGATTCGCGCTCTCGCCTGACAGGCAGCGCGCCGTGCTGGTGTCGTGTCTCGACAATCTGCTGAAAGGCGCGGCCGGTCAGGCCGTGCAGAACATGAACCTCATGTTCCGATTCGACGAAAAAGCAGGACTCGAATGAAGCTGGTGATCAAAATCGGTGGCGCGGCGCTGGACGACAAGGAGCTGGTCGGCACCTTTGCCAGGACTATTCCCAGTCTCTGCCGCGAAGGCCACAAGCTGGTGATCGTCCACGGCGGCGGCGCGGCGCTCACCCGCACGCTGAAACAGCTCGGCTGCGAGTCCAATTTCGTGAACGGCCTTCGTGTTACCGATTCGCAGACACGCGATGTCGCCATCATGGTCCTCGCCGGACAGCTCAACAAGCAATTGGTCGCAGCCATCGGCGACGCGGGACAGCCAGCCATCGGCATCTGCGGCGGCGATCTGCGACTGGTGCTCGCCTCGAAGAAGAAGCAGCCCGATCTTGGCTATGTAGGAGAAGTCTGCACTGTAGATGCACAGTGGATTGAGCGCCTCTGGGCGGCCGGCGTTGTGCCCGTGATCTCCAGCCTCGCCCTTGGCTTCGACGGCGAATACTACAACGTGAACGCCGACCAGATGGCCTCGGCTTGTGCTGTCGCCTGTAGCGCCGACGCCTTGGTGTACCTCACCGATGTTCAGGGAGTGAAAGACGCTGAAGGCAGCGTGATTCGCTGGCTTGATGTGAGCGCCATCGCGGCCATGGTGCAGGAAGCCATCGTGAGTGGAGGCATGCTCCCCAAACTTGAAGCTTGCACCACGGCACTGAAGAAGGGTGTTACGCGCGTCCGTATTCTGCCCGCTGATCGCGCCGAAGTTCTCCCTGGATTCTTCACCCATCCCATCGATTGTGGCACCGAGGTGATCGCGTCGTGAAACCTGCGAACCATCTCGGCTTCTTCTATCCGACGGAGCGCAAGGACGGCGCCTGGCCCGGTCCGCGCTTCGATCGCGCCCTCGAACGACGTAGCTGATTTTCCTCCCAAGCTTTGTCATCGCCCCAGCGACGCCGCAGGTGTTCGCTAATTGCTAATTGCTAATTGCTAATTGCTAATTGCTAATTGCTAATTGCTAATTACTTCTCTTCGAGGTGCGACATTGATTGCAACAACCATTCCACCAGGAGCCAGTCCCCGCGCATACGCTTATCGCAGCGTGACTGGCCGCGATCTGATCTCCATTCAGGATTTCTCGGCTGACGAGCTGGCCTGCGCGCTGGAGCTGGCCGCCGCAATGAAGGCCCGCCCGGCCGATTTTCGCGGCATTCTCTCCGGCAAGCAGATTGTGCTCTTCTTCGAGAAGCCCTCGCTGCGCACGCGCCTGACCTTTGAAGCCGGCATCAACAGTCTCGGCGGCACCTCGTTCTTTGTCGACCAGACGCAGTCGCGCCTGGGCGCGCGCGAGCCGCTTTGCGATGTCGCGCACAATCTGGAGCGCTGGATCGACGGCATCGTGCTGCGCACCTTCGCTCACGAAGCCGTTACGACCATGGCTCAGCACGCCTGCGTCCCGGTCATCAATGCGCTGAGCGAGCTGGAACATCCGTGTCAGGCAATGGCGGACATGCTCACCTTGCAGGAGCATTTCGGCGACCTGCGCGGCGCGCGCCTTGCGTACGTCGGCGACGGCAACAATGTCGCGCATTCACTGATGCTCGCCGCCGCGAGCCTGGGTGCTTCCATCTCGGTCGGCACCCCCGAGGGTTACGAACCAAATTCGGAGATCACGGAAGCTGCCCGCGAACTAGCCGCTGCATCGGGCGCGAGCGTGCAGATCGTTAACGATCCCATCGAAGCCGTCGCCGGCGCCGATGCCGTCTACACCGACGTCTGGGCCAGCATGGGCCAGGAAGAGGAAGCTGCCGATCGCAGCAAGATCTTCGCGCCCTTCCAGGTCAACCAGGAGCTCTTCTCCTATGCGGCGAAGCATGCAGTCTTCATGCATTGCCTGCCCGCACATCGCGGAGACGAGGTCACGGCGTCGGTGATCGATTCGTCGCGTTCCGTCGTCTTCGATCAGGCGGAAAACCGCCTGCACGTTCAAAAATCAATTCTTGTTCTGCTGCTGGAAGGCGGCGCTCACCGCTTCCCGCCGAGGAGTGCTAATGCGTGAGAAAGTCGTTCTTGCTTATTCGGGTGGGCTCGATACGTCCATCATCATCCCGTGGCTAAAAGAGAATTATGACTGCGAGGTCATCGCCTTCGTCGCCGATGTCGGCCAGGGCGACGACATCGAGGCCGTTGTAAGAAAGGCCTATGACACCGGCGCGAGCAAGGTCGTCGTCGAAGATCTGCGGCAGGAGTTCCTCACCGACTACGTCTTCCCCGCGATCCAGGCAGGCGCCGTCTACGAGCACAAGTATCTGCTCGGCACGTCTCTAGCCCGGCCGGTCATCGCGAAGTACCAGGTCGAGGTTGCGCTTCGTGAAGGCGCTACAGCCGTTGCTCACGGCTGTACCGGCAAGGGCAACGACCAGGTGCGCTTCGAGCACGCCTATCAGGCATTGGCGCCTGAGCTGAAAGTCATCGTGCCCTGGCGTGAGTGGTCGCTGCAATCGCGCGAAGACTGTCTCGATTACGCTGAGCAGCACGGAATTCCCGTGGCCCAGAGTCGCGAGAGGATCCACAGCCGCGATCGCAACCTGCTCCATGTCAGCCATGAGGGCGGCGAGCTGGAAGATCCCAACAATGCGCCGTTGCCGACAACGTGGACGTGGACGAATTCTCCGCAGGAGGCCCCCAACGCAGTCGAGAAGGTCACGATTCAGTTCAAGAACGGCGAGCCCGTTGCGGTGAACGGAATCGAACTAGATGCGGTGGCGCTCGTCGAAATTCTGAACGAAATTGGGGCGCGTAATGCGATCGGCCGCGTCGATCTGGTGGAGAGCCGCTTCGTCGGCATCAAGTCGCGCGGCTGCTACGAGACGCCCGGCGGTACGCTGCTGCTCACCGCGCATCGCGAGCTGGAAGCGCTCTGCCTCGATCGCGAGCTCTCCCACTTCAAGCAACATGTCGGACTGAAATATGCGGAGGTCGTCTACTTCGGCCTATGGTTTACGCCACTGCGAGAGGCATTGCAGGCCTTCGTCGAAAGCTCGCAAGCCGACGTGAACGGTACAGTCACGCTGGCGCTCTACAAGGGCAACATCGACATTGCCGGCCGCAAGTCGGAGACGTCGCTCTATCGCCCGGACATCGCCAGCTTCACCATGGGAGCGAGCTACAACCAGAAGGACGCGGAGGGTTTCATCCGCATCCTCGGATTGCCCGCGCGCTCGCGCGCCATCATTCGTGGGCAGTCAGAAGCGGTTCCCGCTGCGCAAAAGGAGTCGCTGCAATGAAGATGTGGTCGGGCCGCTTCAAACAAGAGCCTGATGCCGGGTTCGAGCAGTGGCAGCGATCGTTTCCCTTCGACCGCGTGCTTCTGCCGTACGAAGTCGCAGCCAGCAAGGCGCACGCGTCTGCGCTGGCGAAGGCCGGCGTGCTGGCAACTGACGAGCTGGCGACGACGCTCTTCGCACTCGATCAGATCGGTCGCGAGGGCGTCCCCGACGCCGACGATCCTTCGATCGAGGATGTCCACCACTACGTCGAGAAGCGCCTCGTCGAACTGATTGGCGAGGCCGGCCTCAAGCTGCACACCGGCCGCAGCCGCAACGAGCAGATCGCCACCGATCTTCGCATGTTCGTTCGCGAGCAGTTCGATGAAATCACGCAGCTCCTCGCGGACCTCGCCAGCGCCTTCGTGAAGCAGGCTGAAGATGCCGGTGAACGAGCCATGCCCGCCTACACGCACCTGCAACGCGCCGAGCCAGTGCTGATCGCGCACTGGCTGCTCGCTTACGTCGAGATGTTCCTGCGCGACATGGACCGGCTGACCGACTGCCGCAAGCGCGTGAATGTCTGCCCGCTGGGCTCAGGCGCAGTCGCCGGAACGATCCTGCAGCTGGATCGTTCCAGCATCGCTGATGAGTTGGAATTCGCGGCACCGACGGCGAACAGCATGGACGCGACCAGCGATCGCGACTTCGCCATCGAGTTCGTGCAGGCGCTGTCGCTCGTTGCCATCCACCTCAGCCGCTGGGCGGAAGAATTCATTCTCTTTTCCACGACCGAATTCGGCTTCGTGAAATTGCCGGAGGAGTACTCGACGGGCAGCAGCGCGATGCCGCAAAAGAAGAATCCCGACGCATTGGAATTAATTCGCGGCAAAGCAGGCAAGGTGTTCGCCGAGGCGACTGCACTCTTCGCCAGCGTCAAGGGCCTGCCACTCGCCTACAACAAAGATCTGCAGGAGACGCAGCAGCCGGTCTTCGCGGCGGCGCAGCAGGTGTCGAGCATGCTTCGCGTGGCCGCAGGCTTCATGTTGGCCGTCAAATTCAACTTCGACCGCATGCAGGAGGCCGCAAGCATGGGCTGCATGAACGCGCAGGCGGCTGCGGCCCATCTCGTACGCCAAGGTGTCCCCTTCCGGCGGGCGCACGAGCTGATCGGCAGAGCTGTCCGCCTCTCGATCGACCAAGGTTGCGAGCTCGAACAACTGTCGAAGGAAGACCTTGCCCTCTGCGGCATCGATGCCGACGACGACTTCTACAACGCGCTGGCACTCAAGCAAGTGCTCGCCATTCACGACGTCCCGGGAGGCACCGACCCTGCGCGTGTTCGCGAGGCCGTACACGCCGCAAAAGCAACACTATCCCACTATGTAGGAGCCGCCCATGCATGCACGTAGTGCCAAGCTTCCCGATGCCTTCGCTATCGAGCAGCTCATCCAGGTACACGTCGCCGACGGCACGCTGCTGCCGCGCTCCCTGGCCGAAATCTGCGAGAACATCCGCGACTTCATCATCATCGAACACGA
Organism: Terriglobales bacterium; assembly: GCA_035262645.1. GTDB lineage: Bacteria > Acidobacteriota > Terriglobia > Terriglobales > Acidobacteriaceae > Bog-257. The sequence goes on from DATFSK010000025.1 coordinate 37,846, forward strand.
TGGCGAGATCGTCGGCTGCGGCGCGCTGCATCTCTATGGAATGCACCTGGCCGAGGTCCGCTCCATCACCGTAACCGGCAAAGCGAAGGGCAATGGCGCCGGGCGTGTACTCATCGACGCGCTGTTGAAAGAAGCGAAGAAGCAGAGCGTTACGTGCGTTTGCCTCTTCACGCGCATTCCAGGCTTCTTTGCGCGTCTGGGATTTCAGGAAGTAGAGAAAGAGGCCCTGCCCGATAAGGTGCTGAAAGACTGCGTACGTTGTCCACGGCAGAACGCTTGCGATGAAATCGCGATGTACCGTGGAACGTTGCCACGGACGGCGGCCCTTCGCCGCGCTCGCACGGCAGGCGCATACGTACAGATTTCGCCATTACAGGCGTAGCGGTAGCGGTCCGCTCATCCGAGCTATTTCAAATACTGCAACAGTTCCTTGAACTGCGGTGTCCCTGAGCAGCGCAGCAGCTCATACATCATCATCTCGGTGGAAGAAATTACCGCTCCCGCCGCGCGCATGCGGTCCAGTCCGACTCTCCAATTCCACTCCGCGCGCGAGCCCACCGCGTCGGACGCCACGTGCACCAGGTAGCCTTCATTCAGCGCGCCAAGCGCGGTCTGCATCACGCAGATATGCGATTCCATCCCGCAGAGCAGCAGAGTATTGCGGTTCGCGGGCAGCGATTTCACTTTCGCGCGGAATTGATCGCATCCGAACGAGCCGAACTCAAGCTTGTCGTACGCGACCACGTCAGCCAGCAGGTTTGCAATCTCGGGCACAGTCGAGCCCAGCCCCTTGCTGTACTGCGTCGTCACCATGATGGGCAGCGACAGGATATTGGCCAGCCGGATCAGCAGCTGCGAGTTCTTCACCAGCGCTTCCTTGTTGAAGATCGGCGGCAGCAGCTTCTCCTGAATATCGACGACAACCAGCGCGCACTGCTCCGCCTCAAGCGGCCGGCGCGCGACTTCGACGGAATCATTGGCAATTGCGACACTTCCCATCATCGATGACATGGCTTCATCTCCTCTGCGCTACACGTCCATTCTAATCTTGTAACCAACCTGCCCCGTGCCGGGCACGAGTCCGCGCCGCAGAATTGTTTTCTCTCGCTGCGATATACTTTTTTGTTTGCCAGATTCTGTCTGAAGCAGCAGTAGAACTGCCCTCATCAGGAAGGAGCCTTTATGTCGACCACAGCCGTTTCCTCCGCCATTTCTTACGCTCGCGATAATCAGCAGCGTTTTCTGGAAGAGTTGAAGGCCTTGCTGCGAATTCCCAGCGTCAGCACCACCGAAGAGCACAAGGACGATGTTCGCAAAGCTGCTGAGATGGTGGCAGCCGATCTGAAGCGCATCGGCTTCGAGAACGTCGAGATCACCAAGACCCAAGGCCATCCTCTGGTTTACGGCGATTGGCTGCACGCTCCCGGCAAGCCCACCGCGTTGTGCTACGCACACTTTGATGTTCAGCCCGCCGAGCCGCTGGATGAATGGAATTCGCCCCCATTCGTGGACAAGGATGCGTATCCGCTCAAGCCCGAGCAAGCGCAAGCCGCGGAAGCATGGAAATTGCCCAGTGAACGCAACAACAATATTTACGCTCGCGGCGCCGTCGACGACAAAGGCCAGCTCTGGATGCAGATGAAGGCTTACGAGTCCCTCTTCAAGACGGGCGGCGGCAAGCTGCCCATCAACGTTCGCGTCATCTTTGAAGGCGAAGAAGAAGTCGGCGGCGAGAGCATTGAAGAGTTCGTGAAGGCGAACGCCACGAACGGCAAGCTGAAATGCGATTTCGCCCTGGTGACCGATACCGAGCTCTTTGCCCCCGATCTCCCCACACTTTGTGTTGGCCTGCGTGGATTGCTCTACACCGAATTAGAGGCTCAAGGCCCGAAGGTCGATTTGCACTCGGGCGTCTACGGCGGCGCCGCGTCGAATGCAATCTTCGGACTCATCGAGATCATCGGCAAACTGAAAGACGAAAACGGTAAGATTCTGATTCCCGGCTTTTATGACGCGGTGCAAAAGCCCACCGACGACGAACTGAAAGCCTGGGAGAGTCTGCCGTTCAACGAAGAGGAATATCGCAAAGCCGAGGTTGGCTCCGAGGTCCTGACTGGCGAGCCCGGGTATTCGGTCCTGTATCGCACCTGGGCGCGGCCCACGCTGGAAGTACACGGCATCGTCGGCGGCTTCGTGGCGCCGGGAGCCAAGACGGTCATCCCCGCCAGGGCATCGGCAAAGGTGTCCATGCGCCTGGTGCCGAACCAGGACCCCGACGACATCTTCAAGAAGTACAGTGACTACGTTAAGAAACTCACCCCGAAGGGCATCAAGACCAACATCAAGGTCCACAGCAAGGGTCCGGCTTGCGTCGTGAATACCGACAATCCCTACGCGCGCGCGGCGGTCGAAGCCATGCACGAAATCTTCCACAAAGATACCGTGTACATCCGCTCTGGCGGCTCGATTCCCATCGTCACGCAGTTTGACAAAGACCTGAAAGTTCCAAGCATCATGATGGGAATGGGTCTGCCGGATGACAATCTCCATGCCCCGAACGAGAAGTTCCACATCCCGAACTTCTATCGCGGCATCGAGTCGATCATCCGCTTCTTCCAGATCCTGGGCGGAGAATAATCCGCGATCGAGCGGCGATAGATCCAGTTCAGCAGGCGCGAATTACTCCGCGCCTGCTGCGTCTGCAGTCCCCAAACTTCCCTGTATAATTTCGAGTTTGCACTAACCAATTCAGGAGTGTCTGGTTGCAACAGGCGGAGATTGGAATCATTGGCGGCAGTGGTCTGTACAGCATGCCGGGCTTTTCGGACGTGCATGAACTTTCGTTGCAGACCCCATTTGGCACGCCTTCCGATGCTTACGTGTTGGGTACGCTCTCAGGCCGCAAAGTCGCCTTCCTCTCGCGCCATGGCCGCGGCCATCGTTTCATGCCGACCGAGATCAACTATCGCGCAAATGTTCACGGCTTCAAACAGCTGGGGGCTGAGCGCATCATCTCTTTGTCGGCCGTCGGATCTCTGAAAGAAGAACATCGCCCGCTGGATTTCGTTATCCCTGACCAGTTCATCGATCGCACGCGGCATCGCATCGATACCTTCTTCGGCGACGGGCTGGTTGCGCACGTCGGCTTCGGCGAACCGATCTGTGCCGAACTGGCAAAGGTTGCCAGCGAGTCATGCCGCCGGGCCGGAGTGAATGTCAAGCAACGCGGCACCTACCTGAACATGGAAGGTCCGCAGTTCTCGACGAAAGCCGAGTCAAACCTCTATCGCAGCTGGGGACTCGACGTGATCGGCATGACCAACCTCACGGAAGCCCGCCTCGCGCGCGAGGCCGAACTCTGCTATGCGACGGTGGCGATGGTTACCGACTACGATTGCTGGCACGAAGAGCACGCCGCCGTCACCGTCGAGCAGATCATCGCCGTTCTGCTGAAGAACGCGGAACACGCCTGCACTGTTGTCCGCGAGGCAGTTGCTGCCATGCCGAAGACGCGCGAGTGCAAATGCGGCTCGGCCTTGAAGAATGCGATCATCACGCAGAAAGATGCTGTTCCGGCAGCCACGCTCGATCGCCTGCGCCTGCTGGTCGGCAAGTATTTCGACTCCGAACAGAAAGCGGGAACATAGCTCTTGTCCATCCTGGTGGTTGGTTCCGTTGCCTTCGACACCCTGAAAACTCCCTACGGCGAGCGCAAGAAGATTCTCGGCGGCGCGGCAACCTACTTTTCGTTGTCGGCAAGTTACTTCACCGATGTCCGTGTTGTCGCGGTCGTGGGCGAGGATTTTACGCCCGAGAATGAAGCTGTCATGACCAAGCGCGGCGTCGATACTCGCGGCATCCAGCACGCGAAAGGGAAGTCCTTTCACTGGACCGGCGAGTACGGCGAGAACGTCAACGAGGCCAAGACGCTCAATACCGAGCTGAATGTCTTCGAGACGTTTCAGCCGTCGATCCCGGCGGAGTACAACAATTCGGACTACCTCTTTTTGGCCAACATCGATCCCGTTCTGCAAGCCCGCGTGCGCGATGCCATGAAAGATGTGAAGCTCGTTGGCGGCGACACCATGAACTACTGGATCACCGGACATCGCCCGCAGCTCGCGCAGATGTTGAAGCGCGTCGACGTGCTGCTGATCAACGACACTGAAACCAAGATGCTGGCGGCCGACAACAGCCTGCCACGGGCGGCCCGTGCTGTCATGGACATGGGCCCGCGTGCTCTGGTCACGAAACATGGCGAATACGGCGCCACCATTTTCTTCCGCGATGGCCAGTTCGGAACGGGGCATCATCCCTTCCGCGCTCCGGCTATGCCCATCGACGAGGTTCGCGACCCCACCGGAGCTGGCGACAGCTTTGCCGGCGGCTTCATGGGCTACATTGCTTCGCAGGGCGAGATCAACCGCCGTGTGCTCAAGCACGCGATGTTCTATGGAAGCGTCATGGGCTCCTTCGCCGTCGAACGTTTTGGCACCGAGAGATTGCAGTCGCTCAGTCGCGAGGAGATCGACGAACGCTTCAACACCTTTCGCGAGCTGACGCATCTGGACTGAAATGCCAAAAGCTTCAGCGAAGCACGCCGATGCCGGCCTGCAAGACAGGTTCCAGCAGCAGCGCAACGAGGCACGCTTCTCCCTGATCTTGGGCGCGATCTCTGTCGCCGCCCTCCTTTACTACTATGCGCATCAGGAACTGCTTCTCTATGGCGACGCCGTAGCTCACCTCAATATCGCGCGCCGCGTCGTCGACAACCGTCATCCCCTCGAATCGTACGGGCAATTAGGTACGGTATGGCTTCCGTTGCAGCACATTGCGATGCTGCCCTTTGTCTGGGTCGACACTCTGTGGCGAAGCGGCATCGCAGGCGCGGTTCCGGGCATGGTGGCGTTCGTGCTCGGAACGCTGGGCGTCTTTCGGCTGGTGAACGCGCGCGCCGGTGCCCTTGCCGCCTATGTTTCGGCAGCTATTTACGCGCTCAATCCAAACCTGCTCTACATGCAGACCACGGCGATGAACGAGCCGATCTTCCTGGCTTTCTTCATCTGGTCGCTGGTGTTTCTGGACGAGTTTCTTCGCGGCGCTTTTCCCGCTACTGCTGACTCCAGCATTCGACCGGCGCAATTGAAGCCGCGCCGAGCGCTCGAGTACTGCGGCATTACGATGGCCGGCGGAGCGTTCACCCGCTACGACGGCTGGTTTTCCGCGGTGATTATCGGCGTTGCCCTGGCATGTGTCTTCTTCACCTGGCGATCCCAGATCACGGATCCACGCCTGCGCCGCTCGATGACGAAATCGTTTGCTGAAGTTCTTCTGCTGAACGCGCTCGTGCCCGTGCATTGGCTGATCCACACCTGGGCCGTGTCGGGGCACGCTCTCGACTTTGTTAACGGCCCTTACTCCGCGAAGGCGATTGCCTTGCGAAGCACCATGCAAGGAGCGCCACCTTATCCCGGGCAGGACCATGTCTCCACCGCTGCACTTTATTTTCTCAAAGCCGCACAACTGAATATCGGAACGGCATTTTGGGGACGACTGTTGCTGGCGATCGCTCTCCTGGGGAGCGCAATTGCAGTCTGGCGTTTTCGCCGCTATGGAGTCTTTCTTCTGCTCTGGCTGCCGTTGGTGTTCTACGCGTTATCGATTGCATATGGCAGCGTGCCGATTTACATACCAGTCTGGTACCCGTTCTCGTACTACAACGTGAGATATGGGCTGGAGTTGTTGCCTGTGTTTTCGGTGTTCGTGGTTGTCATCGCCGCGTTTCTAAGCGAACACGCCCGGAAAGCATTCGCCCACATCGTGATTTGGGGCGCTGTGCTCGTCCTGGTCGCGTCGAGCTACATCTCCGTTTACGCCGCATCGCCCATTACCTTGCGTGAAGCGCGCGTAAATTCGCGTGATCGGGTCGCGCTGGAACAAGGGCTGGCCCGCATTCTGGCCGACACTCCGCGCTCGGCCACGCTTTTGATGTACGAAGCCGAACATGCGGGAGCGCTGCGCGCGGCGGGCATTCCGCTGCGTCACGTGATCTCCGAGGCCGAGCATCCCGACTGGGAATGGGCGCTGCTCGATCCTGCGCATCATGCCGATTACATCGTTGCTTGCGAGGGTGATCCGGTGTGGTCTGCCGTTAAGCACGATAAGGCGGAGCTTACTCAGCTCGTACAGATCAGTGCGCCCGGGCAATCGAGTTGCGCGGTGTACAAGCCCAAATAACGCTTACCGCAGAGTCATAAATTCTTCGAGGCTAATTCCAAGCTGCCTGAGAATCTTGAAGAAGAGAGGCGGTCCAATCTCTCGACCGCCGTGCAGCGGGATCGTCACTGCGCGACCATCAGCATGATTCCAGCGTTAATGACTGCCGGTTTGTCGCGTCTGGACGAAACCTAATTTGCGCCGGCGTTTTGAAATTCGCGCGCGGTTGCACTAGGCATGTACGATTTCAGTGGTATCAGCTGGCAGAGGAATGCCCTTCTCGCGATATTCGTCCGCAATCATCTTGAAGACGTCTGCGAGTTCCTTTAACGCCTCTTCTCGTGAAGGCATAAGTGCGTAGCAACCAGGTAGAGCTGGAATTTCGGCCACCCAGGCACCGTCGGGCTGACGGTAGAGAACGGTTTTGTAATCGTCCAGATTCATATCAGCACCGGGTGAGTCTAGCGCGGAAGCATCACGGCATGCGTGCACATGCCCAGTCAATATCGCAGTTCTCCTTCCTTTGTTACAATCCGCGCAGCGCCTTCTGAGATGCCCAGTATCCCGTTTGTTAAAGCCACGGCTTGCGGCAATGACTTCCTGATCATCGACTTTGCCCATGCGCCCAGTGACATTTACTCGTTCACTCGCCGCGTTTGCGATCGGCACAACGGCATCGGCGCCGATGGAGTGGAATGGGTACTGCCTGCGCTGGACGCCGATCTGCGAGTTCGTTTGCTGAATGCAGATGGCTCGGAGGCGGAGATCTCGGGCAATGGTACGCGTTGTGTTGCGGCGTGGTACTGTGCGGAGAATCAGCGCAAATCGGCGGTCATCCGCACCGGCGCTGGACTGAAGACCTGCGAGCTCCGCGCGCGCGATGGGAACAATTTCGAGTTTCGGAGTTCGATGGGCTCGCCCGACGTCGGCGACGAATTCTCCATCAAGTTTACTTACGGTGAAATCTCCGGGACGCCGGTATCGATGGGCAATCCGCATTACGTGGTTTTCGTGCCGGAATTCGAACTGGGATGGCAGGCGGTCGCCGAGCAGATCTCCAAGCACCATGATTTCAAGCACGGGATGAATGTCGAGTTCGTAAAGGTTCGGAACCCGGGCGAAATCGAGGTGCGTTTCTGCGAGCGCGGTGTGGGCGAGACGATGTCGTCCGGCACGGGATCATGTGCGGCCGCTGTCGCGTCGATTCATAGTGGCAAGGCGAAGTCCCCCATCCGAGTACACGCGCCTGGCGGGGTGCAGACGGTCGAGTGGTCGGGAGAAGTTTATTTGACCGGCCCGGCCACGCTGCTCTGTCGAGGAGAGTTCTTCATATAGCAGAAGCGAATAGCATGACCATCGCCACTCAACCCGAGCGCATCCGACCCGCAGCTTTGCAGCCCGGCGATACCGTGGGCATCATCGCTCCCGCCAGCGGCTTCAGACGTGACGAATTCGAAGCTGGTTGTGCGGAACTGTTGCGGCTGGGCTACGAGCCGTTCTACCTGCCCTCAATCTTTGAACGCGCGCTCTATTTCGCCGGACCACCGGAGCGGCGAGTCCACGAGCTCCATGAGATGTTTCGGCGGCCCGCGGTGAAAGCCATTTTGTGCGCGCGAGGCGGCTATGGCTGCAATTACCTGTTGCCTCTGCTCGACCTGGATCTGATTCGCGCCAATCCCAAGATTTTCGTCGGCTGCAGCGATGTGACCACGCTGCTCACGTACCTCTGCGATGCCGCGAAGCTGGTTACATTTCATGGGCCCATGGTGGCAGGCGATCTCGCGCGTCCTGGAGGTATTGACGAGCGCAGCTGGCTGACGGCGCTCTCGTCAGGAGAGGCATACGAGCGGCAGTTCAGCGCCGACGAAGTGCAACCCCTGGCGCGGGGCAGCGCGGAGGGTGTGCTCTATGGCGGTTGCTTGTCGCTGCTGGTGGCATCGTTAGGGACGCCTTACGAGATAAGTACGAAAGGTACGATCTTATTCATCGAGGACCGGGCGGAGCGGCCGTATCGCATCGACCGCATGCTGATGCAACTGAAGCTGGCGGGAAAATTCGAGGGCGTACAGGGAATCATCTTCGGTGAGATGATCGACTGTGAGGAGCCTGGCGCGCGCGACTACACTCTCCAGCAGATCGTCATGCGAATTCTCGCCGACCTGCGAATTCCGATAGCGTTCGGGCTGAAGTCGGGACATGTCTCGAGCGGCAGCATGACTCTGCCCTTTGGAATCCCTGCAAAGCTTTCGGTTGGGGAGATCGTGTCGCTCAGTTACGGGCCGGCTGTGATGCGCGAGCGCGCTGCAATTCCGGGACAGAGTATGGGCAGAGCGCGCTCTTAATCGTTCAGACCTTGTTGCGCGTGCGGCAGTTCACGAAGCAGTGAGTTTAAGGGGCGAAGCAACGGCGAGCAAACATTTCATATGGCTTCTAAACACGTTCACCTGATCGGCATCTGCGGCACGGCAATGGCGTCGCTCGCCGGAATGCTGAAGCAACGCGGCTTTGTCGTTACCGGGTCTGACATTGCGGCATATCCCCCAATGTCAGACTTTCTGATCTCCCTCGGAATTCCCGTCTTGCAACCGTTTCGCGAATCCAATCTGCAGCCGCGACCGGATCTCGTGATCGTAGGCAATGCTATCTCGCGCGGTAACGTCGAGCTGGAGTATGTTCTCGACCAGCGTATTCCGTTCAAGTCGATGTCGCAGGTGGTGCACGAGGAGTTCCTGCTGGACAAAGAGCGGCTGGTCGTAGCCGGAACTCATGGCAAAACGACAACCTCCTCCATGCTGGCCTGGATTTTTCATTGCGCGGGCCGCTCACCCAGCTTTCTCATCGGCGGAATTCCGGAAAACCTCGGCAGCTCGTTCGCGCTGGGACCGGGACGCGAATTCATCCTGGAAGGTGACGAATACGACACTGCATTCTTCGACAAGGGGCCGAAGTTCCTGCACTACTTTCCCGACGCCGTCATTCTGACGTCGGTCGAATTCGATCACGCCGACATCTACAAGAACCTCGATGAGGTGAAGACCGCATTCAAGCGACTGGTCAATCTAATTCCGCGGCGGGGCGTCCTCGTCGCGTGGGACGGCCATCCGAATGTAGACGAGTGCGTCGGCCGCGCCTTTTGCCGCGTCGAGCACTACGGCTTCGCGGAAAATTCGACATGGCGAATCGCCGACGTTGAATACACCCCCGCTCGGACCCGCTGGACGCTGCTGCGCGAGGACAAGACCTTTGCCCAGTTGGAATTTCCACTGGCCGGGGAGTACAACGTCCTCAACGCGACCGCCGCAGCTGCGATGGCAACGAACTACGGCATTTCTATCGATGCGATTGCGGGCGCTCTCGGAGAGTTTCGCAGTGTGAAGCGCCGTCTTGAGGTAAAAGCCGAGATCCGCGGTATAACCATCATCGACGATTTTGCGCATCACCCCACAGCGATCGCGGCCACGCTTAAGGCGGTCCGCGCACGCTACGCTGGACGGCGACTGTGGGCCGTTCTGGAGCCGCGCTCCAACACGCTCCGCAGGAAAGTCTTTCAGCAGGAGCTGGTGGAGAGTCTTTCGATAGCGGACCAGATTGTGCTGGCTGACGTCTTCAAGTCGGAAGCAATTCCCGAAGGGGAGAGGCTTGCTCCGGGTAAAGTCATCGCTGACCTGGTCGGGCAGGGCAAACCGGCGCGGTTGCTGAATAACGCTGACGCGATCGTCGAATCGATTTCTCCCGAGCTTCAAAGTGGCGACGTGGTGGCGATCCTCTCCAATGGCGGCTTTGGCGGAATTTATGAGAAGCTGCCCGCAAAACTGAAATCTCTGCACGAGGTCGCGACCACGGCGTGAGCCACTTCCGATCTGCAATTTCCGCCAGAATCATTGCCTATCTCCCAATCGCCCTCTTTTTTCCTGCCGCACTCTGGAGCGCGACGCCAGTCACATGTAGCTCTCCAACGAGTGCTCAGCCGCAGCCCACGGAATATTTCGTCTCGTTGTCCGATTCGGCCAGGCAGATCGCCCATGTCAGCATTCGCCTGCGCGATGGCAGCGGCGTCCGCACGCTGAATATGCCGGTCTGGAACGCGCTCTACCAGGTTCGCAACTTTGCCGCGAACATCCAAGATGTGCGCGCGCAGGACGCGTCGGGCGCGGATGCCTCCGTGCGCAACAGCCAGACCAGTCAGTGGGAGATCACGGCGCCTGCGGGATGCGTGGTCGTCAGCTACGACATCCATTTGTCCTCGCCAGGTCCCTTTGGCAGCACACTAAGTCCTCAGCACGCTTTCTTTAACTGGGCCATGGTATTGATGTACTCGCCGGCACTGCGCTCACAACCTGTAAGTATTCGCCTGCTGGATGCTCCTACAACGTGGGAGTTGCGTGACTTGCATGTACTGGGATCGGCTCCTCCGGGCAAGGTTGACTCGACGGTAGGGATCGCCAAGGATTACGACGAACTGGTCGACAGTCCAGCGGAAGTGGGGACGTTTCAACAATCCAGTTTCCAGCAGGATGGCGCGACATACCACGTTGTGGTAGACGGCACTCCGGCGGACTTCGACATGTCCAAGGTCGATGAGCTGCTGGGCAGGATCACGCATGCAGCCGTCGACTGGATGCAGGACCGCCCTTACGACGAGTACACGTTCCTCTACCATTTTCCCCACGGGCCGGCAGGCGGCGGTATGGAGCATGCGTACGGCACCGCCATCGATTTGAATGCCGAGCAACTGCACGACAACCTGACACCGCTAGCCGGCGTGAGCGCACACGAGTTTTTCCATCTGTGGAATGTGAAGCGAATTCGTCCGCAGTCGCTTGAGCCCATCGATTATCAGCATGAGATGGATACGCGAGCACTCTGGTTCAGCGAAGGTGTGACCAGTACCGTTGGCGACATGCTGTTGGCGCGGGCGGGAATCATCGGCGAGCGCGAATATTTGCAGCGCGTTTCCGACGAGATTACGGAACTGCAGCGGCGGCCGGCGCACGGGTGGCAGTCGGTCGAAGATTCGAGCCTCGACGCGTGGTTCGAGGGCCTTCCCGCCTATCGTTCGCCCGAGCGCAGCATCAGCTACTACAACAAAGGTGAGTTAATCGGGATTCTCCTTGACCTCCGCATTCGGCAGCTTACTAATGGCACGAAGTCGCTTCGCGATCTGTTCCAGTGGATGAACGGGCACTACGCCAAGCAGCACCGATACTTCCCCGATTCGGCCGGCGTTCAAGAGGCGGCGGAGGTTGTAACAGGGCAGAGCTTCACGTCCTTCTTCCACGATTATGTCGCAGGGGTGAAAGACCTCCCCTATGACGATTTCCTTCGCTTTGCCGGAGTGCATGTCGTTCTCACGTCAGAAGTCGCCACGTCAGGCTTCATAACCACGGCAAATCTGGGCGCGCAGCCTGAGGTTCTGCGCGTCGATCCCAACAGCGAAGCGCAACGACTTGGGATACTTGTGGGAGATCGGGTGATCGCCGTCAATGGCGCTGCTGCGGACTGGCGCCTGGACCAACAACTCTCGCGCATGCAGCCGGGAACGATCGTTCATCTGCAACTGGAGAACCGCCGTGGAAGGCGGCAGGTAGATTTGAAGCTTGGCGCTCGCGAAGAGCAGACATATCAGCTGCAGGACCTCGCCAACGTCACAGCCGAGCAGCGCGCTCATCGCGCTGCATGGATTCACGGTGATGACGAAAAAGGCGGCGGCCATTGATTCGCGCGATCGCCCTGCTGTGCTTTTGGGGCCTCTCCATCCTCCTGGTCGGGCCACCATTAGTTTTGTATGCCGCGCTGACTGGAAACCTCGTTCCCCTCTACTACATTGCGACTCGCCTGGGCGGATGGGGAGTACAGCTGGTCGGCGTAAGGATCGAAGTCCGCGGGCGGGAACACCTGCAACCTGGCCGTAATTACATCTTCATGTCGAACCATGCTTCCAATCTCGATCCGCCTGTGCTCATTCCTGTTATTCCGGGTCGCTGCTCGGTTCTGGTGAAGAAGGAGTTGTTTCGCGTGCCTGTGCTTGGAACGGGTATGAGGCTTAGTCACCTTGTGCCGGTGGATCGCGGTGATCAGGAGGCGGCAATCGAAAGTGTGCGCGCCGCCACCGACGTGCTCCGGCAAGGATTCCACATGGTGATCTATCCGGAGGGCACGCGGACAAGCGATGGACATTTGCTTCCCTTCAAGAAAGGGCCCTTTCACCTCGCGATGGATTCAGGCGTGCCCGTCGTGCCGGTAACGATCCTGGGAACGTATGAGAGCTGGCCGAAAACGCGCTTTGCGCTGCGCCCCGGAACGGTGACCGTGATTTTCCATTCCGCACTGGATCCTCACAAATACACCGACCGTGAAGCGCTGATGAGGGATGTTCGCAATGCGATCAGCGGCTCGCTACCTGCCTAGCGCCGGCAGGCGGAATACCCCGGCCACACCTACTTGCGCTCGATCAAGCGTGCCGTCAGCACCGCGCCATCGCGGTCGTCGTGAAGTTTGATGGGGAAGATCAGGACATTCCATGTCCAGTGGGGACTTTTTTGCGGAAGGTGGGAAGCGCCGCGAAATCCGCGGCGATCGATGTAGGTCTCGCGTGTGTCGGCGACCGTGCGGATGATCTCGCGCCACTCCTCGCCTAATTGAGGAAACTGCTCAAACAGGTTTTTCCCGACGAACCAGGCGCGCTTATGGCCGTTCATCGCCGCGAAGTAATCGTTGACGAAGAGCCAGTTGCCCTCGCGGTCAAGGATTTCCAGCACGATATCGTCGCCCATGGCCATGGAGATGCGTGAGTAGTAAAAGTCGCGCGCATCGACCACAACTGGCCTCCCGCGCTTCTTCGCCTCAAACGTGCGCAGCGCATTCACCAGGTCGTCGACCGAACTGTACCCCTTGAGCAGGTGCATGTCGGCGATACCGCCGAATCTCCGCTCCAACGTGGCCGACAAGATGATGATCGGGACTTGCGGCCGTTTGCGGCGTAGCGTCTCGGCCACATCGGTACCGAACTTTCCCACGCCGAGATGGTAGTCAAGGACGGCGATGTCGATGCCCGCCAGCTTCGACTCGGCTTCCTCGATGGAGCTCGACGTGACGACGCGATAGCCTTTCTGGCGCAGAATTGCCGAGCGAAGTACCAGGTTCTCCTCGATGTCGTCGAGCAGCAGCACGCGAATGGGACTCGCAGGAACTGGCTGCGGGCCGAGCGCAGTCTGAGGTCCGGGATTGGACAGTTCTTCGCTCATTTAATAATTAGAAGCACTGGGGTTGCCTTGGCGTCACGAATTTGACAGATCAGGCAAGATCCCTGGTTTCGTCGATGCCGGGATTCGTTACGGCTTCTTGTCAGGCCGCTCACGTTTTACCTGCTCGGGCGCCAGACCGCGGATTGTTCTAGCTAATTCTGGCAGCTTATTGAAGATGCCCACGGCGCGCAACCATTGTTTGTGGTCGAAAGCGGGCGAACCGCTCACCATGGCTCCCGCCGGGATGTCTCCATGCGTACCACTCTGGGCCGTGACCACCACCCCGTCTCCGATATTGCAATGTCCGGCGACCCCAACCTGTCCGGCGAGAATGACGTTCTTGCCAACCACGGTAGAGCCGGCCAGTCCGACCTGTGCGCATAAAAGCGTGTTCTCGCCAACCGCGGAGCCGTGACCGACTTGCACGAGATTATCAATCTTCACGCCCCGCGCAATGTGCGTCTCGCCGACGCTGGCGCGGTCCACACACGCGTTCGCCTGCACTTCGATGTCGCTTTCCAGCACTGCCGGTCCGGATTGCGGGATCTTCTCCCAATGGTCCGTGTCGCGCGCAAAGCCAAAGCCGTCGCATCCAACGATCGCTCCATTTTGCAGAATGACGTTGTCGCCCAGCGTGCAGTACTCGCGAACCACCGAGTGCGCATGGGCAAAGAAGTTGTTTCCGATGCGCGCGCCACGATAGATCACGACATGCGGCAGCAGCACGGCACCGCTGCCGATTTCGACATCGTCGTCAATAACCACGTACGGTCCGACGTGTGCCCCAGCGCCGACGCGTGCAGTCGGCGCGATCACTGCGGTCGGGTGAATTCCCGGCTCATATCCCGGAGTTTGGTAGAACAGGCCGATGACGCGCGCGAACGCCAGATACGGATTCCGTGTGCGCAGCATTCCCGTCGGGATCGCAGGAAAATCCTGGCCAACGATTACCGCGGACGCGGCTGTGATCTTTGCAGAGGCGGCGTACTTCGGATTGGCAACGAAGGTAATCTGGCCTGCCGTGGCCTCCTCGATTCCCGCAACCCCGGTGATTTCGGTCTCGGGATCGGCATTCTCCAGTGTGGCGGCCAGCGCAGAGGCAATCGCGGAAAGTTTCATAGCCTATCGTGTAAGAGTCGCTGAATCTACGTGAACATCGGCACTTGCCGCGTGTCCTCCGGCCGGCGTCCACGTCTTCCCGGCCTCTTTTCGCCGATTACGCCAATCACGTTCATTTCCGCCAGAGCAGTGCGCGGCACGAAAATCCTTTGCGTGTTCGAAGTCGTATCCGCGGGAATGATCGAGAAGCCCTCGACACCTTCCTGCAGCAGGTCGTTCGGCATCACGCCTTCAATCACTTCGTTATCGCGAAATCGCAGACGCACCCAGAGTCCTTCAATACGCGGACGGGAGGTAAAGGTCTTGCGCGTGAGAGACTCGGAGTCGCCGAAGTCGCGTACGAAGTAGACGCCCTTCACGTCGCGCAAGTCGATGGAGACCACATTCCCGGACGTATTCAGCAGCTCAAGTTTGCCGTCAGATACAAACGTGGCATTGACGTAACCGTTGGCAGTATCACGGTCCATCTTGCGAACAATCACCTTCTTGTGTGTCGTAGCCATGTCTGCGAAGGGTAAAGGTCCTGAGGCTAGCCTCGATTGTCGCACTTTTACTGAAAATATGCCCTTTGAACCTACTCTGTAGCCAAAATGTCAACCATGTGTTATTGTTCGCTTTACAGCGGCCCGAGTGAAAAGCCACGTAAGTGCTAGATTTTGCTACACTTGCTATTTGTCCTTTGGCTGGCTTGCGATTTCGACAGAAAAGCCTGTGCGCTGCAAATGGCGGAGTAGTCGAGCCCCTCAAGCCGTCGGGCACCTAAGCCCTAGGGCCTACTTATCTTCTGGATCGGTCTTTAGAGTCATACACTTAGATGGCAGATTACATCTATAGCATGGAAACCCGGCTCACCCCGGATCAGCAGGCCGGTGTGAACCTGGTGCAGGAACTTGCCAAGCATGCGGGGTTGAACCTTTACCTCACCGGCGGCACCATTCGCGATCTGGTTACTGGCTTCCCAATCCGCGATATCGACCTCAGCATCCAGGGAAATCCCCTCAAGCTGCAGAATCAACTGGAGAAAGCTGGTATTTCCGTGCAGGGTATTGACGAAGACCTGCGCACTTTGCAGCTCCTGATGCCGGGTAATGTTCGCGCCGAGCTGAACATGACGCGAGCCGAGGCCTATGACAAGCCCGGCAAGCCGCCTGCCGTGACTCCGGCTACCATCAACGAGGATCTCCGGCGCCGTGATTTCACCGTCAACGCCATGGCGCTCTCGCTGAACCCGGGCTCGCGCGGCCTGCTGCTGGATCCCTTCAACGGCATCGCGGACGTGGAAGCGAAAGTCCTTCGCGTTCTGCATAATTATGCGTTCCTGGAAGAACCGATCCGCCTGATCCGCGCCACCCGTCTGAGCGCGCGATTCCATTGGCCGCTGGAAGAGCGCACACAGGCGCGTTACGACTCCGGCAAAGAGAACAACTACATCGAGTATGTGAACAAGCGCGCGATCGGCTATGAACTTGAGCAACTGGCGCACGAAGACGATCCGCTGAACATCATGCGCGCGCTCGAGAAGGAAGGCTGGCTGAAGATCCTGCATCCCCACTGGTCGATGGCAAAGATCGATTCCGGCGATCTCACGCAGCTGGTCAAAACTCGCCAGACGATGAATGAGGCCGGCTATTCGGTGGAGACCGGGCCGATCGTGATGTACTTCCTCACGCGGCGCATGAATGACAAGGACACGTCGGAGATCCAGCGCATGATCCCGCGCCGCGATTTCGTCGACAAGTGGAAGCATCTGGAAAGCAACGCCCACGACCTGGCCAAAAAGTTGAGCGGTAAAGAAGCCAACGTTCCATCGGGCGCATGGAAGATCCTCACGCATTCGGCTCCGGAGAACATTCTCTTCCTGAGCCTTACGACCAGGCAGCAGGCGGTCGATCAGAAGCTGAAGAACTTCTTCGGAAAGTGGCGGCAGGTGAAGGAAAAATTGCCCTTCCCGGAGATGGCGGAGCTACGCATCACGCCGCAACTGCCGGAGTATTCCGAGATCACGGAAAAAGCCTTTCTGCTGCTGATGGACGGCAGGCTGCGGTCGCATTCCGAGATCATGAATTTCTTGCGGCCATATGAGCCGCCGCCGCCTCCTCCTCCACCGGCGCCAAAGCGTGGACGGGCGAAAGCGGTTGCTGCACCGGCTGGAGTGGAAGCCGCAGCCCCGGCCAAGCGCGGACGCAAGCCCAAAGCCGCAGCCGCGCCCGCAACGCCGCTACAGGCTGCTGCGCCGGCGAATCCTCAAGCTGCCGCCATAGGCAATTCTCCAGCGGCGCCACAGGCGAGTGCCAAAGCGAAGGCCACCGGCAAAGCTGCCGCGCCAGTGAAGGCCGCCCAAAAGAAGCTGCCCGCTAAGCCGGCTCGCAAGGAATCGAAGCCCGCGAGGAAGGCAAAAGGAAAGAAGGCTCCGGCAGTCAAGAAGCCGGCCAAGAAAAGTGCTGCGAAGAAATCGCCTCGAAAGAGGCGCTAGTTGCAGACCTCAATTACGATTCGGCGCTTGTCGGCTTTCGCCTTCCTTTGTCTGACTGCAATATGCGTCTCGGCCCAGGTCGCGCCGCCATGGCAAGATCCTCTGGTCGACCATCTCGCCGGAAGCTGGAAAGTGGAAGGCAGCGTCATGGGACACGACGCCCATCACAGTTTGCAGGCTGAGTGGGTACTGAATCACCAGTTCCTGCGTATGCATGAGCAAACCTCTGCAACCGCGCCCAAGAGCGAGCACCCGTACGAAGCTGTCTGGTTCCTGGGCTACGACACGGTAAGCGACCGTTACGTACTGCATCTGATGGACGTCTTCGGGGCACGCTTTTCAGAGACCCTGGGCTACGGAGTCCGCGAGGGAAATCAGATTCGGTTCGTTTTTGAGTACCCTGACGGCCCCTTCCACACCACCTACATCTGGAATCCCGAGAACGGTACTTGGGAATGGCAGATGGAGCAGAAGCGCGCTGACGGCAAGTGGTCTGCTTTCGCGGACTTGAAGCTGGTCAAGGCCCAACCCCAGTAGCCTGAGGCGGGTCCGATTCTTTTCTCCCCTCCAGGCATCTTTTCCTGCAGGCGGAGAAACCAATTACTTAACCGGAAGTGTGGTCCCTTCCGTGAAGGATCGCATATGAAGGCAATTCTCTTTGTCGACGACCACGAGGTCCTGGCTCGCCTCAGTTGTGAAATCCTCGAGACGCAAGGCTACCGCGCGGTGAGCGCTTATAACGCGAAGGAGGCTTTGGAGAAGTTCAAGCGCGAGAAGTTTGACATTCTGGTCACCGACTTCCGCATGGAAGGCATGAATGGACTGGAGTTGGCGCGTCAAATTCACGCCAGTGATCCTCACGTGCCCGTGATTATCGTCACCGGCTATGGCCACGTCGATGGCGGCAAAGACGTCAATGCCTGTCTTCCCAAGGAGCAGATGTTCCCAGCCTTGCTGGAGAAGATCAAGGTCTACCTGGGAGAGGGGGAGAGAGCGCTTAAGAGCGCCTGATAGCTTCGCCAAAAAACCATCGCTAGACCGACCGGTGTCTGTCCCACCGCACTGCCTGCCTTTTCACACAGATGAAGTTCAAACGGGTCGAGCCCTTCTACAGGTGTGAGTCCTGCACCCGCCGCTGCTTGTGCTTGCTACACTTGAAGCCGTGCGCCGGCTGATCATCAATGCTGACGATTTCGGCCTGACCGCGGGCGTCAATCGCGCCATCCTCGAAGCCCACAGCCGTGGAATTGTTACTTCGACCACGGTGATGGCGAATTCCCAGGCATTCCATGGCGCTGCCGACCTGAGAGGCGACTCGCGGACGAATGGCGCGGCCCCCATCAGTATTGGCTGTCATGTTGTCCTGCTTGACGGCGAGCCTCTGCTGCCGCCGCAACAGGTCGCCAGCCTTCTGGATCCCAAACAGCACGACCACCACCCGCATTTCCGGGATAGCCTGAACGATTTTGTTGTGGCATCGTTTCGCCACAGGCTCGACCCTGCGCAGATAGAAGCGGAGGCGACCGCGCAGATGCGGCGCATTCAAGCAGCGGGAATTCAGCTCTCGCATTTCGATACCCATAAGCATGCGCACATGTTTCCTGCAGTCTTGCGTCCTCTGCTGCGGGCGGCCACCGCATGCAACATTCCGGCTGTTCGCAATCCTTTCGGTCAGGTCTGGCCGCTCCCGCTGACCGGACTACTCCGCACGCGCAGGCTGTGGAAGCGCTTCGCTCAACTGAACGTGTTGCGCAACTTCGCCACGAACTTCCGGCGTGAGGTCGAGGCTCATGGCCTCCGTACTACCGAGGGATCGCTGGGCGTGCTGGTCACCGGCGAACTCGATCTGAAGCTCTTCACGGCCGTGACTGAAAGCATGCCTGAGGGAACGTGGGAATTCGTCTGCCATCCCGGGTACAACGATGCCGATCTCGAAAGGGTGCAGACTCGGCTGAGGCAATCGCGTGAACAGGAGCTGCGCTTGCTCACATCACCCGAAGCGAAGGAAGTCCTCCGTCAGCAGAAGATCGAGTTGATTAGCTATAACGAGCTGTAGGTCCGTCGCGCTACAATGAGTGTCCTGCCTGCTCCTTCAAAGTGCCGGACTAAGCACAATGAACCCACTTGTACTGCCGGAATCCGAGTATAAGGATGTCTTTGAGCGCCTGACGCGACTGTCTTTGGAATACCTCGCTAGCGTGCCTGGACGCAGAAGCTTTCCCGAGGTAACGGGCGGCGATATGGAAAGCTGGTTTGCAAAGCCGCTGCCGGAGAAGGGAAGCGGCAACGCTGCTTTTGATGATCTGGAAAAGGTCATCGACGCGTGCCGGCCGAATAGCCCGCGCTTCTTCGGGTACGTTTTTGGATCGGGCGAGCCGGTGGCGGCCGCGGCGGATTTGCTTGCCAGCGCCCTGAATCAGAACACGACGGCGTGGCGTTCAGCGCCTTCAGCCGTAACGTTGGAGCGCGTGGTTGTCGGCTGGCTGGCAGAAGCCATCGGCTGTCGCGGATTTACCGGCAGCTTGTGCGGCGGAGGCTCGCCTGCGAACCTCATGGCTCTGGCCAGGGCCCGCGAGGCTCGTCTTCCGGCGAACGAAAGCGGCGCTCGCCCCGGAACGGTGTACGCCTCCTGCGAGGTTCACATGTCGATCGGCAAAGCCGTCGCCCTGCTGGGAATCGGGCGCGACTACTTGCGGCTGATCGCCTGCAACGATGACTTCCGCATCCGCACCGGCGAGTTGCGCGATGCGATCGCTCGCGACCAGGCTGCCGGGTTTAAGCCTATCGCGATCGTGGGCTCGGCCGGTACGGTCACTACAGGCAGCATCGATCCACTGCCGGAGCTCGCCGAAATTGCGCGCGAATGCGGCGCATGGTTCCACGTCGACGGAGCTTATGGCGCGTTGGCCGCTATTGCCGAGCCACAGAAACTTATCGGACTCAACCAAGCCGATTCCGTTTCCCTCGATCCCCATAAGTGGCTCTACCAGCCGGTTGACTGCGGCTGTCTGTTGTATCGCGATAGCGCTCCCGCCCAACAGGCCTTCGCGCATACTGGCGACTACGCCAAAAGCCTGCTCAGGGACCCGATCGAAAGTTTCGCTTTCTTTGAGGAATCAATCGAGCTGTCGCGCCGCTTTCGTGCTTTGAAGCTGTGGCTGTCGCTTCGATATCACGGGCTGGAGAAGTTTCGCGAGTCGATTCGAAACGATCTCCACAACTCCCGGTTGCTGCGAGATTTGATCTCCGGACAACCAGAACTGGAAATTCTCGCGCCCGTGCCTCTGAGCGCGGTTTGCTTCCGTTATGTTTCGAAACGTGGTTCCTCCGCCGATCTGGACGCTCTGAATCAGGAGATTTTGCAGCGCACGGTGCGGCGCGGCAAGGTATTCTTATCCAACGCAAGTATTCAGGGTAAGTTTGCTCTCCGCGCGTGCTTTGTAAACCATCGAACGACGCCGGACGACGTGAAACAGATCATTAGCGAGGTCCTCGCGGTCGCGAGGGGACTCGCGGCTGGGGCCGAATCATAGGATGTCCTCCGTTGCGCAATTTCTATCGCAAGCTGGTGAGGATGCGATCGTCACCACTGCACCCTGTCGTGCCGACCTCGCGGGAGGAACCATCGACATCTGGCCGCTGTATCTGTTTCACCCGGGCGCGGTCAGCGTGAACATTGCGCTCGACATCAGGACCGCCTGCAGCATCCGGCCTGCCGATGGAAGAGAAATCGTCCTGCGCTCGCATGACACCGGGCGGGAAGGGCGCTTTGCATCATTCGAGGACCTGCTGGCGGCAGGCTGGTATGAACATCCTTTGGCGGCTTACCTGGTACGTTTCTTCCGGCCTGATGGCGGCTTTGTCCTGGACACCTATTCGGACTCGCCCGCAGGCGCCGGCATCTCAGGCTCTTCGGCCTTGATGATCGCCACCAGTGCAGCGCTTGCGCGTTTTGCCGGTCGCGAGATCGAGATTGAAGAGATACGGGTAATTGCGCAAAACGTGGAGGCCCAACTCATCCGCGTCCCGACGGGCTGTCAGGATTACTATCCGGCGATGTACGGAGGCGTCAGCGCCATACATCTGCAAGCGGACGGCATTCGATGGGAGCGGATTGACCTTCCGCCCGATGAGGTGAACCGGCGTTTCGCGCTGTTTTACACTGGAGCGCCACGGCAATCCGGTATCAACAACTGGGAAGTTTTCAAACAGCATATCAATGGCGAGAAGCAGGTGATCGCCAACTTTGCCGAGATCTCGCGGATTGCGCAGGCGATGCGAAATGCATTGGCGATGCAGGATTGGGACCGGGTTGGGCAGCTGATCAATGACGAATGGACGCTGCGGCGCACTAATGCTCCTGGGATCGCTACCCCGCAGATTGATATGCTGATTGAGATTGCGAAGCGGAATGGCGCCCGGGCGGCAAAGGTCTGTGGCGCCGGTGGTGGTGGTTGCGTGATTGCCCTGGTTGAGGAGGGAGCCCGCAAGCAAGTGGAAGATGCCATTCGCCGGCGTGGCGGGCAGCCGCTGGATTTTGGGGTGGCTGCCGAGGGATTGCAATTCCACTCCGTAGGGAAACGGCAAGCGGTTAAGGCTTAGGAATGTTTACTGACACCAAGGGAAAGTTAAAACCGATCTGGGCGTTTCTCTTCGCCGTCTTCCTCGCGGCGATCGCTTTTGTTGTCGCCGGCAATATCGCAACCGAAGCCTCCGGAGACCATCCCTTTCGGCGCGAGCTTGTATTTCGCGCGCTATGGACGCTGCTCCTGCTTGGCATCTTCATCTGGTTGCTGACCGTTGGCGATCACGTTGAGGAGCACCGTATCGCCGCGCAGGGGCTGCCGCGCGTAAAGGGGTGGCTGAAGCAACTTGTTCTGGGCACTCTGCTGGGCGCGGTCTTCACGATTCTGGCGGTTGTGCCCATCCATTTCCTGGGACGCTTCAGCACCGTGAATCTCTGGAACTGGCATCTGCTGCCCAATCTTGCCGCGCTCATCCTCACCATCCTGTGCGGCGCTCTGGCCGAAGAGTTGATGTTCCGCGGTTACCCTTTCCAGCAACTGGAGCGCGGTATCGGAACAACCCAGGCGGTGCTGGTCTTCTCAATCTTTTACGGAGTGCTCCACCTCCTGAATCCCGATGCCAGCCCCTGGGGAATCGTCAACACAGTTCTCATCGGTATTCTTTTCACCGTGGCTTATCTGCGTACGCGCGCGCTTTGGCTGCCCTGGGGCATTCATTTCGGCTGGAATGTGACCCTGGGCTTTGTCTTCGGGCTGCCCGTCAGCGGTTTCCGCGTCTTCAACCTTTGGATCTACACCCAGGCGTACGGCCCGAAGTGGCTGACCGGAGGAAAATATGGGGTAGAGGGCGCGGCAAGCGGGACGATGGCCATTCTCATTGCGCTGCTCGTCTTATGGAAACTTCCGCTGAAGAAGCTGCCTCAGCCGGAGCCCAAAGTCGCCCCCGAACCCGCCGTCCAAACTCTTTCCGGCATCAAATCCTAGTGCGATATCACTCACGTGACCAGCCATGCTGATGCTGATCGATCGGCATATAATGAGTCCTAACCGGGGTTTCCCATGAATCGCGTTTGTTACCAGCTTCTCGCGACAGCACTGCTGCTGCCCCTTTGGCTTTTCGCCGGCGATCAAAAATCCAGTGCCAATCCGTCCGACAGGATGACACCCCAAACCAAGATACTGGTGATGCGCGACCTCACTGCCGAACGGGTCTTCGTGCGTACTCCGCTCCCCATGGGTGAGAAAGGCCTGGAAATTAAGGATGGCAAACTAACCCAGAGCGAGCAGCAGGTTGCATCCCTGGTTGGGGAACATGGCGTTGCCGCCAGGCCCGGCGATCGTGTGGTCATCACCAATGTCTTAATCAAAGACAAGGCGATCGTCTTCGAAATCAACGGTGGCGGAAAGAAACATCAGAAGTGGTATCAGCACATCTCCATGGGCACGGGAGGACAGACTGTCCCCATCGGTGGCGCCCCTCAGAGCCTCGGGGCGACCGGATCCAGCGTAACGTTGGAATTCGATAAATATGTCCCTGAGCTGACTGGTGAACAGGTTCGCGCGATGCTGGCGCCCGTCTTCGATTTCAAAGCTCTTAACCAGGCCGAGGCTTACGAGAAAACCTTGCCGCCAAAGGTCCGCGAAGCCATCAAGAACCATCAGGTCCTGGTAGGCATGGACCGCGAGATGGTGGTGTATGCGAAAGGCCGGGCCCCTAAGAAAGTTCGCGACAAAGACGACGCTGGTGTCGACTACGAGGAGTGGATCTACGGCAATCCACCCGAAGAGGTTGACTTCGTGCGCTTCCAGGGGACGTTCGTCACTCGCTTGGAGATCATGTCAGTCGATGGCGAGAAGATTGTCCGCACGAAAAAGGAAGTCGACCTGGAGTCGAGTGAGTCAGAAGTTGCGCAGAAGAAGGACGAGCTGAAGCCCACAAACGCTCCCTCCCTGTTGCGACCGGGGGAGAAGTCGGACAGTTCAGCAGATTCCCAGAAGATGCCGCAGACCCCTTATCCACCTCCCGTCGATAACCCAACCAGTACACCACCCGGCGGAAGTCCACCGCATTGGCAATTGGCAAGCGTGTACTGAGCGGCAGCGACGATTTGGCGGGCTGAAGGCCGCGCCGTTACACTTGTAGTGTGAGGATTGCACTCGGCCAGATCAATACCGTTGTTGGCGACTTCTCTGGCAACTCCGAAAAGATCATCGAATTCGCCTGTCGCGCGCGAAGCGGCGGGCTGGACGTCATACTCTTTCCCGAACTCTCGGTTTGTGGCTACCCTCCTCGCGATCTGGTGGAAAGGCCGTGGTTCGTCGAAAGCAATCAACGTGCGGTCGAACGTATTGCCGAGGCCACAAGTGGAATCACCGTCATCTGCGGCTTTGTTACCCAGGCGCACGCCTCGACCGGCAAATCGGTACTGAACTCCGCCGCATTGCTGCGCGACGGCAAGATCGCGTTCGTGCAATCGAAGCGCCTGCTGCCTACCTATGATGTCTTCGACGAGATGCGTAACTTTGCGCCTGCCGATCACCAGGAACTCTTCGCGATAGACGGCCGGCAGCTGGCGCTGACCATCTGCGAGGATGCCTGGAACGATAAGCACTTCTGGGACCGGAGACTTTACGGGGTCGATCCGGTGGAAGACCTGATTGGCGCCGGTGGGAAGGTGCTGCTGAATATCTCGGCGTCTCCGTTTTTCCTGCGCAAGCGCGAACTGCGCCGCGACATGCTGACCGCGATCGCGACCAATTACCGCGTGCCGGTAGCGATGGTCAACCAGGTCGGCGGCAACGATAGCCTGGTGTTTGACGGCTCCAGCTTCGTCATTGGACCTGACGGTAGCGTCATCGCGCAGGCGAAGTCCTTTGAAGAAGACCTCATTTGCTTCGATACCGACACACTCGCGGGCGACATACATTCTCGCGACGAAGGGCTGGAGGCAAGCGCCTACTCTGCGCTGGTTCTCGGCACGCGCGATTACGTGCACAAATGCGGTTTCCGCCAGGTAGTTCTCGGCTTGAGTGGCGGAATCGATTCGGCTCTCACCGCGTGTATTGCCGTCGACGCGCTTGGCCGCGAGAACGTCGTCGGCGTCGGAATGCCGGGACCGTACTCTTCTCGCGGCAGCATCGACGATGCCGCGGCATTGGCCCGCAATCTGGGTATCCGCTTTGAACTCGTTCCCATCGGCGACATCTTTGACTCGTATGGAGGGTCGCTGGCGCCTGTATTCGCCGGCCGGACGCCTGATGTGACCGAAGAAAATATACAGGCGCGTATTCGCGGCTCGCTGATGATGGCGATCTCCAACAAGTTTGGCTGCCTGCTTTTAACCACAGGAAATAAGTCTGAATTAGGTGTGGGTTATTGCACGCTCTACGGAGACATGTGCGGAGGTCTGGCTGTCATCTCAGACGTGCCGAAGACGCTGGTCTACAAGCTAGCGGAGTACGTGAACTCGCGCGCGCCGGTGATCCCACGTTCGACGATTGAGAAGCCTCCTTCGGCGGAGCTGCGACCCGACCAGAAAGACAGCGACTCTCTGCCGCCGTACGATGTTCTAGACACGATTTTGGAAGAATATATCGAGGACAATCGCTCGCCGGAAGCAATCGCCGTTGCCCATGGATTCGATCTGGCACTGGTGCGCAGAGTGGCTTGCATGGTGGACAAGAGCGAATACAAGCGCCAGCAGGCTGCGCCGGGCCTGAAGATCTCCGAGAAGGCATTCGGCTTCGGACGCCGGTATCCCATCGCCGCCAAAGTGGAAGTGTGCGGGCCAAGGAATTAGCTACCGGCGAGTAGAAGAATCAGCCGGAGCTGCAAGCTGGAATCCAGGAATTTGAATGGGTAGCCGGTGGTTTCCTGGCTGCTCTGATGTATTATCGCCAATTCGTCCCGTCCAGGAAAGGACTCATGAACCGTGTTGCGCGTGTAGTTTCCATCGTTACCTTTTGTGTTTTCAGCTTACAACTCATTGCCCAGAACAGCGCCCCTGCAAGTCAGGCAGGCTCTGCCAAACCTGCGCCGAATACCCCGGCGAACGCCTCGCTGCCGAGCGAAGCTACTGTCGATTCTTTCCTGAAGAAAATGTTCGGCTGGAATCCGGAGCTGAATTTCAAGGTGGTCGAGATAAAGCCGTCGGAGGCATCGGGTATCGCGCAGGCGACGGTGGTGTTCAGTACGCCGCGGGGAGCGCAGCCGGTGCGACTCTACATCACATCTGATCAGAAGTACGCCTTCATGGCCGAACTTCTTCCCTTCGGCGCCGATCCCTTCGCACACGACCGGGAGGTACTGAAGCAGGCAAACGGCCCGGCTCACGGCCCTGCCGACGCGACGATCACCATCGTTGAGTTTGGCGATCTGGAGTGTCCGGCCTGCAAAGCGGCGCAGCCAAATATCACGAAACTGATGGAAGAAGAGCCCAAGGCGAGGCTGGTCTTTCAAAATTATCCCTTAGAGAAGATTCATAAGTGGGCGCTCCAGGCAGCTAAGTATCTCGACTGTCTCGCTCGACAGAACAATGATGCTGTGTGGAAGTTCATCGCTACCACCTACGAGCACCAATCGGAGATCAACGAGCAAAATGTTGACCAGATGCTGAAGGGATACGTCAAAGACTCTGGTGGCGATCCCGATGCGGTTGCGGCCTGCGTCGCCAAGCCGGAGACGGAAAAGCGCGTACGGGACTCGATAGCGCTTGCCGAAAAGCTCGACGTCACCAGCACGCCTACATTTTTCATTAATGGCCGCAGGCTGGTAGGATTCTCCAACAACAATCCCCCGTACGATGCTGTTAAGGAGATGGTTGACTACGAGATCGCAAATCCAAAGTAGAAAGTTACCCGAGGTATGGAGTGTTGAGGTTTCGTCGAAAGATGTTGCTACGGGTGCTATTCGCAGTACTTGCAGTTTCGGCCTTGTGGCTGCTGAGCATCGAGGTCACGTATCAGCGTAATGTGCGCAATATGCCGGCTGACTTCCATTTACGCCGGCACGTGATTACGCGCGTGGCCAGGACTTAAGACCGGCATCGCCACAGGCGAGAGCTGCGAATTATTCCGATCACACTCTCTCCAGGATCATCGCCATCCCTTGTCCTACGCCGATACACATGGTGCACAGAGCGTAGCGGCCACCCGAGCGTTGCAGCTGTAGAACGGCAGTCGTCACCAGTCGCGCGCCACTGGCGCCCAAGGGATGTCCTAGCGCGATCGCTCCACCGTTCGGGTTCACGTGGGGAGCATCGTCGGGAATTCCCAGGTCGCGCAGCACGGCGAGGGCTTGTGAGGCGAAGGCCTCGTTCAACTCGACGACATCCATGTCGGCGATCGTGAGCCCCGCCAGGCCCAGCGCTTTGCGCGTCGCCGGAACCGGTCCCATTCCCATGATGCGTGGAGCTACACCTGCCGCTGCCGACGCCAGCACACGCGCCTTCGGCTTCAGGCCGTAGCGCTTTACGGCCTCTTCAGAAGCGAGCAGCACGGCGCAGGCGCCGTCATTGATGCCGGACGCGTTTCCAGCCGTGATTGTGCCGTTGGCTTTGACCACGGGCTTCAGGGCAGCTAATGCTTCCAGCGTGGTATCTGGCCGCGGATGTTCGTCGCTGTCCACCGTGATGGGCGGCTCTTTGCGCGGCGTCGTCGTGACCGGAGTGATTTCTTCTGCCAGAGCTCCGCTTTTCACCGCCGCCGCCGTTCGTTGCTGGCTGCGATAGGCAAAGGCGTCCTGGTCCTGACGCGAGACTCCGAACTCCTCCGCGACATTCTCGCCGGTCTCCGACATCGAATCCACGCCGTATCGGGCTTTCATCAGTGGATTGACGAAGCGCCAGCCAAGCGTCGTATCTTCGAGCTTCATTGCACGCGAAAATGCCGCATCAGCTTTGCCCATCACGAAAGGCGATCGGGACATACTCTCCACGCCGCCGGCGATCACCAGGGAGTTCTCGCCGACCTTGATGGCTCGGGCGGCGATGGCGATTGCATCCAGGCTGGAAGCACAAAGGCGATTGACGGTTGCGCCGGGCACGGTCTGGGGCAAGCCCGCCAGCAGCAAGGCCAAGCGGGCGACGTTACGGTTGTCCTCGCCGGCCTGATTCGCGCAGCCCAGGATCACGTCATCGACGGCGCCCCAATCGACGGCCGGATTGCGCTCCATCAAGGCTTGGATTGGAATGGCAGCAAGATCATCGGTGCGAACGGTGGACAGCGCGCCGCCGTAGCGGCCGAACGGAGTGCGAATTACATCGCAGATAAAGGCATCGGACATTCGGTATCAGCTCGAAGTGCAGAATTTGATGATGAACAGCGTTAAACCATCATAGCTTGAAGATGAGAGAAAACGCGGCAGGATGCAGGCCGTCGTGGCCTACCTGGTGAGGTGATACAGCACGAGACCGACGGTTGTCCAAAAGGGAGTCACAAGCAGAACGGAAACCAGCAATCCTTGCGGGAAATGCAGACTGGCTGCCACTTCGCCGGTAGCCCAAGTGCCATCGGCTGAGTGGTATGCCCTGTTGAATTCCGGAAGCCGGTGAAGAGCCCACATACGCTAGCTACTATACAGTAAGACGGGAGCTGGCAGGCAGAGGTTGGCTTAGCTGCCAGCCCCGCAAAGTCGAATCACAAGCGTCCGGTGCCCTGCGGGATTTCGAAGCGCTTCATCTTGTTGTAGAGAGAGCTGCGGGGAATGCCCAGGCGGCGGGCAGCCCGCTCAACCGAGCCACCCTCGACGTGCAGCACGTGATGGATGTAGGCGCGCTCCACCTGTTTCAAGGTCCCGCCCATGCCCATGCGCGAGACTTCCAGGGCCGGGGCTTGTAGGTATAAGTGCTCGGGCCGGATTGCGCCATCTGCGGCCACCAGCGCGGCCCGCTCCAGCACGTTGCGCAGTTCGCGGACATTCCCTGGCCAGGAATAGCTTTTCAGAGCCGTCATTGCTGTATTGGAGATCGACCACTCCCGCTGCCTGCGCACCCGGCTGATACTGCGAAGCAGGGTTTGGGCCAGGCAGGGTATGTCCTCCACACGTTCGCGAAGCGGCGGCACCTGAATGTAGATGATGTTCACGCGAAAGTAGAGATCGCTGCGGAAGCGCTGCTGGCGTACCAGGTCCAACAGCTCGCGGTGAGTGGCAGAAATGAGCCGAATATCCACTTCGCGGTCCCGAACATCGCCCAGCCGGCGGAAGGTGCGGTCTTCCAGCACCTTGAGGAGCTTGGGTTGTACCTGTAAATCGATATCGCCGATCTCGTCGAGAAAGACAGTGCCCTGATTCGCCACTTCCAGCAGGCCCTGCTTGGAATTTACGGCGCTGGTAAACGCTCCTTTTTCGTGCCCGAACAGTTCCGATTCCAGCAGCTCCCGCGAGAGGCCGGCACAGTTCAGATCGAGAAAGGGCCTATCAGCGCGCGGACCGTGGCGGTGGATCCAGTTGGCCAGCACTCCTTTGCCTGCGCCGGTTTCCCCTTGCAGCAAGATCGGGCTCTCGCTGCACAAAACGCGGTTCGCGAGCTCACGCAAGCGATGTATGGCAGCGCTCGTCCCGACGAACGGGTCCAAAGCATCGCGTTGCATCCGGGGAGCACAGGCCGGAGCGGGCGCGCTCTTCTGTCGTGAGATCAAGCGGAGAAGGGCGCTGTGAAGCTGGTCCAGCTCCACAGGTTTTGACATGATGTGATCGGCGCCCTGCCATATTGCCCGCTCCCCCAAACTCCAACCAGTTTGGCCGGTGAGTACCAGAACAGGGATCGCAGGCCTCGCCGCCTTGGCCTGGCGCACCAACTGCGGAGCATCGCCCTTGGGGAGGCAGCAGTCGAGGACAATCGCGTCAGGACGGAAGCGCTCAAATTGCAACTGCGCATCCTGGTAGTTGGAAGCCTCGGAAATAATGTGCCCCTGGCACGCAAGGAAATTGCAGATTCCAGAGCGAATGACGGGATCGGCATCGACTACAAGAATTCGATTTTGACTCAAGCACTCACCTGCTCGTGACGCGAAGAGCTGCTCGAGGGCCAGTAAAGTTCAAAATGGGAGTAGAGGGTTTACCACTGTAGATCGCCGCAGGTCTTTCCAAGCTGCTGGAGGGGATCAGCCAGCTTCCGCGGATCGAATGTATTAATCCTGTACGCTGATCGAAACAGTAGCAGTGATACGGGTCACAGTAATGCGTTCGTTCAGCGAATGAGGTGGCTGACCAGACTGTGAGCGGCGAAGGCTGCGAGATAGGCGACACACGTCATATACGAGAACTGCAGGGCCGGCCACTTCCAGCCATTGGTCTCGCGGCGAACGACTGCAATCGTCGACATGCATTGCATGGCGAAAGCGAAGAAAACCAGCAGAGCGACAGCGGCCGCAGGCGTGAGTTCGTGACGCAAGGCAGCCTGTAGATCGGTAGCATGCGATTCGGGATCGACGCCGTGCAGCGTGCCCAAAGTTGCGATGATGACCTCGCGTGCCGCAACCGACGTCAGCAGGCCAACACCGATCTTCCAGTCGAAGCCCAGCGGGCGAATGGCCGGTTCAATGGCATGTCCGACTTTAGCAACAACGCTGTCCTGGACTTGTGGCGGCTGGCCATGGTGCATGGGAAAGTTCGTGGCCGCCCATAGCAACAGCGAGACCAGCATGATGACGGTGCCGGCGCGATAGAGGAACGCCTTGCCGCGGTCGACCAGGCGCAGCCCCAGCGACGCCGGCGTCGGCCAGCGGTAGGGCGGCATCTCCAGAATGAAGGGAGCGTCTTTGCTCTTCAGGATGGTGGATTTCAGCAGCCGGGCGGTGGTGACGGCCATGAGGAAGCCGAGCACGTAGAGGCCAAGCATGGCGGCAGCACGGGTGCCGAGGAACACGCCGAAGAGCGGGCGGTCCGGCAGAAACGCTGCGATGATCATCGTATAGACGGGCAGCCGTGCTGAGCACGTCATGAACGGAGCAATCAGAATGGTGGCGATGCGATCGCGCTTGCTCTCGATCGTGCGCGTGGCCATGATCGCCGGGACCGCGCAGGCATAAGCCGAAAGCAGCGGAATGAAGCTCTTGCCGTTGAGACCTACACGCGACATCGTGCGGTCGGCAATGACTGCGGCTCGGGAGAGATATCCCGAGTCCTCCAGAATTCCGATTACCAGGAACAGCAACAGAATCTGCGGCAAAAAGACCAGTACCGATCCTGTGCCCTTCCACACGCCGTTGATGACCAGCGACTGAAACATTCCTGAGGGCAGGTGAGCGCCGAGCCGTGCCCCGGTGGTGTCGAGAAATTTCTGCAAGAGGTTCGAGAGCGGCTGACCGACGGCGAAAATCGTCTGGAAAACAGCGATGACCACCACGGCGAAGATGACCGGCCCCCAGATGCGATGCAGGAAGATCGAATCCAGCCGAGCCGTCCAGACGGGAGTGGCCGGGCGACGATACCCCGCGTTTGTTCCTACGCGAACTGCCCACTCGCGATAGCCCCGCGTACTGCCCACGACCGGCAACTCCAGTGGTTCGGGAGTGGCCGTTGCCGTCGACAGGAAGTTCTGCACCGCGATCAGGCCCTCGCCCGTCGTGGCGCTGACCAGCGCGACAGGAGTTCCCAGTTCCCGCGCCAGGGAGAGCACATCAACGTGCCCGTCCTGCTTGCGTAACTCGTCGGCCATATTCAGCAGGACCAGAGTCGGGATGCCAAGCGCAATGACCCGCGCAGCCAGCACCAGATGCGTGTGCAGGTTGGTGGAGTTCAGGACAAGGATGATGGCATCAGGACGCGGCGTTCCGGGCATGTTGCCGGTTAGAACGTCGACCGCAACCTTCTCGTCTTCAGATTTCGGAATGAGACTATAGACACCGGGCAGATCGATGAGCGCGATCTCGTCCCCATTGGCGTCGCGCAGATAGCCGGTGTGGTGCTCGACCGTGACGCCGGGGAAGTTGCCGACCTTCTGGCGCAGTTTGGTGAGACGATTGAAGAGAGTCGTCTTGCCGGAATTCGGTGGACCGACCACCGCTATGGTGCGGTATGAAGTACCAAGAGCTTCATCGCTGGGAGATGTCACCGCGTGACAGCTCATGCCCGGGGCTCCATTGCTAGTCTCCGAAAGCAGGAGCTCCGATGAGCTCGACGCGAATGTGGCGAGAAAGGTCGCGGCGCATGGCAACTTCCGTGCCGTCCACGCGATAAACGCGCGGATCGCCGCCGGGCCCGCTGCGCAGGACTTTGACGACGAGGCCGGGGACAAAGCCGAGGTTCATGAGATGCTCGGCAACGGGAGGGGACAACTCCAAGCCGGCGACAATTGCGCTCTCTCCTACATGGAGATCGGAGAGGGAGCCGGCTTGCGCCTGCCGCTCTTTCTTATGACGACCGAATATGAAGTTGAAAATCATTTTCAATTTCCATTTCTATTCTAATCCCGTTGCGCTGAGCGGCAACGACCAAAGTCACAGGCGTTTGTGACGCGTGAACTTTGCGGGCCGGCCTTCCTAAACCTGCAAATACAGGGTTTTCTATAACTTGCAACTCAGTTGCAACAATCGTTGCAAGAGGAATGCGACAGATCCCAGCGTCCATGCCTACAACTTTCGACGTAACACGCCGCGCTGGCGACGTTCTTGTACACGTGATCCTGGATGAACGCCAACTTTGTGTGGTCAAGATGCAAATTCAACTCCGGGGCATTCCGTCGTGTGGCACACTGGTTTTTACCGTCGCCGCGGTTGTATCGAGTCGCCGCGAACAGGAGCTGACCCTTCATGCTTGGACTAAGTGATATCGCGAGCCGCATTGCGCAGTCGACCATCCGCACCATGTCGGTGGAGTGCGACAAGGTGGGCGGGATCAACCTGGCACAGGGAGTGTGCGACACGGAAGTTCCGTCTGTGGTGCGTGCCGGAGCCGAAGCGGCGATCGAGGCCGGCTTCAACCAGTACACGCGCCTGGACGGCATCGCCCGGCTGCGCCATGCGATTGCGCGGAAACTTGAGCGCCAGAATGGCATCATCGCCGATCCGGAGAGCGAAATCCTGGCGACCTCCGGCGCGACCGGCGGATTCGACGCGGCGTGCCGGGCGCTGCTCAATCCCGGCGATGAAGTCATTCTCTTCGAGCCTTATTACGGTTATCACTACGCGACGCTGGTCGGACAGCACTGCCGGCCTGTACTGGTCGCTCTCGATCCGCCCGAGTACAAGCTGCAACCTGAACGCCTCGTCGCTGCAATTACTCCCAGGACGCGCGGCATCATGGTGAACACGCCGGCGAATCCCTCCGGGAAGATTTTCTCCCGCGAAGATCTGGAGAACCTTCTTGAAATCGCCACTACGAATGACCTGTTCGTATTCACGGACGAAATTTACGAGCACTTCGTCTACGACGGGCGGCGACACATTAGTCCGGCGAGCCTGCCTGGCGCAGCCGAGCGTACCATCACGATTTCGGGATTCTCGAAGACCTTCAGCATTACTGGCTGGCGGGTCGGGTTCCTCTATGCGTCGGCGCGTTGGATTCCGGCCATCAGTTATTTCCACGATCTGAGCTACGTGTGCGCGCCTTCCGCATTCCAGCACGGAGTTGCGGCCGGACTGGAGGAGCTGCCGGAGACGTTTTACTCCGAGCTTGTGCGCGACTATCAGCACAAGCGCGAGATGATCTGCGAGGCGCTGCGCTCGGCAGGACTGGAACCGCATGTCCCGGCGGGATCGTATTACGTGCTGGCGGATGCCTCCTCCGTGCCTGGAAGCAACTCCGCCGAGAAAGCGATGACATTGCTGCGGATCGCCGGTGTGGCGAGCGTGCCCGGAAGCGCATTCTTTCAGGGCGGACGCGGGGAGCACCTGTTGCGCTTCTGCTTTGCCAAGACCGATCGCGATCTGGAACAGGCCTGCGAGCGCCTGAGCAGAATTCGGCAGCATTCACAGGCAACGGCTATCGCACGTTGACTCTCAGGCTGAAGGTTTTTGCCGGCGGCATGTTGTATTCCCACGAACGGCGATAGACCAAGTTCAGCGTAGCGATCCCCGCCGTAGCGGCACTGAACTGGAAGATCTGTACTCCCGGCGCGCCCGTTATCTGCGATGATTTCGTGCTCTTGTGATAACTCATCTTCTCCAGCTTCAAGGGGGCTGGATCGCCCGATACCGTCCAACCATATCCCGTCGAACGATTGCTCGCCAGCTTCACCACCAGCTCCTCTCCGGATGTAAGATCGATGTCTTTACCATTGTTCTGATCGGTGACGGTGACGACGGTGGGTGAACTCTTCGACGACGGGGCGGAACTCGATGTTTGCAGCTCCAGTGCAGGGGACGCCGCCGTTACCGCGATAGCGAAAACGAGAATCGACCAGGCACGAATCACAAGCGAGACTCCGGCATGGATTTGAACTGGCGATGAGCGTGATCGCTTCGACGGAATTTGTCAATGCAAACGGGGCGGCGGCAACCAAACCGTTGCCGGGGCCAGGAGGGCACATCTCCCGCCGAGTTAGGACAGCGAGGACAGGTTTGCGATGGCTTTGACATTGGGCCATACGCTGTCGCACTGGCACATTGTTGTCGCCTGGCTCATCTTCCTGGCCAGCTACCTTGTCTTCGCCATCGGCAGACTTCCAGGGACCAAGATCGATCGTCCGGCGATGGCGGTGATCGGCGCCGTGCTGATGTTCGCCTTCGGCGTGCTCGGCCCGGCCGAGGCGATCGCAAGCATCGATTTCGCGACTCTGGTGCTGCTCTTTTCCATGATGCTGATCGTCGCCACGCTGCATCTGGCCGGCTTCTTTGAGTGGATCACCGATCGCGGCCTGCAACATCTGAGCGCGGCGCGCTTACTCCCGGCGGTGATCTTCGTCAGCGGGATCCTCTCAGCATTCCTGGTGAATGACATCGTTTGCCTCGTAATGGCGCCGCTGATACTGAGGTTGTGCAGGCGCATGAGCTTGCGTCCCGTGCCATACCTGCTTGCTCTGGCGACGGCATCGAACATTGGCAGCACGGCGACCATCACTGGCAATCCGCAAAACATTCTCATCGGCTCAATCTCCGGAATCGGCTACCGCGATTTTCTGGCACATCTCGGCCCCATAGCGGTCGTCGGGCTGTTCGTCGATTGGGCGGTGTTGCATTGGATTCATCTGCGGAACTCGGACGACGGCGCCGCGGTGCTGCCGAGAGAGGAAGAAGGCCCGGCGAACACGACGATTGACATGCATCCTGCGTGGCCGGTCGCAATCAGCGTGGGCGTCCTGATCGGATTTCTCCTGGGATTTCCTCCTGCGCTGGTTGCGGCCGCCGGCGGAGCCGTACTCCTTATCCAGCGTCGTCATTCGCCAAGAATCATTTACGAGGACGTCGACTGGTCTCTGTTGATGCTGTTCCTCGGCCTGTTTCTGGTGATTGGCGGGGCCGAGCAGGCGGGCATCACGCAGCAGTTGATCTCCGCGGCCGAGAAGCTGAATTTGCAGAATCACCTGATCTTCACTGCGATCGTAACTTTACTGTCGAACCTTGTCAGCAACGTGCCGGCGGTCATGCTGTTGAAAGGCCTCATACCGCAATTTCACAATCCGC
The DNA here is from genome assembly GCA_035262645.1 of Terriglobales bacterium. Classification (GTDB taxonomy): domain Bacteria; phylum Acidobacteriota; class Terriglobia; order Terriglobales; family Acidobacteriaceae; genus Bog-257. The sequence continues at coordinate 72,987 of DATFSK010000025.1, forward strand.
ATCACGCCTGGCTGCTGCTCGCGATGAGCAGCACATTGGCCGGCAACCTGACAATTACCGGCTCGGTCGCCAACATCATCGTGATCGAAAAAGCGCGGAAAGAGGTACACATTGGGTTTTTGGAGTACATGAAGATCGGCATTCCGGTTACGGTGGCAACTCTAGCGATTGGATTGGGCTGGCTGGCGATAAGTAACTAGCAATAGCAAGTCGTCACTGCGATGAGGTGAGTAGACTTTTTCGACGACGAAATCACCGCGAGGCTTCGTGAGCAGTGACAGAATCTGCGTAACTGCTCACCGACTCCCGGGTTTGGCTAATTGCTAATTGCTAATTGCTAATTGCTAATTGCTAATTGCTAATTGCTAATTGCTAATTACTATTCCACATACGGCTTCCAGACACCGTTGTTGCCTTCCATCAGGCTAATGCTCGCTTTGGTGGGAGCCGCGCCGTAGAAGTCGACGCCGTAGCTCTTGATCAGGGTCGCGCGGTCCCAAGTGCTGAAGCTCTTCACCAAACTGCCCGAGGCGTCAAACTCTTCGCCCAGGCGATTCGGTTCCCATTTCCAGCTGTACTCCACGGTAGCCAGGTGCGGCCTCACCATGGTGACCTTGTCTACCGAAACCAGCACGCGCCCGGCAAGTGGAACAACATACGTCACCGTGCCGTCGGGATTCTTCGTCTTCTGCACGCCACTGATTTTGCCGAGCAGGGTTTCACCGGGGCCGGTGACGTTTACGATGAGAGACGCATTGCCCTTCGGCTTGGTGACGATCACGCCGGCTTTGGCCAGCAACTTGTAGTGCGGGTCCTGCGGCTTCTCGTTGACGCTGGGCACTACCGTTCCGGTGCTGAACTGGACGACAGGTGGAGCTTGCGCCTTGAGAATGTCGGTAACGGATGTGGTAGCGACCGGTACGGTCAACACATCGCGTGCGCCTTTTACAAAGTAGAAAATTGTCCCACCGACGACCAGCACCAGCCCGGCAACCAGCAATAGAGGGAGAAAACTGGATGACTTCGCCTCCATCTCCAGTTCAGCCGCGAACAGTTCGGGCTCGCCCGAAGCGGGAGCGCCGCTTGGCGGCGTCGGTTCTTTCTCTTTTGCAGGTTTCGGTTCCATGACGGTCGGCATAATAGCACCTCCTCGCGGCGCTGCCCATCAGAATTCGCAGCACCATGGCCAGAAGTCGGCTCTACCTTGACAGCACGCCGACAAAGGGCCAGGCAGCCGCGGACAGCCTCAGTATGGGCGTCATAAACCGGGTCGCCAGTGAGGCGGGTCACGCGACCTTGTGAGGCCTGAACCTGCGGTTTCGAGAAAAGTGCTGCCGGCTTGCCAAGGTGACTGAATTTCGAACGTTGGCCCGGCTGCAACACAACCGCCTTCCCGCTCGCACGGAATTCACTGCGACCCGGCCAAGCCAGTCTCAAACCTCCTTCCGATATAATCCTGCAGCATCAGGGTCACCGGAGTCGGCTTCCCATCTGCGTGTACGGATGCGTGTCTGGTACAGCCCATCGCCAGTACGAATCCGCGTTATATCAACTCAACAAAGCCCAGGAGGCAAGAATGCCGAAGAAGAATTTTGCAGCTCTTTTGATCGTTGTCAGCGCCATGTTGCTTGCGACAATACAAGTCCGCGCTCAGGATTCCAGCCAGAACGTTCCCGGCGCGGGCGCCCAGCCCACCTCCGCCAACGATCAGCAAATCCAGATGCTGCGCGAGAACATTCAGGCGAACCGGAAACAGATTACGGCCGCCAACATGCCGCTCACGCCCGACGAGGCCACCAAGTTCTGGCCGATCTATGACCAGTACCGTAAAGATGCCAGCAAGAATGGAGACGAGCGCTGGGCACTGATCCAGGAGTATGCCAAGAACTACCAGACCATGACCGACGCCCAGGCGCAGGACTACATCAAGCGCGAAGCCGCCAACGAGCAGAAGGTAGTCGCGCTTCGCATGAGGTATGTACCGATGTTTGAGAAGGTCATCTCGGCGAAGAAGACGGCCCTGTTCTGCCAGATCGACCGCCGCGTCGACCTCATGATCCAACTCCAGCTGGCATCGCAGATCCCAATGGTCGATGCGAAGTAGACGAAGGGCCAGGCCGCATGCGGAGCAGCGCATCATGGGATGCGCGCTGCTGTCCACCGCTTGGGTCGAGCTGTGTGCCCGCTTAGCCGCAGTACTTATGAAGTAGCGATGGGTGAAATGGTCAGCCGCCGAGTGCGATCGGCGCTCGGCAAGTTATAGCTCGATCATTTCATCCACATCGCATCCGCCGCACCGGCCTCGACAAGTCTGCCTTCGCATGGTTGTTCCAAATTGGGAATCGTGCTCTAGAACCGCAGAGAAATCGAGTTAATCTGCAGAGCGAGCTCTTCCCATTATGGGAATAATCCTGCCTGCGCGAGAAAATCCTGCGAACTATGTTGCAAGCCATTGCGCTCAGGGCAAGTCGAGAATTTGTCTTTTCAGCCATTTGACGCGGCAGAAGAATTGCATTTCTTCTTCGCAAGATTTCATACATACGAATCGAAGCAGCTTCGGCAAAGTCGGATCGCTCGGAAGTTGTTCTTCGATGATGATGGGCGCCGGTCTCCTTGTCCTTGACTCCTCGCGGCGTCTGATGCTGCTGTACTTGTTTTCATCGAGCCAAGGCGTTGTGCATCGCCAGATGGCATTGCTTTGAGGTCCGCGGCGAAACGTTAGCGAGAGAATCGCCCGGCAGAAGCGATACGTGGGAGGCGATGGGTGTTAGTGCGGCGACAAGCTGTCGTCGAACTTTACTCATTCCAATCCTGAGGAGGATCTCTCTTGAAACGTATCGCCACTCTCGCAGTACTGCTGCTGACGCTGGCGGTTGTTCCAGCGATGGCGCAGACCATCTACGACAATGGTCCGGTCAACGGCAACACCGACGCCTGGACTATCAACTTCGGGTTCGTCGTCAGCGACACCTTCAACGTGGCTAATGATGGCACGACCATCACTGGCTTCAGCATGTATGACTGGCTGTTCCCCGGCGACACTCTTACCTCGGCTGAAATCAATATCTCGACGGCAGAGAACGGCGGTACCAGCCTGTTTGATCAGGTCGTGAACTTCACCCAGAGCGCATGCTCCAGCAACGGCTTCGGCTACAACGTTTGCTTGGAGAGCTCCACGTTCAGCGGTCCGACACTCAATGCCGGCACCTACTGGATCAACCTGGA
>DATFSK010000026.1:0-3955 GCA_035262645.1 Terriglobales bacterium
AAAGCCGAGTTGATTCTTCAGCAATCTCGTTACGATCGGCGGCGAGATGGAAGCGACGCGCTTGGGATCAGGATCAAGCGCTGGAACCGAAACATGGGCGACGAGTACGGCGTCGACTCCCGCTTTGATCGCAGCCTCGAAAGGTGGAAGTTCAACTCGATCCAGTCGTGCGCGGTCCACGGATACGACAGGCACAGCAAGGTGCGAGTCGACATCCGTGTCGCCGTGACCGGGAAAATGCTTGGCAGTGGTCAGCATGCCATACTCATGCGCACCCTCAATGTAGGCAGCGGCCATCTGACCGACAAGCGTTGGATCTTCCCCGAACGAACGGGTGTTGATCACCGGGTTGTCGGGGTTGGAATTCACATCGACATCGGGGAACCAGTTCCACTGCACTCCGATGGCGCGGGCTTCCATGGCGGTGATGCGGCCCGATTCCCGCGCGAACTCGACATTGCCCGCTGCGCCAAATGCCATCGCGTGCGGAAACCCCGTGACCTCGTTCAGGCGCATGCCCAGGCCGCGCTCAAAATCGGCGCCGAACAACAGAGGAAATTCAGAATCCTTCTGAAGGTGGTTCGTGATCATGGCAGCTTCGAGCGGCTCGTTTTTATAGAGGACGCCGTCGCTGTATTCGACCGTTAATCCGAATCCGCCAAGGTGGTATTTGTGCATGGCGTCACGCAGCGCGATGTACTCAGGACTGTGGACGTTCAAAAACTGCGCATGCGACCAGACCATGAACATCTGGCCGACCTTCTGCTCCAGCGACATCTTCTTCAACGTTCGTTGTGCCCACCTCTCGCCAGCTTTGTCGAGATGAACGGGAACCGGTTTCTGATAGGCAGGCAGGCTGGCACTCCAACCGCCGAGGACCGTGACTACAGCAAATGTCAACAGAAGAAGAGTGCGGCGAAGCATCAGTGGAGACGATAGCACGAAGATGGCCGCCGAAGGTCCGATGCCAGATAACATCGGGGCGTGCATTACTCCCGCAAGCGTTCTGTGAGCAAAGCATTTGCTCGCTTGCGAATCTCCGGATCATCGCCAAACCCTTCGAGCCATGTGACGTCTGGCTCGCGGCGGAACCATGTCATCTGCCGCTTGGCGTAGTTGCGGTGGCCTTGCTGCGCAGCCGCCATGGCCTGGTGAAGTGTTCGTTGGCTGCGAAGATACTCGAGCGCCTGCTTGTAGCCCAGCGAATGTATCGCCGCTATATTCCGGCCATCGCCGTAGCGCTCCAGCAGCGAACCCGTCTCCACAACGAGGCCGTCGTCGAACATTTGTTTCGCGCGTTGATTAATGCGTTCGTAGAGCTGCTCGCGAGGCGGGTTGAGTCCGATACGCAGGATGCGAAACCCGGCCAGCGGATCGCCTCCGCGCTCGCGCCAGAGGTTGCTCATCGGTGCGCGTGCTGTAAGACAAACCTCAATCGCGCGCACCAGCTTGGGCATGTCGTTCGCGTGGATCTTCGCCGCAGACGCCGGATCAAGTCTGCTAAGAATCCGATGCAGATGTTTCGATCCGTGTTCGGCGGCGCGAGACCGCAGGCGTCCCCGTAGCTCATCGGAGCGCTGCGGCCCAGGAAACAAACCTTCCAGCAGCGCACGCAAGTACAAGCCGGTGCCTCCTACCACGATCGGCAGATGACCCCGCTTAGAAATTTCTCCGATGGCCACCCGCGCCTGGCGCGCATATTCACCCGCGGTAAACGCTTCGCCAGGTTCAGCAACATCGATCAGATGATGGGGAATCCGTGTGCGCTCTTGCCGTGACGGCTTCGCGGTACCGATTTCGAAGTGACGATAAACCGCAACCGAATCACAGCTAGCGATCTCTCCTGAGAAGCGCCCGGCAACTTGAATTGCCAGTGCCGACTTGCCGGATGCTGTCGGGCCGAGAATAACAACCAGAAGCGGATCACGGGAGGCTTCAGAGTCGCAAGCCATTCACCGCGCACCCCAGGGAATGGTCTTGCCGAATCGCGGGAAGCCAATCAGCAGAAGAAACAGGGCGATCACCAGCAATCCGACGAGCTTGATGGGCTCGCGCGACTTCTGGCGCTCATAGCCTTCAAAAGACTGCGACCGCGAATCGCGGGCAGACGGCAGTTCGGCGTTCACAGCGCCATTTTACGCGCTGGCTATTGGATATCGCCCTTGGCGGGGTTGTAATAGAAGTGGAAACGCAGCGCCAGATAGGGTCCGTGAAACTCGCTGGGCAGCGGTGCAAACGGATTCGACGCCGTAATTCCGCCCCATGCCGCGCGATCAAGCGAGACATCGCCCGACGGTGACGTGATCCTCATTCCCGCAACTTTGCCGTCTGGCAAAATCGCGAACTCAATCGACACCTTTCCGCGTTCGAGCAGCGGTGGCCGCGCAGCCTCAGGAATCAGGTTGTACCAGTTCATGCGCACGGCTTGCAGCACCCGCGAAAGATACGGTCCGAAGTCGACTCCCTGCGTATCGCTCAGGACTTCGAGATTGCCTGCCGTTCGGGCGCTGCCACCGCGGCCCGATCCGTAGTCGCCACCGGCCCCTCCTCCGCCAAACGAGCCCGCCGACCGGCTGGGTCCCGCAGAGCGAGCCGCCGAAGCAATCTGCTGCCCGGCGGTCTGGTTCAGCGCACGAAAATCAACCGTCGGCTTCTGGTCCGGTTGCTGCTGTTGCGGTAACGCAAGCTTCGGATTCTGTACCGGGGGCGGCATATTGTCCGCCTGCTGCGTCGGTTGCGGCGGCGCCTGGATGCCTTGCGGAGACGGCGGCACTGCCTGCGGTGAGGGCTGTGCCTGCGGTCCCACTGGCTTCGGTGGCCCCGCTTTGCGAAGTTCTTCGATGGTCTTCTGGTCTACCTGCGGATGCCGGCTTTCCGCGAGTCGATTCTTATCTGAAAGCTTCGCGTCAGGCTTCACCTGTTTCGGAGGCGTCTGCTCGTCGGGCGGCATGTCGAGATAGGTAAGCTGCTTGTCGCGCATCAGGTCGGCAGGATTGGCGATTACTACGCCCCTTATGCCGGGAAACAGCTTGGGTGAGAGCAGCAAAAATATGACCGCCAACAAGTGCACCGCAACTGAAATGACCGTGGCCTCGCGCCGATGGGCGCGCTCAAGATCATCTTCCAGTTGGATCAGAATGTGTGGAACAACGATTTCACCGCCGCTGCCGGTAGCCCCGCGCGGCTCGAGCGGGCGCTCGTCCCGAGGAGGAGTACGGGTTGAAGTATTGGGCGGACTGACGATGGATGACATCCGTATGGATCAAGCCGGCTCGAGCTCAACCAGTTCGGCACTCCTCGAGTCATGGGAAGTACACCTCTCCCCTCGACGGCCAACCATAGTAAACCCGGCAGGTTACAGCTAGTCTCTATTCTCTATTTTCGCACAATCGCCGCCCGCCTGGTGACTCACAAAGGTGGTGGGCGACTTCCCAGAAACAGTTATTTACAGTTGTTTACACTGGTGGCATGAAGGCCGTCATTTTAGGCACCGCAGGTCATATTGACCATGGCAAAAGTGCGCTGGTGCGAGCGCTCACCGGCACCGATCCCGACCGTCTGGAAGAAGAAAAACGGCGTGGTATCACGATCGATATCGGTTTCGCCAACCTCGATTTGATCGCGCCCTCAGGCGAAAAACTGCGCCTGGGCTTCGTAGATGTCCCGGGGCATGAGCGCTTTGTGCGCAACATGCTGGCCGGAATCGGCGGCATTGATCTGGTGCTGCTGATAATTGCTGCCGACGAGTCCATAAAACCGCAAACGAAGGAGCACTTCGACATCTGCCGTCTGCTGTCGGTGCAGCGCGGCATGACCGTGATCACCAAGTCAGACCTCGTCGACGCTGACACCCAGGAAGTCGTCCGCATGGAAGTCAGCGACTACCTGCGTGGGTCCTTTCTAGATCCAGCAAACGCTCCAATGGTGGCGGTGAGCTCAAAAACCGGCGCTGGCC
>DATFSK010000027.1:0-2863 GCA_035262645.1 Terriglobales bacterium
TCCGCGCAGCCCGAATCTGAATGCCTTCGCGGAGCGATGGGTGCGCTCGGTGAAGAGCGAATGCCTTTCCCATTTCATTCTGTTTGGGGAAGGCTCGTTGCGCCGCGTCTTGAAAAACTTCTGCGAGCATTACAAGTACGCTTCATAATGCCCATCTCGCTATGTCGCTGAAAAATCGATGATGCCTTGATCAGAAACTGCTAATGCGGGCCTTCCGCGCTGAGTGCGAGTTCGTTCGACGAACCGAACCGCCTGTTGCGTTTCCAGCGCACGGCGGTTAATGACCCAGGGACCGTTTGCCAATGGATGCTCGGCTTCGATCTCTCCGCGTTCAATTGCCAACCGCAATGTGATGCCACTCACCTGCAGTTGATGCGCAGCCTCGGTAAGAGTGAGCCAGCCTTCGGCTTTGCAACGGTCGTCGCTATAGGCGGGTATATCGTGATGACTGCGCAGCGAGGTCACCCGTTCACGGGTCCAGCGGTTTCCCATCCCTGTGACGGACCCGCTGCGGGTCAGAACGCCGGCAATCGTTTCGTCCGAGCAGATGCGCACCAGCACGCGCACCGCCTCCACAATCTCCTTCGGCGTGTGAGCTCGGCTGTAGCCGCGTCGTCGGCGAGGAATGCGAAGCTCCGTGTGCACGCCGCCCTTCCAGTGGACGACCGCAACGATCTCGGCTGCCTGGCCATCTACATCCACCACTACCTCTTCGATCAAGACCCGTACGATGCGCTTTTTCAGGCGAGCATCGGTTTCAGGATGACTCCACACGGCCTCCAAGTCGCCCGCCAGGGTCTCGAACTCTTCTCGCGTCGCGGGCGCGACCTGTCGGTCCCGCACCACCTCCTCGATCCGCATTTCGAGTTGCTGGACCTTCTGCAAAGCGTCATTCCACCGACGCTCCAATTCGCTAGCGACTAAGCGGTTGTCTGGATCGGTCGTGTCGTATTGTTTCTCCGCGCGGCGCGCGGCATATTGCGCTGCCTCCAATTCCCTCTTGAGAGCGGCCATAATTTCGTCCTGCTGCAACGCCTCCTGCTCGGTAGCCAGCACGGCCGCTTCTATAGCGGCAGGCTCGAGCACTGTCAGGATGTCGCGGCTGATGGCTTCATCCATACTCAAGCCTGCAAACGTGATGCAGGGCGGCTCCCCGTTGTCCATGGCACTCCTGTGGCACACGTATCGCAGTACAAAGGGCCCGTTGCCTGTGTAGGCCACCATTAACTTCCGCCCGCAACGCCGACATCGCAACAAACCAGCCAGCAATGCGGATCCTCGCTTCACTGCGCCCGACCGATCACCAAGATGAGCGTTATTGGTCATCATGTGCTGGATCTCTTCAAACTGTTTCCAGCTAATGTAGCCCTCGTGGGTGTCGCGAATCAACGACCACCATTGTTGACTGGGCTTGCGCCGAGTCCGGCGACGGGGTTGTCCCTGCTCATACTGTATCGAATGCTCGGTTCTGCCGTATGCATACGCGCCTGCGTAGGCTGGATGCGTCAGCATGGCGTAGATGGTGGTGTACCGAGGTCGTCGCCAGATCACTTGGTCGCGCGGGGCGGAAACGGGAACCTGAAGTCCCTGTTCCAGAAACCACAGCAACGTTTGCCGTGCGGAGCCGAGTTCGAAGAACTTGCTGAACACGAGCAACACCCGTTCTTGCACACGGCGGTCCGGATTCTTTTCCAGACAGTCCTCACCCTTGACATACCCGGCTGGCGCCACGACGATCAGTTCGCCACGTTTGGCCTTCTCACGCCGGGCCTCCACCGAGCGCTGTCGCAGTAGGTCCAATTCATATTCGTTCAAACTGCCCTTTAATCCCAAGAGCAGCCGATCATTGCTTTGCCGCGGCGTGTACACCATCTCTTGATCGATCAAGAGCGTGTCCACCACACGACAGACTTCTACCAGCTTCTGCCATTCCCGACTGTTGCGCGCAAAGCGCGACACCTCTCGGGCCGCGACCGCACCCACGTGCCCCAAGCATACTTCGGCAACCATGCGTTCGAAGCCCGCTCTGGTCACGGCCCCCGACGCAGTGCGGCCCAGATCCTCATCAACCACTTCGATGTCGCGCCAGCCCAGGCTACACAATCGATCCCGCATGGCATACTGCAGTTTCTGACTCTCCAAGTTGTTCTGAACTTGATACGCCGAGGATTGGCGCACATAGAGGATCGCCTTTCGTTCGACATGGTGTGGCTTGATCTTGTCACTCACCGGAGGCCTCCTCTGCGATTCCGGCCTCTGCCGCCGTTGCTCGATGCTGTCTCAGTAACTGCGCCAGCAATCGCATGATCTTTTGTTGAACATCGGACGACAGATTCGTCCAATGCGGGTTGCATCGCGGATGAGCAAACAACGGGAGTTGGCTCGATCTCCGCGGGACCGTCGATACCGCCATCGGCACCTCCTGCATGTAGCAAGTATCGAGGCTGTGTTTTCGGCGCAATCGGAGCTGGGATCCGTGGCCGAACGGCTTGCAGCACCTCTTTGAGGTCGCGCAGGGACTGCGCGCTCGCGAACCCTGGCTTGGATGCCCGGGTCTTGCAGCAGGCAGCAACGTCCAGCATCCAGAGCGGGACCTCCAAAGCCCGACAAGCAGGGACGTCTTCCAAACTGCAGTACGCCACGGCGTGGCCCCGCTTTACGAGACTGGCATGCACCCGCACTGCCCGGCCATGCCACGGATGCCACGAATAGCAGATTTCACGAACGTCAGTAATATGGGTGTTGTGTTGCTGAGTTGTACCATAGCGAGCGCAATCACCAAGGTTTGGAGAATGCACTCATCTGTCCTGACCCAGGGCATGCAGTCATCGAAGACAAAGTAGATCGACGTGAACGTCTCGGA
>DATFSK010000028.1:0-12828 GCA_035262645.1 Terriglobales bacterium
TCTCCAGGTTGATCCAGTAGGTGCCGGCATTGAGTGTCGGACCGCTGAACGTGGAGCTCTCCAAGCAAACGTTGTAGCCGAAGCCGTTGCTGGAGCATGCGCTCTGGGTGAAGTTCACGACCTGATCAAACAGGCTGGTGCCGCCGTTCTCACCCGTCGAGATATTGATCTCAGCCGAGGTAAGAGTGTCGCCGGGGAACAGCCAGTCATACATGCTGAAGCCAGTGATGGTCGTGCCATCATTAGCCACGTTGAACGTGTCGCTGACGACAAACCCGAAGTTGATGGTCCAGGCATCGGTGTTGCCGTTTGCCGGACCGTTATCGTAAACCACCTGCGCCATAGCCGGAACAGCCGCCAGTGTCAGGCACAGAGCGAGCAGTGACAGCGAAGCGATACGCATTTTCAAGGATCGAACCCTCCTTTAGGTTCAATTCACGTACAGACCCAATTTGCCCCATAGCGAGAGAGGCTGGTCTCTGTGGTGCAATCCTTGTGCCACGTTAAGTCCAATAAATCCGGTGAGTTCGGAATATTAGCTGTGCAGGTGTTTGCGACATTGTTCTAGGCAATTTCCCTCGCAATTATTAGCGATTTCTCCACAAAAATACCAATTATTGTGATACTTAAGCGCTATTGTCGCGAACTCGGCCGCCCCGCTCTTGCCGCCAAAAGGCCACGTTAGACCTCTCCCAGCCGATCTTGTGCAATGGCGACAAGTGCGTGCTGAGACGTATGTAGCGACTGCCGATGGGAGAGAAGAGGTATGGTGAGCGGTTAAGTGGGAAAAAGCATGTAATGAGCAACCTCAAATCCATATCTAGTGGGAAAACTACTTGGTAATTGGCTGTCTGGTAGTTGCGAGACTCGTCTACTTGGGAAATCGACCCTATTTCAGCGCGACGCCTAGTATCGCTGGTTTTTTTCGATTCCGTCTCTGAGGAGGAGGGCCGACTGCTTCAGGTATTCGTCGGCTTTCGCGGTATCTCCCAGGTCGCGATATAGAAGCCCCAGGTTGGCTATCGCCCTCGCCTGCACGAAGCCGTCAACGTCGGGCGAGTCGAGCGCCTTGTTGTAGAAGTCGATGGCTGCCGGGAAGTTTCCTACCCTGCGTTCGTAAATCCCCATTGCGTAATTGATATAGGGGTTGGATGGATCGATCGCCAGGGCGCGATCAAGGTGCTTGAGGGACTCCTCAGTTTTCCCCTGCTGATCCAACGCAACACCCACCCGGTACTCGGCGGTGAAATTGTTGTTGGTAACCTGCAAAGTATGACTCCAGAGAGTCATCTCATCCTGCCAGAATCCTACTTGGCGATGGGCGATGACGGCCAGCGCCAACAACACGATAACGCTGGCTGACTGCACCCAGACGGCAGCCACATGTCTCTGCTCGGCCCATTCGGCCAGGCTCCAGCAAATCATGAGGAACAACCCAAGGAAGGAAAGGTAAGCATAGCGGTCGGCCATTGCTTGATCGCCGAGCTGCACCAGACCGCTGTTGGGAATCAGGACCGCGAGAAACCACAACCAGCCAACGGTCAAATAGCGTCGACGCCAGTTAACGGCCACCCAGGCCGTGATCGCCACCAACACAGCCAATGCCGCCAGCACTTGCCACGCCCTGAGGGACGATCCCGGGTGAGGGTACACCGGGGCGAGGCCAAAGGGCCAGATCGCCTTTCCCAGGTAGCGCACGTAGGAGACGATGGCATTCCCCACGCGATTCGAAAGTGGGTGTACCCAGTTATGCGGGGGATGCAACACACCCTGGCCTTTTGCAGCTGTGAATATATCGAGAATGCATAACAGCAGGAAGGGGATCTTTTCCTTCAGTAGCCTGCTGAAGGTGGCCTGGGAATATAGGGCAGGGGATGCGATGCCGCCAGAGGCCCCGGGCAGTGTTCCGAACATGCGGCGCAATGGCCAATAGTCCCAAAGCAGCAGGACAAAGGGCAAAACCACCGCCAGCGGCTTGCCCATAAGCGCGAAGATAAACAACAGGACGACCAGCCCCCATCGCGTGTCACTTGGCTTGCTCGCATACCATCGGTATGCGTCAAGCGTCAGCAGGCAGAATAAAGTGCAGATTAAGGTCTTGAGCTCCGCAATCCAGCCTACGGGCTCAACATTGATGGGATGCAGCGCAAACAACGCCGCCACCATGAGGTGCGCCCCGAGCAACCGGTCGCCCGTCGCAACACCCAGAACAGCACCAGCGCGTTCAAGGCATGGAACGCGACGTTAACGCCGTGATGCCCGCCGGGATGTAACCCAAAGAATTGCCAATCCACCGCGTGACACAACCAGGTGATCGGGTGCCAATAGGAGCGCCTGGTGGTGAACGCCCATTTCACGGTCTCCCAATTCAGGCTTTTCTGGAGAGGAGGATTGTCGACGATGTAATACCCATCGTCCGGATAGAAGAACGGGTGACGGTGCACCGGAAAGTAAACTGCGACGATGGCAGCCACCAGCAGAAAGCCCAGCACAAATCTGCACGCGGACGAATCGGTCGCGAAGAAACCCTTGGGTGCATGGCGCTGGGATTGCAGGCCCGTTTCAGCGGAAGCCACCTACGCTCCTCCGCGTCTTTGAAGAGGGAAACTAATCAGGATTTTCACTGCTCTCCGGAGATTACGAATGTGTTTGTCGACCCTGAAGGCAACTTATTTTACTCGTTCCCACCCCTACGACCAAGCGTCGACTGCCTTGAGTGGAGAGTGCGCAGCCGGCTGAGGACGCACTTCGTATTGCTCGCCCCAAAATTTTCTTTTTTGCCGGTCACGGAAAACGAAACCACTGCTTCGCCGGATAGCCAACCTACGATACGCGTGTACGATTTGGCCGGCCTCGCCTGCATTCGTGGGATGGCGTTCACACTCCAATTGCCTGCTGGATCGCCTGCGCGATGGCATCGGTGTGCAGGCGCATGGTGCTTTCCGACTCGGCTTCAATCATGACGCGGGCGAGCTTCTCGGTACCGGAGTAGCGCACCACCACACGTCCGTTGCCGTCCAGCTCCCGCTCGGCCCGGCGGATCGACTCCATGACGGCGGGGAGCTGCTCGAATGGGGTCTTTTCGCGAACATGAACGTTCCTGATCTGCTGCGGAAAGATCCTCATATCCGACACCAGTTCGGCAAGGGGCTTGGCGGTACGGGCCATCACTTCCATGACCCGCAGCGCGGTCAGAATTCCGTCGCCGGTGGTGGTATCAATATCGCGGAAGAGGATATGCCCGGACTGTTCGCCGCCTAAGGTGGCGCCGGTATTCAGCATCTGCTCGAGCACGTATTTGTCGCCGACCGGGGCGCGAAGCATCCTGATCCCGTTGCGCTTGAGCGCAGCCTCCAGACCCATGTTGGACATCGTCGTGGCGACAACCGTGTCGTTATGAAGCCTGACGTGGGATTTCATGTCGCGCGCAGCCAGCAACAGCACAGCGTCCCCGTTCGCCACATGACCCGCGGCGTCGCAGAACATGGCCCTGTCGGCATCGCCGTCGAACGTGATACCCAGATCGTACTTTCCGCCAGCCGCGGACACAGCCTGCGCGACGTGTTCCGGATGAAGCGCGCCACAGCCGGCGTTGATGTTCCTGCCGGTCGGTTCGATGTGCAGAAAATCCGCGGAAATTCCGCACTCGCGGAATACCAGCGGCGCGATGGTGCTGGCCGCGCCGTTCGCGCAGTCCACCAGCACGTGGAACTTGCTGAAGTCGGTGTCGGCGACGAAATCCGCCAGCCATTGCGCATACTGCTCGCGCAGTCTGCCGTCGCCGGGAAGCATGTCGGCGATGGAACTCAGGTCATGGGAGACCGCGGCCAGCTGTTCGATATGGGCGAAGATGTCCGCCTCGATCTCGTGCTCCAACTGGTCCGAGAGTTTGTAGCCGTCGGCACCAAAAATCTTGATGCCGTTGTCCTGCCATGGATTGTGCGAGGCGGAAATCACGATGCCCGCGGCGAAACCGTTAACGCGCGTCAGGTACGCGACTCCCGGGGTGGTAATTACGCCGGCGCTGACTGCCTTCACTTGCGCGGCTTCCAGGCCGGCCGCAAGGGTGGCGCTGATCCAGGCGCTCGATTCGCGGGTGTCCTGGCCGATGAGAACGCGGGCCGCCCTATCGCGCGCCGAGAGGCGCTGTCCTAAAGCGCGCCCGATGGCGAACACGGTTTTCTCGTCGAGCGGATACTCGCCCGCTACACCGCGAATCCCATCTGTGCCGAACAGTTGACGCATGACTTTTGCCGTTGCCAACCCCGCTGGCGAAGAATGGCTACCAGCGAAAGAACCGCTTCCTTTGCTCAAGGTTGGCCTGCTTTGCCCGAAGAAGAAGTTTTATCCGTGCTGACGGTCACATGGATTGGCCCTGGCGTCTGCACACGCACCAGTGGATCGGAGACGTAAGCGTGCGTGGTAAACGTACCCTGGCCGACAACCCCGGTAGCATCCACCGGATCGGTCATGGCAGTCTGAATTGTCGCTACGCGCTTCTCCGGGCCCACAATCGTCACCGTGGCGGGATCGACCGCCACAGCTGTTATGCCATATCCGCTAAGCAAAGTGCCGATAACCCGCGGCTGCACCGACACCGATCGTTCTACGCTGCGATCGAAGCTGATGTGGAACTGCGCCGGCACGATCTGAATGACTCTGACGTTGCGGGGAACGTGGATATCTCTTCGTGAGAGGTCGAAGGTGCGCTCCCCGACGCCGGCGTTCTGCAGGTCGAGTACGGCATGGACCTCGGATGCATTCAACTCCTGCATCAGGCGCTCCGGACCGCGCAAGGTGACCCGCGTCTCAAATGGGTAATTTGAGTTGATCTCCAGGTTCGCCGGGGCGTTCTGAAATTCCAGCGGCACGGTCATGGGAATCTCGATTGGCTGATCGCGCCCCACCGCCCACCACAGCAGGATTGCAATCGCCAGCGAAAGCAGCTTGTAGGGCAGGTTCTTCAGGACGTATTTGCGAAAGAAATTGCCCGGAGAGAATGCCATTGTCAGCGCTCCCCTCCATCCGCAAGATCTTTCTTACTGAGGTGTTGAATTCCACCCTCGTCGATTCCCAGCTCCGTATCGCTTACTGGAGTAGGCAGCGCGGCCGCGGGAACATAGCGGCGCAGAAGTTCACTCAGCCGCTCTCGCAGATATTCCACCGTGATGTCGCGCTCGATCGCGCCTCCGGCAGCGATGCTGATGGCGCCGTTTTCTTCCGACACTACGACCGAGATCGCGTCGGTCTCCTCGGTAATGCCGATTGCAGCGCGATGCCGGGTGCCATATTGCGTCGAAAGGATGGGGTTCATGGACAGGGGAAGAAAACACGCGGCAGCGGCGATCCGGCCTTTTTGAATGATGACCGCGCCGTCATGCAAGGGCGCGCTGGGGCGAAAGATTGTCGTCAGCAAATCGTAGGAGAGGTTCGCGTCCAGCGGCACACCGCTCTCGATGAAGGTGCGCAGTCCAATCTCGCGTTCAATCACGATCAGGGCGCCGGTTGCAGTCTGGGAGAAATGTTCTGCCGCCAGAACAATATCTTCATAGCTGTCGGTGGCACTGAACATGCCGCCCTTGCGGGCTGACAAGCGCCGCCCAAGGCGGGCCAGGGCATGACGAATCTCCGCCCCAAAGACTACGATGAGCGCGAAAACGGCATAGGGGAAGAGGGTGGTGATCAGCCAATCGACCGTGCGCAGTTGCTCGATGTGCGCCAGCCAGAAGGCGCCCACAAGCAAAATTACCGCCACCAGCATCGGGATCGCGCGCGTGCCCTTGATGAGCTTCAGAAACTCATAAATCAGGAATGCCACAACCAGGATGTCGATGATAGAGATCACCGAGAACTGCGGCACGTGGCTGAAACGTTGTAGCATCCTGGTCTTTTGGGCGGAGGAACAAGTGAGGCACCCGTATTCATTCTAAATGCAGGGAATGGTGAGAAGTGAATAGTGATTGGTGAATAGTGAAGAGCGGGTAGTGGATCGTGTTTCGTGCCCCTGGGCTAATCGGCCCGAAGGTTCAACCAGTCACTGGCCTCAAGCCACTAGCCACTTTCTTCTCGCTTGACCCGATCCACTCTTGCCGTGAACTCACCCTGCCCAAGCTGGGTCCGGACCCGGTCGCCCGATTTCACCTGGGACGCGTGCTTGACCAGGCGGCCTTCGGCATCGAAAACCAGGGCATAGCCGCGCGCCAAAATAGCCTTGGGAGACAGCGCTTCCAGACTGCTGTGTACCCGTTCCCAGCGCGATCGGCGGCGCAGCAGAATGCTTTCCGGCGCGGCCCTCAAAGAGGCGGTGAGCCGGTCAAGTTCGCTTCGGCGGGCGGTCAGCAACCGCGAAATGGTGGCATTGAGCTCCGTGGTACGCGACTCCAATTGACGGCGCATAAGGCCGGTACGCACACGCAAATCGTGACGCCGCAGCTGCGATTCGAGCGCATCGATCCTGCGGAACTGGCTTTTGAGAATCCGCGACTGCGACTGTGCCAGGCGAAAAACCAGGTCATCGACGCGCTGCTGACGGCGGGCTATCGAATCCTGCATGCGCGCGAAAACCGCATGCTGGACGAGACTGGACAAGGCATTGTTCGCCCGCAGCAGCCGGTAATTCATGGCGTGGGTCGCACGTTTGTACAGCGCCTGCAGCTTTTCGGAGAGCTCGTGCTTGGAGCGAATCACCATCTCCGCCGCGGCTGACGGAGTGGGCGCCCGCAGATCGGCAACGAAGTCGCAGATGGTGAAATCGGTCTCGTGCCCCACGGCGGAGATGATGGGAATGCCAGAGGCGGCAATCGTGCGCGCCAGACCCTCATCGTTGAAAGCGAACAGATCTTCGAAGGAGCCGCCGCCGCGAGCTACGATGATGACGTCGACGTGCCCGTGCCGGTTGAAGTAACGGACGCCGCGGCTCACCTCGCCGGGGGCAACGTCGCCCTGCACCTGCGCGGGATAGATGAGCACGCCTACCGACTCGTGCCGGCGGCGAAGGATGTTGAGGATGTCCTGCACGGCCGCGCCACGCGGCGAGGTGACCAGCCCAATGCGCCGCGGAAGCGCCGGAACTGGCTTCTTCCGCGCCGTATCGAAGAGTCCTTCGGCGGCCAGCTTCGCTTTCAACTGCTCGAAGGCGATCTGAAGCGCTCCGGCCCCTTGCGGCTCGAGATATTCAGCCTGAAATTGCAGGTCGCCGCGCTCGTCGTAAACCGTGACCCGGCCACGGGCGATGACCTGCAGCCCGTTCTCTGGGCGAAACTTCAGCAAACGCGCTTGCGTCCGCCACATGACGACCCGCAGCTGCGACGAGCCGTCCTTCAAGGTGAAGTAGAGATGTCCGGAGTCGGCGGGACGGTAATTCGAGATCTCGCCCTGCACAAAAACGTCGGTGAAAGTGCGCTCCAGCTGGGTGCGCAGGGCAGCGACCAGCTCGCGTACGGGGTAGATCTTTCGCGGCTGCGCCTGAAAAACCAGCCCGAGCTGCTCCGTGCCGGACATGAGGGAAGTGTATCAAGCTAAGCAGTCAGCGATCCGCCGTCAGCATTCAGCCAGTACAGGATTGGCAGATCTTCGGAGGACCTGCTTCGTTCACCACGAGCTCTGTGCTGAGGGCTGAGTGCTGACTGCTAACGCATCCGATTTACCAGATAGAGCACCAGCGACAGAATGACACTGAGGATGATCGACGTCACCAGCGGAAAATAGAAGGTGGTGTTCTTGCCGCGATAGGCGATGTCGCCGGGAAGGCGGCCGATAGGGAGGTTCATCTTGCCGGCGAGGATCAGTATGAGACCGAAGACAAGCAGCAGCCCGCCAACAAACACCAGCATGCGACCGATGTCGCTCATACCTAAGTTTAGATCACGGAAGCCTTGATTCGTTGCGGCACCGGACGAGGCTAGCGCGCTCGCAGGATCAACTTAGCAGCCGCAAGGTCTTCAACCGCTAGTCCCAGCGACTTGAAAACGGTGATCTTGGCCTTCGGAAGTGGCTTCGTTCCGGCAAGCACTTCGCCCAACTCGGCATAGATCGGCGCATTCGCCAGCAGGATATCGCCGGATTCCTTCATCGCCGCCTCTCGGGAATCGACAATCACGGTGCCGCGCATTGCGTCGTCATCCAGTTCGCGATTCTTGACTCCGACCGCACCGACGGCGTTTACCATCGCGCCGGACTTCAGCCACGCGCCGCGAAGCACCGGCTCGGACGAACCGGTGACGGTTACGACGACGTCGGCTCCGCGAACGGCATCTTCGGCGGAAGTGGATTGGGCCCCGATCTCATCGGCCAGTTCCTGTGCGTTCCGCGGAGTGCGGCTCCAGACGCGCACCTCGTCGAATTTGCGGACCAGCGAGAGGGCGCGAAAGTGCGAGCGTGCCTGAACGCCGCTGCCCAGGATGGCCAGGCTTTTCGCGTCGGGTCGCGACAATAGCTTGGTCGCGACAGCCGAAACCGCGGCGGTGCGCATTTCCGTGATCAGACGGCCGTCCATCATGGCCAGCGGCTCGCCGGTATCGGCCCGGAAAAGTGCGATCACCGCCTGATGCGTGGGCAGGCCGAGCGATGCATTGCCGGGAAACAGATTGACCAGCTTCGCCCCCATCACATCGCCGTAAACCGCAGGCATGACTCCCATGAACCCCTGATGCTCGGGAACCGGCACGATGCTGCGGACCGGCTGTCGAACGCGTCCTGCCGAGAAGTCGATGAGCGCGCGCTCCATGGCCGGAATGAGATCTTCCATCGGCAGTAACGGACGGACGGTTTCTTCGTCCAAGAAGCGAATGGCGGATGCGGCAGGGAAGGGCTCATTCAGCATGGCTGATCCTGATCACGCCTGGGCGGCGGAGGATTACGCGGCTTCTGGCACAATGAACTCTCATGCTCAAGGTCAAGAGATTATCACCCGACGCAATCCTGCCGACAGTTGCCCATCCAGGTGAAGACATCGGCTACGACCTGTACTCCGCCGAGGAGCTGATAATTGCCGCGCATGGCGCGGCCGGCGTCCATACGGGAATAGCCATTGAATTCGTTCCCGTGGCCGGCGGGATCGTGAAGACGCGCTCCGGCCTGGCGAAGAAGCGACTTTTGTGCAATGCCGGGGTTATCGATGCTGGCTATCGCGGCGAAGTTATCGTGTTGATGGAGAATCTGGGCAGCGAGCCTTACACGATCCATAAGGGAGACAAGATCGCGCAGCTGCTGGAGCATCCATTTCTCGCCATGGAGGTCGTCGAGGGCGAGTTGAACGAGGCGAGCCGCGGCGCGAAGGGCTTTGGATCAAGCGGACGGTAAGGGTGCGGTCAAGCGCAGGGCGAATGTTTTATCACGGCAAGACTCGCGGTTCTTATTTGTGTTTCACCTCGCTGCTGTTCCTCCTCTTATGGCTGCGTGCCGGCGTCGCAACCGCCAACGCAGCACCGCCTTCGCCCCGCCTGCAAGCAAGCTCGAACCATGCCTACTTTGACCCTGCGGGAGAAGCGCAGCTGGTGAGCCTGGTCAATCAGGAGCGCGCGCAACAGGGCCTGCAGCCGTTGAAGGTTGACGAGCGCCTGACGCGAGCCGCCCGCAAGCACAGCGAGTTGATGGCGCAGCATTCGGCGTTATCGCACGACTTCGAAGGCGAGCCCCCACTGCAAATCCGCATTGCCAATGAGAACCTTTACGCCGACCGCGTGAGCGAGAATATCGCGTATAACAACCGCACCATCGAGGCCGCACACGATGGGTTGATGCATTCGCCACCGCATCGGGAGGCAATTCTCAGTCCTGATTTCGATGCGGTGGGTGTCGGCGTGCTGCGGGTGGGCGATGAGATCTATGTCACCGAGGACTTCGCGCACAAACTGCCGGAGTATTCCGAGCCGCAAGCCGAAGCTGTCGTGGAATCGGCGATCGCGCGATATATGAAGTCGCATGGCCTGCTCGCGCCCGTTCGCCATCCGCAGTTGTCGCTGCGCAAAAAGGCATGCGACATGGCCCGAGACGACAAGCTGGAGAGCAGCGACGCGCTGCAGCTTCCCGGAGTTCATGGAGTACTAGCCTGGACGGCGTCCGATCCGGCCAAGTTGCCAAAAGGAATTGCGCAGGTGGTTGCGCCGGAAGTGTCCGGGTACTCGCTGGGAGCCTGCTTCGCTCCCAGCGTCAGTCATCCCGGGGGGGTGTACTGGATCGTAATGGTGACGTACTGATATAAAAACGCCGGCTTAACAGCGGCCGAACGTTTTTACTGAAGCAGCCGCGGATGTGTCGCGGAGGGCCTTACGTTATGAATTCTGGGCCTGGATTGCAGTGCCAGGCTGGATTTGATGTACGCCTCGCCGGCCTGCATCATGTGCGTCCAGACGCTGTGCGCCCGGCCTTTCTCGTTGAGGAACGCCGCTACTTCCGCGGCGCTCATGTTGGCCCCCGCCTCTCTCGCAAACTGCAGGACGTGGGCCACAGTGATTTCCGCTGTTACTTTCTCGCGCCAACACTTCTTCTTGAGGTCAATCATTTCTGCTTCCCGACAGAACCGACTTGCCTTACGCCAATAGAAATACTCCGACGGGCAACCACCGCACGGTGTCGGAAATCACGCCCTCATGTGACGGCGGTCACATGCAGGATTCACCAAGAGAAACAGAGACACAGAGAAGATATGGTCAAGAAAAGCTCTGTGTCTCGGTGTCTCTGTGGTGGAAGTTCGTTCCTCAGGCTGTGCTAACCTCGGCTTTGGAAGATGGCTGAGACGACGCGACGCATATACGTCGGGACTGCCGGCTGGTCCTACAAGGACTGGGAAGGGATCGTTTACCCGGCGCAGATCAAGAAGTCGCAGCATCCGGTGGAGTACCTGGCGCGCTACATCGACGTGCTGGAAATCAACACCTCGTTCTACGGCCACATCAAGCCGGAGTGGGGCAAGCTCTGGTCGCGGATGGCGCGGGCGGTGAATCCGCAGTTCATCTTCACGGCCAAACTAAACCGCGCCTTCACGCATTCGCCAATTGCGGTGAACGAGAGCACGTCGGCTGACACGATCCGCGCGACGGAAGAGGACGAGCGGCTGGCAAGAGAGGGGCTGGAGTCTGTCGCCGCCGAGGGTACGTTGGGCGCGGTCCTCGCCCAATTTCCCATCTCGTTCAAGAACACGAATGCAAACCGCGATTATCTGGAGAGCGTAATCGGGAAGTTTAATCAGTTTCCGCTGGTCATCGAGGTGCGGCACAACAGCTGGACCAACGAAGGCTCATTGCGATATTTCGCGGAGAAGGGCGTGGCCTTCTGCAATATCGATCAGCCGAAGCTGGGCAAAGCCATTACCCCAACCGAGCACGTGACCGCGCCGCTGGCTTATGTGCGATTGCACGGCCGCAACTACGATCAGTGGTTCGACAGCGACTCGCGCAACGATCGTTACAACTATCTCTACACCGATCCCGAGCTGCGCGGCTGGAAGACTCGCATCGACAACATCGCCGAAAAGGCGCAGAAGACGTTTGTCATCGCGAACAATCATTTCGAAGGCAAGGCTGCGGTGAACGCGCTGCAGCTCAAGAACATGATCACGGGAAGGCCGGTGCGCGTGCCGGACACGCTGTTGAAGAAGTACTGGGAACTGGGGGAGATTGCCGAGCCGGCCGCGGCGCCTGAGGCGACCGGGACGGACTAAGCCCGCTCACGATGCATTCTGCACATCAGGCTTGCGCCCCGCTGCGGCGGTTCGTACTATCGTCTCTCACTTGAAATTTCAAAACGGCGGAAGATCATGAGTCACAGTGAAGCGGAAGAGCTGAAAGAAGCAGCGGAGCGGGCCAAGGAACGTCGCGAGTTGGCTCCCGTGAGCCTGACAATGGCGATCGTGGCGGTGCTGGTGGCCGCGGTCACGCTTCTTGGGCACCGCGCCCACACCGAAGAGCTGCTGCTGCAAACCCGCGCCACCGACGAATGGAGTTATTACCAGGCGAAGAACATGCGCCGCAACAATCTCGAGGCGCTTGACGACGTTCTGACGGCGCTGGAAAGCACCAAAGCGGAGCGCACCGAAGAGGTTCGAAAGCGATTTCACGATGAAATCGACAAGTATCGCGACCAGCAGAAGGACATCCAGAGCGAGGCGAGAACCCTGGAGGCCGACGTTCAGAAGGCGAGCAGGCGCGCCGACCGCTTCGATCTGGGTGAGGTTTTCCTGGAGATAGCGCTGGTGGTGACCTCAATCACGCTGCTAACCGACAACCGCGGCTACTGGTATTTCGGATTCGTGCTTGCCGGCATCGGAATCGCCTGTGCCATCAGCGCATATTTCGTGCGATAGGCCGCTACGGCTCCCAGCCCTGCTCTCCGAGGAGCGGCACGAAACGGCACGGATCGCGCAAGCTGACTGTGGTTTCGTTGCCTATTTTCCGAACAACCTGGACCTGCTGTTCCTGGCGGCTGCCGACGGGCACGACCAGCTGTCCACCATCTACTAATTGCGCGACCAGTGTCTCGGGAACGCGAGGAGCGGCCGCGGCAACGAGGATCTTGTCGAAGGGCGCCTGCTCCGGCAGACCCAGGCTGCCATCGCCGGTTACGACGTGAATGTTCGAATAGCCGAGCCGTTGCAGGATCTCGAGTGCTTTATCCGCAAGTTCGGCGTGGCGCTCGATGCTCCAGACTTCTGCACATAACTCGCCAAGGATGGCCGCTTGATATCCCGTTCCGCTGCCGACCTCCAGCACCCGATCGTTGGGCTGCAGCTCCAGCGCCTCGACCATCACGGCGACAATGTAAGGCTGCGAAATCGTCTGCCCGGCGCCGATCGGTAGCGGGTAATCGCCGTAAGCATTGGCAATGTCTTCA
>DATFSK010000029.1:0-53993 GCA_035262645.1 Terriglobales bacterium
GAGCGGCAACCACCTGATTACAGTTTTCCGTGCGGGATGAACCCTAACTGTTGTAATCAGGCGATTTCGTAAGTTTGCGCTTTTCGTTCGCCTCGGCGCAAACGAAACTTGTGATACGGTTTTGCCCGGAACTGCGCCTCAGGCACGCGCTTGGACGAATCGACTGTCGAAAAACGGAATCCGCGGGCACGGGGACGTGAAATATTGCACAGCGTGAACTGCTGAAATCAAGCAAGGCGGCATCATTGTCGTGACAATTACGGAAGCCGATCTTAATCTCAATACACGCCAGCGCGCACCTATCTCGTAGACGCTATTTGCGCAATTTAACCAGCTCACCCTTCGCGTGTTCATTGCCAGGATTCAACTCCACAGACCGCGCATATGCCATACGCGCACCTTGGACATCGTTCGTCGCCTCGTAACCATCTCCAAGGCTGTCCCATGCATTCGCCGAATCGGGATAAGCCTTGGTGTTCAATTTGAACAGCACGACGGCCGACGACGGATCCTTTTCCTGAAGCAAGGCGTAGCCAAGCCTGTTTATCGTCTTCTCTTCGCCGCTCATGTAACGGTGCATGGGATCGGCAGCGAAACTCTGGAATGCCTCCCACGCGCTCGCTTCTCCCTTTTGAGCTGCGGATCGCATGATCTCGGCAAACGACTGCGGACTGAATTTGATTTCCATGATGTGCTTAGGGACGCCGTTCTCAGCGATAGGTCTCCCCAGAAACTCCCTGGCTGCAGGGTCATGCTTGACGTAGGCATTCAGAAACTGAAGCACGTAAAGTGCAACCCACGAATAACTCGTATTCGCGTCTTCCCGTCCGAAATCCGCGACCTGATCTAACGCGAATGTGTCGGCGTTCTTCCAGCGTTCAAACATGGAACAGAATTCAGGATGGGACATGCCCACCATGTTTACCGTTATGACATCTCCGTGTGTCCATTGGTTAAGAACGCTGCGTCCAATTCTTTCATTCGGCGGGCCGCGCGCATCAAGGTCTTCGATGTAATTCATCTCGTTTGCGGTAAAAAAGAGGAGTGGCAACTGCAACTGCTCTGGATGAACATCTCCAGCGCTTGCCACAAGTCCTGGAAAATAGCGCATGCTGCCGTCCATCTCAGCCAGGACCTGAATGCGGGTGTCCCGCGCAGCAGCGAACAAACTCGATATTCCTCCCCAACTAAAATTCGCCACAGCAACCTTCGATAGATCCGTATCAGGCAGCGTAGCTGCATAAGAAATAAGAAATGAGATGTCGAGAGCTTGCGTATCAATCCCCGCCAAGTCGTCAGTCATATCGCGCTTTGACGCCCCCATGGAAGGACTGGCAAGAACGACATAGCCATGGCTTGCAAGGTACTCGCAAAGATCAGCATTCTCCCATGCAATGGATGAATCGCTGGGAGCGTAAATGACAACCGGGTAGCGTCCTTCAAGCGGCTTCGCGTCGCGCACTGCCCACAAGGAAATATCGAAGGAACTCTTCAATCGTCTACGCCATTTGTTGTTCTCTTGGTCAGGCGTGTCAAAGTGGATCTCTCTATCCGCCAACGCTACATAATCTCCAACGGTCATCGGCTTACTACTGCTTTGCCGCGCTGGATACCAGATGAGCGTCTGTAGCGGACGGCTTCCTTGCCCTCCAGGTGCTTCAGGACGATCAGGTGTAGCGGGAAACTTTCGCGAGGGGTCGTATTGATTCACTACCTTCAGGCCCACGGGATAAGGCCCGGGCTTTTGCAGAAATTGGAACGGAGGAAACTGGGAGAGCGCTGTTCCCGAGCCGATGAGTAAGAACAGTATGATTTGGAATTGCCTTTTTGACTCGAAAAACGGCAAAAGATCGCACATTGATGTTCCCCCCTTGGCAACGGTTGAACAGTACTATCAACGACAATTTGCCTTTAGAGGTTCGACGTCCCAACTGGGGATAAACGGGGCGTTCTCACAAGTTACAGCCGCGCTCAGGCCTTCTGGCTGTCCTTCAGCTTGCGGGACTTCGCTTCGACGCCCTTCGCCAGCTTCTCCTTGTACGCATCGAGCTTTTTCGCCACATCCGCATCATGCAGCCCGATCATCTGTGCGGCCAGAATTCCGGCATTCGTCGCGCCTGGCTTGCCGATCGCCACCGTCGCTACGGGGATTCCCGCCGGCATCTGCACCATGGCCAGCAACGAATCCAGGCCGAGCAATGCGGTCGATGGAATCGGCACGGCGATCACCGGCAGCGTGGTCTCGGCAGCGATGACGCCCGCCAGATGCGCGGCCCCACCTGCGCCGGCAATCACTACCTTCACACCGCGCCCCTTCAGAGCGCGCGTATATTGGCTGGTGCGCGCCGGCGACCGATGCGCGGAGGTGATGTCGATCTCGTAAGCAATGCCGAACTCGGCCAGCGCCTTCGCGGCCTCGTTCATGATGTCGAGGTCGGAGTCGCTGCCCATGACGATGGAGACTAGAGGCGTAGTAGTCATAAGTGTTGTTGTGATGAAGAATCTTACGAATGCTTTGTATCAGGGCCCGGCTTTACAGACTGCTGAAAAACTCCCTCTTGGGCCGGGCGTGGCATGACTTAGCCCGCAGGGCTGCACAATCGTAGCCCAGGACGTGAGTCCTGGGTCATGCCGAAAAGCATCCTACTGTCCTGCTTGCAGATGCTTCAATCCCCGCGCGGCAATGTCCTTGCGATAATGCATGCCCTGAAAGCGGATCTTCATCACCGCGTCATACGCGCGCTCCACCGCTTCCGGCAGGTCTTTGCCGCGCGCCGTCACGCCCAGCACGCGCCCGCCCGAGGTGTAGTAACTGCTGTCGCGACGGTTCGTGCCCGCATGAAACACCTTCACGCCTTGCAGCCGCTCGGCCTCGTCGATGCCGTTGATCAGCTTCCCGGCCTCATACGCGCCCGGATATCCGCCCGACGCCATCACCACGCACACAGCCGCATCGGGCAACCAGCGAAAATTGCCTTCGCTCACCCGTCCCGCGATAGAAGCCTCGATCGCTTCCAGCAGATCGCTTTCCATGCGCATCATGATCGGCTGCGTCTCGGGATCGCCGAAGCGGCAATTGAACTCCAGCACCATCGGCCCGGTCGCCGTCATCATAAGGCCGCAATAAAGGATGCCCTTGTACTCGGCGCCTTCAGCGCGCATGCCCGCGATGACCGGCCGCGCGATGTGTGTCACCAGCCAATCGCTCATGCCGGCATCAAGAATATGGTCGGTGGAGTACGCGCCCATGCCGCCGGTGTTCGGCCCTTCGTCGTTGTCGAAGGCGCGCTTGTGGTCTTGCGTCGCGACCAGTGGCACAACCCGTTCCCCATCGCTCATCACCAGGAACGACAATTCCTCACCGCTGACGTATTCCTCCAGGACAACGCGCTGGCCTGCCTCGCCCAGCATCTTGCCCGTAAGCATTTCCTCAGCGGTGTGCTGCGCGCTCTCTTTCGTCTGGGCGATGACCACGCCTTTGCCGGCGGCAAGCCCGTCAGCCTTCACCACGACCGGCGCGTGAAATAGCTTCAGCGCCTCGCGAACCTCTTCCTTCGTCGTGCACACCGAGTACTTCGCCGTCGGGATGTGATGACGCTGCATGAACTCCTTGGCAAAGCTCTTGCTGGACTCCAGGCGCGCCGCCGCCTGCGTCGGCCCGAAGATGGGCCAGCCGCGCTTCTGGAACTCGTCAACCACACCGAACGTCAACGGCAGCTCAGGTCCGACGACGGTGAGGTCGGGATTCAGCCTGCCCGCAAGCTGTATCAAGGAGTCGACGCTCTTGATGTCGGCGGCGAGGCATTCCGCCTCAGAGGCGATGCCGCCATTGCCGGGCGCGCAATAAAGCTTCGTGATCCGCGGCGATTGCCGCAGCTTCCACACGATTGCGTGCTCCCGACCGCCGCTACCGAGAACCAGGACTTTCATGGAGGAGAACTCTACCTGGGACGACCTACATCAAGCGAAAGAAAAGAGTAGGGGCGATGCGCCGGGGATGTCAAACCAATGCAGGTCACCGGCGAACGAAGTTCAGAGGATTACACTCTTATAGCAGCAGCCCGCTGCTCAACATGGACGACACCACCCTACCTCGCGACCGCAGGACTCGACCCGCTCTAGCAAGCGGCGCCGTGCCCGGCGAGGTCTCGCTCGAGGGCCTGCACAGCACGGTCGCCGTCCCGCACGAACAGGCCAGCTTCTGGAAGCAGTGGCGTGCCTTCGCCGGACCGGCCATCCTGATCAGCGTCGGCTACATGGATCCGGGCAACTGGGGCACGGACCTCCAGGGCGGCGCCCAATTCAAGTACTCGCTGCTGTGGGTGATAGCCATCGCCAGCGTGATGGCCATCTTCATGCAGGTGATCGCCGCACGGCTAGGCGTTGTCACCGGCAAGGACCTGGCGCAGTGCTGTCGCGACTGGTATCCCGAGTGGACGCGCTGGCCCAACTGGCTGATGAGTGAGTTGGCCATCGCCGCCTGCGACCTCGCCGAAATCCTCGGCAGCGCCGTTGCCCTGAATTTGCTCTTTCACATCCCCATGCTCTGGGCGGTGGTCATCACTGGCCTTGATGTCCTCCTGCTGCTGGCATTGCAGCGTTTCGGCATGCGCACCATCGAGGCGGTCGTCCTGCTGCTGGTAGCGACGATCGGCTGCTGCTACTTCATCGAAATCTTCGTCCTCCCCCAAACCAAGCCCAGCTTCCTGGAGATGGGCCGGGCGCTGGTCACGCCGCATTTTCAGCAGGCGGGAATGCTCTACGTCGCCATCGGCATCATCGGCGCGACCGTAATGCCGCATAACCTCTATCTGCATTCGGCGCTGGTGCAAAGCCGCCGCTTCCAGAAGGACGAAGCCTCCATCCGCCGCGCCATCCAGTTCAACAGCATCGACTCGACGGTTGCTCTCACCATCGCGTTCTTCGTGAACGCGGCGATCCTGGTGCTGGCGGCGACCATCTTCTTTGGCAAGCAGAGCGTCACTGTCCCGGGCGGACACATCATCACTTTCAGCCCCGAGAGCGACTGGATCCGCGTCGCCTATCTGACGCTGGCGCCGCTGATGGGCACCGCCGCCGCCGGCACCCTGTTCGCGATTGCATTGTTAGCCAGCGGCCAGAGCAGCACCATCACCGGCACCCTCGCCGGCCAGGTGGTGATGGAAGGCTTCATGCACTGGCGTATCCAGCCGTGGGTACGACGCTTGATCACGCGCTTGCTGGCGATTCTGCCGGCTGTGCTCATCATCGGGTTGCGCGGTGAGAGCAGCGTCACCGATCTGCTCATCCTCAGCCAGGTTGTGCTGGCGTTGCAGTTGCCCTTCGCGATGTTTCCGCTCTTGCAATTCACCAGTTCGGCGAAACGAATGGGCTTCTGGAAGAATGGCTGGTTCCTGACCATTGCCGGTTGGGGCAGTGCTATGCTGATCACCGCAATCGACCTTTACGGGCTGCCGGAATCCATCAAGGCCGCGTGGCAAATCGTCACCGGCCACTGACCAGGTACATAAGACATGTACGACAAGATCCTCGTCACCCTCGACGGCACTGCAACCGATCGTGCCATCATCGAGCACGTCAAGCAGCTGGCAAAGCTGATGGCCAGCCGCCTGGTGCTGCTGCACGTGGCAGACGGATGGGCGGCGCGCACCTACGGCCGCGATGCCGTCAGCCGCGAGATCCAGGAGGATACCAGTTATCTCGAGAATGTCCGTGGCGAGTTCGAACGCGAAGGGATTCCGGCCGAGTCAGAGCTGGCTTTCGGCGATCCTGCCAAAGAGATCATTCGCTGGGTCCAGAAAAAAGGATGTGACCTGGTCGCCATGAGCACGCATGGACATCGCTTTCTCGCCGATATCTTTCTGGGCACAACGGCGAGCCAGGTACAACACAGCATAAGCGTCCCAGTCCTGCTGCTGAGAGCCAAGTGATCGCAATGTATCGGTGCTTCGTCATCGCACTGTGCTTTCTCCTGGCGGCCGCCGCAGCTGCCAGCGCGCAATCGCGACAGCAGTCGCCCCAGGGCGCCTCAGCGCAAGACGAGCCTGAAGCCAATCCCGGCAGGCCAACGGTTGCAACGCCCGCGACGCTCACACCCGTCGGCTATGTTCAATTCGAAACCGGAGTGCTGGCTGCCTGGCACTCTCCCGGAGTCGTTTCCCAGACCAGCATCAACGAAGTGATCAAGTACTCGCCTTCCCGCTGGATCGAACTGCTGGTGGCCAGCCAGCCGTACGCTCACTCCCACGCTGTGGGACAACCCACGAACGCTGCTGGAGACGTGGGCCTGGGAGTCCAGGGAATCCTGTATCACGGCGAGAACCTGAAGCCGACCGTGGCGGTGAGCTACCTCGGCCGCGTTTACAGCGGCGCGGCGCCCAACCTGGACATCGGCGGCCCCGCCAATTCCGCGCTTCTACTGGTCAGTGGCGACGTGAAGAGCTTCCACTACGACGCGAATTGTATTTTCAATGAAGTCGTCAATGGCCAGGTGCGACGCGGCGAATTCGGACAAACGATTTCCGTCTCACACGCGCTGGTAGGAAAGTTTGGAATAAGTGGGGAACTATGGCACTTCACGCAACCGTTTCTGCACGGTAATGCCGTCGCCAACCTGTGGGCAGTCAGCTATGCGGCGCGACGGAACCTGGTACTCGATTGCGGCTTCGACCACGGGTTCACCAGCACATCGACACAGTGGGAGGCCTTCGCGGGCTTCACCTACTTGCTGCCCCACAAATTGCCGCTCACCTGGCCGAGAAGCCGAGGCACGAAGAGCTACGTCCCAAGTGGTTTCTTTTAGGAATGCTGCGGGAAGCTAGACCAGCTGCTCGATCTTGTCGATGAGCACGTCGGGGGGATCGCCTTTGGTGATGAAGGCGTTCGCCAGTTCCAGGTCATTGGGTGGGAGCGAGAAGTACGCCGAGAGAAAGATGATAGGAACATCGGGCCGACGGCGACGCATCTCTGCGGCGACTTGCCCACCGTTCAACCCAGGCATGTAGTAGTCGAGCACGACCAAATCGACATCGTGCTTGTCGAAGACCTCAAGGCCCTGCTCGCCGCTGTTGGCCGTCAATACCTTGAACCCGTGACTTTCCAGCAGAATCTTGCGCACACGTAGACCAATCTTTTCGTCATCGACGCAAAGTACAGTTTTTGGACCAAGGGCCCTCATCCAGCTCACCGTTGCTTCCGCATGCTGTTGGACACTTACGTGGAAACTGCCGTCTGCTGTGATCTGCTCATACATTGGCGCGGGAATGACCTGACTTTCTCACGTCGAAGTGGCGCTCTTCTCTTGTAGCGCGAAAACGCCATCGCTGCCATGCCGATAAAGTGGTAGAGATGCACGCCATTTCGATGACGCGTTTTGACGTGCTTTCGCCGCTTGCTGCTAGCGTGATATTTTCAAATATTTCCAGGCGTGTGCTGGCTGAGTCAGCGAGCGAAGGGATGAGTCCCCGGCGGCTGACCAGGGATTTTCGAACGCGACAATGATTCGATCCTACAAAGGTATTAGTCCGACGATACCACTAACGTGCTATGTCGACCAGTCGGCGCAGCTGATCGGTGACGTCGCGCTGGGGGAGCACGCCAGTGTCTGGATGAATGCTGTGCTGCGCGGCGATGTGCATTCCATCCGCGTCGGCGCAAACAGCAATATCCAGGATTGCAGTGTGCTGCATGGCATGCTCGGCAAATGGCCGGTGATCGTCGGCGATTGGGTCACCGTTGGCCACTCGGTCACACTGCACGGCTGCGTCGTGGAGGACCGTTGCCTCATCGGTATGGGAGTTGTCATCCTGAACGGCGCGCGCATCGGAGAGGGATCGATCATCGCAGCGGGAACATTGATTCCGGAAGGAACGGTTGTGGAACCGCGCTCGCTCTGGATGGGCGTGCCCGGCAAATTCCGCAAGCAGCTTACAGACGAGGACCAGGAGACGATCCTGCGCTATGGAAAGAATTATCTGGGATATAAGGAACAGTACCTGGCGGAAAAAAAGTGATCAGCAGTCAGCAATCAGCATTCAGCCATCACGCGCGGGGAGTGAATGCTGACTGCTGAGTGCTGAGGGCTCATGATCAAACCCGTCCGCGGAACTCGTGATCTTCTCCCGCCCGACACCGACTTATGGAATCGGGTGGAGGCGAAGGTGCGCGCGATCTTCGCGCGCTACAACTTCCACGAGATCCGCACGCCCATCTTCGAAGACACAAGCCTCTTCTCGCGCAGCGTCGGCGAAGAGACCGACATCGTCTCCAAAGAGATGTTCACGTGGGAGGACAAGGCACGCGGGCAAAGCGAGAAGGCGCAGTCCCTCAGTCTGCGCCCGGAGGGAACGGCGGGGATCGTACGCGCTTACATCGAGCATCGCCTGGGCGACGCAGGAACGCTGCAGAAGCTGTATCTTATCGGCCCCATGTTCCGTCGGGAGCGCCCGCAGAAGGGACGCTATCGTCAGTTCTACCAAATCGACGCCGAGATCATCGGGCCGCCCACCGCCGGCAGCGAGTCGCCGGCGCGCGATGCCGAAGTGCTGGAGATGCTGGCGACATTGCTCGACGAGGTCGGCCTGCGCGACTGGAAGCTGCAGTTGAATTCCGTCGGCTGCGCGGTAGATCGCGCGCGCTACAACAAGGCGCTTCGCGAGGCGTTGCAGCCCGTCGTTCATCAGATGTGCGCGGATTGCCAGCGGCGTGCGGAAACCAATCCCCTGCGTGTGCTCGACTGCAAAGTGCCGGAAGACCAGCCCATCATCGACAGGCTGCCGAAGATCAGCCAATACCTCGACGAACCCTGCCGCGAGCACTTTGCCGCCGTGCGGGCGATGCTCGACGAAGTCGGCATACCGTACTCGATCAACGAACGCATGGTGCGTGGTTTGGATTACTACACCCGCACGACCTTCGAGTTCACCCACGGCGGGCTGGGCGCGCAGAGCGCGGTGCTCGGCGGTGGACGATACGATGGATTGTCCGAGCTGCTTGAAGGACCGAAAGCACCCGCCATTGGGTTCGCCATTGGTGAAGACCGGCTGATCCTCGCATTGCAGTCACAAGGCGAGCAGGCACGGGAGAATCTGCAGGCGTTTGTCGCTCCCCTTGGGTCGGGAATGAATCGCCACGCGCTGAAGCTCGCGCGTGAACTCCGCCGTGCGGGAATCTCGGCCGATCTCGGCGACGAAAATTTCCGTTTGAAGAAATCCTTCGAGCTGGCTGAGAAGGCCGGCGCGAAATACATCGTGATCATCGGCGAAAACGAAGTCGCTGCCGATCAGTTTGCCGTAAAAGACCTCGCCAGCGGCGAGCAGGTGCAGATCCCGCGCGCAAACCTCGCTGCACATTTACGCAAGTAGAGGCGCTATGTGCGAACCAGCGGCGTGTGACGCGCGAACGCCCCAATTCGCTCAATTCCTGCGAGAATAGAATCAGCTTTCAGTAATCAGCGGTCAGCGTTCAGCCAACGACTGTCAATGGCTGAATGCTGACGGCTGATTGCTGACTGCTATTCAAAACTATGCTCGACTTCCTCGGTGATCTGAAACGTACTCATATGTGTGGCGAGCTGCGCGCCTCCGACGCTGGCTCGAAAGTTGTGCTCATGGGCTGGGTCAACAAGCGGCGCGACCTGGGCAACCTCATCTTTCTCGACCTGCGCGACCGCAGCGGCATCACCCAGGTCGTCGTCACCTCCGATTCCAGCGCGGCACACGACAAGGCCACGAACGTGCGCTCCGAATTCGTGCTCGCTGTCATCGGCCACGTAAAGCTCCGCGACCCCGGCACCGTGAACAAGAACATCCCCACGGGCGAGATCGAGGTCGTCGCCGACGAGTTGCGCCTGCTCAACGATTGCAAGCCGCTGCCCTTCACGCCCGCCGACACGGTGCTGGCCAACGAAGAGGTGCGCCTGAAGTATCGCTATGTCGACCTTCGCCGGCCGGACATGCACCGCAACATCCAGCTGCGGCACAAAGTTTCGATTGCGATCCGCGAGTACCTGAACTCGCAGGGCTTCTACGAAATCGAGACCCCATTCATGACGCGTTCGACGCCCGAGGGGGCACGCGATTATCTCGTGCCCAGCCGCGTCTATCCTGGCGAGTTCTACGCCCTGCCGCAATCACCGCAGCTGTTCAAGCAGATCCTCATGATCTCCGGCTTTGACAAGTACTTCCAGATCGTGCGCTGCTTCCGCGACGAAGACCTCCGCGCCGATCGCCAGCCGGAGTTCACGCAGATCGATCTGGAGATCAGCTTCGCGCGGCCGGAGATGGTCTTCCATGTCGTCGAAGGCTTTTTGAAGGCGGCTTTCTCGACGATCGGTGTCGATCTGCACACGCCCTTTCCGCAGATGAGCTATGACCAGGCGATCCGCCTCTATGGCATCGACAAACCCGACCTGCGCCTGCCGTGCATGGCCGACGTCCGCGCGGCGTTCGCGCCGGAAAACCTCCAGACGCTGCACGTTGATGCTGAGCTGCCGGTCGTCGCCATTGTCATCCCGAAGGTGGGCGAGCTCTCGCGCAAGGAGCGCGACGACATCAAAACCATGTTCGGCGATCGCAAGGACGCGAAGGTCTTTGAAGACATCAAGCGGCTGGAGAAGTCGTTCCCCGAAGCCGTCGCGAAGATTCGCGAACTGGCCAAGCCGAATCCCGACGACCTGCTGGTTGTGGTCGCCAGCGCCCAGCGCACCGAGGCAGGCAGCCCCGCAAACGCGCGCCAGCAGCAGTACGCGATCTATACTGCGGCAGGACAGCTGCGCCTTGCGCTTGGGCAGAAGTACGCCGAGCGGCACGGTGCCTTCAAGCACGGCAACTTCCGCCTGCTCTGGGTCACCGACTTTCCCATGTTCGAGTGGGACGATACCGAAGGTCGCTGGAACGCCGCGCACCATCCTTTCACTTCGCCGCACGAACAAGACATGGATAAGCTCGAAAGCGATCCCGGCGCAGTCCGTGCGTTGGCTTACGATGTGGTGCTCAACGGTACCGAGCTCGGCTCTGGCTCCATCCGTATTCACCGCCAGGACATCCAGAGCAAGATCTTCAAGGCGCTGGGCATGTCGACCGAGGAGCAGCAGGCCCGCTTCGGCTTTTTCCTCGAAGCGCTGCAATACGGCACGCCTCCGCACGGAGGCATTGCGCTCGGCCTCGACCGAATCGTGATGATCCTTGCCGGCGCCGAGAGCCTGCGCGAGGTAATTCCCTTCCCCAAGACTGCCAAGGCAGTCGACCTGATGGTCGACGCGCCTACGCCGGTCAGCGATCGGCAATTGAAGGAGCTGGGGATTACGGTGAGAAAGAGTGGGAATTAGCTGTAGCGCCGATCTCCGGATTGGCCGTAGCGCGGGTCTCCAGGCCCGCGCTCACTTGCCGAACTAGGCATGGTTTGCTAAAAAGCTCCGCTGACAGCCAATCGACCAAGTAGACTGTTACCACCCACAAGCTATGACCTACCTCCAGGGCAGCCGTAAGCTCAGCTTCTTCAGCCGGCCCGAGTGGCGGCGCGCGGTTTTCATGCTGGCCCTGATCGTTGCGGTCCTCGTAGTCTATGCGCCGGTCAAAACATATCCATTCATCGTTCTCGACGACCTCGTCTATATCGTTTGGAATTCCCATCTGCATGAGTTGAACTGGGACACGGTCCGGTGGTCATTCACGGCCTTCCATGCCGCCAACTGGCAGCCGCTCAGCTGGCTTTCCCACGCTTTGGACTACCACTTCTTCCTGCTCGACGCGGGACGCCATCACGAAACGAACATGCTGCTCCACGCCGTAAATGCCGTTCTGCTGTTTTGGGTTCTCTCGCGAGCGACCGGCTATCTGGGCCGCAGCTGCGTGGTGGCAGGGCTGTTTGCGTTGCATCCCATCAACGTCGAATCGGTAGCGTGGGTTGCCGAACGCAAGAACCTCCTGAGCATGTTCTTTTTCCTCCTGGCATTGGGGGCTTACGGCTGGTATGCGCGACGCCCGCAGCTTCCGCGCTATCTCGTCGTCGCTGCCTTGTTTGCCCTGGGCCTGATGTCGAAGGCGCAGATCATCACCTTGCCCTTGGTGCTGCTGCTGTGGGACTACTGGCCTCTAGGACGAATGTTCCCACCGTCGGAGCAGCATTCCTCCTCGGCTGCGGCGGCGGAAAGTGCTTCTCACCGGACTTTCGCCTGGCTTGTCGCCGAGAAGTTGCCGCTCATGGCGCTTTCTGCCGGTAGTGCAATTCTCACCGTGAAAGCACAGATTGCAGCCGACACCATGATTGGCACGGTGAACCGGTTTTCGTTTGCCTCACGTCTCGGCAACGCGTTGATCGCGTACGCCCGATACCTGGGGAAAGCAATCTGGCCAACACATTTGGCATTCTTCTATCCCCATACCCGAAGTTCTCCGCCGGCCTGGCAGGTTGCCGGGGCGTCGGTATTGCTGGTGATCACGACCGCGCTGGTCCTCATCAACCGTCAGCGCCGCTATCTTGTGATGGGATGGTTCTGGTTCCTGGGGACGTTAATCCCAATGATCGGCTTGGTTCAGGTTGGCAGCCAGGCCATGGCCGACCGCTACGCCTATTTACCGTTCATAGGATTGTTTATTGCCGCGACCTGGGGCTTGGCGGAATGGACTGAACCTTGGCCTCTTGCAAAAATCTGGCTGCCAGTCGGCAGCATCGCAGTTCTGGCCTTCTTGAGCCTTGCCACACGCCGTCAGCTCAGTTATTGGTCAGATGATCTGACGCTCTGGGAGCACAGCAGCGAAGTCGTCAAGGACAATTGGATGGCGGAAAACTCGATCGGTGAAGACCTGCTGCGAAAAGGGGACCGGGAAGCCGCCATCCCGCATTTTCGAGCCGCTGCCGCCATGGAACCGCTTGCTCTTTTTCCGCACTACCATATCGGCATTTACGAAGAGGAGCATCAGCATCCCCACGAAGCTCTTCAACAGCTCCAGGAAGTCATGGAGCTGACGCAGCCATATGCCACCCAGACGGCGGCCATGCGCAGCAACACCCTCGCGTACATGAGCTACGCATACAACCAGCTTGGCGATTACGCCAACCAGCAGAAGTGCATGACTATGGCAGCTCAGGAATTGCGGCGCTGACGGCGATCAACCGCTCTGAGCGCCAAAATGGGCCGGGGACGTCATCGCAGACGTAAGTCAGGTCGGGCGCTTTCGCTGAAATGGCGAGGAACATATGAATACAATGAACGCCGCCGTCAGGACCGAGATCCACGGCTTCGAACTCCGGCTCGATAACTTTACTCTTGTGCTGACATCCGATGGCGAGGACCTTATCGCCCCGATTGCGCTGGCTACGGAAGAAGCCGAGCGCCTGCGCCTCCAGTTGGCGAAGACGCAATTGCCGGAGTGGAACCAGTTCGATGAGTTAAGGTCTCGCTCGGAGTTGCGCTACCGACGATGCCTCGGCGCATGGCTCATGATGTGCCTGGCGGCCTTCAGCGCCTACCTTGGCTACCCCAGCTACGTTCTGTGCCTCGTGCTCGCAGGATTATCGGTGTTTCTCTGGTGGCGGGCGGGTTCGGTGGAAAACCAGGCTGCCCAGGAAGCGCAGGTGGAGAGACAAAAGTTCCAACCTGACTGGGGTTATCTTCGCCGGCGATTGCAGGAAGCCGGGGACGGAGCGAACGACGAGCTACCGGAGAACCCTTGATCGCAACAGCCGGTCGATGGGCAACCGCCGCGATCCGGTATCGAGAGAGCAACCGCTTTCAACGAATCACTTCACCACCAGTCACTAGCCCATGCTTTTCAGTCCTTCGCCATGGCGTAATATCCCTGCCGCGCTTGTACCTTATATTCTCCGCCCTTGGCCTTGAGCTGGATGTGACGATACGTGCCGTCGAGCTTGGTGTTCGTCGGCGTGTAACCGATGTTGTACTGACTGCGCAGCTCGTTCTGGATCTGATCGAAGGCCTGCTTTAATTTCTCCTGTTTGTTGCCAACCTCGATAACCCGGCCACCCGTCGTCTCCGCCAGCTTGCGCATATCGGAGTCGCCGCTGTAGCCGAAGCCCCCGTAGAAACCGCGATCGGCAATCAGAATTACGTAACAGATGGCGTCAGCCTTCTGCGCCGCTTCAATCGCGTCCTGGATACGCAACCGGCTGCCCTGGTCCTCTCCGTCGGTGAAGATAATCATGGCCTTGCGGCCGACTTCATTCTTCAGCTTCTCGTCGGCGCCAAGATAGATGGCATCGTAGAGCAGGGTGCCACGTGGAGTGGTGGGCACCGGGCCGCCGCCGAGTCCCGGCGGGCCGCCGCCCATGCCGGCATTGATCTGCATCTTGTTCAGCGCGCGCGTCAGGTCGCGGATGTTGTTCGTGAAGTCCTGGTCGAGATCGACGTCGACATCGAAGTTGATAACGAACGCCAGGTCCTTATCGCGCAACACTTCTTTCAGGAACTGCGCGCACGACTCCTGCTCGATGTCCAGCACGCGCGTCTGGCTGGCGCTGGTGTCGATCATGATCCCAAGCGTCAGCGGTTGGTTCGATTCGGCAGAGAAGTACTTGATGTTTTGCGGCTTGCCATCCTCAAAGACCTGAAAG
This sequence comes from Terriglobales bacterium, assembly GCA_035262645.1. GTDB lineage: Bacteria > Acidobacteriota > Terriglobia > Terriglobales > Acidobacteriaceae > Bog-257. The sequence goes on from DATFSK010000029.1 coordinate 14,572, forward strand.
TCCTCTTTTGTGAGATTAGGAATCAACATGCCGTGCTTGTCCTTAACGTTGAAGAACAAGTTGACGACATTGACTTGCGCTTTGAAGGTCTGCAAGTTGTCCTGATCGGACTGCGATTGCTGGTCCTGCGACGAGCCTTGCGATGGGGGATTCTGCTGCTGGGCGGGCAGCCACAAACATCCAATCAAGAGAAAGCACACGGCGGCGGCAGACTGGCGAAAGCGATGGAGCGGCATAACTTCTCTTTTCGTATCGACTGTATCTATTCTAGTGTACTTTGGTGTAGCGGCGGCGAATTCAACAATCCGGGCTGTACGAAGGACCGGCTGCGGTTATACTTGTGCACAGTTCCGGCAATTCCTGGAGACAGCACACCCCCATGTTTCATCGCCCTTTGAGCTCTCGCATCGGAGGTGCCCTTCTCACCGCCATCGTTGCCTTGGCGAGCGCTACCGCTTTGGCTCAGGACCAGAAGCTGCCTGACGCCCCCACCCCTCAGAACAATGCCCCAGCGCCCAGCGTGAGCGTCCCCTCGCCCGCCAACAGCGGCGACCAGGGTGAGTCCTCTTCTGGTGCAAACCCGGAGCAGCCATCAAACACTCGCGACAAGGCGCAGCAGCAAGCTCCCGCACAGAGCAATCCCCAGCCCCCTCCTCCGGGATCGCAGGAGATCAAGACCGTTCCGCCCCGCAGCGTGCCCAGTAGCCAGAGTGGCCCCGACGAGATGTTCAGCCTGGTGAAGAATGTGAGCTTTGTTAGCGTCCCGGTGACGGTGAAAGATACCGAAGGCAAGCTGGTGGAAGGCCTGCTCGCAAAGGACTTCAGTATTTATGAGGACGGCGCGCTGCAGAAACTCACCTTCTTCACCAGCGACCCCTTTCCCCTGTCGGCGGCATTGGTTGTTGACCAGGGCATGCCTGATCCCGTGCTCAAGAAAGTGAACCAGACCTTCTCCGCCCTGGGCGGCGCTTTCGGTCCCTTTGACGAGGTGGCCGTCTTCACCTATGGCAACACGGTCAACAAGCGTCAGGACTTCGGCAACTCAACCCGCATGGAGTTGGCGCTGCAGCGTATCAAAGATGAAAGCGGCAATAATGCCGGCGCTTCGGTCGTCGGCGGCCCGTTTGGGGCCGGCCCGCAGACCAACAGCAAGCCGATGCCCGGGGCAACGCAAGTGACTACTCCCGCGCCGGAATACCACGTCCTGAACGACGCCATTCTGTTCGCGGCGCAGGACCTTTCCCGCCGCTCGCCGACCAGCCGCAAGATCATCTTCATCATCAGCGATGGCCAGGAGTACGGCAGCCGCGCCAGCTATGCTCAGGTGCTCAAGGTGTTGCTGACAGATGGCATCGCGGTCTATGCCATCGGTGTCGACACTGCGGCTATGCCGGTCTACAACAAGATTTCCAAAGCGCGCATTCCCGGCTTTGGTTACAGCAACATCCTGCCGCGCTATGTGAATGCCACCGGCGGCGACGTGCTGAACGAGTTCTCCAAGGAAGCCATCGAAAGCGCCTACCAGCGGATCACCATGGAGGCGCGCAATCAGTACACGCTGGGCTACAACACGGCGCAAAGACCTTCCAGCAACTATCGCGACATTGAAGTGCGCGTAAAGCGGCCGGGGCTTGAGGTTTTTGCCAAGCACGGGTATTATCCGCTGCCGCCACAACGTCCACAGCCATCTCCCACAGAGGCTCCACAAGGCAGCGCCGATACAACGCAGCCTCCGCCAGGATACTGATCACACATGCCAAGCGGCCGCCAGGGCTCGATTCACCTGTTCAAGTTCGCCGGTGTCGATGTCTTCCTGCACTGGTCGTGGTTTCTCTTCGCGCTGATCGAGGTCAAGATGCGCGTGGGAACGTATTCCTCGATCGGCTGGAACGTAGCCGAGTACCTGGCCCTGTTCCTTATCGTGCTGCTGCACGAGTACGGGCACGCACTTGCCTGTCGGCAAGTGGGGGGATTCGCGAACCGCATCGTGCTCTGGCCGCTGGGTGGAGTGGCATATGTCGATCCTCCACCTCGGCCCGGTGCCGTCCTTTGGAGTATTGCTGCCGGGCCGTTGGTCAACGTGGCGCTTGTCCCGGTGCTGCTTGCATTTTCCAGGACGCTGAGGGAAGTTGCCCCTACCTCCAACCTTCACGAACTCGTCAAGGCAGCCTTCATCATCAACGCGATCTTGCTGATATTTAATATCCTGCCCATTTATCCGCTGGACGGAGGACAGATCCTGCGCGCCCTGCTGTGGTTCTTTATGGGTCGCGCGCGCAGCCTGCTGGTCGCTACCGTGGTCGGTTTTCTTGGTGTGGCCGGGATGCTTGTGCTGGCCGTCCGGGACAGCTCCATCTGGTACATGGTGCTATCGGGGTTCATCCTGCTGAACTGCTGGGGCGGCATGAAACACGCAGTGATGCTGTTGCGCGCGGCAAAAGTGCCGCGTCACCAGGGATTCGCGTGCCCCTGGTGCAAAGCCGCGCCCCCCGTCGGCGCGTTTTGGCGATGCGGACAATGCAAAACGCCTCTCGACACCTTCGAGGCCCACGCGGTCTGTCCTTCCTGCTCGGCGCGTTTCGATGTGACCCGCTGCCTCGATTGTGGCCGCAGATTCCCCATGAATGAGTGGGTCCGCCCCGCACCCGCAACTCCACCTGTGCCCGATTTAGCGTAAAGCGCAGCCTCACTGCGGCTGAGCGTAGACGGGATTCGACGGCGACGGCGGCTCATAATCCTGGCCGTATTTGTTCTTATGGGCCAGCGTGGTGGTCTTTGTTACCGCGACGCGGATCGTTCCCAGCGAATGCGAGTTGTCGCCGATCTGCACTTCCCGCGATAAGCCCTGTAAGGTCGCAGGCAGCGCCTTCTCATTCCACACGTGGACGATGTAACTGCCGCTGGGAACGTTTTCAATCGAGAAATCGCCGCGCTTGTTTGTGACCGTGAAATAAGGGCTGTTCAGCACCACCACGACAGCGCTCATTTCGGGATGAATGTTGCAGAAGATGAAGGAGACGCCTTCGCGTTCGAAGTGCACGGTGCGCGATGTGCCGGCCTCGTACAGCCCCAGATCGAAGCGCTTGCCGTTAAACAAAGAGAAAACGTTATGGAACCACGGATCGCGATTGGGGAACTCAACCGTCGAGCCGCGGGTCACGACCAGCAAGTGCGGCTCAAACATTTTGTTTTTTTGTGCAAGCACGGCGTGCATGGGCACAACCGGCGTGGAATCGGCCGCCGCGCCCATGGGCGCCAGCCAGACCACCGTAGCGGGCGAAGCCGACGCGGTTGTGTCGCCCTCAAGCGCCACCTTGCCTGAAACTGTGGATTCCTGCGCGCCACTGACTCCGGCCGCCAGCAGCCAGCAGGCGATCGCCAGCACACAAGGCCATGGTTTCGAATTCCGCATCCCAGTTCCCTAGAATAATACCCCAACCGACATGTTGAGCTGCCCGGCGTCGTAGCTGTTGTCTCGCACGGTGAAACTGCGCAGACGGCGATATTCCATCGAGAGCAACAAGTCTGAACGCGGCCGATAAATCACGTTGCCGAATGCCCCGCGATTGGCGGTAATGAACCTGGGACCATAGCTATTCGTGTTGTAGCCGAAGACGTAAAAGTCGCTGCTGAATGGACTGTCTTGTCCGAAGGCCGCGTTGAATTCCAGCTTCGGAGTGGCCAGAAATTTCAGCTGCGCCCAGCCCCCGACGTCGTTCAAGGCAACCACCTGGGTTGCCGGATCGCTGAGCACCCCGTTGTAGAGAACGCTGCGACCGAGGGCCGCGCCAAGACCACCGATCGCCGCTCCGCGGTAGAAGAAGCCGCTCAGTTCGAAGCGATCACCCAGCGGTAGATTCGCGTCCATCATCCCCGCCCAACCATTAACGATGCGGTCGAATCCCCAGTTTTGCCGGCTGTAATAACCACTCGCTCCCAGGCTGAACGTCTTCGCAAAGAGAGGATGCGAATACCCAACCCGGCCGCCATAGGCCGGCTGCCGCGACGCCTCTCCTGCGCTGGGAATTCGAAAGTCCACGTACGAATTACCGAACGGCGATTCGCCCGTGAGTGAATCGAGGAACCCACCCGCCACCGTTACCTTCGCGCCGCCCGATAACGCAAAGCGATGCTCCACGCGCAATTGCGGCGTCCAGGACCACAGATTTCCCTCGTACGACAGCGGCGGCTCAATCAACGAAGCGAACGAAGTCGGGCTCAGTGGCGCAAGAAACAGCTGGTCCTGGCCGGCAATAACCGATGTAGAGTTCCAGTCGAGCCGCACGGCCGCCGTTCGCAGGCGCATCAACCCGAAGCTGACCCCGTTGTCCGTGGCCGGGAACCCTCCTCCGAAATCAAAGTTTATGTTTGCGCTGGTGTGAGCTCCCCACAGATCCGGACCAAAGGTTTCCAGTCCTATAATCGACTGCCGCAAGGTGCCGCCGACCGAACCCGAAGTATTGATCGGATTGGTTTCCAGCGCCCACGTGGGAACATCAATGCTATCCACCCGCCCACTGTTTCCAAACAAGTTTAAGAGCACGATGCCCGAGAGCCGCACCCGGTACTTGGAAGCGCTTTCGACTTTGGTCTGATACTGGGTGTCTATCTTGCCGGAGAGCAACTGTTGCTCCTCATCGATGTGGTCCAGACGTTGCTCCAGTTGCGCCGTAGTGGCTGTGCCGTAGGCCGGCGACTGCTGGTCGACGGCGGCGCTCTCGGTGACCGCTGTTGGGGCTCCGCCACGTGCCTCCAGTTCCTCGCGCAGGCGCGAGATCTCCGCCCGGCTGGCCACGGTCTGCTGCTGCAATTGCATCACCATCGTTTTCAGCTCTCGTACCTGGTCCTGCAATTCCTGCAGCGCCCCACTATCACCCGCTTGCGTTTGGGTCTGTGCACGGCTTGGCAGCGCAAACAATGCAACAGCCAGAAGGCCGGAGAGCGGGATCCACTGCGTGACACGGAATTGCTGCTTGTTATTGCGGCGGAACAGCAGGGGACGGCAGACGCATTTCATGTTTGCACCTCGCTGCAACCAAGTCGTCGGGCCCAGAGAAAGTGGCTGGTCAGGAATGCTCAGGCGGTGGAGGGCTGCGAAGCGTCGGCCAGACGCCCATTGCCGACGCCGATTTTCTTCGCGCAGACCCGCGGCAACACAATCTCCATTACGGTGTGACCGGGTTTCGAGCTCTGCAGGTGCAGGCTGCCATTGTGGTCCTGCACGATTTTCTGCGCTATGGTTAGTCCCAGCCCTGTTCCATTCTCCTTGCCATAGCTGACGAAGGGCTGGAAGAGCTTGTCGCGAATGGAGTCCTCGACCCCCGGGCCGTCGTCGGTGATCTGTATTTTCAAATCGCCGTTCTGATCGGCGACCGTCACGCTCACGTGTCCGCCGTAATTTTGCGCCGCCTGGCAGCCGTTTAGCAGAAGGTTATAGAAAACGCGTTCCATCTTGCGCGGATCGAACTGCGCGTTGTGCATGCCAGGAGAATTTAAGCCCACCGCGATTTTCTGAAACTGGCGGTGCGCTCGCACCAATTCGATGGCGCGATTGATTGTCCTCTCCACCGGAGTCTCGATCACATTCAGCGATTCGGCGGGGCGCGACAGCTCCAGCAGAGAGTCGATCAGATCGGTCAAGCGACTCACGGCTACCCGGATCTCCTGATAGAGTTCCTCGCGCTGCACCGGGCTCAAGTCGGCTTCGGCAAGAAATTCCGCATTAGCCAGCACCGCGGTAAGCGGGTGCCGCAGATCATGCGAAATAGAGCTTGCCATCCTGCCGATGGTGGCCAGTCGCTCCGAGGCAAGCAACTGTTGCTGGGCCTGCCGCAGGCGGTCGCGCATCAGCGTAAAAGCTTCCGTAAGCTCGGCCACCTCGCCACCGGTGGATGCATGTAAGGGGTAACCGAAATCTCCTCCGCCCAGCGCACTCACGCCATCCACCAGTTTTTCCAACGGCCGGGTAAACGTGCCGGCAATCAGATAGACAAGAAGGCTGCCCCCCAGTACCGCACCCAGGCCAATCGCCAACAACACGTGGCGAAGGTGATTCAAGAATGCCGTGGCCTCGTCATACGATTTCATGACGACGATGGTTACCGGCGGCGACTCTTTGGGATTCAATGTCAGGGCTGAGGCGACATAGCTCTCTCGTCCGAGTTTCCAGTTTGTCCGCGTCGAAAGATTCGCCACCTGGGCCCGCAACTCGCCGTTCTGGTCCGCATTCAGCGTGCTGACTACCACGTTGTCGCCCGCCAGTATCGCGACCTCGCTGGCCGCCACCTGGCTCAACTCGCGGGCCACGGCCGTATTCATCTCGTAGCCCACGGCTACCAGGCCCAGCATGGCGTTGTCCGACTTGGGGCCGAAGTAGATTGGCGTGAGAACCACTTCGTACAGGTGCCCGCCGGCAAACCACCACTGCAAAGGCTGGTCCGCTGAGCCACGGCCCTTCAGCAGTTCTTGCGCCTGCTCGCGCGTCATGCCCGGTGTCTTGGTGTGAAAGCCGACAAATTCGTTATTCGTATCCAGCAGGGCGAACAGGTCGCCGCCGGAAAGGTAAAACATCTCCCGGGAGCCGTCCTGAATTGTCGGCGGATGGTGCGATGTCATCAGGGCCTTGAGGCTGGGCACGTCCGCCATCAGCTCGGCCAGTCGCGTCAGGGCCGCTTCGCGCTCGGCCTGAAGATTACGAAATGTCTGCACCGAGTCGGCAAGGTCGCTGGACAGGCTACGGCGCACATGGTTGGCCACCGAGCGCTGCACGATCACCAGCGACACGGCCGTCAGGCCGGCGGAGGTGAGCATCATGGCAATGAGGAACTTCGTGCGCAGCCGCAATCTACCCATTGCCTCTTTCCTTCCCGGGAGCGATCATCTGACAAACTTATAGCCCGTACCATGCACGGTACGAAAATGTATGGGGTCGGTCGGGTCCTTCTCCAGCTTCTGCCGCAGCCGCAGTATATGCGTATCGACGGTCCGTGTGGTGGGGTAGTTGTTATATCCCCAGACTTCATTCAGGAGTTCCGTGCGGGAGATCACGCGGTCCTGATTGTTGAGAAAGAAGCGCAGCATTTTGAATTCCTGCGGAGTGAGCGGCACCAGCTGGCCGGCGCGGTGCAGCTCCATCTTGGTGAAGTTCACCTCCACGTCGTCGAAACTGAAGGCTTCAATCTTGTCGGAAGCCTGGTTGAGACGCCGCACTGCTGCACGCACTCTCGCCAGAAGTTCGCGGGGGCTGAAGGGCTTGGTCACATAGTCGTCAGCCCCCAGCTCCAGCAGGAGCACCTTGTCGAGCACATCGCTGGCCGCACTCAACACGAGAATCGGTACATTCGCACATTCACTCTTGATCTCGCGGCACAGGTCCTGCCCCGACTTGCCGGGAAGGCGGAGATCGAGTATGACTAACCGCGGCATGGTCGAGCGGAAAGTTTCCATTGCAACCGCGCCGTCGGACGCGATGGCGACGTCGAATCCGGCGGACTCGAACGTGCGTCGCAAGGCACGCTGAACCGCCGCGTCGTCCTCAATGACTAGTATTTTTTCCATACTTACCTTCGTTGCTGCTTGAAGTACAGCTAATAACAGATCGAAAGTGGCAGTCAACGGGCTGTTAACAAATCCGTGACAAATACAGGCGGACTGTACCTCCCGGGATGCGCCGATGGTCATCAGGTAGTGACAATTTCGTCACATCGTCTCAACAAATTTGAGGACCAGGTACCAGCGCGTAGTCCGGGCCCGGAGCAAAGCACACTTCGGGCACAAGCGCTTCCGCAAGAATCATTAAGGAATTCATCTCCGAGGAGCCGAGGGTCGGATTGGCCGAGCGCAACCGCCCGCGTCGGGGCAAAAAGGTGGTACCTATCGAGCTGTCCAGCTCAATTGTCAACAAATGTTGACAACTTTCTCACGCCATAACGACAACTTTTCCGATCCCGTCCAGTAGATTGCGAGAAGCTTATGGCAGCGGCACGTCGGGGGACGAAGGGTTGCCAAAGCAAACCACCAATTTCCACAGAGGAGAGAACATGTTCACGACCAAGCGATTGGCCGTTCATCGGCCAGCCTGGATAGCAGTGGTATTGCTTTTGGCGGTTGCGGCGTTGAGTCTTCCCGCCTCCGCGCAGAAGGTCAACATCAACTACCTGACCTCCGATATAAATGCGGTAAGCCCAAATCTCGACGCCCACCTGGTGAACCCTTGGGGCATGTCGATCAGCCCGACCGGTCCCTGGTGGTTCTCTGACAATGCCACGGGCCTTTCGACGCTGTACGACGGCAACGGTGTTCCGCAGGGACTGGTGGTCACCATTCCGCCGGCCAGCGGTTCAGGAAACGGCTCGCCTACCGGTACGGTCTACAACCCGTCCAGCGTCTTCCTGATCCATGGAATTCCAGCTGCTTTCCTCTTCTGCACCGAGGACGGAACGATTTCAGGCTGGTACGCGGGAACGACTGCGTTCATCGCCGTTAATAACAACCTCAACAGTGCGGTTTACAAGGGAATGACGTTGGCCTCGGTGGGTGGCAATCCGTACATTTACGTCGCGAATTTCCACGCCGGAACCGTCGAAGTCTATGACGGCAACTTCTCTCCTCACACGTTCAGCGCCGGCCAGTTTACCGATTCCTCGATCCCCAGCGGCTACGCACCCTTCAACGTGCAGCTGGTCGCGGGCAAGATTATCGTGACCTATGCCAAGCAGGATGCTGCCAAGCACGACGACGTTCCCGGTCCCGGCAATGGGTACGTCGACATCTATGACACGCAGGGCAACCTGCAGATTCGTCTCGCGCACGTGCTCTACCTGAACTCGCCCTGGGGCGCGGTGCAGGCGCCGTCCACCTTCAGCGGCTTCGCCAACGATCTTCTGATCGGAAATTTTGGTAGCGGATTGATCACTGCTTACAACATCAACACTGGCGCCTGGATCGGCAATATGCTGAACGTTGCTAGTCTGCCGGTGCAGATCAATGGACTGTGGGGCCTTACCTTCGGTAATGGCTCCGGCGGCGGTCCTGCTACGACCCTGTTCTTTACCGCGGGATACTTTGACGAAGCTCACGGTATCTTCGGTATGATCACGCCTCACGCCGGCATGTGAATCCTCCGGTAGTGACGTGACTGAGGAGGGCGCAAGCCCTCCTCTTTTATGCCCTGGCTTCGTTCAGCCTGATCCGTGCCCATTGAAATCGATCACCTAAAGCTTCCGAAGCACCTCGAACACCTCATCATTGCTCGGTACCTGACCGATGGGATAGATCTTCGCAAACGCCAGCTTCCCGCTCTTATCGATTACAAAAATTGCGCGCTCGTTTATGCCAGGGATAGGATCGCCTTCACGAAGGATCCCAAATTTCCGCGCGACCTCGCCATGGGGGTAAAAATCGCTTGCCAAGGGGAAACCGAGAATGCCGATTTCCTTCTTCTGCCAGGCGGTATGGCTGGGAATGGAATCCACGCTGATGCCCACCACCTGCGCATCGTAACCGGCAAAGCGCTCGATGTCGGTGTTCAATCCGGGCAATTGCGAGGCGCACACCGGCGTCCAGTCCGCGGGATAAAACGCCAGCACCACGTTCTTTTTGCCGCGGTAGTCACTCAGCTTGAATTGGCTCTTAATATTGCCCACAACTGCAGGTAATTCGAAGTCCGGCACTTCGTCGCCAACTTTGAAAACTGCCATCGTTCCTCCGATCTTTCTTCGATGCAACCAGCGATTCTAGAGGCCGCAATTGAAGACGGGCAAGTCAACCTCGCCCGGAAACGTTACAAATGTGTGAACACGCATCGGGTCCCCTGGTACGTCGCCCGGCAAGAAAGCCCGGCCTGACGATTCGTTGAGCCGGGCCAAGAAAAAGGCCGCTGCTGCGAGCAACGGCCAAATCCAGCGCTTTCAAGTAAGGTTTTACTCGACCAGTACCGCGCTGCGAACCGGCTGCGCTCCATCCGGAAAAGTATCGTTGATCGAGACGTCACCGCGGATGTCCAGCTTCCACGCAACAATGATGCTTTGCGCAGTCAGGTCCGGCGTTCCCTTGTACTGCAGGGTGGTAGTCGGAAAATACAGCGCTCCGGTGAAGGTTGCTCCACCGGAACCGTCAACGCTGTTCACCGGCGGGTTGTTCTTGGGATTGATCGAGCGGTCCTGAAAGAGCAGGATGCCTTGCAGTGGTCCGCTTGAGGGCGCGGTCAGCACGCTGCTGGACGAGCCGGTGAGGTTGATCGGCCCGTAGGGGTGACCTGCGTCTGCCGTGTCGTAGAACGTCACGCCGTCGCCCAGCAACGTAGGTGAGCCAGTAACGGTCAGTCCCCCACCCAGCAGAACGTAAGTTCCCGGAGCAAACGTAACCGTTCCGGTACCATGAATGGTAATGCCGCCGCAATAAGTCTTCGGAGTCAAGCTGGCGTTCCCGTTGATGGTCGGCAGGTTAGTCACATCACAACCGTTAACGGCCGGCGGATTCACCGTCGACAGCGGATCGTTGAATGGCGCGATACCGGTCACAGGAGCGGGCGAAAACCCTGAACCCGAAAAGCCGCCCACTACTCCGATACCGCTCGCGCTGATATTCCCGCTGTTGCCGTTCTTATGCAACGCATCGGAGTTGTCGGACAGGACCTGAATGCCGCAAGCAGCATTCACGTTAACGTTGCCATCGATCAACAGCGTCTTCCCATCGCTGGGATCCATCACGAAGATACAGCCGAAGGGATTGGCCGCCGCGGAAGCGATCGCGCGGCTCCGAACGTCCACCGAGTCGAAGCCGCCCACGCGCATGAAGAACGTCGGCTGCGCCTGGCTCACAATCACCTCCACGTAATCGGCCTTGCCGGTGAACGGATCCCCCTGGGTTTGTGGCGGGCTGTAGACCTTCACGCTAATTCCGTTGTCACCGTCAGTAAAGCCGTTGGCCTTTGCATCGTTTAGACCTGCAGTGTTCCAGTCGCCGCCGTAGACGAGAGCAGAAGCGGCCGCGATGGCGCCCGCGTCCGCTGCTTTCTGCATCTGTTGCTTTTGATACCGCAAATAGGCGACGTCGACGCCGAGCCCGGCCATTAACATCAAAACCATCAGTCCGAGCGCGGTCAGCACCAAGACTTGTCCTTCATCGCCCCTTCTGAGTTGACGCAATTGCCGCAGTAGATTTCTCACAATCACACCTCCACACACACGAACGGTATCGGCGCTCGTTCCTTTGAATGCAAATCAGACTGAGCGGCAGTTAGCTCAAGATTCTGGGAGTGACTGCCGTATTGGACGAGTGCGGCCGTGACACGTTAGTTCGTCCACTCAACTTGCTCGCGGTACTTCGCAGGCCGCTTCGATGTGAGTAGTTAAAGCAAGCTGCGTGCCAAATGTTCGGTGTGCGGATGCCAGGAAAGAAGACCCTTCGTTTCTGACAGTTATGTAAGTCCATGGCGCTCAGCGCACAGCCTGGGCGCCGCAAGACTCGCTGGTCTGGCTTTTTCCCTATCCGAATGGTGAGGAGTGACTATCCGGAAGGGCCCAATAGAGAGGTCACGAGCGTGGTGGATAAAACTAGCACTCTAAGAGAGCTTCCATTCGGTTGCCAACATCGCAAAGACCACATCGTCAACCCACTCGCCCTTGAACCACAGGCTCTTCACGAAGTGAGCTTCCTTGCGCATCCCCACTCGCTCCAGCAACCTCATCGACGGGACGTTCCGTGGATCGACTGAAGCAAACACGCGATGTTTCTCCAGCACGACAAAGAGGTAATTGAGCGCCGCGCGCAGAGCCTCAATGGCATACCCTCGATGCTGAAACTCCAGCGCCAGCGTGATGCCAAGTTCCGCTTGCTGCGGCTGCGCCTCGGGTGTGCGAAAGCCGCAATCGCCTATCAACCTGTCGCCGTCGAGAAGAATGATGCCGACCTGATACCACCTTCCAGGCGTGTCCGGCCCAATGGAGGAGAGGCCGCGAATGTAGGACTGGACCGAATCTACGGAACCAGTGCCCCACGATTGAAAACGTGAAACTTCCGGATGTCGATGATAGGAGAAGATTCGAGGGCCGTCGCTCGGTTCGAGGTCACGAATGGCGAGCCGTTCGGTGGTTAATTCGGCGAACATCCAGATGCACGAATGAAATGAGTAATGGGTGCTGGCCGGGTAGAAGCTAATTACGAATTACTAATTACTGCTTTACTGATACGTGACCCGCTTCTCGCCTTTGACGATGCGCCCAATCGTGTAGCCTTTTTCACCGCAGCGCTCAAGAATGGTCTGCACTTTCTTGAACTTCTTTGCCGGCACGACGAGGATCATACCTATCCCCATGTTGAAGGTGCGCAGCATCTCTTCCTTGGGAAGATTTCCGATCCGCTGCAGGTGCTCAAAAATCGGCAACACCGGCCAGGAGTTGATCTCGACGATCGCACCGCATCCCTTAGGCAGAGCCCGCGGCAGGTTCTCGGTGATGCCGCCGCCCGTGATATGCGCCATCGCGGAAACCGCATCGGCATCGATCATGCGGCGCACGATGGGCCAGTAGCTGCGGTGAGGACGCATCAACTCGCTGCCTACCTTGCCCTTGATCTCATTCACGTAAGACTCGGGCGTGTAGTTCGCAGCCTCGAAGAACAGTTTGCGCGCCAGGGAATAGCCGTTGGTATGCAGCCCTGTCGAGGCCAGTCCTACGAGCACATCGCCTGGTTCAACATCTTTGCCGGTAATGATCTTGTCGCGGTTCACGACTCCAACGATAAATCCTGCCAGATCGTACTCGCCGTCAGCATAGAAGCCGGGCATCTCGGCTGTCTCGCCCCCAATCAGCGCGCAGCCATTGTGCTTGCAGGCATCGGCGATGCCCGCGATGACCTTCTCCGCCACCTCCGGCCGCAGCTTGCCGGTGGCAAAATAATCCATAAAGAACATGGGCGCGGCGCCCTGCACTGCGATGTCGTTGACGCAGTGGTTCACCAGGTCGGCGCCCACCGTGTGATGAAGATTCATCTCGAACGCGACCTTCAGCTTTGTGCCGACACCATCAACGCTGGAAACCAGCACGGGATCGTTGTACTTGCGCTTGTCCAGCGAGAACAGTCCGCCGAAGCCCCCGATCTCGCTCAGCACGCCGCGGTTGAAGGTCTTGTGGGCGAGATATTTGATACGCTGCTTGGTGCGATTGGCCCGTTCAATGTCCACACCGGAATCGGCGTAGGTGATGGTGCGAGGTTCTGTCATCTGGGTCAAAAGTCGGGATCCAATCCAGAGGGCGCGCCGCCACAGAATTTGCTTGCGGAGGCTTCATTGTAACAGCAATTAGCATTTACAGTTCATTTCGTGAATCGTGCTTCGTCGGTACGAATTCGCATCGGGGTGTAACCTCAAACTGCTAAGAAACCAGCGGTTCGGGCAGGCTGGCCTTTGCGCCGGCTTATCAGCCCTTCATAGTTGTCATCACCAGCAGGCCGTCAGGCCGGCGAGAGAGGGGCAATGAGCAAAACCTACGACGCGATCATTATCGGCACGGGGCAGTCTGGCCCGTTCCTTGCCATACGCATGGCAAAGGCCGGGCGCAGGGTCGCCATCATCGAGCGTGGCCTGTTTGGCGGCACCTGCGTTAACACCGGATGTATTCCCACGAAGACGCTGGTCGCAAGCGCCCGAGTGGCCTACGTGGCACGGCGCGCGGCGGAGTTCGGCGTCAACACCGGTCCAATTATGGTTGACATGAAGCGCGTCAAAGCGCGCAAAGATGAGATTCAGCGGCCGTCGCAGGCGGGGGCCGAACAGCGCCTCCGCGACCAGCCCAATATCGATATCTACAGAGGACAGGCACATTTCGAAGGACCGCACACCGTCGCCGTCAGCGACGATCGTCTCACCGCGGAGCAGATCTTTATCAACGTTGGCGGCCGCGCCATCGTTCCCCCCATCCGCGGTCTCGATCAGATACCGTACCTCGACAACTCGTCGATGATGCACGTCGACTTTCTGCCGGAGCACCTCATCGTCGTCGGCGGCAGCTACATCGGCCTGGAGTTTGGCCAGATGTACCGCCGCTTCGGCAGCAAGGTCACGATTCTCCAGCGAGAGTCGCGCCTTATCCCGCGCGAGGACGAAGACATTTCCGATGAGATCAAAAACATCATGAAGCGTGAGGGGATCACGGTACGCCTCAACGCCACGTGCATCACGTTGGACAAGCGCGGGGATCAAATCGTCGCGGGTGTCGACTGCAGCAGGGACCCCTCGCCCGTCATCGGATCGCACGTGCTGGTCGCGACCGGCCGTCGGCCCAATACCGACGACCTCGGCCTCGAGAACGCCGGCATCGCCCACGACGAGCATGGCTACATCACGGTTGACGACCAGTTGCGGACCAATGTGCCCGGCGTCTGGGCGGTCGGTGACTGCAATGGGCAGGGAGGATTTACTCACACTTCCTATAACGACTTTGAGATCGTCGCCGGTAATCTGCTGGACAACGATCCGCGTCGCCTTAGTGATCGAATTCATGCCTATGCTCTTTATGTCGATCCTCCGCTTGGCCGCGCGGGAATGACGGAGACTGAAGTACGAAAATCAGGGAGGAAGGCGCTCATTGGAAGGTATGCCATGGCGAACGTCGGCCGCGCCCACGAGAGAAGCGAGACCCAGGGATTCATGAAGGTACTGGTTGATGCCGATACGAAGCAGATCCTTGGCGCTGCAATCCTCGGCGTCGAAGGCGACGAAGTGATCCACTCGCTGCTCGACATCATGTACGCCAAAGCGCCTTACACGGTGATCTCGCGCGCCATGCACATCCACCCCACCGTCTCGGAGCTGGTTCCGACGATGCTTCAGGACCTCAAGCCACTGCCGTGATACGAATTTTGGATTACCGCACGAGATACAGAGTTCATTGTTCAATTTCTTCTCGGTGTCTCTGTGGTTAAACCAAAATTCGGCCGTCGATCTCCAGTATCATCTAGGAATGGCAGTCGCCATCCAATGCCGCGGCCTGCGCAAAACGTACGAGGGTAAAGTTGAAGCCGTGCGCGGGATCGATCTCACCATCAACATGGGTGAGTGTTTTGGACTGCTCGGGCCGAACGGTGCGGGCAAGACCACGACCATCGAGATCCTGGAAGGCCTGCTGGAGCCGACCTCCGGCCAGGTCGAAGTCCTCGGCCGCTCCTGGCAATCCAGCGCGGGCGATCTGCGCGAGTGGCTCGGCATCTCGCTACAGGAGACGCGACTCTCGGAAAAACTCACTGTCCGCGAAACGTTGCAGCTGTTCTCCAGCTTCTATCATCATCCCGGATCGGTCGATGCCGTCCTGGAGGAGCTGTCGCTCCAGGAGAAAGCTGACGCGTGGGTCGGTAAATTGTCCGGCGGACAGAAGCAGCGGCTGGCCGTTGCAACCGCGCTGGTCGCGAATCCCAAGATTCTCTTTCTTGACGAGCCAACTACCGGCCTCGACCCGCAGAGCCGCCGCCAACTCTGGGACATCGTCCGGCAATTCCAGCAGCGCAACGGTACGGTTCTGCTCACCACGCATTACATGGACGAGGCCGAGCGCCTCTGCGATCGCATTGCCATCATCGATCACGGCCAGATCATCGCCGAGGGCACGCCGCCCGAGCTGATCGAACGCCTCACCGGTCATCATGTTGTCGAGTTTGCGCTTTCCGACGGGAACGCCACCAATGGCCACAACTGGAGCAAGCTGCCTGGCGTGCAGTCGGTCCGCACCGAAGATGGTCTGTTCTCGCTGCAAGTGCAAGAGCCACATGAAACCATTCCCGCGTTGCTCGCCGAACTCCAGAAACAGCGCGCCCAGCTGGTCCACCTCACCACGCGGCAGGCGAGCCTTGAGGATGTCTTTGTGCAACTCACCGGCCGCCACTTGAGGGAGGATTGATGGCGACCGTCGAACAACCGCCGGTGGTCACGAAGCCGGAGCAGCCGGTCAAAACGAACGGCCGCTGGATCGCTTATGCCCGCCTGCTGCAAATGCGCATGCTGGAGCTCCAGCGCGAGCCCGAGGTCATCTTCTGGGTGTTCGTCTTTCCCCTCCTGCTGGCGCTCGGTCTCGGCATTGCTTTCCGCGAGAAGCCGGCGGACGTCACACCAGTTGCGGTCGTCCAGGGTCCGAAGGCGCAGCAGCTCTTTGATCTGATACAGCGCTCGCCACAACATGCTGCCATCCAGGTCGAGGTCCTTAGCGCGCCTGCTGCGCTTGACGGGTTCCGTCTGGGAAAATACGCCCTCGTCGTCACGATGGACGACTTCGGCGTTCATTACCGCTACGATCCCGCTCGTCCAGAGAGCGTGCTGGCACGAACGCAAGTCGATGACGCGTTGCAAGCGGCCGCAGGGCGCAGGAATCCCATCAGCACGGAGACCAAGTCGTCCAGCGAGCCCGGGGCGCGCTATATCGACTTTCTCATTCCCGGCCTGCTCGGCATGAACCTGATGAACTCCGGCATGTGGGGCATCGGCTTCGCGCTGGTCGAAATGCGCCAGCGCAAACTGCTCAAGCGCTTCGTCGCGACGCCGATGCGGCGCTCGGACTTCCTGCTGGCACTGGTCAGCAGCCGCCTGGTTCTGATGCTGATCGAAGTTGCCCTGCTGCTGCTCTTCGGCGTGCTCGTCTTTCACGTGCGCGTGGAAGGCTCCCTCGCGGCCATCCTCCTGATCGGCGCACTGGGTGCGATCTCCTTCGGCGGAGTCGGCCTGCTTACCGCCAGCCGCGCACAAAAAATCGAGAGCGTTAGCGGCCTCATCAACCTCGTCATGATGCCGATGTGGATCTTCTCTGGCGTCTTCTTCTCTTACGAGCGCTTCCCGAAGATGGCTCTGCCTGCGATTCGGGCTCTGCCATTGACGGCTCTAAACGATGCCTTGCGCTCAATCATCCTTCAAGGCGCCTCGCTGCACTCTCAGCTGGGAAGAATAGCCGTGCTCGCAATCTGGGGAGGTGTGTCCTTCGTCCTGGCCCTGCGCTGGTTTCGCTGGAGTTGATTCAGTTGCATCGTCAGCCGTCCGATTAGCTTGTAGCCGGCGCTTCTGCGTCGACTGTTATGAGTTTCAAGAGGCAAGACTTAAGAAGCTAAGGCTCCCCATAAACCACCGTAAGCCCCTGCGTTTTAATAACTTACATGTAGAACATTGCCCGGGGTCGCGGGCTTCCATCCCATTAACGTCCTCCGGCCGTCTGCCGATGAGTTTCAGCAGGAGTGCCCGCGAATGCCCCTTATCTCCATAAAGCGCTACCTCGACCTCTCCTCCGGCGACGCCTACAAGCGCATGCTCGAATTGCTGGTAGAACTCGTCACCGAGCACGCCATCGATATCGACCGCTCCGAGTGCGAACGCTTCAAGAGCGAGATTTCCAAGATACAGGAGCGCTTCGGCAGCGACTCCACAGCGGAACAGTTCTCGCTTGCCGTGGGTGCCGTTGGCCAGGCCATCGAGCGGCATAATCGCTCGGTCACCAACCTGGTGCGCCGGCAGGGGGGTGAGCTGCAGAACATGGTTTCCATGTTGACCCAGACGATTAAGTCCCTGGGCTCGGCCAGCGACATCTCGGCCAAAAACCTGGAGACGATCGCCGTGCAGCTCAAACGCGCCTCCGCTCTGGAAGACATCTTTCAACTGCGGCTCCGCCTCTCCGAGTGTCTGAAAAATGTCCGCGATGAAGCCTCGCGCCAGCGACACGAGAGTCAGGGAACATTGCAGGTCTTGAAGCAGGAGCTTGCCTCGTCACAGCAGCGGCTGTCGCATCACGGGATTGAAACCGACGTGGATCGCGTCACCGGTTTTGCCGGACGCAGCGCCGCAGAGGTGGCCATCCACGAGGCGCTGGAAAGCCCGGAGTCCCGCTTTATCGCCGTGGCTGTGCTGGGTAAAATGCAGGCGCTTAATTCGCGTTTCGGTTATGCGGTTGGAGACGAAGTGCTATGCGAGTTTGCTGCCCGGGTTGCCGGACGTCTGTGCAGCCGGGCCTCGTTCTTCCGCTGGAGCGGTCCCGCGATCCTGGGCATCCTGCAGCGCTCGGAGCCACTGCACCTCATACGCGCCGAAGTGAGCCGCGTGGTCGAGGCCCCCATCTCAAAGTCCATTACGAGCGGTGAGCAGAACGCCTTCATCACCACATCGGCAACTTCACTCGTTCTACCTGTCGAGGCCCCCGGCAACGAACTCATCGCCCGGATCGACAGCTTCGTCGCGGCGCAGATTCCGAAAGAATACGCTTCAGCGCCGCTGAATTAGGTGCTGCCTTCTCCAGGGTTGAAAGGGGAACCGAATGCCGCTGCCCCTGCGAGCCTGATTCCGTCCGGCGCGGCAAAGTTCAGCGCAACACGCTCGCCAGCTTTCCCTCGGCAATGATCGCGGCGACCTTGGCAAAATCCGGGGCAAAGACCCGGTCCTCGTTGATAGGGGGCGACGCAGATCGGATCGCGGCAACCGCTGCCTGCCCGCGCTTACTGCTCTCCAGAGGCTTGCGAAAGTCCAGCGCCTGGGCCGCAGCGAGCGCTTCAATCGCCAGGACATTACGACAATTCGTCAGCACCCGCAGCAGCTTGTTCGCTGAAGTCATGCCCATCGAAACGAAATCTTCCTTATTGCCCGAGGTGGTGATGGAATCCACCGAGGCAGGGTGTGATAGTACCTTGTTCTCACTCACCAGCGCGGCGGCGGTGACCTGCGCCATCATGAAGCCGGAATTGAGGCCGGCACCAGGGGCGAGAAATGCCGGCAGGCCCTCGTTCAAGGTCGGGTTCACCAGCCGCTCCAGGCGTCGCTCGGAAATTCCTGCCAGCGCGCTCAAAGCAATGGCCAGGAAGTCGAGCGCAAAAGCCAGGGGCTCGCCGTGAAAGTTGCCGCCGGAGAGAACAACCCCTGGCAAAACCGTTCCCACCGTCCGTTTCGGAGCGCCCACCTTCCTCTCCTCCGGGAAGACGAGCGGGTTGTCGACCGCCGAATTCATCTCGGTTTCAAAAACCCGCCTGCAATGCGCCAGGGTGTCGCGTACGGCGCCATGTACCTGAGGCATGCAGCGCATCGAGTATGCGTCCTGTACCTTCTGACAATCGAGGTGCGATTGGCGAATGATGCTGCCTTCCAGCATGCGACGGAGATTTGTCGCTACCAGCAGTTGCCCGGCATGCGGACGCGCGCGATGAATGCGTTCGTCGAACGCGACGTCCGTTCCTTTCAGTGCATCGAGCGTGAGCGCACCCACCACGTCGGCGGTGTCGGCGAGGATCTCGGCCTGCAATACGGCCAGGACTCCCACCGCAAGCATGCCTTGCGTGCCATTGATCAGCGAGATCGCTTCTTTCGCCTCGAGCAAGAGCGGCTTCACATCAGCGCGCTTCAACGCCTCGGTGGCGGAGATGCGTTTGCCCTCGTGCACCGCCTCACCCTCGCCGACCATGGTGAGCGCCAGATGCGACAAGGGCGCCAGATCGCCGCTGGCGCCCACACTGCCCTGGGAGGGAATAACGGGATGAACGCCGCGGTTCAACATCTCGCATAGCGTATCGAGGACTATGGGCCGGACTCCGGAAAATCCCTTGGCCAGCGAATTGGCGCGCAGCAGCATGATGCCGCGCGTAACGTCTTCGGGCAGCGGCTCGCCAACCCCTACAGAGTGGGAGCGGACCAGGTTGAGCTGGAGTTTGCGAATATCCGCAATAGGAATGCGGACTTCCGATAGATGCCCGACGCCGGTGTTGACGGCGTACGCCACACGCTCGTTCTCGACCAGATCGTCGACCACGGCGCGCGCGCGCTCCACCGCCAGCCGCGCCTCCGGCTGGAGCAGCGTCGGCCGGCGTTCGTAAACCACCTGCCGCACGTCATCCAGTGTCAGATCGTTACCGTTGAGATGAAGGGCCTGCATGATTTCAGTGTGCCACAGGCGTCAGCTCCGATTTGCCGCCGCCACGGGATTATTGCCTGCTTTTGCCCGCCGCGCTCAGGAAAGGCGACAAATACTTCTCGGGCAACGGAATCCGCTTAAGGTCTCGGTCGACTACCAGGTGCACCGTCTCTCCCTCAGCCAGCAACGCGCCGTCTTTTTCGCGCACAATCTCGTACCCGAAGTGCAACAGCGAGTCGCGAACGTTCAACAATCGCGTACGAATCTTGATGAGGTCATCATAAAGGGCGGGCGCCTTAAACCGGCAGCGCACCTCGACCACGGCAATGTGCACCTTATCCTGTTTCTCCATCTCGCGATAGGTGAAACCCATCTGCCGCAGCATCTCCACTCGTCCTACCTCAAACCAGATAACGTAGTTCGAATGATAGACCACGCCCATCTGATCGGTTTCAGCGTAGCGCACGCGAAGCGCAGTTTCATATACCTCCTGGCGATCCGGCGTCCGCGACGATGAAATGTCGTTGTTCTTCACTTGTTTCACCGTACAAGAAAAAGCGGGCGCGGAAGACCTCTCGCGCCCGCAGGAATTCCTGCGTGACTGAACTGATCTACTTGCTCGAGGTCGCAGGCGGTTTTGCAGCCATGCCGTTGCCGGCGTTCGCAGGCGCAGGTTCCTTCGACGGCATAGCGCTGTTGGGCCCAGTCGACGAAGCGCTCGGCATCGAGGAGCCCTGCGGCGCGTTCTTTACAAATTCGCCACGCTTTGGCTCGCCCGAAGCCACGGGCTTGCCGTCGGCCAGGTAGTCCACAAATGTCGCCGGCAGTCCCGATCCCATCCCCTTCTGCAGACGGTAATGGATGTGGGGAATTCCTCCGAAACCGCTGTTGCCGCAGGCGGCAATCACGTCACCCTGTTTCACATTGTCGTCCAGTTTAACCTTCAGACTGTTCTGCTTAAGGTGGTTGAAAATGGAAGACTCGCCGTTGCCATGCGAGATGATGACGATATTTCCGTCGGGCGAATCAGCGTTAGGCTTGCCCGGAGGATTGTCGTCAAAGCCCCCAATCGCGCGCACAACTGTACCGTCGGCCGGAGCCAGAATGGGTTGCCCCCAGCAGAAGTAATCTTCATTCTTGCTACCCACGCCGCCGGCCCCGGAGAACAGGCGATCATCCTGAAGATAGACGAAATCCAGCGCAAAGCGCGTGTCATCCAGCGCGGAATAAGGGTTTTCGAAGAAGGTGCGGCCACCGTGATACACCAGCCACTCGCCATTGAACGGCAGTCTCAACTTGGCCGTATCCTGATATCCGGCATAACGCCCCTCGGAAATCGTGTGCATCGGCTTGATGTCGAAAGCGTCGATCTGCCCACGCTGGTTGAAGGTAATGATCGACATGACAGGCACTTTCACATGCTGGAACGTGGAAAGCCTGGAATAAATCGTGTCGGGCGCGTACAGGTAGGGGACCGTGTTCTCTTCCAGCAACTGGGTCTCAGGCCCCATCTGCTCGCGCAGCCGCTTATTGATCTCCGCAAACATCTCTTTGCCGGAAAGTCCTTTCTTGGCATGCGTCGCCTGCTTGTCGGTAAGGGCCCTTAGGTTCTCCGACAACGCGGCCCACATTTCACTTGTCCGCGTTTCATTGAACATCTGGAAGATCTCGCGACCGCGGTCCTTGGCGGCCTTGCTCATCACCGGATAAGGTCCGGACATGACGGGCTGAATCGGCGCTTCTGGGGTTTTTTCCTGCAGTGATTTGTCCTGCTCCTTAGTAGAGGGTTGCTGCGGGGTATTGGGCATCTGCGTCCCGCTTGGCGTCTGCTGCGCCGGCGCAGTGCTTTGCTGTTGGGTTCGGCCCAGGATGGGTAAGAGCAAGATTGCACTGAAGACTGCAATCACCGAATGCAGACGAAATCTCATCATTTTCTCCCTGTGTTCTGTGCGCGTGGCCCTGCTTTCGTCAGGGCTGCCGAATTCGCGAGGATCGCTTCCCCCCGAGCCCCCGGCTCCTTCGCGAACCGGTGCGCGCCTGTCGCCAGCCGGCTTCCTAACGCAAATTACGCCCAAATGCTCGAAGAGAGGCATTGTAACAAGAGACGGGGGAATTCTGCTGGCTCTGGGCGATGCAAAAACAACAGTGTGCCCTATTCGGTACGGCGATGTTTCATTCCCGGAATAGAAACTCTTGGCCAGCCGGCCTAGTGTCCCGTCCAGCGCGGCTTTCGCTTCTCCAGAAACGAGCTCACCCCTTCACGGAAGTCGGCTGTCATGCGGATGCGCGCGTTCTCGTCCACAGCCATGGCGATCTGGCGGTCCAGTTCGCCCGCGGCGAATTGCATTAGCAGTCGCTTAGTCGCCAGCAAGGACGCGGGACTATTCTGCAACAGACCATCGGCGAGTTCATGGACGCGATCACCCAGCTTCTCTGCGGCTACGACTTCGCTCACCAGTCCCAGGCGAAGTGCCTCATCAGCGCCGATGATGCGGCCCGTGAGCAATAGATCGCGCGCCTGCTTTTCGCCGATCTGGCGCAGCAGGAAGGTCGACACGATGGCCGGAACAAAGCCGATTCGAACTTCGGTATACCCGAATTTGGCTTCCGTCGAAGCGACCGTGAAGTCGCAAAGTGTCGCCAGGCCACAGCCACCGGCGATCGCCGGACCGTTCACGGCCGCGATCGTGGCCTTGGGAAATTCGTAGAGCCTGCGAAACAGTCGCGCCATAGTCTCGGAATCCGCGCGCGACTGCTCGGGAGTCCGGCCGGTGATGGAGCGCAGGTTGTCCAGGTCCATTCCGGAACAGAACGCCTTGCCCGCGCCGGTGAGGATCAGAATTTGCGCGGACGACTCCTCGACTTCGCCGAGCGCGCGCAGAATGTCATCAATCAGCTCATAGCTGATGGCGTTGCGCTTCTCGGGACGATTCAGGGTAATCGTCGCCAGCGGGCCATCATAAGCAAGCGTAAGAGTGGTGTATTTATCGCTGGTCATCTGCCCAGGTCCTACTCACCTTATGACTGACAACTGGCCACTAGCCACTGACCACCGCCGTCACATTTTTGGTCCGCTGAACTTCTGCTCGATCTCGAGCGTCGCCCGTATGGCTTCTGTAATCGGTTTGGAGATCGGCAGCTCTGCCCCGCGGCTGCGCAAAGCTTCCAGCACCGTCTCGGTTGCGATATTGCCCACCAGAACGTCCTGCGCGAAGGGGCATCCGCCCAGCCCACCGATGGCCGAATCGAAGCGCCTGC
This sequence comes from Terriglobales bacterium, assembly GCA_035262645.1. GTDB lineage: Bacteria > Acidobacteriota > Terriglobia > Terriglobales > Acidobacteriaceae > Bog-257. The sequence continues at coordinate 37,689 of DATFSK010000029.1, forward strand.
ATCCTGCGTCGTAGGCGGAGAGCACCTTCGCGGCCGCGTCATCCGGGCGCGCGTGCAGGTGAACGCCGATCTCGATGCCCTCGAAGCCATGCTGCACGGAGCCAACCACGTCTGCAATCATTTGCGGGGCGGCTACGCCCACCGTGTCGGCCAGGGATATCGCCTGCGGGGCCATGTCTGCAAGGATGCCTACGCCTTCCATCAATTCATCGACATTCCACAAGTCACCATAAGGATTGCCGAACGCCATGGAAATATAAACTACGGTATCGAGCCCTGCTTCATCCGCCTTCTGTTTTACTTTCTCGAGGGTTTCGAGGTTCTCTTCCAGCGTCTGGTTCTGATTGTTCTTGAGAAAAGTTGCCGAAAGCGAGTAGGGAAACCCTAACGTTCGAACCGCTTCGGTAGCGATAGCGCGCTCGGCGCCACGCTCGTTGACGACGATGCCGATGATCTCGACATCGTCGGGAGGATCAAGCTCGTTGAGGACATTCTCCGAATCGGCCATCTGCGGCACGGCCTTGGGAGAAACGAATGACACAGCATCGAGGTGCTTGAATCCCGCCGCAATCAGCGCCTTCAGATACTCGACTTTAATCGCAGTCGGGATCTGCCCCGGCAAGCCTTGCCAGGCGTCGCGTGGACACTCGATAAGTTTGAGAGGGGGAGCCATTAGCAATTAGCCATTAGGTCTTGGCAAAACTAGAATCGCAGAAGCGCGGAGCGGCACGCTCCTCAAAATTCGTTCTTGCCGATAAATTGCTGCCAATCGAGTTTCGATTGCACTTCGTACTCGCGCCAGTTCTTGATCTTCCCACTTACGAGCCGTATCACTACGATTCCATGAAACTGGTGTGTGCCCCGAAACGTGTACTCGCCAAAACCGACCTGGCTTTGCTCATCGAAAGCCAGCTGATGCCACACCATGCCCATCTTTCGCGGCTTGTCACGATCACCATAAAAGAACTGATACAGGCCCTCGCGTCCCTGATGCACCTGCGGATCGGGCGGTGATGAGTAGATTGCATCTTCGGCGTAGCAATCTGCCGCTTTGCGTGGGTCAGGCTCCGTCCATCCGTCGGCTATGGTCTGCATCAGCTGCTTAAACTGCGCCGTTGTGGCGTTTGCCCCCGTAGGGACGACGGCGCAGGCGTCCTTTGCAGCGTCGGCTGCGAAACATGTACCCGTTACGAGCATTAGCAAAGTCAACGCCAAGAGCATGCGACGCCGCATCCGAACCTCCAAGAGTGTCGACGCCTCGCGGCTCCGGTGTATCCAGGTTCTCTAACCGCTTGACGGCTAAAACAAATGTCGCCGTTCCGGGCTGACCGCAGATCCCTCGGCTCCGCTCGGGATGACAAATCGGAGCGGGCAACTGACAACTGACAACCGACAACCGACAACGGCCGCTTCACGCGCCTCACGTCTGCAACACGCCAACGCTGAACTTCGGCACATCCGGATTCAGCGAGGCCGCCTCCAGCGCAGTAATGATCGCCTCGCGCGTTTCCGCCGGATCGATGATCTTGTCGATCCACAGTCGCGCCGCGCCATAGCGCGGATCCATCTGCTCGTCGTAGGTTGCCTTCACCTCGTCGTACAGCTTCTTCTTGTCTTCCTCGCTCAGCTTCTTGCCGCCGCGCTCGAGTTGCTTGATCTTGATCTCGACCAGCGTACCCGCAGCCGACGCACCGCTCATCACGGCATATTTCGCCGTCGGCCACGCGAAGACGAATCGTGGATCGTAGGCCTTGCCGCACATTGCGTAATGCCCTGCCCCGAACGAACCTCCAACGATCACCGCGATCTTCGGCACCACCGAGTTCGACACCGCGTTCACCATCTTTGCGCCCGCGCGGATGATGCCGCTCCACTCGGCGTCGCGCCCGACCATGAACCCGTTCACGTCATGCAGGAAGACCAGCGGCACCAGGTTCTGGTTGCAGTCCATGATGAAGCGCGCCGACTTCTCCGCCGACTCGGTATAAATCACGCCGCCGAACTCCATACGCTTGTTACCGGCGTGGTCGGTCTGCTGCACGTGCGTCTTCTGATTGGCGACGATGCCGACGGCGAATCCGCCGATGCGCGCGTAGCCGCACAGCACCGTCTCTCCGTACTCGGCCTTATATTCGCTGAACTGGCTGTTGTCCACGATGCGCGCGATGATCTCCTTCATGTCGTACTGCCGCGCAGGATCGCCGTCGAAGATGCCGTAAATTTCCTCCGCGGAATACAGCGGCTCTTCCGCCTCCTTGCGATCGAAGACACCGAGCTGCCGGTTGCCCATCTTCTCCACCAGCAGGCGAATGCGATGGATGCAGTGCTCGTCGTCCGGCTCGCGGAAGTCAACGGTGCCGCTGATCTGCGAATGCATTTTCGCCCCGCCCAGCTCCTCCGCCGAATACTTCGCGCCAATCGCGGCCTGCACCAGCGCCGGCCCGGCGAGGAATAGTCCGCTGCCTTCGGTCATCAGGATGTGGTCGCACATCAGCGGAAGATATGCGCCTCCGGCAACGCACATCCCCATAATGGCGGCGATCTGAGGAATGCCCATCGCCGACATCACGGCGTTGTTGCGGAAGACGCGGCCAAAGTCGTCCGTGTCGGGGAAGACATCTTCTTGCAGCGGCAGGAAGACGCCTGCCGAATCGACGAGATAGATCGTGGGAATGCGGTTCTCGATGGCAATGTTCTGGGCGCGAATGACCTTCTTCGACGTCATCGGAAAGAATGCGCCGGCTTTCACCGTGGCGTCGTTGACGATCAGCATCACCAGCCGCCCATGCACGCGCGCCAGTCCGGTGACCACGCCCGCTGAAGGCGCGCCACCCCACTCCTCGTACATGCCCCAGGCGGCGTAGCAGCCCAACTCGAAGAACTCGGTACCGGCATCGATGAGCAGTGCGATACGCTCGCGCGCCGTGAGTCTCCCCTTCTTGTGCTGCGATTCAATCGCCTTCGCGCCGCCGCCCTGGTGAATGATCTCCTCTTCGTTACGCACCTGCGCCACCAGCTCGGCGAGGGTCTTCTGGTTGCGTTCGAAACGCGCGGAGTCTGTCTTCACCTTGGTTTCAAGCGGCGCGCCGGGCGGAGTCTGATGTTCGGTTGTGCTCATAAAAGGAAGACCATCCACGATAAAGCAGGGAAGCTGGGACGCGCAATTCGGCTACGGAGGCACTTCGGCTGCCAGCATTCTGAAGCAGTGGGCAGGAATGCAGGCCGCCGCGCGGCAACAACTCGCATCTGACTCGCTGAAAGCGCGTCTTAGATAACTGGAGCGGGCCGGGTCATGAAGTGGAGGGCGGGTTGGCCTACTAAAAGAATACATGGGCTCTTCCTTGAGGGTTCTCTTGGGGCCGCGGTCCTTATCTTTATCCTTGCAGCGACGCCGGCACTTCTTGCCCAGCAGATGCCAAGCCTCGGAGTCTCCGCGTACCAGGGGCAAAATGTTTCTTCGGTGGATGTTGCCGGTCGGCCCGATGTGACTTTCAGTGACATTCAGCGCCTGATCGCCGTCAAACAAGGAAAGCCGCCGACCCAGCAGGATGTCGATGCCAGCATCGCCGCGTTGAAGCAGCACGGTGGATTCCAGGACGTCAAGCTTGATCTGCAGCCCTCGGCCGACGGTGTGGCAGTGCGCTTTATTCTCCAGCCCGCCGTGTATATAGGAATGTACGACTTTCACGGCGCTCTCAAGGAGTTCTCTTATACCGCGCTGCTGCAGGTGGCGAATTACAACTCACAGATGCCGTATTCGGCTTCCGATGTGAATGAAGCGGAACAGGCGCTCGTACAGTTTTTCCGTCAGCGTGGGTATTTCCTGGCAGAGGTCCGGCCCGAGGTCGTTCCCCTATCCGGCCATCAACTCGTGAACATTGATTTCCGCACTGATCTGGGAATCAAAGCGCGCCTTGGGAAAATCACCCTCACCGGCGCCACTCCAGAGGAGACTGCCTACCTGCACAAGAAGCTGCGCTCCACGATGGCGAAATTGCGCACCGACTCGCTTAAGCCCGGCATGCGCTACTCCTATGACCGTCTGCAGGGCGCAACCAAGTATCTGCAGTCGCGGCTAGCAAGTCAGAACTACATTGCCGGCCAGGTGAAGCTGATCTCGGCGGAATACGACCCCAACACGAATCGGGCGGACATCACCTTCCAGGTTACGACCGGTGAGCGGGTCAAAATCACGGCCACGGGCGCCCACCTTTGGGGCCGGACCTTTCGCGGTCTGGTACCCATCTATCAGGTGGACGCGGTCAACGAGGAACTGATTAAGGAAGGGCAGAACAACATCCGCTCGTACTTCCAGTCCAAGGGCTACTTCGACGCGAAGGTCGACGTCAAAGTCGACAGCAGTCCTTCAGGAATGAAGATCACATATGCCATCAACAAAGACGGCCGCTTCAAGGTGAAGGACGTGGCGTTCAAAGGCAACCAGCGCTTCAGCAGCAAAGAGTTGCAAAATCACGTCGGCGTTCAGGAGGCCCACCTCTTCAGTCACGGCAAATTTAGCGAGAAGCTGGTCCGGGCGAGCGTCAAGAATCTTACCGATACATACAAAGCCGCCGGCTACAGCGAAGTCTCCGTCGTGCCGAATGTGGAACGCAATCGAGGCAACGTGGAAGTTACTTTCCAGGTAACCGAAGGGCCGCTCACAACGGTGCGTAATCTGAAAATTCAGGGTAACAACACGCTATCGGAGGGGCAGTTCGCTCCCCATGGACTGAACCTCGGGCCGGGCAAGCCGTATTCACAGGAATTGGTGCTGAAAGACCGCAGCCTGATCGTGGCGCGCTACTTGACCGAGGGGTACCTCAATGCCGGCTTCCGCGCTACGTCAAAATCCGTTTCCGGCGAGCCGCACCAGGTTGACGTCACTTATCAGATCAATGAAGGGCCGCGCGTCGAAACCGCAACCATCATCACCGATGGACGGCAGCACACGGACCAGGCACTGATCAACCGGCAGTCGAAAATCCGCACCGGCCAGCCGCTCAGCGAAAACAACATGCTGCTGACGGAGAGCAAGCTGTACAACCTCGGAATTTTCGACTGGGCTGAAGTTGGTCCCCGGACCACCATCACTGATCAGACCCATGAAGACGTTGTAGTCAAGGTGCACGAGTCCAAGCGCAATCGCATCACCTATGGATTCGGTTTCCAGGTGCTGAAGCGCGGGGGCGCTATTCCCAGCGGAACGGTAGCTGTGCCTGGACTACCGCCGGTAGGCCTGCCCGGCAACTTCGTTACCAGCGAAAAAACCTTCTGGGGGCCGGAAGGAACCTTCGAGTACACCCGCCTGAACATGCGCGGGCACGCAGACACCTTCACCTTCAGTTCATTTGCCGGCCGGCTGGATCAGCGAGGCAGCGTCAACTACACGCAGCCGGGAATATTCGGCAGTAAGTGGGAAGGCAGCACCACCGTCTCCGGAGAGAACAACTCGCAGAACCCGATCTTCTCGGATGTGATTGCCAGCGCAGGTTATCAGGTGAAGCGGCCGCTGAATGAGAAGAAGACAACTAACCTCTTCTTCCGCTACAACCTGCAATATACCGACATTCACAACCTGTTAATTCCTGAGCTTGTGCCTCCTAACCAATTGCGCGTACGACTCTCCACGCTGACCGCAAGCTGGGTACACGACACCCGCGATAACGTGCTGGACGCGCACCGCGGCTGGTACCTGAACAACGAAATCGACCTCAGCCCGTATTGGCTGGGCTCGAACTTCAGCTTCGCACAGTTCGTCAGCCAGACCGCGCACTACAAGGACATCGGCAAGGGAATCATCTGGGCGAACAGCCTTCGCATCGGCCTGGAGCAGCCATTCAATGGCAGTGAGGTGCCGGTCAGCTCCGCGTTCTTTGCCGGCGGCGGCAGCACGCTGCGCGGATTCCCGCTGGACGGCGCCGGTCCGCAACGCGAGATTCTGGTCTGCGGGATCCCAGGCGATCAGGCAACCTGCTCGAAGATCACGGTCCCGCAGGGCGGCAATGAGCTGCTGATCATCAATACTGAGCTGCGGTGGCCGCTCAAGATGATCAAGGATGGGTTGGGCATCGTCACCTTTTACGATGGCGGTAATGTTTTCCCCACTGTCGGCTTTCACGACTTTACTTCGCTTTACAGCAACAACGTCGGAATTGGAATCCGGTACGCCACTCCGGTTGGGCCAATAAGGATTGACATCGGGCGCAACTTGAATCCAGTTCCGGGAATCAGTCCTACACAGTACTTCATAACTCTGGGACAGGCGTTTTAATCATGGCGATTCGGGATCTAGGGCTTCCACCACATGGGCCGGGAAAACCTTATTTAGTTCCTCCGCGGAGACCAAGCCGAGCGGCGAAGCTCATCGCCTGGATCGCGGGCGTTATCGCAGTGCTGATAATCGTGATCGCGGTGGGCATCTATGTCGTGCTGCACACGGCATGGGCGCACAACTATATCTTGAAGACGGTGCAACAGAAGGCAAGTGAGTCTCTGAACACCCGCGTCACGTTGCAGAACTATGGGCTCCGCCTATCGAATCTGGGGCTTGATTTGTATGGGCTCACCGTATACGGAGTCGGTCCGGGGGCGAACGCGCCGCTGCTGCAGGTGGACCACATTGGACTGGGAGTGAAGGTAATCTCCGCGCTGCATCAGCAATGGAACTTGCAGAATGTTGCTGTGGATCATCCGGTGATAAGGCTGATCGTTGACTCGCACGGGTTAAGTAATCTTCCAACGTTTCAATCGAGCGGCAACACTTCCGGCACCAACATCTGGGACCTGGCGATTGAGCACATTCTGCTCGACCGCGGCACAATTTACTACAACGACCAGAAGACCCCACTCAATGCCGATCTGCAAGACCTGACGTTCAAGTCCAACTACGACAACACAGTCGGTGGACGATACTACGGCACGATTTCGTATCGCAACGGTCAGCTGCAATACGGTCCGTATGCCCCGCTGCCGCATGATCTTCAGACCGACTTCGACGCCCGCCGTACGGGCATGACCCTCAATAAAGTGACGCTGAAGAGCGGCAATTCGCAGCTTTTGCTCAACGCTTCGCTCGACAACTACTCGAGCCCGAAGGCGCATGCCGATTACGTGATCATTCTCGCGACTGGCGATTTCCGCCGGGTTCTGCGAAATCCGTCGCTGCCGGTCGGCGTCATCCTGGTGAAGGGACTTGCGGATTACATCAGCGTTCCCGGACGACCTGCACTGGATACGTCGTCGCTGGAAGGGACGGTGCGCAGTGCGGAGCTGAAGGTTAACACTCCCAGCGTGCGGACTGACGTGCGCGATCTCGCCGCCAACTACCACCTGGCGAACGGCAACGCGGAGGTTCGGAATATCAGCGCGCGTTTGCTTGGCGGAGACCTGAAGGGCAATGCGATGGTGCGCGACCTGTCCGGCAGGCAGCAGGGCCAGCTGAACCTGGCGCTGCATAACATCTCGCTGGCTGATGTGAAGACGATTGCGAACTCGGCGACTCTGAAACCGGTCGCGATCTCCGGTCACGCGAACGCTACGGCGGAAGGTGCGTGGACCGGCACGATCGGTAATCTCATCCTCCGTACCGACGCCTCGGCGAACGCGAATATTGCCTCGGCACAGCCGAATGGCAATCCTGGCAATATTCCGCTCAATGCTGTAGTTCACGCGCGCTACAACGGCGCGGCGCAGGAGATCGCTCTCAAGCAAAGCTACGTGCGAACGCAGCAGACCTCCATTGACCTGAACGGAACGGTAAGCAACCGTTCAGCTTTATCGGTACGCGTTCACTCGAACGACTTGCACGAGCTGGAGGCTATCGCCGACGTGTTCGGCACGAAGCCGTCGCAGCCGCTCGATCTTCACGGCAGCGCTTCGTTTGATGGTACGGTTCGAGGGTCCACCAAAGCTCCCCAGATCGCGGGCCAGCTGAATGCTGAAAACCTGCAAGTTCGAGGCACGTCATTTCGGGTTGTGCGAGCCAATGTGCAGGCCAGCCCGTCGCAAGTCAGCTTGCAGAATGGTGACGTAGAGCTTGCCAGGCAGGGCAAGTTGACGTTCAACGTGCAATCCAGCCTGCGCGACTGGTCGCACACGCCTGACAGTCCGTTCACGATTAACGCGAACGCGGCGCAATTGTCAGTTTCAGAGCTGGCACGCGCTGCCAATGTGACGACTCCGATCAGCGGAACCCTGAGCGCCACCATCGCGGCGCATAGCACGCAGCTCAATCCGATCGGCCAGGGCGAGATCAATCTGCGCAACGCCAACGTCTCGGGCGAACCGGTTCAGGTTGCCAGTGTTCGCTTCCAGGGTACCGGCGACGCGGTCCACGCGAACCTGCAGATCAAGATTGCGGCGGGCACTACACAAGGCCGGATTACTTACTATCCGAAACAGGAAGGCTATGATGCACAGCTGCAGGCCATTAATATTCAGCTTCAGCAATTACAGTCGCTGAAGCAACGTAACATCCAGGCAAGCGGCACGCTGAATCTGACTGCCAGCGGCCGTGGCACGTTGAAGGATCCGCAGGGCAAGGCTTCGCTCACCATTCCCCAACTCGACATTCAGAAGCAGCAGATCCGCAATGTGAATTTGCAGGCAGAGGTCCTGAATCATCAGGCAACATTCGACTTGGGATCACAGGCGCTCAACACGCCGCTAAAGGCAAAAGGCAAGGTCGCGCTGACCGGCGACTATTACGCCGACGCAACCTTCGACACGCCGGTGATCCAACTGCAACCGCTCGTGGCCATTTATTCGCCGGCGCAGGCCGCGCGCATGAACGGGCAGACGGAGATCCACGCCACGCTGCGTGGTCCCCTTAAAAACAAGCAGCAGATGGAAGCTCATCTCAATATTCCGACGTTGGGCATAACGTATCAAGCGCCGGGCGCTAACTCCCAGACAGTGTCTCTGCAGATTGCCGCGGTCAGGCCGATTCGCGCCGACTACGTCAACCAGGTGCTGTCGCTTCAGCCCGGGGAGATCAAGGGCACGGGGACGGACGTGCGCTACCAGGGGCAACTGCCCTTGGGTGGCAATGCGCCTTCCACACTAAGTGTGCAAGGCGGCGTTGACTTGGCCTTGGTAGAAGCCTTCGACCCGAGTCTGACCAGCAGCGGAAGAATTCAATTCGATATCAATGCCGCGGGACACAAAGCTTCTGAAGACATAGAAGGCGTCATTCGGATCATGAATGCGCGCTTCGCCACGCCTGAAGCGCCATTAGGGCTGTCTAACGCTAATGGTGTGCTGACACTTCGCCGGGATCGCGTGGACATTACGAACTTCACGGGCAATGTCGGCGGCGGGACGGTAACTGCCTACGGCGGAGTCGCCTACCGGCCCGCAGTTCAATTCAACATTGGCGTGAAGGGGAACGACATGCGCCTGCTCTATCCCGCGAGCGTGCGCACCGATCTCGGAATGAACCTGGCGATTACGGGAACAACCGACGCAGCCTTCATCCAGGGGCAGGTCAATGTCAATGGCGTATCGTTTACGTCGGATTTTGATCTCTCCACGTTCATCAATCAGTTTGGCGGAGTGGCTTCGCCGCCCCCGACGCAAGGCTTTGCCGACAACATCAGGCTGAATGTATCGCTCCGCACTCCGGCGCAGTTGGAAGCGCTGAGTCCGACGGTCAGCATCAAAGGCGGCGCCAACCTTCGCGTGGTTGGTACGGCGGCGGATCCTGTCATCGTTGGCCGCGTCAATCTAACCGACGGTGACATGATCTTCCTCGGGAACCGCTACGTCGTGGAGGGCGGCACGATTGCCTTCGTCAACACCACGCAGACGGAGCCGGTGGTTAACTTGCAGGTGCAGACCGAGGTGCAGCAGTACAAAATCGCCATGCGCTTCCGCGGCCCGATTGACCGGCTGGAGACCAGTTACACGTCCGATCCGGCACTGGCCCAGGCCGACATTATTCATCTGCTGGCGTTCGGCAGCACGGAAGAAGCCGCGGCCGCCGCCCCATCGCAGTCGACAACGCAAAGCGCAGAGGCGCTGGTCGCGTCGCAGGTCAGCGGCCAGGTCACGAGCCGCTTGGAGAAGGCACTTGGCGTCTCGCAGATCTCACTCGACCCGCAGCTCGGTGCTACCACCGCAAACCAGCAGCAGGGGGCCCGGCTAACGGTACGCCAACGCGCTACCAGCAAGCTGTACGTAACGTTTTCGACGGACGTTACGACGACCCAGTTTTCAGCCGTGCAGCTGCAGTATCGCCTCAATCGTAAGTGGTCGGTGAGCGGCGTGCGCGACCAGAATGGAGGGTTCGGTCTCGACGGCAGGTATCACAAGGAGTTCTGATCTCAGGATGTTCGAAGGACTCCGAAATTCATGGCGTCGTCAGCTCTGATGTTCCATTGAGAGACTGGTCCCTTGTCCTGCCTCAACAGGTTATTCCCATCTAAGCCGGAGCGGCTGATGGGAACAACGAGATCAAAGTGGCATATGGTAAGCGCCTAAGCGCCCGCAGCAGCCGACGGCTGCCCGCGGGAGGGCGATGGGCGAAGCGGCGGTTTGTCGGACATGAGGCCGATGTCGAAGGTTACCCCTCGCCGCGTTTGCGCAGAAACGCGGGAATCTCCAAATCATCCGAATTGTATTGAATGTCCACGCTGCTGCTGACAGTTTCGATGGGTTCGGCGGACGCATTCTGCCGCTGGAGTGTGACCTCCAAAGGCTCGGCATGGCGCACAATCTCCGAGTCGATGTCGTCCAGATTGTCGGGAAGGTACTGCACGCGAGGACGCTCGGTCACCGGCGGCTCAGGCTGGGAAGACTTTACGGGTTCTGGAGCCATTGCTCCCTTGCTCTCGCGAGCGGCAGGAACTTCATAGGTTGCGTGCGTCGTTGCCGCGGCCGCGCGCGCGTTGTGCAGCGTTGCCGTCGAGTCGGAATGGTCGCGACGCGAATGAAATTCCTTAAAGCCGGTCGCGATCACCGTGATCTTTACCTCGTCTTTCATCTTCTCGTCGAGCACGGCACCGAAGATGATGTTCGCATCTTCGTGCGCGGCGCTCTGAATGATGGTCGAGGCTTCGTTCACCTCGGCGAGCCGCAACGAACTGGAACCGGTGACATTGATGAGAATGCCACGCGCGCCGTCGATCGCGCCGGCTTCCAGCAGGGGAGAAGCGATGGCTGCTTGCGCCGCGAGCGTCGCACGTCCCTCGCCTTTCGCGGTAGCCGTGCCCATAACGGCATAACCCATGCCCGCCATGATGGTCTTCACATCGGCGAAGTCGCGGTTGATGATGCCGGGGATCGTGATGATGTCTGAGATGCCCTGCACCGCCTGCCGCAGGATGTCGTCAGCCACCCGGAACGACTCGAAGAAACCGGCGTCTTTCGCCACCGCGAGCAACTTCTCGTTCGGAATGACGACGGTGGTATCGACTGAATCGATCAGGTCCTGCAGTCCGCGTTCTGCCTGGTTCTGGCGCCGTTTGCCTTCGAAGTTGAATGGCTTGGTGACAACCGCGACCGTGAGTGCTCCCATCTCGCTTGCGAGCGAGGCAATGATCGGCGCGGCGCCGGTGCCCGTCCCGCCGCCAAGGCCGGTCGTCACGAACACCATGTCGGCGCCCTCGAGCGCTTCGATGATCTTATCGGCATCCTCCAGCGCAGCCTTGCGGCCGACTTCAGGATTTGCTCCCGCGCCCAGCCCGTTCGTGAGCTTCACGCCCAACTGGATCTTCACTGGCGCCTTCGAGCCCTTGAGCGCCTGCAAATCGGTGTTGGCCACGACGAACTCGACACCTTCCAGGCGCGACTCGATCATGCGGTTGACGGCGTTGCCACCACCGCCACCGACGCCGATGACCTTGATCTTGGCGCTGTTCAGAAGCTCTTCGTTGAAGTGAATGCGAATGTCGTTCTCGGGCCGGTTCTTCTCGTTGAAATCTTCGATCATCGGTCACTCCAAAATTCTTGAGAGGGATTAGCCCAGCAGGAAGTGCTGGGGCCAATCGCTCGCATGTTCAGCAGCCCTTTCAAGGGCGACACAGAATTGCGCCGCTCCTGGGGGCCCGGGGTTGTAACCTCACACTAACCCGGCGCTTCGCGCTGGATTAGTCACTTCGTCTGTCACCGCTTCGATCGTCGTCGCATACCAGCGCGCGCGTCCCAAGCGGAGCTTCACACTCCCTGTCTTGCGAACAGCGCCCGGATCTTCGCTCCCAGCCCACGGTCAAGGTTCATCCGCGCCTGCCGTGCACGATGTCCGTAGAGCACCATGCCGATGGCGGTGCCGAACTCCGGCTCCAGCAGCTCCGAAGGCAGCTTGGCTATCGGCACGGGATATCCCTGACGAATCTGCCGGCGCAGGATATCTTCCGCGACCTCGAGCAGGCCGTTCAGCCGCGAGCCGCCGCCAGTGATGACCAAACCTGCCCCAAGCAAATCGTAGATGCCGGCCTGCCGCAGATGATCGCGCAGCAACTCCATGAGTTCGCGCGCGCGTGGTTCCAGAATCTCGCCCAGTTCGCGCTGCTGCATCAGGCGCGAGGGCCGGTCGCCCACCGATGGGACTTCGATCTCATTGCCTTCGGGAATGCGCGTGACGATGGCGCATCCAAACATCTTCTTAATGTTCTCGGCATCGGGAAGCGGCGTGCGAAAGCCGACCCCGACATCGTTGGTAAAGTGATCGCCGCCAATTGGGATTGCGCCGGTGTGAATCACGACGCCCTCGTAGTAGACGATCAGGTCGGTCGAACCGGCGCCGATGTCAACAAGGCAGACGCCGAGCTCGCGCTCATCGGTTTGCAGTACGGAATCGGCGCAGGCCAGCGCTTCGAAGACGGTATCGTCGACGTGAATTCCGGCACGATTCACAGCCGATACCACGTTCTGTGTTGCGGTGCCGCCACCGGTGACGATGTGGACGCGCACTTCCAGCTTTCTGCCCATCAGGCCGGCGGGATCACGCACCCCGCCCTGGCCGTCGAGGATGAACTCCTGGGGCAGAAGATGCAGGACCTCGCGATCTTCCGGCATCGCGATGCTGCGCGCCTTCTCCACCGCCAGGCGCACATCGTCACGGCTGATCTCGCGTGAGCGCGGGCCCAGCGTGATACCACCGTGGCTGTTGACTCCGCGGATATGCGAGCCGGCAATCCCTACTACCGCATGTTCGACCGGGGCCTGCGCGACATTCTCGGCCTCTTCCACCGCCTTCTTGATCGAGTCGACTGCCTTGTCGAGATCGGCGATGACGCCTTTGCGCAATCCGCGCGAATCGGAGATACCGTGCCCGCGATAGCGCAACGCGTAGTCGTTGACCTCGGCCACGATCACACTGGTCTTGGCGCTACCAACGTCGATGACGGTGAGCAGGTTCTCGGTTTGGCTTCCCATGGCTACTTGTGTTTCTTCGTCCGGTTCGCCTTTTTGTGCTCGGGCGTCGCCGCGGGGCTTTCCCCGTTGTTTGCAGCCGGCTTCTGTTGCGCGATCGCGACGCTATCCGAATCAGGGTTCACGATCACCTGATGGTCATACCGCAAATTGACCGACTCCAGCTTCTGAAACTGCGCTCGCCACTCCTGCACATGCGCCACGTAGACCTTGAAGCGGTCGAGAAAATTCGACGATCCGAGGTGCACCAGCACGGCTCCGTGCGGATCAGTCACCGTGGCCTTCACATCGTCGGGATCGGACAGATCGACATCGCTGAGATCGGCTGAGTAACGCGCGCCGCTTGAGTCGAGGTCCTTGACCAATTGCACGTAGATCCGCATGCGTGCCGCGCGAGTGGAAAGCGGTTCGCTCTCGGAGATGCCCACAATCACCGGAAAGGAGTAGCGTGTCGCCAGGTTCGGTGGAAGATCCATGATCACGCCACCGGCATCGATCAGCTGGATATGGGAGTTGATCTCTACGAACGCCACCGGCGTGCGCTCGACAATCACGATTTTGAGACGGTTCGGCAGCAGGCGCATGATCGACGCCGACTGCACCCAGGGAATCTGCTCCAGTTGTTTCTTTCGCTGCTCCAGCGGCACGAAGAAGATGTTGCGATCAATGTCGCTGGCCATCACATCCAGTACCTGCGAGCGGCTGACGTTATTGGTGCCGGAGATGGAGATGTTGTCGCTGGAATCGAGGCGGAAGCGCCACGACTGCGCCCCATAGCGCTCCAGCGCAGCCCAAAGCAGAGCAACCACCACGATGGCGCTTCCAACCTGGAGCGCGAGCTTGACTCGGCCTGCGGTTCGGCGTGGCAGCGCTCCACGGCGCACGGGAACGCGCTTTTGCCCGCGCAGAAATGGCGACTCGGCCTCGTCGTCGAGGTCGAGCATGCGCGCGTCCAGCGGCGAATCCTCGGCGCTCCGAGCATGCCGTGAAGGCTCGCTTACTGCTCCTTCCAGTTCTTCGTCCGGAAGTGTCGATGAATTTCTACGCGCCATGAAACTGGGATGAAACGACCACAACTTCGGCCAATCGCCCCACTATAACTGTTTTCCAAAGGATTTCGGAGACGCATTTCACGTCAGATGAGCAAGTTAGACGGATGGAACCACGAAGGTAAACCTGAGGCGACAGAATTCAATCGAGTGCCGGATCACAGGTCAGCCGACGCTCTTGGCCGCGCGGCTCTCCAGTTGTTCCAGAACCAGCGGTCCAAGTTGCCAGATGCTGCCGGCGCCCAAGGTCAGAATCATGTCGCCGGACTTCGCCGCTTCGGTCGCCAGGGCTGCCGCCTCGGCGAAGGACGAAACGTGAAGCGCTTCCTGCCCGCCCGCTTCGGTAATGCGGTTGGCCAGCAGCTCACCTGTGATGCCCGGGATCGGCGGTTCGCTTGCGGGGTAGATGTCGAGTACGAGCACGGAATCGGCATCGCGAAATGCTGTCGCAAAGTCGTCCAGCAGCAGCTGCGTCCGCGTGTAACGATGCGGCTGAAAGATGACGTGCACCTTCTCGAAGGCGCATTGCCGCGCGGCCGCAAGCGTCGCGCGAATCTCCGTGGGATGATGCCCGTAGTCGTCAATCACGGTCACGCCATCGGCGGAGCCGATTAACTGGAAGCGGCGGTCCACGCCATTGAAGCTGGCGAGCGCCTGACGAATTTCACCCGGCGGAATATCGAGTCCGATGCCGACGGCAATCGCAGCCGTCGCGTTGCTGACGTTATGCGCGCCTGGAACTCGCAAGGCAAACTCTCCCAAGTCATTGCCGCGATAGCTGACCTGAAAACGGCTGAGTGCCGCCGCGTCTCTGCCCAGTCCACATTGCAGGCTGGAGATGCGGAAGTCCGAGTCTTCACGAATTCCGTAGGTAAGGGTTCGCCGCTGCACACCTGCCAGGATCCGTCGCAGATCGTCGTTATCGTTGCAGGCGACAACCATGCCATAGAACGGCACCGAGTTCATGAACTGAAGAAAGGTCCGCTCCACGTCATCCATGTCGCGATAGCAGTCCATGTGCTCACGATCGATGTTGGTTACGACCGCGAGGATTGGCGACAGCTTGAGGAAGGAGCGATCGCTCTCGTCGGCTTCCGCCACCAGGTAATGCGACTTGCCCAGGCGTGCATTTGAGCCCATTGCGTCGACCCGGCCACCGACCACGACCGTGGGATCGAGCCCGCCGCCAGCTAGGACGGCGGCAACCATGGAGGTCGTCGTGGTCTTGCCATGCATTCCGGCAATCGCGATGCCGTATTTCAGGCGCATCAGTTCGGCGAGCATTTCGGCTCGAGGAATCACCGGAACGTGCAGGCGGCGCGCTTCAATCGTTTCGGGATTGTCCATGCCGATCGCGGAGCTGGTGACGACAACGTCCGCGCCCGCGACATTGGAGGCGCCATGGCCTTCGAAAATTGTCGCGCCCAGTCCAGCCAGACGCTCCGTAACCGGTGAGCTTTTCAGATCGGAGCCGGAGATTTTGTAGCCGAGATTCAGCAGCACCTCGGCGATGCCGCTCATGCCGATGCCGCCGATCCCGACGAAATGAATGCGCTGTATCTTAGCGAACATAGAACTGGCTGCAGCTTTACGTGATGATAGCAGGCTGTGAGCGGCGAGCTGCGAGCCAACACCGAGGCGCGCAGCTACTCGCTTGGAGCAGCCAGGTGCTGGACGATCTCCGCAATTTCCTCAACCGCCCTGGGATGCGCCAGCGATTTGGCGGCGGCGGACATGTTCGCCAGGTGGCGAGGGTCGCTCAGCAGCTCCGCAATGGTGTCGACCAGGTACGCGGGCTCGAGATTGGATTCCTCCACAACCATCGCAGCGCCGGCACGTTCCAGCGCTCGCGCGTTGACGTTCTGGTGGTCGTCAGCGGCGCGGG
>DATFSK010000030.1:0-4276 GCA_035262645.1 Terriglobales bacterium
AACAACCTGCCAGTGCTGGCCACCTGCGACGTGTTCGCCCCCGGGCTGGCTCTGGGACACGCCTTCGGCCGCATCGGCTGCTTCGCCGCCGGCTGTTGCTGGGGACGCGAGACGCACGTTCCCTGGGCCGTGACATTCAAAAATCCGCTGGCCGCCGAGATTGTAGGCACGCCGCTAGGCGTACCGCTGCATCCTACGCAGGTCTACGAGTTGGTGCTTGAGCTCGCAAACTGCATTTTTCTGGTTTGGCTGCTGCGCCGCAAGAAGTTCGAAGGCGAGATCATCGGCACCTATCTCATCATTTACGGCATCGGCCGCTACTTCATCGAGTTCTTCCGCGGCGACCCCGGCCGTGGGGAACTGTTCGGATTCATGAGCGGCACGCAGGGTATCGCCCTGCTGCTGGTCATCGCCGGAGGGCTACTGTGGCTGCGACGAGTGCCCCTGCGCCAGACCGCGAACTTGAGCCGCAGTGCGGGAGTGAGCTAGAGCATGAACCTGGTTTCGGTGTCACATCGGTTCGGTTCGTGTCGCTCCAGTAATGTTGTCAGGCTGGTCAGAGAATGACTTACCGGGCGCGTACGCGACCTTTTCCCAATGATTGCCGGCCCTCCGGAGAACGTCGTGCCAACCGTCGTTCCAGGTAATTCGGGCCTCGTCCCCGTAGACCGTCCAGGTGCCATCAGGGGATCCATGGCTTTTGGTCGCCTTGCCGCCTTTTTCTAAAGTTATGGTGAAAAACTGGCCAGCGACTCCCAAACCAACCTTCCACTCGCCGATAAAATTGGCGGGGCTCGGTTTGCCTGCCTGTCCCGCCAGAAGACTGGCCGCCAATGTCGCGAATACGGATATCCTGAGAATGAGCCTTGGCATAGCTTGTCTCCTGTCAAACCCGACTGCCGGTTCGCCCCATTGTATGCCCAGCGAAGGGATGCAATAGCCCGCTCCTCCCTGGCAACGTGTAACTTGTAACTTGAGACTACTTGCCTCATGCTTTTCCCGCTCACTATAGCTGTTCCCGTTGACGCCGCCGGCCAGCGTGTCGACCTGTTTCTCAGGACGCAACTCCCTGACACCAGCCGAGCGCGCGTGCAGCAGTTGATTGCGGAAGGCAAGGCACTGGTCAACCAGGCCTGGGCCAAGCCGTCGCTCAAGCTCAAAGGTGGCGAGACCATCACCATCCTCGGCGATCCTGAACCAGCTTCGTTGCGCGCCATCGCGGAAGACATTCCGCTTGAGGTACTTTACGAAGACCGAGACCTCGCCGTCGTCAATAAGCCCGCAGGGATGATGGTCCACGCCGGTGCCGGAGCGACCGAAGACGCACGCAATCGAGGAACGCTGGTGAATGCATTGCTGCATCGCTTCGCCCGCCAGGGCGGGCTCTCGGCTGTCGGCGGCGAGACCCGTCCGGGCATCGTCCATCGCCTCGACAAGGACACGAGTGGCTTGATTCTCATCGCGCGCAACGATGCCGCTCATCGCAACCTGGCGCGGCAATTCTCCGGTCGCGCAATCAAAAAGCGCTATATCGCGCTGGTGCACGGCTGGCCGGAGCGTGTAAGCGGCACCATTAATTTACCCATAAGCCGCGATGCCGTGCGTCGCACGCGTATGACCACACGCGGCGCTCGAGGACGCTCGGCGGTGACCCACTACGAGGTTCGCGAGCGTATCCAGTCACCGTACGGCAAGTTCGCGCTGCTCGATGTCCACATCGAGACCGGGCGCACCCATCAGATCCGCGTGCACATGGCATCGATCAGACATCCCGTGGTTGGAGACACCCTTTACGGCGCGCCCGGCGTGCTGCGAGCTGGTAAGCCTTTGAGCAAAGCTTCAGGAAAGAAGGGCAAAGTTTCTTCGGAGGCGCTCGAACCCGCGGCACTCAGTCTCAGCCGCAACTTCTTGCATGCTGCTGCCATTGAGTTTGCTCATCCACGAACTGGTAAGGCGCTCGGATTTACCGCGTCATTGCCCGAGTCGCTGACCGGTTACCTGGATAAGCTATGCGGTCGCTAACGGCTATAATGAAGCCACAGATGCGAGTTCGTGCCGTTCTTTCCCTGATCCTTTTGCTGACTTTGGCCTCCTCCGCTCAGGACGCAAACCAGCAGCCATTACCGTCCGCGCCTTCGGCAGCGAAGTATCCAGCTAAGCAAACTCAGACGGCGACTCCGCAGGCTCTGAGTGCGCCTTCCCCGCAAAGCGCTCCCCAGACGCCTGCGACGACATCGGCCCCGCCGCCGCAAATCACCGCTCCTGCGAATACGCAGGCTGCGCCTGCTCCGAACTCAGCGCCTCCGGCTGCTTCGCAACCGACGGTGCAGAAGAACGATCCGGACGAGCAGTTGACCACCATCGTCAAACAGGTCGACGAAGTGAATGTGGTCTTCAACGTCACCGACAAGCGCGGCAAGTTCGTCAATGACCTGAAGAAAGACGACTTCCAGGTTATCGACGATAACAAGCCGGCGCAGTCGATCCGCTCATTCCGCAGCGAGACTAATTTGCCACTTCGTGTAGGCCTGTTGGTTGATGCCAGCAATTCGATTCGCGATCGCTTCAAGTTCGAACAGGAAGCCGCCATCGAGTTTCTGAACCAGATCATTCACCAGCAGGACCAGGCATTCGTGCTGGGTTTCGACACGACTCCCGAGGTCACGCAGAACTTCACCAACAATACGGAAGCGCTCTCCAAGGGCGTGCGGATGCTGCGGCCCGGAGGCGGCACGGCGATGTATGACGCCATCTACTATGCTTGCCGCGATGAGATCATGGCGAAGGACAAGAGCAACATCGAAACCCGCCGCGCCATAATCCTGCTGAGCGACGGCGAGGACAACCAAAGCCGCGTCTCGCGGGAAGAAGCCGTCGAGATGGCACAGAAGGCCGAGGTCATCATCTACACGATTTCCACCAACAGCAGCGGCATGAGGTTGAAGGGAGACAAGGTGCTCGAGCACTTCGCCGAAGAGACCGGCGGGAGGGCATTTTTCCCATTTAAGGTACAGGACGTCTCCGACGCTTTCTTGCAGATTCAGGACGAATTACGCAGCCAGTACGCCGTGTCGTACAAGCCTGCCGACCTGCAGCCCAACGGTAAATATCACGCCATTCAAATTCTGGCCGATAATAAGAAGTACAAGGTGCGCTCGAGGAAGGGATATTACGCACCGCTACGATAAAATAGGCTGCTTTTATGCCGCCAGTGCTTCGTCCTCAACTCGATTATTACGCGGTGCTCGAGATCACTAGGGCGGCTGACGTCACCGAGGTGAACGCCGCTTTTCGCAGGCTGGCCTGGCGGTACCATCCCGATCACAATCATGCACCGGGCGCGACCCTGCAATTCCAGGACATCAACGAAGCCCACCAAGTGCTCACCGATTCTATACGCCGCGCTGAGTACGATGCCAAGTGGCATCCCAGGACCAGTGAGCATCGCCGTGCGACACGAGCACAAATACGGCATCGTTCGCGCCATCATGGCTGGCATCGCCCGAGGCACGTTAAGCCGGTGCTGACGGCGCTGTTTTCTCTGCTGTTTATATCGACCGCATGGACAGTTATCTTCGCTGCCATGACCTCAGCCCGCTCGGGATCGTCCGGCGTCTCGGTCGCCGAAACTTCTCCGATCACCACGTCGGCTTCCCTTGATTGTGGCTATTCCATGGAAATGTTTCCCGTGACCCTCACTGACCAGCATGGAAGGCCGGTCACGGTCTGGCAGACCGACGTCCGCAACTGCTGGGGCGGATTCCGCGTTTCAGGCTTGCCTGCGCTCATGCCGCAGCGCGTCTTCGCTGATCGCACCGCCTACCGCTAAGCCTTACCTCTTCCACCGCGTCGTCGTGTAATTAATGGCTTCCTGTACGTTCAGCTCACGTGTGCTCACGCCCGTCCGAACGTATAGCTTGGGAGTCTCGCCATCCTTCACATAGACCGGCCGCTGGGCCGGGCTCACGATTAGCCGGCATACATCTTTGCCTTCGACAGAATGAAACACCGTCTGCACAGTCTGACAAGCGTCAGCGCCCAGCTTGGTCGCGATCGATGTCATCAGCAACTGTTCAAACCCGTCGCGACCGGGTTTCTTCAGCGCCGAGTAGTCATGGTCGAGCCCAAGTACGGTCCCATCATCGGCCACGCCCATGAGCAGCGTGCCGCCCTGGCTGTTCATGTACCCAGCAAGCGTTTTCATCACGACGTTCTCCAGGGAGCGATTAATGTGTCCTTCGCGCAGGTCCCAGCGAAACGTCGACTTGAACTCCAG
>DATFSK010000031.1:0-6606 GCA_035262645.1 Terriglobales bacterium
CTCACGTTAATCTGGCTGCTGCGATCATCTCATTGGCCGCTGCTACCCTGACCTTTTACGCCGTGGTACAGCATGACATAATTTCCGTGTACTAACTACTAACTACACTGTTCAAGCCCCGTGTGCCGCTAACATTTCCTCCAATTCCCGTTGCGAAATCGTAGGGTAAGCCCTCACTAGGACCTTGACAAACCGTAAGGTGTGGCGCATGTTGCGCTTTGTATGTTGCAACACACAAACGTAGAATGGCAGCATGAGTGAGGCAAGCAAGGGCGAACAAAAGACGCCGTGCTTGCGCACGGCTAGGACTTGCGCGATACTCACACCCCCTGCCGCTGGCTGGTTTTCAAACCTTCGGTGATACACTTCGTTCGGGAAGACGACGAATCCATGAAACCACCATCGAACGTCAAGACGCCAGCGCAATACGTCGCCTCACTCCCCTCCGATCGTGCAAAGACGATCGCGACGGTGCGCGCACTCGTGAACAAGCACATTCCGCGCGGCTACGATGAGTGCCTCGTCTGGGGCACGATCGGCTGGACGATCCCCTTGTCTCGATATCCAAACACTTACAACAAGCAGCCGATCTGCTACGTCGCGCTCTCGTCACAGAAGAACTACTGCTCGCTCTACCTGATGGGCGCATTTTGGAGTGCGAGTCAGCTCGAGCAGCTGAAGGCGGCCTTCAAGGCGGCGGGGAAGAAGCTCGACATGGGGAAGTGTTGCGTTCATTTCGAGTCGCCGGACGATTTGCCGCTCGAAGCGATTGGCAAGCTGATCTCGACGATTTCGAGCGAGAAGTGGATCGAGATGTATGAACAATCGCGCTTGAAGACCAAGGCCGGGCAGGCGCAGGCGGCCAAGCAAGGCGCCCCATCGGCGAGCAAGGTGGCCGCCAAGCGCGTCGACGCAAAGCGTCGGCGGTAAACTTTCTCCGCATGACTGGCCAATACCGGGCCGTCTTGATTATTCGAGCGGATCTATCTTGTCTTCCGCGAATCTGCCAGTGCTGTCTCGAGCCCATGCCGTGTCTATCGGCTTGTCGAGAAACGGAGTAATCTCTGGATCGTAGTTCGCTATCGTGTTTACGTCATAGATCCCCAGGTTTCCGGGATCATCAACGTACTCCTGGGGCTCGTCACCAGAGAAGAAATGCCAGCCGCTATCGGCAGAATCACGTGGCCTCTCGCGGTACATATAGCCCACGGGTCTGCCATCAACGGTTATACGGTCCGAAGCGATACATGAACCGTAACCCGTAACAAGTATGCGAATCTGGTCGGCACTAAGTCTGAATTGTTTCTTCATCGTCGTGTGCAGAGGGCTCCGGATGGAGCATAGCCTCACCCGGTAGCTTCAACGCCGACCGGCAGCGCCGGCAATCCGCCGAGCTGCTTGCCTTCGGCGACGATGGCGTCGAGGTGCGCGAGCACTTCAGAAACAGAGACCGTGTAGACTTCGCGGGCGGCGTCGTAGCCGTTTTCGATGAGCTGCTTCAGATGGCGGCCGGCGATCTGGGCGGCAAGCTGATCGGTGATGACCTTGCCGGAGCGTTCTTTCTGCTCGAGCCAGGCCTGGCACGGCAGTGCGATCCACATGGGGCGTCCGTTCACATCGAAGCGGACGTCGACGGCATCGGCATGGCGGGTGGCGATGGCCACGATGTTGGCCTTCCACGAGCAGTGCAGGTCTTCGCCGCTCCAGCGGTCCGTCACATGAAAGTCTTCGTACATGTATTTAGCCTATCGTTTGCGTGGTTGTGGAGACAAGGCGCTGAGGTGGATGAAACGGGCTAAGTGAGTGGTTTCCCACCTAAGCCGCCAAAGACGCGGCTTCAATGGGGCCTGCCCGGACGCGTCTTGCGGACCCGGTTCTTTGATAGACTGATAGGGTTGCAGTCGCTGTGCCCCACCCGTACGGACCCGCCTGCAAGTTGATCGAAGCGAAGGACAAAAACCTCAAGTGGATACCCAGACCCGTCACGCCCTGAAGGGCGACAAATTTGCCCAGGCCACCCAAACCAGCGTTACGTGGCTGAGCGGTCACCGGACCAACGTTGTGCGCTGGGCCGTGAGCGCCGCGGTGGTCCTTGTGTTGGGCCTCGGATTCCTGATCTTCTGGAACACGCAGCAATCGGCCGCCGGGACCGCCCTGGGTCAGGCCCTGGACACGTACTCTGCGCCGCTGGCTCTCCCGGGCGCTCCTCCGCAACCGGGAACCTACGCCACTTCCAAAGACCGCTCCAAAGCTGCAAATGGGCAGTTCAAAGCAGTTGCCGACAAGTATGGATGGCTCCCTCAAGGCGCGAAGGCTCGTTACTTTGCGGGGATCACGTATCAGGAACTCGGCCAGACAGCAGAGGCCGAGAGCCAGCTGAAGTCAGCAGCCGGGTCATGGAACCGTAATGTCGCGAATCTCGCCAAGATTGCTCTTGCTTCGCTCTACCACCAGACGAATCGCGACCAGCAGGCCATTGATCTCTACAACGAAGTTGTCGCAAAGCCTTCGGATACAGTCACATCCGGCGCGGCGCAGCTTTATCTCGCCGACCTCTACGCGGCGACCGGCAAGCAGGCCCAGGCACGCGCCCTGTGGGCTAAAGTGAAGGACTCGGACAAGGACGGCGCCGCCGGTTCCATTGCCGCCCAAAAGCTGGCCGGAGGCCAGTAAGCCGGCTGGCCGTCGGGAGAAGTCGCCAGGTTCCCGGTCTGAGCACTCTTTCGGGCTTCTGCGTCTGGTGTTCATATGAGCGCCAGCCAGTCCATAGTTCCAGGTTGGATGGAGATCGTCGAGAGCACCGTGCATGAAGAAGCTTGCCGGCAAGCGCAGGAAGAGGCGCTGTCTGCGCTGGTCGATCAGTACGCCACCACTCTTTACCGTGTAGCCTTCTCCGTTCTGCGCAATCAGTCGGATGCCGAGGATGCAGTGCAGGAGACGTTCCTGCGCGTACTGCGCCATCGCGAAACGCTGGGCGAGATCCGCGACCATCGCGTCTGGCTCATTCGCATTGTGTGGAACATTGTCCTCGATCGCAAGCGCCGGGCAAAGACGCGCCCTGAGACGGACGATGTGGCCGAACTTGCGCGAGTGCTGCCCGCGACCGGTCTGAATGCGGAAGAGCGCGCTGCTGCGTTGCAACACCACGCTCATGTGCTCGCGAGTGTCGAAAAGCTGCCCGCGCGCGAGCGCGAAGTAATGATGCTCTCGGCATTCGAGGAACTTTCGAGCGTAGAGATTGCCTCCGTTCTCGGGGTCACCGAGTCCAGCGTCCGGTCCCGGCTTTTTCGCGCACGTAACCTGCTGGCTGAGCTGCTCCAACATCCCAGGAGTATTCGATGAGTGCATCATTCCAAAACGAATTTGATCGCGACCGAGTCGCGGCAGAGGCTGAAAAGACGTTACGCCTGATCGCAACCCTGCCGGCGCCGAAGGGAATCGAAACTCGCGTGAAAGGCCGTCTTCAGGCTGCGCCTTCGCGGCCCTACGTTATCGAATGGCCGTTCTCTTCGCGGGATGGGAGCGGCTGGATGCGCGGTTCCGGAATTCGAGCGGCCGCGGCCGCGGCCATCGTTCTGATTGTGGCCGGCGGTGGATGGGGCGTGTACTCGCGCACTCATGTTGCGCAGGCGCCAACGGCTCTCGTCGCGCCGGCAGCTCAGGGCGGAGCGAGTGGATTTACCGGAGCGAATGCGACGCGCAAGCCGCAGACGGTGGTTGGTCCGGTTGTGCCGACCCAGTCGACGCCGGCTCAGAAAACCAACTCAGCGAAGATCGCCCCGGCGCTGCATCGCAAGAGCCGGCATCAGTCGATCGCGGTGAAAACTGTCCCGGCGACGCCGGCAGTGCAATAGCAGGTTAATTAAGTGGGAAGCTCTAACTACGGCGCCACCGACCGGATTCGACAAGACGTCGCATGATGAGGCGCCCTCCTCGCTTAAGTGATCTCCGTCTCTCAGCATTGGGATGTCACTTCTCGCATCGGCAAACTCAACGCAACCTGCAGCATTACATGTCGCCCGGTAAAGTGAGACATATGGAACGTGCCACGTTGCAGTTCCCAGAAGCTGCATCTGCTCATCCATAGTCCGCGAGGATTCAGCGAGATGCTCTTGCGGCAGATGGGGTTCCTTCCAGGCAATCGAATAGGCCAACAGCCGAGGCAAGGGAGTGTCGTACTCTGCAACCGGTCCGAATAAGGACACTTGCCTATTCATCTTTCATGATCAGCTTGATCAGCATGCCGAGGACGCCGAGGACGACGGCAGCCCAGAACGCCGGCACCCAGCCATAAACAACAAAGCCTACCACGATCTTCGAAGCCAGCAGGATCATGGCAGCGTTGATGACAACCAGGAACACGCCAAAGGAGAGGATGGCAAACGGAAACGTAACCAGCTTGAGGAAGAAGCCGAGCGTTGCGTTCAGAATTCCGATCACCAGGGCAGCTTCGAAGGCAGACCGAACATCGTTGACGTAGAAGCCGGGAATGACGTTGGCGGCGGTTACGACCGCAATGGTACTCAGAATCCAGTGAATCAGTACTCTAAACATTTGACCTAATGTCTCCCGATGCAGCGGCGTGGGGAAGAACGGAATTTCAATTGATCTGATTGATAGTAAGCATGATACTCCGGGGAAGGATCACCCTTTAGCGTTTTTTATGCGACCATTCTAGTAACGCGGTTCAAGGGTACCAGCTTCTCGCGATCGACCCAGAACAAACAGCATCACGAGGGGTCAATTATTCATATGCACATACGTAATGCTCTTCTCCTAATCGGCGCCGTCGTCATTCCGTTCGTATCTGCTGCCGGTCAGCAGACAGCACAGGCCCCGCTGCCCGATATTCGCCAGCTGATGCGCGAAGTGCAGGAACACCAGAAACAGCTCGATCGTATCCGCGAGAACTACACGTATACGTCATACCAGGTGGTGCAGGACATCGACGAGAACGGCGAGGTGAAGAAGACCGAAAGCTCGGAGTACAACGACTTCTTCGTCAATGGCCACGTGATCGAGCGCAAGGTCAAGTCGAACGACAAGCCGCTCGACGCGCATGAGGAAGAAAAGGAGACCGGGCGCGTGAAGAAGCTGGTGGAGAAGGCGGAGAAGACTCCGCGCGACCAGGCCCTCGAGGGTCAAACTATCTCGGTCAGCCGGATGCTCGACATTATGGACGTGCGCAACGAGCGGCGTGAGCTGTATCGCGGCGAGCCGGCGATCGTCTTTGATTTTGTGGGGCGCAAGGATGCGAAGACCCACGGGATGGCCGAGGACGCCTCAAAGAAGCTGCAGGGCACCATCTGGATCAGCGAGGCGGACCGGCAGGTCGCGCATCTTGAGGTGAGCTTCGATGACAACTTCCGGCTGGCTGGCGGGCTGGTGGCGACAGTGCAGAAGGGATCGAACTTCCGCTTCGACCAGTCGAAGGTGAACGACGAAATCTGGCTGCCGACCGGAGCTGAAGGAACGATGCAGGCTCGCCTGTTGCTGGTGAAGAAGCTGCGGCAACACTTCAAAGAGCGCGTCTATGACTACCAGCGCTTCAAGGTAGAGACGCAGCAACAGAAGGACGCGAAGATTCAGCCGGCGAAAAGGCAGTAAGCAGTTTCTGATGAATGGCGAATGGCGCGCTTTGTGAAAGGCACGACTTCAGTCGTGCCGCTAAAGCTGCAAAATGAATGAGAGCTTCATATCCTGAGGGCGCCATCGATTCTTCTGATTTTCAAGAAAGCGGAGATTCGAGATGATTGCTTCACCGCTGGCCGGGAATCTGTTGGGTGCGGATCACGGACAGTTTGTGATCGCCGAGTGGCGCGATCCGGGCGGTTCTGGACCAAGACGGTTGATTGCTCCGTTCCACGTGCACTACGCGGACGATGAGGCGTGGTATGTGCTGGAAGGCACGCTCAGGTTCAGGGTGGGCGAAGATGAGATTGAGGCGACGGCCGGGAGCGCGGTCATGGTCCCACGCGGTCAGCCGCACACGTACTGGAACCCAGCAGCGGAGCCGGCGCGCTACGTCATCGTGATGACGCCCAATATTCATCGCCTGATCCGGGCAATTCACGCGATGCCGGCAAGGACACCGGAGACGCTTGCTGCGGTCTTCAGAGAGCACAACTCAACCTTGCTTCCCGATCCGATTTGATTCGGCTCGCGTAAGCTGATTGCATGTTTGCGCGCAAGCTGTCGGTGGAGCGGGTAGACGCGGCCGGAGTGCGCCATGCGTGCCCGCTGCGCTGGATCGACAACTTTGCCATGCGCAACTTCACCAACGACGCGATCTTCGACGATACGCTGCCGGTCTCCAACGGGCTGATGGAGGCCGGGTACCGGGTGCCCCTGGACCGGCTGCAGCCAGCCATGGAGGAGTGGTTTCGGCGGAAGGGGTATATCAAGGCGGGGGAGAGGATTGAGATTGCCGAGTTGAGGGAGCAAGACACCTCTATACTCTGAAGCCGTGAACAACCGTCGCCTAAAGGGCGACGGCTTCTTGGGGCACGCATGAGACAGCATCCTCTACGTTAAGCCCCAAAAGCCCGTTCCGGGCTCTGGAAAGGATCAGCTGAGCACTGACATGATCGCGACTCTGAGACAATC
>DATFSK010000032.1:0-2837 GCA_035262645.1 Terriglobales bacterium
CGAGGTCAGTCGCGGGATCGTCGCCGATCACCGAAGCCGGGAAGCGTCGGCCGTCGGCAAGGGAAACGTCAATGCGGTCTGCACCGTGCACCACGTGGCTGTTGGTGAGGATGAGGCCGTCGGGCGTAAAGATAAAGCCCGAGCCGCCGCCCTGCCGCTCGCGCGGTTCGCCGGAGCGGCTGCGTCCGGCGGTCTGCGTGACATCAATCTTGACGACCGAGGGGCTGACCTTTTCGGCGGCGCTGACCACCGCGTTCGAATAGGAGTCAAGCAAAGCGGTATCGTCGCGCATGCCCGCGCGCGCGGGTTGCAACGTCGCGTCAGAAGAATCGGAAATCGGAAGTACGTTGTCTTGAATCACAATGGCTAGATGAAGGTACGGCAGCGCAGGATTCAGGGATGGCCCCAGCCATACTCTCCAGGGTCTGAGGTTCGGCCGTCCCTCCGGGATTGGGCTCAGGTGACCTTTGGGTCAGAAGCTTAGAACTTTATTAAATGCTCTGCGACTACGCCGTCGGACGGGCGTGGACGCCCGTCCTCCATCGCTGTTTTTCCCCAAATGGGCTGCTGGACTACTTCGCGCGTAGCCGGGTCGCCTCGTTTGGCAGAAGGCAGGTTTTGGAGGCTGCCGTCAGTTCCTGGTCCAGCTGCCTTCCCATGGTTGCCAGCTGCTGTGCGCCCAGGCGTTGCTGCAGACCTTCGAAGAGCTGGCGTTCTTCCTTGCGGATGTGCCGGGATAGGCTGGCGGCGAACTCGCGCAGCCCGGGTTGGTCGAGTGTGCCTCTGGAGGCGCGGGAGAAGAAGTCCCGCAGGCTCCGGTGCTCGTCGCGCAGTTCGCGGACCAGGGCTTCGAGGTCGGGGAATTGCTCTGCCGCCGGAAACAGGACTTTCTCTTCGGCGGAGAAGTGAACCTGGATTTCCTGCTCGAAGATCTGTTGGATCTCTGCCAGCCAGGGTTCGACGGCGGTGTTCTCGCTTTGCGTTCCGCGGTCGATGCGCACGCAGAGCGCGAGGGCGTGTTGATGCTGGTGAGAGAGGGGGATAAGATTTTTGTCGCGCAGCACAAGGATATTATCGCCGCAGTGGTTAATCCTGGCCACTGGAGCCAATGGCAAAAACCTTGATGGCCGTATGGGCGGTGCGCGGTCCCTGCGTGAGTTGTGGACCCGGGACGGGCGAGGCGCCCGTCCCAGCTTGAGTCTTACTCCGCGGTGGCGGCCTCGGCCATGCGGGCGTCGGTGGGACGCATGGTCAGCCAATCAGTGCGTACCCGGTCCCACTCTTGGATTAGCAGGCCGTAGGACTCGAAGAAGTTGCGAATCCGCAGCCGCGACCAGCCGACGACTTCCTCAAGGATCGGGGCCAGCACGGCGAGCGCGTTGGTGCTGATAACGGTTCGCTTGGCGACTTGCGAGATGTGTTTGGCGCCGGAGACGGCGATGGTGTAGCCATCGCGCACGTTGACATGCAGCATGACGTGCAGGTCGGAACTGCCGTCGCCGCCGTAGATGATGTGATCGGGGCCGATCTTGTGCTCCGCCTGCAGCTGGTCAAGCATGGCGACTTTGCCGTAACCCGCCGTGGCGCGCACGATGCTGTCGATTTCGCCCGTCTCGGTGTAACGGAATTCGGTGCCGTAGATGTGGCTGGGCGGGACGATGCCCTCCAGTGCCGAGCTGATCACTTCCACCGGCGCTGCCGAGAGCACGTAGAAATCGAAGTGATAGCCTTCAATTCCGTTGTCGAGGATCTGGTAGAGCAGTTCGATGTTCTCTTTCAAACGGATGCGCTTGCCCACCTCGTAGAGATGTTCCTTGCGCACGCGGGAGCGGAATTCGGGATCATGCAGCAACAGGTAAGCGAGCTCCGCGCCCTGCTGCACCAGGTTCAGCTTGGCCATCCCACGCGCCTTGCGCTCGAACTCATCGGTGGGAATGCCGACCAGTTCGCTCAGCACATACCCGGAATCGTTAAAGGTCAATGTCTGATCGAAGTCGCTGGCAAAGAGATATTGCTTCAATGCTTTGTCCGCCATGCGTTTCATTAGATTCAATCGGGCGCGGAATGACAAATGAAAATCTTGTATATTTCACATCCAAAAATAAGCAGCAGCAGGCTAAAGTGTTCATAAAACCGGGGAACCTGGAAAGCCGCGGGAGCGTAAAGGTTACTGGGGAAGAACATGCGCAGCGTCATTCTCGCCGGGTTCGCGCTGTTTGCGGTGCTGTGCGCGGCGCAGGAGCCGATTCGCGTCGATGTGAAGCTGGTGAACGTTGCCTTTTCCGCCCGCGACGGGCGCGGCGCGCTGGTCGACAACCTCACCCGCGACGACTTCGAAGTCTTCGAAGATGCGGTGCCGCAGAAGATTTCTTTTTTCGCGCGCAGCGCCGACGTGCCTCTCACGCTGGGATTGGTCGTCGACGCCAGCGGCAGCCAGGAGCACTTCTCCAGGCAGCACCAGCACGATCTGGAAGTTTTTCTAAAAGAGGTATTGGGGCCGAAGGACCGGGCGTTTATGGTCTGCTTTGGGAACCAGCTGCGCCTGGTGAGCGACTTCTCACAGTCTCCCGCTGATCTGCTGGAAGGACTCGGGCAATTCGATCATGGCGAACGGCACTTTCCGGAGCTGGGGCCGAAGGAGTCGCGCGACCTGGGCACGGCCTTTTACGATGCGATCTACTATCCGGTTGCCGAGAAGCTGGCGGACCAGAGCGGGCGGCGGGCACTGCTGGTGTTCAGCGATGGGGAAGACAATTCCAGTTCCCACGACATGATGACCACCATCGAAGCCGCGCAGGCGGTCAACGTGCAGGTCTACACCATCCGCTACACGGAGA
>DATFSK010000033.1:0-2395 GCA_035262645.1 Terriglobales bacterium
CAGGCCCCGCCGCGGGCCGCTGCTCCCGTCGCCCTCGCCCCGGTGCCGGTGGCCGGCGCCTTGCAGGCCCCAGCGAGCAGCGCCGCGACGCCAGCGGCGAGCGCGCCTGCCATCGCCAGCCGGCCGGCTACGCCGCCGCCCGGCGCCTCGGGCAGCGCGCCCGCAACCGCGCCCGTTGACGCCGCCCGCCGGGTGAACTAGCTTCCGGCGCGCCCGCGACAGGCCCTTCCCATCGTTCAAAGCGGTCGACAGTGCCCCGATAGCTCAGCGGTAGAGCAACCGCTTCGTAAGCGGTAGGCCGTTGGTTCAAATCCGACTCGGGGCACCATATTTTTCAACATTTTTCAACGCCATCGCCATGGCTTCCGCTTGCGGTCTGTTACTCAGCTCGTACCGCAACTCGCGTTTGCGCCCCGAGTCGGGCACGCCACCGGCGGCCTTGCCTGCTTCTGCAGGGAATCTGCAGGAGCCTCTTCCCCGTCAACGTAAATATACATATTGTACGTAAATCAGCGTATCCGTCAAGGGGAGAAAGATTCACCACAGAGACACAGAGAAGGCACAGATAGAGAGAGGAGCTTGGCTTCGCCTTCGGCGAAGCCAGAAGATTCAAGGAGGCGAAGGCGGCGCCGGGGAGCGGCGTTAGGCTCGCCCTCTCTGTGCCTCTGTGTCTCTGTGGTGAAACTTCTGCCTTTCGTGTGGTGGTTCCACTCATCGTCGAACATGGGGAGCTGTCGCGGCAGAAGATGCAGATGTTCCTCACACCCAAGTGAGTGGAGATTGACGCGCTGAGTCGGATCAGGAAGCCTGCGGCATGGCAGGCCGCATGAGATCACCTCATGCCTGCGGGCATTCCTCGGCGTGAAGCCAATTTCGCCGATGGTCTCAAGCGTGCCGAGCGAAACTTCAGTTTGACGGTCGCCGCCTTTTGCACTGAACTTGCTCAACTGAAAATCAGCGAACGCAATAGCGAGAAGCGCTGAGCGGCCGTCTTCAGTTCCCGCCGGCGCCCTGACCAGGGAAGGAACTTCAGCCATGAAGAAAGGACTGATCGCCGCGCTGGCCGCCACCTTCATGCTGGCAGTGCCGGCCTTCGCCGCCGAATTGAAGATCGGCTTGCAGGAAGATCCCGACGTCCTCGATCCGGCGCAATCGCGGACCTTCGTCGGACGCATCGTCTACACCGCGCTCTGCGACAAGCTGGTCGACATAACGCCCGATCTCAAATTCGTGCCGCAGCTGGCGACCGAGTGGAAGTGGTCCGACGACGGCAAGCAGCTGACGATGAAGCTGCGCCAGGGCGTGAAATTCCATGACGGCACGGACTTCAACGCCGATGCCGTGGTCGCGACCATCGAGCGCAACATGACGATGCCGGAATCGCGCCGGAAGAGCGAGCTGGCTTCGGTCGCGAAGGTCGAGGCAATCGATCCGTCCACGGTTCAGTTCACGCTCAAGAGCCCGGATGCGAGTTTGCTGGCGCAATTGTCGGATCGCGCCGGAATGATCGTTTCACCGGCCGCGGCCAAGGAGCTCGGCGCCAAGTTCGGCAGCAAGCCGGTCTGCGCCGGCCCCTTCAAATTCGTCGAGCGCGTGCAGAACGACAAGATCGTGCTGGAGAAATTTCAGGACTACTGGAACAAGGACAAGGTCTTCCTCGACAAGATCACCTATCTGCCGATCCCCGATTCGGCCGTGCGCCTGGCCAACCTCCAATCCGGCGACCTCGACCTGATCGAGCGTGTGGCGCCCAGCGACGTTGCCACAGTGAAGGGGAATTCGAATCTCACCCTCGCGGACATCGTCGGGCTCGGCTACATGTCGATGTATGTCAATGTGGGGAACGGCCCCCGGGCCGACAATCCGCTCGGCAAGGACAAGCGCCTGCGCCAGGCCTTTTCCTTGGCGATCGACCGCGATGCCATCGCCAAGGTGGCGTTCGAAGGAACGGCGGTCGCGGGTAACCAGCCCTTCCCGCCGAACGGCCCATGGTACGACAAGAGCAACCCGGTCGAGGCGAGGAACATCGAAAAGGCCAAGGCGCTGATGAAGGAAGCGGGCGTGGATCGCCTGCAGGTCGAAATGAGCCTCGACAATTCTCCGATCGTCACGCAGGTCATGCAGATGATCCAGGCGATGGTCGCAGAAGCCGGCTTCGACGTCAGCCTGAAGACGATGGAATTCGCGACGCTCCTGGACCAGGAAACGGCGGGCAACTACCAGATCGCCAGAACAGACTGGTCGGGCCGGGTCGATCCCGATGGCGACATCCACCAGTTCATGACCTGCAAGGGCGGCCTCAATGACATGAAGTACTGCAACCCGGAGGTCGATAAGCTGCTCAACGAGGCGCGCCAGACGACGGACAATGCCACGCGCAAGCAGAAGTACGACG
>DATFSK010000034.1:0-92747 GCA_035262645.1 Terriglobales bacterium
CGCGCGAAACTCACGCGCGGCTGCCGCCCACTTCACCGGATTCGATATCGCCTTCGACCAACTCCGCCGCGAGCAGCGATGGACATAATCGAGCGCAGGATGACCTTCAATCGCCGGCGCCAGCTCCGTGTCGATGGCCCAGCCGATCTTCGCGTCCGGAAAGCCGACACGCAGCATGGTCAG
This sequence comes from Terriglobales bacterium, assembly GCA_035262645.1. Lineage (GTDB taxonomy): Bacteria > Acidobacteriota > Terriglobia > Terriglobales > Acidobacteriaceae > Bog-257. Next base: position 184 of record DATFSK010000034.1, read on the forward strand.
GATCGGCAGCGTTTGGATGACATCGCCCAGCGCGCTGAAGCGCACCAGCAGAATCTTGCCTGGCTTAGTTGACGGCATCGCCTGCATCCGGCCGGAGTAGTCCGGATGGGAGTCGCGCGTGAGGTTCACCTCGGTTTTCAGCGTACTGGTCACAACCGGTGACTCCCTGACGTGCTCACGATTTTCCAGTGTCTGTTCATTATCCTTCTTAGAATCATACTTCCAGCCGCCCTGAGTCAAAAGATGCGGCACGCCAGAATTGCAACTCCCAAGCTGAGGAGGAGGCAAACGTCGCCTTCTCAGATGCTTAAACCCCGTCACATTGTGACCGGCGCCTCCTTCGCTATACCTTAGCCGGCAAAGAAAATGAAACTCACCTCCAAATACTTTGGAAACCCTAATGGGATGCTCACATCTGATTAGAAAGAGCGTCCAGACAGCAGTGGACTTTGTCTGCTCTGCGTACGAGAATAGAGGTTGGCGGCAACAAGTGGCAGCGATTAGGGTTTATACAGGAAACCCGGGGCTTCCACGCTCGCAGTGTCTCCCGCAGTGGAGCTAAGAAGGTGTACACCATGCGTTCCGCATACCGTTTCCTAAGTGTTGGCTCGCTTGCGCTGATGTTGGTGCCGCTGGGCATGGCCCAGAACCAGAGCGCGTCTTCGCCATCGGACCAGAACACCCCATCGACCTCACAGGGCCAGAGCACCCAGAACGCTTCGTCCACCAGCCAGAGCTCCGCCTCCGACAACCCCGGTCAGTACATGCCCGACAAGCCGGAGAAGAACGCTCCGCCTAAGAACACGATGGACAACATCGATGCCATCGGGAACCGCAATGTCGGCTGCAACAAGGGCATGGGCAACTGGTACTCGCTCGACAAGCAGGTCGCGATGGGCAAGCAGTACTCGCAGCAGGTCGAGCACGGAGCCAAGATGGTCAACGATCCGACCATCACCGAGTATGTGAACCGCATCGGCCAGAACCTGGTTCGTAACTCCGACGCGAAGGTCCCATTCACGATCAAGGTGATTGATACCGACGAGATCAACGCCTTCGCGCTTCCCGGCGGCTTCTTCTATGTGAACTCCGGATTGATCCTTGCCGCGGACAATGAAGCTGAATTAGCCGGCGTGATGGCGCATGAGATCGGCCACGTAGCTGCCTGCCACGTCGCACGCGAGCAGACGCGCAGCAACATCGTCAACCTCGCCAGCATTCCGCTGATCTTCGTGCCCGGCGGCTGGGGCGTGTATGAGGCGTCGCAGGCGGCGCTCGGATTCGGCGTGCCGCTGACCTTCATGAAGTTCTCGCGCACCTTCGAATCCGAAGCCGACTTCCTCGGCATGGAGTACATGTACAAGGCCGGATATGACCCGCAATCATTCATCTCCTTCTTCGAGAAGATCGAGGCACAGGAGAAGAAGAAGCCTGGCACGCTGGCAAAGGCCTTCTCTTCGCATCCGATGACGCCTGATCGCGTGGATGCGGCGCAGAAGGAGCTGAAGACCGTCCTGCCGGCACGGCCCGAGTACATCGTGGACACCTCGGAGTTCGATCAGGTGAAAGCCCGCCTGGCGTCGCTGGAGAACCGTCACAAGCTGCAAAACGACAAAGACAAGGCGGACCGTCCGACGTTGCGCCGCGCGACCGCCGACAATCCATCGCCCGACAACAACAGCAACGGCTCCTCCTCGGGCAGCAGCCAGCCGACCGACGACCGTCCAACACTGAAGCGCAATGACGGCTCGGGCTCGCAGTCGTTCAATTGATCTCCTTCATTGCGATCATAAAAAGGCCTCCTAACCTGGGGCCTTTTTTGTTTGGCAGCCTGTCAGAAAACGGGTGAAGGTCTACGATAAGTAGCACAAAGCGCTTTTCGCGCTGGGACCGTTCCGTCCGAACTTTACGGAACTTTACACTTCAGCCGGCTGAAATAAAGACAGAAAACGAGATCCGGCTGATCACCGAGGTAATGTTGCTGAGCGATCGAACCGACGAGCAGCTGCTGGCGCAGGCTCTCAGCGGAGACGAAGAAGCGTTCGCTGCCCTGTATCGCAGGCGGCAGGGACCGATCTATCGCTTTGCGCTGCATATGAGCGGCTCGACCCACATCGCTGAAGAGGTGACGCAGGAAGTCTTCCTCTTCCTCGTACAGCGCGGCCAGGGCTTCGACGCGGAGCGAGGGACGGTGGCAGCGTATCTGTTCGGCGTTGCCAGAAATTACGTCCGGCGCGCGTTGGAGCGGAATTATCCCGAGCACGTACTGGGGAGCCCGCTGGAAGAGGAGGCCGCATCCTTGATGGTGGAGAGCGATCCGAGCGAAGGGATCGCGCGACGACAGACATCGACCGCGGTATGGAAAGCGGTGCTGTCGCTGCCGGAACATTATCGCGAGGTGGTTGTGTTGTGCGATTTACAGGAGCTGAGTTACGCAGACGCGGCGCACGCGGCAGGCTGCGCAATCGGGACTATCCGGTCGCGCCTGCATCGGGCCCACGAGATGCTCAGCAAGAAGTTGCAGCACTCGGCGGCGGTTGCGCCGGGGATCTCGAACATTGCGGCGAGGTGCATGCCATGACATGCCGTGAGTTCAAGCAGAATACCGAAGCTCTTCCCTTGTTGGAGTTCATCCATACGCAGGAGCCGCAGCTCCTGGAACACGCGCAACAGTGCGCCGTTTGCGGCGCATGGACGCGCGAGCAGCGTGCCTTGGCAGCATCGCTGCATGCGCTGCAGGCACGAACTGCGACTGTGCAGGCCGGTCCGAAGGTAGAGGAGGCCATCTTTCAAGCGTTCCGGCAAAAGCACGCTGGAGACGCCCAGGTCCTGGCGAAGAGCGAACCAGCGTCGCAGAAATCGGTTCCTGCTGAGATCTTCGCCTTCCGCCTGAGCCGCTGGTTTGAAATCGGTGCGTACGCAGCCGTCGCCGCTGCGATTGGAGTCGGCCTGTTCCTGAGCGTGCGACTGGTCCACCGTAACTCGACGCTCGCACCGGTGCAGAGTCAGAGTTCGCCTCCCAGCAGCCGGCAGGAGCCGTCGAAGCAGGCTGCGACAGCGGAACCCGAATCGCAGAATGGCGACCCGGTGAGCCTGAGCGCAAAGCACACGCCAGGGGTTCAGTACCGGCAGCGGATCGTGCATCGGATGGCGGAGGCAAGCGTTACTCGACAGCCGAGTCCCGCTCAGGAATCGCAGGTCGATGAAGCAGGTTACGTTCCGTTGATGTTCTGCGATCCCCTGAGCTGCTCTGCCGACTCGCAGGTGGTGCGCATGGAACTAGTGCCCAATCCCGCCAGCCAGGGCTCGCAGCCGCAGTTGGCGGACGTGGTGGTTGGCTATGACGGAGTAGTGCGAGCAGTCCGGATGGTGAATTAAAGGCGAACGAAATTAGAGCTGTACAACCGAATCTGTAAGTGAGGGTGAACCTATGAGGAGATCTGTAGTAATTAGCGCCACGAACTGGTTCTTAACCATGCTGCTGATGGCCGGCATGTCCGTGCCGGCATTGGCGCAATCGGAAGCTGCACCGCCCCCACCACCCCCCCCGGGTGGAATGATGATCACCATGCAAGGCCCGGCCGGCGCCATGGGTGGCACATTCTTCCATGAGGAAATCGGTCTGGGGCACAAGGTCGTGACCGGCGCGCCGATGACGGCGACCATCACCGTGACCCATGACACGACCTTGTCGGATGGCAATTCCATTCACACCGAGAACCAGAGCACGGAATACCGCGATTCGCAGGGCCGCGTCCGTCGTGAAGTGCCTTTCAAGCTGGTAACTCCGGCTACGGGCGCAACCGAGGGCACGATGATCATCATCATGGATCCGGTCGCGGGCAAGCGCTTCGTGTTGAATCCGCAGAAGAAAACGGCTCACGAGATGCCGCTGCACGGACCGGAGGGCCCGCATAGCATGCACGTAATGGGAGGAGCCCAGCTTCCAGACGGTGGCGATCAGAACATCAATACCGAGCAGCTAGGCACCAAGTCCATCCTTGGCCTGCAGGCGACGGGAACGCGCGTGACGCGCACCATCCCCGCGGGCGAGATCGGCAACGCGAAACCGATTACCGTGACCACGGAGCGCTGGGTCTCCAATGACCTGCAGATTCCGCTCGCGATGACGCACACCGATCCTATGATGGGGACGATGACGACCACGGTGACCAGTGTGACGCGCGGCGATCCGGATGCGTCACTGTTCCAGATCCCGTCCGACTACAAGGTCGAGAGCGGCAAGCCGGGCGACATGCTGTACATGACAGCCAGACCTTAGAGGAGGGCGCCCGGATTGACGGCGGAGGCTTGAAAAGGCCTCCGCTTTTTATTGGAGATGACGTTGTTGCCGAAAGTGATCATTGCTTCTGTCCCGCCGGCGGCGTAACGTATTGCTAATAGCTGCACGGTCAGTAGCAACTCATGCGCTCGATCGATATAGAGTTTTCGCTCGTGACAACCGCCGCGGAAACCTTGGATTCAAACCAGAGTTGACTTAGGCATGATCATTACCGTGTCTCCGACAGGGGGGTGCCTATGAACCGGTCGACATGGATTCTGGGTTCTGTACTTCTCGCAACGCTTGCGGGCGGACAGCAGAAACCCATCTCGCTGCAATATCAACGCGACTTGGTCGAGGCACGGACTATCGCCGTTGTGGCGGCGTCTCAGTCGCAGCTTTCGGCGGAAGGCGCTCAGGAGAATGAGAGAGCAAGGCTCGACGTGCAACAAGCCCTGCGCAACTGGGAAAAGTATCAAGTTACGCAGGACACCCGCTCCGCCGACCTGATCGTCGTGGTTCGTAAAGGTCACCGCCAGGCTACGACGGTAGATCCCTCAAGTCCCCCGCCCGTGGTCTTCGGCCCTAGCGATTCGGGAACCAATATCGGCATTCATCGCGGGCAGACCCCGCCGCTCAGCCGCACCGATCCCACTTCCCCACGGGCTTCAAGTGCCAGGATTGGCTCCGAAATCAGCTCAGGGGAGGACCTGTTTGAGGTCTATCTCGGATCCACGCCTCTGCCAGGCGATGCGAGCCGCAACATAACGCAATATCCGTTGGACGAGCCGCCGGCGTGGTCCTATGCGGCCGACGACGCGCTGAAATCGCCCAAACTTGAAGCGGTCGTCGTCTTCAGAAAAGCGGTGGAGGCAGCCGAGAAGAAGAAGCCATAGGACTGAGTCCAGGTTCCACTCATTCCCTCTTTTCGAATGAGTCGGTCCGGATGCGGGTGCCCGCCCATTCGCCCCTTTCGAATGCCTGGGCCTGCACCTTGATAATCGGAACAGGCGTCCATCCCGTAGATACAATCCATGTGGCGTGCTGCTCTACTACATCACGGACCGCAAGGCATTCTCCGGAACGGAAGCCGAGCGGCAATCCGCGCTGCTGCGGCGAATTGCCGAGGCGGCCAGCGCGGGCGTGAATTACATTCAGCTTCGCGAGAAGGACCTTTCCTCGCGCGAGTTGGAACATCTGACGCGTGCCGCGCTACGTGCCGTGCGCGAGAACTCCTCCTCCACCAGGCTGCTGATCAACAGCCGCGCAGACGTTGCGCTGGCCTGCGGAGCCGACGGTGTGCATCTTCCCGCCGGCGAGATCTCCGCCTCCCAGGTTCGGGCGTTATGGAGCAAACGCAGCGAGCGCCAGCCGACCATTGGCGTCTCTGCCCATTCCGCAGCCGATTTACGCGAGGCGTTGCAAGAGGGTGCCGACTTCGCAGTACTGGCGCCGATCTTCGAGAAGGCGAACACTGACGCGAAAGCAATCGGAGTTGAGGCGCTCAGGGAGGCATCGTCGCAAATTCAGACGGCGGCCGGCGCCTCACATCCGTTCTCGGTGCTGGCTTTGGGCGGGATCAATCTGACAAACGCCGGCGCCTGTCTACAAGCGGGAGCATCGGGAGTTGCGGGGATCCGCCTCTTCCAAACCGGCGATGTTGTAGAAACGGTGCGGCGCCTGGGGCTGCTGTAGCGCCGATCTCTCGGGATGTAACGCCGATCTTCAGATCGACGCTTACTCCCGCTCCACGTCCCGCGCCACCGCTTTTAACACCATGTTGACCAGCGCTAAGACGATCGCTCCCCAGAACGCCGGCCAGAATCCCCGCACCACAAAGTCGGGCTTCAAAATCGCCGATGCAAACATCAGCATGAGCGCGTTAATCACCAGCCAGAAGATCCCGAGCGTCAGCACGGTTAGCGGAAGTGTAATGATCTTCAGAAAGAGTCCGAGCGTGGCATTCACCAAACCAATAACCAGCGCGGCAATCAGTGCCGCCACGAAGCCGCGCACGTAAAATCCCGGCATGAAGTGGGCAACGATCCACAAGCCGATCGCGCTCAACAACCAATTCACCAGCAGACGCATGTCTTACCTCAAATGCTTTCCAGCACCGCCTTCAGGTACTTCCAGAAACCCTCTACCGAGGAGATCTCGACCCGCTCATTCGGGCTGTGCGGACCCACAATCGTCGGACCGAACGACGCCATCTGCATCCCCGGATACTTCTCGCCGATGACGCCGCACTCCAAACCTGCGTGCATGGCGATCAGATTGGCCGGATGTCCAAACACCTTCTCATGCACCTGCTGCAGCTTGCGCACGATTTCGCTGTTCGGCTCCGGCTTCCATCCCGGATAACCGCCGCTATGCTCCACTTCGAATCCTGCCAGGCGGAAGGCGGTTGCCACCATCCGCGCCGCCGCATCTTTGCTGGAGGCGATGGCGCTGCGCTGGCTGGTAACAATCTCGATCTCGTCGCCCTTCGTCGCCACAATTGCGAGGTTGGTAGAGTTCTGCACCAGTCCGGGAACGTCCGGGCTCATGGCCAGCACCCCGTGATGTAAAGTTGCCAGCAGATCGACGGCTTTTCTTGCGTCAGCATCGTCAATTGCCTTCGCCGGCCGCTCCACCTTATCGACGCTGATCTGCAGCTCCGAATCGAAGCCGCCGAGATCGGCCTTGTGCTCGCTCTCCAGCTTCGAGACCGCTGCCTTCAGCTTCTCCACGCTAGCTGAGTCGAGCGCGACGATCGCGGAAGCTTCGCGCGGAATCGCATTCTGCGCGCTCCCGCCGGTGAGATTCGCAATCTCTAACGGCAAGATGTTCATCAGATTCTGCAGTAGCCCACCCAGAATCCGCAGCGCATTCCCGCGGCCCTGGTGAATGTCGACCCCCGAGTGACCACCCTTCAGGCCAAAGACCTTGATCCGCCAGCCGCTGTCTCCTTTGGTGGGACGCAGCGTAACTTTGCGGCGAGCCGTAGTCTTCACTCCACCGGCACAGCCAATGCAGATGGTGTCCTTTTCTTCGTTATCGAGATTGAGGAAGTATTTGGAATGCAGCATTCCCGGAGGAAACTCGGCCGCGCCTGTCAACCCGGTCTCCTCATCGATGGTGAAGACGAGCTCTAGCGGCCCATGCGCGATATCGGTGCTCTCCATGACGGCAAGCGCGGCTGCGACGCCCACGCCATTGTCGGCGCCCAGCGTCGTCCCGTCGGCCGTCAGCCAATCGCCATCGCGCTTCACCTTTATGGGATCGGTATCGAAATTGTGCGGGGTGCCCTCGTTCTTCTCGCACACCATGTCGAGATGTCCCTGCAGAAGGGCCATAGGCGCGCCTTCCCGGCCACGCCGCGCCGGTTTGCGGATTACGGTATTGCCGGCGTTGTCATGCTCGGCTTTCAGCCCCGCTGACGCCGCAACCGAAAGTACGTACTCTCGGGCTTTCGCCTCTTTGGTCGAGGCGCGCGGAATCGCCGCCAGCTCGGCAAAATGTTTCCAGAGCTCTTTTGGCTCCAACTGTGCTAACGCAGGTGTCATAACACACTCCAGGAATGCATACCCATCCTACAGCGGAGCGGCGGAAGCTGACGAGGGCATCGATTCCCATTCCGAAACTCCTGCCCCAAATTGCAATTTCCGTCACTGCCTCATCCTCTTCCCTTGCACTATTTTGAAACAAGGAAGCTTCACCACAGGTAGGTCATGGCGCAGTGCGCTCTTTGTTTGACGCACTCGCGGCTGTTTTTTGCTCTCCCATTGCCGTCATGTGCAAGCGACGGCAATCTTGCCAAGCCCCTCGCCCATTCACGCTGAAACCCAGCGTCGGCAGCCAAAATTAAGATCGCTCTGCTCATCGGTCGAATTGGAGCAGCGAGAGAAGGTGTCGCCGAGATGACAATCAACGCCCCAGCACTTCGAAACCGTGTGGCGGAAATCGTTCTTTTGATAATCGTTTCGCTGCCTGCGTCGTCGCAGACCCTGATCAGTACCATCCCCGTGGGAACGTATCCGGTCGCTATTGCGGTGAACCAAGTAACCAACAAGATCTACATTGCCAATCAAAACAGTAACAACGTCACGATCATCAACGGTGCCACCCTCAGCACCAGCACGATTTCCGCAGGCTTGGCGCCCGACGCTCTCGTCGTCAACTCGGTCACCAACAAGGTGTACATTGCCAATGCCAATGGAAATAGCGTGACCGTGCTCGATGGAACGACGAACCGCACCAGCACCGTCACCGTCGGCGGGTATCCAATCGCGATTGCTGCCAATTCGACGACAAATAAGATCTATGCAGTCAACTACTACGCAAACACCGTCACCGTGATCGATGGCGCCACCAACCACACCAGCACGGTAAACGTCGGATCCCACCCCGTTGCCCTTGCGGTGAATCCCGTCACCAACTTGATCTATGTCGCCGACTCGGGCAGCAACGACGTCACCATCATTAACGGGGCAAATAACTTCACCACGCGGGTCGCCGTCCATAGCTATCCCCGCGGCGTTTCCGTCGACCCGTTCAGCAACAAAATCCTCGTGGCCAACTACAGCTCCGGGGATGTCTCGATCATCGACGGCGTGACGAATTCGGTCAGTAATATCGCAGTCGGCACGTATCCGACAGCCGCGGCCGTCGATCCCGTGCACGGCCGCTTCTATGTCACCAGCAGCGGCAGCGGTACAGTCACCGAGATCGATGAAGCCACCCTGGCAAGCACGGCGGTTAACGTCGGCACTTCACCAACCTCGATTGACGTCGATCCCCTGACCAATCGCGTGTATCTCAGTAACTCCATCTGGAACGGGACGGTGACCGCGATCGACGCGACTGACGATTCCACTATGTCGGTAGAGTTGGGCAGCGCCACCTGGCCCACCGCCATCGCCGTAAACGAGGTAACGAACACGATTTACGTCGTCGACAGCGTCGGCAATAGCGTCTCTGTCATCGCCGGCGGCGATTCGCATCCCGCGCAGTTCGTACCTATCGCGCCATGCCGTGCCGCAGATACGCGTCGTCCGCCGGGGCTGTACGGCGGCCCGTATCTCTCGTCCGGAAGTTCGCGCAGCTTTTCCCTTCCCCAAAGCGTCTGCGGCATCCCGGATTCGGCCATCGCCTACTCAATCAATGTCACCATCGTTCCCGTGTCAGGCCGTCCCATCGACTTCGTGACGGTTTGGCCCACGGGAGCGCCCATGCCCGTCGCCTCCACCATGAATTCCGATGGTCGCTACAAGGCGAATGCAGCAATTGTGCCTGGCGGCGTTGACGGAGCTGTGAGCGTATATACCACCAATTCGACCGACGTAATTCTTGACATCAACGGATACTTCGAGGTTCCAGGCGAGAACACGCTGCAGTTCTATCCGCTGGCGCCGTGCCGCGTCTTCGATACGCGGACGGCTTCGGGAATTCTGGGTGGCCCCTACCTGTTCGGCGGCCAGGAGCGCGACTTTCCTGTGCTCGCCAGCGACTGCCAGATTCCCTCGAATGCCATCGCCTACTCAATGAACTTCACCGTAGTGGCGGTAGCAAACAAACCGCTCATTTATCTCACCGTCTGGCCCGCCGGACAGAACCAGCCGGAAGCCTCCACCCTGAACAATCCGACAGCGACGGTCGTCGCCAACGCCGCCATTGTTTCCGCCGGCGCAGGCGGCGCCATCGCAGCCTATGGCAATCAGGACACTCAGCTGATTGGCGACATTAACGGCTATTTCGCTGCGCCGAGCGGGCAGGGGTTGTCCTTTTATCCCGCCTTCCCTTGTCGAGTTATCGATACGCGACTGTCAGGAGGCCCGTTCAACGGTCAGCGTAATCCGCCGGTCAACGTGGCCGGCAGCCAGTGCCGCACCCCTGCTACCGCACGGGGCTCGTCTTCAACGCAACCGTGGTGCCGTCGACGTTGCTGTGGTATCTCACGTTGTGGGCGGATGGTGATCCTGTGCCGGTTGCTTCTACCCTCAACGCCGTGGATGCCAAGGTCTCATCGAACATGGCCGTCGTAGGCACGCACAACAACAAGGTCGACGCCTACGCCTTAGGCACGACACAGTTGATCCTCGACATCTCCGGCTACTTCGCCCCTGGCGACTGACGTAGCGCCGATCCCTGGAACGGATGTGGCATGACTGTGCATGGAGGGAGCCCGTCCGTGGAAAATCGCTCCCTGATTAGCGCCAACTATTCTGCCGAGGCGATCGTCGCCGCAAACTCCTGTCCCTCCACGGGCGCCAGGAAGGGAATCACGTATCCCTTCACCCCAAAGTCTCCCGTCTTCAGTGCCTCAACCACGAATTTGTATTTGAACTCGCCCATTTTGAAGGACGAGGCTCTCAGTTGAAATACAAAAGTCCCGTTCTTCGACTCGTGAAATGTCGCCTGCTCCGGTGTGAGATTCTTAACCACCAGGAGAATCTCTCCGCCCATGTCTTCCTCGTCCTTGGCTGACGCTCCGGGCGGCTTTCCTTTCGCCTCGCGCTTCTCTTCTTCTTCGCGCCTCTCGCGCGCTTCGCGGCTGGCGTGCGGAAGCTGGAATCCTGGAATCAACTTCCTCGCTTCTACCAGATTCGACGCCGGAAAATTTCCAGCCTGCCACAGCGGATCCGGCAGCTCCTCCGGTCCTTCAATGGTCGGATAGACCAGCATCTTCTCTCCCTGTTTCAGATCGCGCCGATCAGGGTTGAGGCTGAACTGCGCTACGACCATCGGGAATGCAATCACCTTCGATCCTTCGGCAACGATCATGGGTCGCGGTCCGGCTTCCGTGCGCTCCGGAACCGCCACGTAGGCCGCGTCACTGGTTTCCGCCAGGACCTTCGCCGGACGTTGCTCGAAGGCCACAAAGGTCTTGGAGCTGTCGCCGCCAAAGGGTCCGCGTATCTCACACACCTGACCTTTGAAGCAGATCGCCTGAGCTTCATACGAACTCGGCTTCTTCGTTTTTGACGACGTCGCGCGCGGAAGGCTGATCGCCTTCGACACCGGGCTGCCCTCATTCCCCTTCTGTCGGAACAGAATGGCCAATTCCAGCTGTCCCGGCGGGATGGTGAGCGCAATCGGTCCATCCGCAGCTTGCGGCGCCTCGCCCGACAACTCCAGCATCCACCCAGCTAAGGTCGAACCGGCGCCCGATGGCGCGAATGGCAGGGCGACCCGCGTCACACGAATGCCCTCCTCTGCTTCGTAGTCGCTGGGATTCTCCACTACGCTTCCGGACACCCGCTCTCCTGGCCGGATATTTGCCGGCAGTATCAGCCCAACTTCCTTCACGTTGGTTCCGGTTTGTGCCGCAGGGGCGGCCGGCGCTGTCGTCCTCGCCGGCTCCAGCCGCGTTTGCTTCGCCTGCGCCAGCTGCTGCATTACTTCGTCCCGGGTGAACTTTTTCACGGTCTCAGGCGCACCGGAAGACTCCTCGCCGGCGGGACATTCAATCTCCACATACTTTTGCGCCGCGGTGTTCCACTCCTTGCATTGATACATGTTCGTCTGGGGATCGTGCTTCAGATCGTGCCCTGCCGTCTGCTTGCCCGAGTCGTCAAACACCTGGATGAACTCGCCGGTGAAATTCGCGTTGTTATCGTAGGTGTCGCGTGTGATTTTGTGGACTTTACCGTTCGGCCAGTATGAGGTGGCCGTTGTCTGTGGTACATACGAGCCCGCTGGGTACTCCAGGTCCTGCTTCTGCAACAGCTGGCCGTCGGAGCCAATGGTGCGGATTTGTGTCACCTGGCCCGCAGCGTTGTACTGCAACTCAATCTTGCGCTCCCCGCCTGCCTCCTGCACGACCGTTTTTTGCGCCATGGCCGGCACCATACTCATTGTCACCAGCGTGATAAGAACAGTAGCCCTGTAGAAGCGCAGATCAGGCATGGATTTCATTTGTCTCACTGCCAATTTCCTCGCTGTAAGAATTAAAGAGAAGATCAACTCGTCCGGAGAGCCTGTCGCTCCCGTTTCCTTTGTTGGCGGCAGTGAAGTGTAACACGATGCGGTGGGGCATTTGGCCGCGGGCTCGCGCCTGAACATGCCGGACAGTGTTGTTCAAAAGCCGCTCGAAATTGAGGCGCCATCCGCCAACTACTATGGTTTCCGTTGACATCGCGGAGCTGCAAACGTTACAGTTTGAACGCTTCGACGGTTGGCCTCGTCCTCCTCCTGTCCAGCATGTGTAATCGCTCATGTCCCACCATTTAGGGAAATTCAAGAGAATAAGAGGAACATTTCGATGAAAAGTTTGCAGTCGTTCGCCGGTCGCAGCGCCAATGCAACTGTCCTGGCCGTGGCGCTCGCCCTGGCACTTGGCGCCGCCAGCGCGCTTCCGGGCCATGCTCAAACCTTGTTTCGCCAGCTCAGCCAGGACACCTTTACGAACAGCAGCAGCCAGCACATGACAGAAGTTGAGCCCGGCGCCTTCGCCAATGGGTCCGTCATAGTCGCCGCTTTCCAGGTAGGCCGTATCTACAGCGGCGGCGGTGCTGATATCGGCTGGGCGACCACGCTCAACAGCGGCATTTCCTGGACCAACGGTTATCTTCCCGGTCTCACCGTGAACGGTCCCGGTGGCGGACCGAACAGCGCGGCCAGCGACGCCGCGGTGGCTTACGATGCGAAGCACGGGGTGTGGCTAATTTGCACCTTGCCGATCGGCAACAACTTTGACCTCGTCGCCGTTAGCAGTTCGAGCGACGCCATTCACTGGAACAACCCCGTGTACGTCATCACTAACCAGGATGCCGACAAGAACTGGATTGCCTGCGACAATACACCAACCAGTCCACACTACGGCAACTGCTATGTCGAATGGGACAATCCCGATGTTGGCGATCTGCTGTACATGAGTACCTCCAGCGACGGGGGACAGACCTGGGGCCCGCCGAAGAATACTCAGGGCTCAGACTTTGGTATCGGTGGAAATCCCGTGGTTCAGCCGAATGGAAACGTGGTCGTGCCCTTCGCCGATTTCAATGGCGGTATGTCGGCTTTCATGTCCACCGATGGTGGACAGAGTTGGACCCGTGCAGTCAGCATTGCCAGCGCTCCCAGCCATATTGAAGACGGCGTCCTGCGCAGTGCCGGTCTTCCTTCAGCCGCTATCGACGGCGCAGGAACCGTCTACGAGTCCTGGCCGGACTGCAGCTTCGAAAGCGGCTGCAACGCAAACGATATCGTTTACAGCAGCTCAACCGATGGCGTTCACTGGACATCCAAGGTCCGCATCCCGCTCGATCCCATCGGCTCTAATGTGGATCACTTCATCAATGGCATGGGCATCGACATCCATACCTCGGGCAGCAGCGCCCATATGGCGATGACCTACTATTACTATCCGGTTTCCAACTGCGGCAACAGCTGTCAGCTGGTCGCGGGCTTCTCGATCAGCAACAACGGCGGGCAAACCTGGACCGCAGGGCGCGCGCTGTCGCACCCGATGCAATTAAGCTGGCTACCTAACACCTTCTCCGGCAGAATGGTGGCCGATTATGTTGCGACTGCCTTCCCCGCCGGCGGCAGGGCCTTCCCGATTTATTCCCTGGCCCTGCAGCCGACCAACGGCTTATACCATCAGGCCATCTTCACTTCTTCGTACGGCTACACAATGGATGAGATCAACGCGCCGCAAATGAGTTCGGCGGGCGAGCAGCCCATCCCGGGCGTCACGTCGGACCATCCGCCGAGAACGCCTGGCGACGTCGACAACCTGCCGCCAAGCCGCCGATCGGAACCGATTCCGGTGCGGTAAGCTCCGTCCTCTCTCATCGCAACAAAAGGCCGCCAGCAAACCTGCTGACGGCCTTAATTGATTTTGTCATCACGATGAGCCTCCAGTCCGATCTGCCTTCCGATGTCGGCGTGGATCTCTCCCGCAAGAAATTCAAAGCAGACCAGGATGCCCCGAATCGTCCCTCACCGTTCCAGCATCCAGATGCCACGAGGCAATATGTCTTCTTTCCAGTGGATGGGCGACGACCCTCTCCCCAACGCGATTGCGCAACAACCTGACATCCTGGGAAATCCCGATCACACCTTGCTTGACGCCTACTCGCGTGCCGTCGTCGGTGCCGTGCAGCGCGTCAGTCCAGCCGTGCTGCACATCCAGGTGCGCCAGCGCGGCGGAGAGGGCTCAGGCTCGGGATTTGTCTTTACCCCGGACGGATTCATCCTGACCAATTCCCACGTCGTACACAATGCCGCCGAGATTCACGTTTCCACCTCGGCGGGTGAGCGCTTCCCTGCCGAACTGGTCGGCGACGATCCCGACACCGATCTGGCGGTGATTCGCAGCAGCGTGACCGCGCCCTCCGTTCCGCTGGGTAGCTCGCGCAGACTCGTTGTCGGGCAGCTCGTTGTTGCGATCGGTAATCCCCTGGGGTTTCAGCATACGGTGACGGCAGGCGTCGTAAGCGCCCTGGGTCGAACCATGCGCTCGCGCTCGGGGCGGCTGATTGACGGCGTTATCCAGACCGACGCTGCGCTGAATCCCGGCAACTCCGGCGGCCCGCTCGTCGATTCACAGGGGCAGGTCATCGGCGTAAACACCGCGACCATCATGGGCGCGCAGGGCATCTGCTTCGCCATTGGCGCGGATACCGCGGAGTTCGTTGCCTCGCGCCTTATCCGCGATGGACGCATACGGCGCAGCTATATCGGCGTCATGGGACAAGAGGTCGCTCTGCACCGCCGGCTGGTGCGCTATTACGATCTGCCGTTGGAGACTGGGCTGCTGCTGCTCAATATCGTCGCAGGCTCGCCTGCGCAGCGCGGCGGCCTGCGCGAACGCGATGTCATCATCCGCTTCGCCGGACATGCAATCGGAAGCGTCGACGACCTGCATCGTCTGCTCGGCGATGAGTACAGCGGCGTCAGCTGTGAAGTGCAAGTGGTGCGCGGAACCGAGCTGCTCAAGTTCTCAATCACCCCGCTGCCGCGAACCAGCGATTAGGGCAGGGTGGTCATCCCGAGGAGGTCGACCGGGGCGCTCGCCAAATGCCGCGTCTGCAATCTGTGGGGCTGGGGTCCCGGCAAACTCACGCTTCATGCGCCCGCTGATAATGCCGTCTCGCCTTCTGCCGATTGCCGCAGGTTGTCATGTCGCACCAGCGCCGGCTGCGGTTCCGGCTATGATCCAGGAACAGCCACTCGCAGTCTGGAGCTTCACACCAGCGGACGATCTTAACGTCGTCGGAGGTCAGCAGGTCGGCGGCAGCTTGTGCCATCGGCCACACGACGCGATCCAGAGGCGTGCCCTCTTTCGCCTGCCATTCCCAGCGATAACCGCCATTCATTCGCGCCAGTGAGCGGTGTCGTAGCGCTTCGCGTGCGAAATTGCCTAGGAGGTTCAGGTCCTCGGCTGACGGCGACTTTCCCCGCGCAATCGCCGAAAAAACTTCATACACTGTCTCGCGCAGCCTGATCGTCTGCTGAAACGTTCGGCGCGCCTGTGCGCCATGTTGCTCGCCATAGGCAATCAGCTCACCGGCCTGTCTGGCGGACATCACCCCCGACTGCCTTGCAAAGGCAATCAAGTCACGATAGGTCTCCAGGTGGTCTTTGCGCCGGGCGGGATCGCCGCGGCGGCTGACCGTGTTCGCAAGATCCAGCGCCAACTGTCCCCCGGTCAGATCGAATTCGAATTCCGCTAGATTTTTGGCCACTACTAGTATTTTAGACGCGCATGTCGAGCCCCGGCGGCGGGCCTCAGGCGCAACTCACGCCGCCTTCTCAGCCTCCGCCGCTACCGTTCCTTCCTTCTCGCCCGTACCTCGACTGATGAGGAACACCGCCGTCAAGGTCACCACCCCCGCCAGCACAACTCGCGAATTCAGAGGTTCTCCGGCGAGCAGCCATCCCAGCAGCACCGCGACGATCGGATTGGCATACGTATGCGTCGAAACCAGCGTGGGCGAGCAGTGATCCAGCAGCCAGGTGTAGGTCGTAAAGGCGAGAATCGTGCCGAACACGATGAGATAGACCAGTGCCCAGATCGAGCGCGCGCTGAACGAGCTCGGGTGCGCGTGCGTGAGTTCGCCTGTAAACGCCGAGACCACCAGCAAAAGCCCGGCTCCCGACATCGCCGCCATTCCAGCCCGCGCGACGGGGTTTTTGGGCAGGGCCGGATTACGAGAGTAAATCACGCCACAGGCCCATGACAGCGCGCCCATCACAATGACGATAGAACCCAGCATCAGACGTCCATTGCCCGCCCCGGATTCCGCACGCATCAGCAGCCCTACCCCGGCAATACCGAGCACAAGTCCAGCTATGGTTTTCGCCGTGAGCCGCTCCTCCCGTGACAGCATGGCGGCCATGATGGCGATCCAAATCGGTTCGGTAGCTACCAGGAGGGCTGCCAATCCGGAGGGCACGATCGTCTCCGCCCAGTGCAGGGTTCCATGCCCGATCGCGAAATACAGCAGCCCCAGCACCAGGCTAGCGCGCCATTCATGCCATGTCGGCCGATACCCGCGCAGCCACGCCCAGGCAAAGATGGCCAATCCGGCCAACCCCTGCCGGATTACGACGACCAGCAGAGGCGGGATGGTCTCCACCGCGTAGCGAATTCCCAGATACGTCGACCCCCACACCACATAGATGACGACAAACGCCAGGAATAGGAGAAGCCTGTGGGGACGCGCCGGCTGCGATCTGGGGGAAGCCATCATGGACTAACCTTCTTCTCCCTACTTAGCGGGCCAGGTTGATCATAGCACAAGATATAACCTCTAAACTAGCTTTTGAAGGTTATATTACAAACGGATGACATTTGTGACGAAACGCGGCCCTCTGCTTTTTGAAATGCTAGCCTCATAAGAAACGTGCCACGAGACTTCGTGGTGCAAACAATCGATCTTGCAACCGATACAAACCACGCACATCGAAAGAGGGATAGAGAGAGAGGCGAGTTTCTTTGGAACTGACATCGATTTTGCAAGCATGGTGCCGCATTCTTTCCGGGCGTGCGCCCAGTCTTTCTCTCGAAATCACACGCGAATGTCCGCTGCGTTGCCCGGGCTGCTATGCCTACGAGGACGCTCATCTCAGTGGCGGCACAAATCTGCGTAGCCTCGCCGACTTCAAAGGCGAGGAACTGATTACGCGCGTGCTCGCTCTGGTCGATGAGCACAGGCCACTACACCTGTCGATTGTGGGTGGGGATCCGTTGGTGCGCTATCGCGAGATGGACGTGATCCTCCCCAGGCTTGCGGAACGTGGAATTCACGTGCAGGTGGTGACCAGTGCCTTCCGGCCCATCTCGCCATCGTGGGCTTCTATACCTAAACTGCGCGTCAGCGTGTCGGTTGACGGACTTCAGCCCGAACATGACGCTCGCCGCAAGCCTGCGACCTACGACAAAATCCTGCGCAACATCCGCGGCCATCATGTCGCTATCCACTGCACCATCACCAGCGCCATGATGCAGCGACCGGGATATCTTGGCGAATTTGTTGCCTTCTGGTCGGCCAATCGTGATGTGGAGAAGATCTGGATGAGCATCTTCACGCCACAACGCGGAACACATCCAGTCGAGTGCCTGTCCAACGAGCAACGTCGGACGGTAGTGAAGGATTTGCTTGAATTGCGAGGGCTGTATCCGAAGCTGAATATGTCCGAGGAAATGGTGCGCGAATATCTGACGCCGCCTGCGTCACCCGCGGACTGCATCTTCGCCCGCACCACGCTCTCCATCTCCGCCGACCTGAAGACCAAGATCGAACCATGTCAGTTTGGTGGTGATCCCGACTGTTCACAATGTGGTTGCGCCGCATCCATGGGGTTGGCTGCGATCGGGCGTCACAAACTCGTTGGCCCGCTAACCACGGCTCACGTTTTTCAAGCTTCCTCCGCCGTCGGAAGAGCCTGGCAGTACCTGACGGGAAACGACGTGAGGAGCGAGCCGCCTCCAGACCCACCCACGGCGGAACAGCAGGAGTTGATCCGGATCGCGAGCTGACCACGGAAGCCTCAGGAGCCTGTCACATCTCCCAGAGACATTCGCCGCTGCGATACATCGACATCAGCCCGTCTTCGCTGATCTTCAAGACCGTGCCGTAGCGGGACGCGGCAATCGCGGCGGTGGTCCGTCCACCTTCGACGGTGCGATTCAGCGCTTCTTCCGTAGAGTGATGATGCAGGATTGCGCCGAAAGCCAGTAGATTGGCGTCAGGACAGAGCACGACCGCGCCATCGATACGAGCGATGTTCTCCAGCACCGTGGATGGGACATCGAGAATGCTCTTGTCGCGCAGCAGATAGTGCAGCTGGTCTTTGCTGGTGATGCCTTCCATCCAGCCGTCGTGGTTGAGATGATCGAGCAGGTCAGGCTGCGAGACCAATTCGGAGGCGGACTCGCGGCGGTCGAGCACGACAAACAGTGCGCCCCGCCGGCTTTCCGTAAGATTCAGCGCAACTTCAAAAAGACGTTCCGCCAACTCGGCGTTGCCAATCGCCTTCTTCCACATCCCGTAACGATGACGCGCATCGACCAGCCGCCACTTCCCGTCGATGAAACGGAAGATCGGCACGCCATCGGAACAGATCTTGATCTCACCATTGGGCGACAAAATGAGACACACATGTCCCCCGCACAATGTCGCACGGCAATGATCGATGTAGTCTGCAGATGCAGGGACTGCCAGCGGCATGTCGCGATACGGTTCGGCCCACTCGTGAACGTCAATCAACTCTGCAAGCAAGCCGTTCTGGTCGACAAGCGCCAGCGTCCGCAGGCCGTCGCACAGACGATGAAAGCTGCGAATCGATGTGAGCAAATGGGAATAGCGCAGCGCACGCTTCGGGGTACGCGGCGGCTCGTGGCATGGCTCAGGCATCGATCCGAACAACAACACGCCCGTAGCGATACGGCGGTTTTCGTACGTGCTCATGCTGCTGGTGCGCAGCACCTCGATGGCATCTGCAATGCGATCAGGCAGGCCCGCAATAGCTTCCGCGCTGGTATGCGGCGTCGGGTCAAGAAATGCGGAGACGAAACGATCTTCCGGCAGCCCACGAAACAGCTGAAAACTTTGCGCCGCGAGTTCTTCGTTGGTCAGCAGCTGATAACGCGCGGACAGCACCATGCCGATGCTGCGCAGCAGCCGCTTCTGATGATCCGACAACTTGTTCGAGGAGGATTTCAGCGAATACCCGCTGCCCATCCATTCAAATTCCACTTGTCCGCCACTGGGCACCGCGGCCAGCAATCCTGGCATCTGCTCCGCCCCTTGCGAGACGCGCTCCAGCGTCGCCCCAGGAAAGAAGTAGCGAATGCCGTTCTCCAGCAGATCGCTGTAGAGACCGCTAAGGAAATGCGTGCGATTCTCCACAGAGCGGAAACCGACGATGGACGTGTTGGTCATCAGCAGCTCGAGAAGCGGCGCGTGGCGTGGAACAAACCCAGGATACGGGCGTCCCCAAATGCAAGCTTATATCAATTGATGCACTCACGCCGGCAGTGGAAGCGTCGGCGCCGCATGAAGTTATTAGGTTGCCGCCACCGGCTGCGCCGCCTCAACCTTCGCTTCGCGCAGATAACGCGCCGCCTCTTCCGGAGGAGTGGGATTCTGATAAAAACCCGTTCCCCACTCGAAGCCGGCGATCTTCGTCAGCCGCGGCATGAACTCCAGATGCCAGTGGTAGTAATCCATCGAAGCTTCCTGCACCGGAGCGGTATGGATCACAAGGTTGTAGGCAGGATTGTCCAGCACCTGATCGGCACGGACCAGCAGGTTCTTCAGCGCCCTCGCCAGGCCCTCATACACCTGCGACGACGAGTTCTCGAACGCCGACTCGTGCCGCTTGGGCAGAATCCAGGTTTCGAACGGAAAGCGCGGAGCATACGGAGCGACTGTAAGGAAGCCGTCGTTTTCCGCGACCACCCGCACACTGGATTCCGTCTCCTGCCGGATGATGTCGCAAAAGACGCAGCGCTCCTTGTAAAAGAAGTATTGCTTGGAGCCCTCCAGTTCTTCCACCACATGTTTGGGCACAATGGGCAAGGCGATCAACTGCCCATGCGAATGTTCCAGCGTCGCGCCGGCAAGCTGGCCATGGTTCTTAAAGATGAGGATGTACTTGAAGCGGCGGTCCTTCTTCAAGTCGAGAATGCGGTCGCGGAATGCCCAGAAGACATCTTCGATGCGCTTCTCCGAAAGCTCACGCAGGGTGACATCGTGCTCCGGGGTTTCAATAATCACTTCGTGGGCGCCGATTCCGCTCATCTTGTCGAACATGCCCTCGGCCTGGCGGTTCAGGCTGCCCTCGATACCCAGCGCGGGGAATTTGTTAGGCACCACCCGCACCGTCCAGCCTTGTGCATTCGGCGAAGCCCCATTGGGCCGGTAGGCCAGCACCTCCGGTGGAGTCTTTGCCTCATTCCCGCTGCAGAAGGGACAGAAGCCGCCCTTCATTTTTACCGGCTCACGGGTGAAGTCGGAGGGGCGTTTGGCACGATCGGTAGAGATGATGACCCAACGTCCGATGATCGGATCTTTACGCAGTTCAGGCACGGCAGACCTCGGCACTCAAACTTTCTATCTTACCGCTTCTGACCATCGGCGGGACGGGGCATTCACTTTACCGGCTCCACCGCGGGCACGGTGCCGACAAGCTTTTCGACATCCGCAATCTCTTTGGGGATGCTCGCCGAAAGAATCTCCGGCCCGTTGGCGGTGATGAGAACCGTGTCTTCAACGCGGAAGTGCCAGTGTTTGTCGGGAAACTCTACGATTGGCTCTACGGTGATGACTTGTCCGGCCTGGATCGGGCCCTTCGGGAGCATAACGTCATGAGTGGCCAGCCCGACAAAGTGCCCGGGAAAGCCGTACCACTGCGTCGCGATGCCCTCGCGCTCGAAGACCTTCTTGCCCGCCGCCTCCGCCTGCTCGTAGGTGTTGCCGACCTTCAGCATGTCGATGACAGCCTTTTGACTCTCCAGGTCGACGTTGTACCACTTCGCCTGTTCGGGAGTGAACTTGGCGTCGATGTTGAAGGTGCGGGTGATGTCCATGGTCATGTGATCGAGGTCGGCAGCGAAGTCGAAGACCACGATGCTACCGGACTCAATCTTGTCGCGATTGAAGAAGTAGTGCCAGGTGTTGGCATGCGGACCGGAGCCGACGATGGCGGGATATGCCAGGCCCTGCGCGCCGGAGTTGCGGAAGACGAAGGCGGCCTCAGCCTCGATCTGATACTCGTACATGCCAGGATGGGCCATGGCGATGGCCTGCTTATCGCCTTGCGCGCTGATCTTCCCATTGCGCCGCAGGACTTCGATTTCCCCTGGACGCTTGATGTTCCGCATCGTATCCATTGCGCCCGTGATGTCACGGAAATTCGCTGCCGGATACCGCTCGTGCAGCTTTAGCAGCGCATCGCGATCACCGGGCAGATTCTGCCCATACGGATTGTTGTACTCGGCGGCGTAATCACGGCCGGTCTCGAAGCGCGCCCCGTCGGGCTTATCGGCAAAACCAAGACGCACCCAGAGATCGCGATCCCCTCCCGCCCCGAAAAGAAAACTCAAGGCGCCATCGAGACTGGAAAGAGGCGCTACTGCCGGATAGCCCAACTCCTTCTGCTGGTCTTTCGACATGGAGAGAAGATTCGGGCCATATACCTGAACTTCACGCGGACTCTGCTGCGGCTCAAAGATGCTCGCTCGCTGCGTCGCGACATCCATCAGCATGATCGCGCCTGGATCAGAGAGGCCTGTGTAGTAATAGAAGTCGTTGTCCTCGCGGTAGTGCTCGGCGGCAGGGACCTGCATCTTGGCGAAAAGCAGAACATAACCGGTCTTCAGCTTGGCGCAAAGCTCCGTACGACGGGCGGCGAATTCCTTCGGACCACCGAGGTCGTTCATGGCAGCGCGGTCGGTGTATTGCGCGCTGGCCTCCAGAGTTGTCAGAACAATAAAGAAGGAGAGAGTGAGTAGGGAGAGTCGCATCATAGAATCTCGCAGTCTAGTGTTTGACGTCACGACCGACAATCGAGCTGTGACAGTGTGCGTATTGCAGGGACTGAAAGCTGTAGCGCCGGCCGCTGGGCCGGTGGTTGCGGGGACGTCCAAGTCCCCGCTCTCGACCGGTACCTTTGCAGAACGTTGTGCCTTGCGCAAGCGTAGCGCGGGTCTGGAGACGCGCTGCTACGACCCCAATGGTTTCCCGCCGGTCGAGCGATGCGCATGCGCTTTGTCCCCGGCGACCTTGATACATTCTTCCAGCACGTCCATGGCGATGTCGGCCTGCTCCCTGGTCACAACGAGTGGCGGACAAATGCGAATGCTATTCGGACCACATCCCAGGAATAGCAGTCCGCGCTCGAAAGCAAGCTGCACAATCTGATCGCGTTCGGCAGCGCCCGGCGTCTTGGCCTTCTTGTCGGTGACGATCTCGACCCCGATCATAAGACCGCGTCCCCGGACGTCGCCCACGAGATCGAGCCGCTGCGGCCATTCCGCAATACGACCCATAATGTGTCGCCCTACCACCTCAGCGTTCTTGATCGCCTCGCGCTCCAGAACATCCATGGTGGCCAGCGCTGCTGCAATGCACACCGGATTACCGCCGAAGGTCGAAGCATGCGAGCCTGGAACCCAGTCCATGATTTCGTCCTTCGCGATCGTGATACCCAGCGGCATGCCGCTCGCAATGCCCTTCGCGCTGCAAACGATGTCGGGCTCGACGCCAGTGTGCTCGATCGCCCACCACTTGCCGGTGCGACCGGCACCCGACTGGACCTCATCAGCCACCAGCAGAAGGCCGTGGCGATCGCAAATGCGCCGCAGTTCCTGCATGAAGATGGTCGGCGCCACGACGTAGCCGCCTTCGCCCTGGATAGGCTCGACGAAGATCGCGGCGACCTCCTCGGGTGGCAGCGTCGTCTTGAAGAGCTTCTCCTCGATGAAGCGAGCGCACCCCAGCGCGAATGCATCGGCTTCCTGCGGACTTCCACCAACACAGCCGCGATAGACATCGGGATAACGCACGTGAGTCACGCCCGGCACCAGCGGCGCGAAGCGGCGGCGCTGCTGCGGCTTCGAGGCCGTCAGCGACAGCGCGCCCATCGTCCGCCCATGGAACGCTCCGTAGAACGCTATGATGTTCTGCCGCTTGGTGTGATAGCGCGCCAGCTTCAGCGCAGCTTCAATCGCCTCTGCGCCGGAGTTGCCGTAGTAGATCTTGTGCGGCCCCTTCATGGGAGCAACCTTCGAGAGCCGCTCGCCCAGCGCCACCATGCTTTCGTAGTAGAAATCGGTGCCGGACATGTGGATCAGCTCAGCCGCTTGTTTCTGAATCGCGGCGACAACTTCCGGATGGCAATGACCGGTGGAGGTAACCGCTATTCCGGCGGAGAAGTCGAGAAATTCGTTGCCGTCGACATCTTGTACGATCACGCCGCGCCCACGCTTCGCTACCAGCGGGTAAGAGCGGGTGTAGGAGGGCGAAATGTAGCGCTGATCGCCTTCCAGAATGCGACGAGCGTTTGGCCCGGGAAGAGAGGTCTTGAGGCTAGGACCGGCAACAGGAGTAAGAGTATTTGCGGACATGGTGTTTTCCTCCGAAAGGCTTGCGGCACGGGTTTGTGCCGGAGCTTTAGTCGACCCGCGAGCGCAGTCTGGTTGGACTTAATGCAACACGGGGAGATGGAAAGGAAAACGCCGACTAGTCGCCGGAGAAGAGATTAGGACGGGCCATGCTGGGGGCCAGCTTGGAGCGGGCGCCGGTCTTCTGGCGCAACATCCTGCCGTTGCCGTGGCGAATGAAACGAAGGCCGGCCGTAGCGCCAAGCGAGTACAAACTGTCGCTTTTGAACCCAACCAGGTTGTTTGCGGCAATCATAAAACTAATGTCCCACACTGATTATAGTCGCCCTCTGGCCTAAACGTAACCCCTACACGACGTAAACTGGCGCATCAGGAAGAGTTGAGGGAAAGCGCCGACAGTGCGCGGAGAACCACCTTGGTTCTAGTTCGGGGTTTTTACTCGACCTGGCAAAGCTTACGGTAATGGTGCACCTGCGCTATTCACGCCGCTTTTTCTTGACTTTCCATGATGTCGGTTTAGGATACGCGGAAGCGCGTACTTGTCCGTGGCAATATCACGCGGAGCGCAGCTATGAGGATGGAAGCAGCTGTAACTAGGTTCAGTTTATCCGCACTGCTATGCGGTGGGTTAACTAGCCAGCTGCCTCGGCCACGTCCTGAGGCGCCCGACATCTGCCTGTGGGCCACTCCCCCCGCCGACATTTCAACTGCTGTGGACGTGACGCGCCCATACGTCGCATGGCTCGACATCATCCCGCACGACCGAAGCGAACATTCGCCCACACCGCGGATGTAAGAGACCTGCTACTACCCTCAGATCGAGACAGGCCTCTTCGAAAATTCGCGAAAGGACGAACTATATTTCGCGCAGGCGAGCCGGCCGATACTTTCTTTCTTGTCCAAGAGGGCAGAATCAAAATAAGCGCCATCTCGGAGCGGGGGAAGGAAGCGATTCTCCTGTTGCCTGGCCATGGAGACTTCCTTGGGGAAGAAGCTATTCTCCAAGGACGTTCTAACTATCTCAACACTGCCACCGCCATTATTGATTCGTCTCTGGTAGCTATTCGAACCAGCGAAGCCCGCCGTCTCTTGCGAGAACACCAGCGCTTCTCCCAGGTATTCGTGTCCTTCCTGCTTTCAAAAAACAAGCAACTTCAGGAGTCGCTGGCGGACCAGCTATTCGAGGACAGTGAAAAACGTCTGGGCAAGATACTTCTCACCTTGGCTGGAATTGAAAGCGAGAGTGCGCTAGGCAGCAATATACCCGGAATTACGCACCAGACTTTTGCGGAAATGGTAGGAACAACCCGCCCGCGGATAAGTTTCTTCATGAATCGCTTTCGCAAGCTTGGGTTCATTGAATACAGAAACAGAGAGCTATACGTGAATGGATCGTTGTGGAGCTATGTTCACAGGTCATGACAACGATTCCGATGACCAATCGCAACGCGGGACTAAGGATTTGGCTACAACGAAAGGTGTATGTTGGCTTTGGTGATTTTACAAATAGCGTCTAATTTTGGACAGACAACATCGCTACGTATTTGTAGTCTGGGCCATCACTGCTCCTTTAAGGCGTCGCATGTAGAGTGGAAAAACTACAGACGCAAGATGTCTGACTGGATGGACTAGCTGGATGAGTGCTACAGAAGAGTTGATTCTTCTAGTCGATGATGATGTAACTGGCCGAACGGTCCGCAAGCTCATGCTCGAACTGCATCACCATAGGGTACTGGCCGTCGGCGAAGCGGAAGAGGCTTTGGATACGCTTAGGACAGAGCCCGTCGATTTGGTGATACTGGACTACTTCCTGGATGGAATCACGGGAACGGAACTAGCCCGCCAGATGCGGAAGCTGAAATCCTATATTCCGATCCTGCTATTGTCCGGCTCCGGCGAAATTCCCCACGGTACCGAGTATGTGGATAAGTATCTCTGCAAACTTGAGCCGGTAGACATCATCGAGAAAACTATTGCAGATCTGCTTCACAGGGACGTGGCGGAAGTCGACCAGGCGATCGCGAGTATCTCAGGCCGGCGGGCGCCGCAGAGGCAAGCCATTCCCGCCCTTGCCGAAATGGATGCCAGTAATTCCTAGCTCATTGCTCCTTCACGGCGATCTGCCCGCCTGACAAAGCGCGGCAGAACTTTCGAAAGGATTGCCTTTACGTGGGCTTCGGAACGGCTTGCCATAGGCCCGTCTCCAGGCACCGCTGTGTCGTTGATATCATTGGCCGGTGCGAAAAGAATCCCGGCGGGGAAAATTCATCACGTTCGAGGGACTGGACGGCTGCGGCAAGAGCACGCAACTGGAAAAGCTCGCTGCCGGTCTCCGCAAGGATGGAATCGACGTCGTCACCACGCGCGAGCCCGGCGGCACGAACATTGGCGAGCAGATTCGAGCGGTGTTGCTCAATTCCCGCACCGCGGGACTGGATTCCCGCGCCGAGATGGCACTGATGTTTGCTTCGCGCACGCAGCTGATTGCTGAAATCATTCTGCCCGCGCTTGAGGCCGGCAAGTGGGTACTGTGCGATCGCTTTACCGATTCCACCGAAGCCTACCAGGGCGGCGGACGCCAGTTGGGAAGCGAGCCGGTTCTTCATCTGCACAAAATTCTCTGTAGGGATTTGTGGCCCGACGTGACGATTCTGATGGACTCGGACGTAAGCTCGAGCGTCAAGCGCGCCAGGCGACGCAACAAAGGTGCCGAGCAGGATGAGAACCGCTTCGAAAAAGAAAGTCACGCATTCTTCACGCGTGTCCGGGAAAAGTTCCTGGAGATTGCCCGCCGCGAGCCGCAGCGGGTTGCCATGATCGATGCACGACCGTCGATTGAGCTTGTTCATAATGAGATCATGAGGGTGGTAAAGCAGAAGTTGCTGCAAGCGGCGGAATGAGTTGAGCGATGGGATTTTCTGAGTTTCACGGCAATACAGAGATCGTGCGGACCCTGCGCGAGATGCTGGCGCGCGACCACTTCCCTCATGCGATGATCTTTTCCGGCCCGCGCGGTGCCGGCAAGTACACGCTCAGCCAAATGGTCGCGAAGGCAATGAACTGCCTGGAGAGGCCCGTCACCGACGGCCTGCCGGATTTCTGCGGTCATTGCAGCAACTGTGTCCGCATCGCCGAAGCCGACTCTCTGGAAGACCGTTTCTCCGAAGCAGTGGAAGCGCGCGAGAACATGCGTGACGCCGACAAGCGCGAGACCCGTATCTTCGTGCAGACGCATCCGGACGTGCTGATCATCCCGCCCGATCCACCACAGATGCTGGTGAAGGTCGATCAGGTGCGGCACGTTATCGGCGAGATTTATTACAAACCGGTTGAAGGCCGTGAGCGCGTCTACATCTTCAGCGAGGCAGATTTCATGAAGGAAGCGGCGAACTCGCTGCTGAAGGTGCTGGAAGAGCCGCCGGACTTCGCAACGATTTTCCTGCTCACAGAAAATCCATCCGCCTTGCTGCCTACCATTCGCTCGCGCTGCATGCATCTGCGGCTGGCTCCCATCTCGACAGCTGAGGTTGAGACCTATCTGGAGAAATACCGCCCGGAGTGGAAATCGCGCGAGCGGGCGCTGGTGGCAAGAGTTTGCGGCGGCGGGCTGGGTCGGGCACGCAGCTTTGATCTTCCCGCCTACCTCGCGGCCCGGCAAGATGCCCTGACGTTGTTGGCCTCTGCAATTGGCTCGAAAGATCACAGCGATCTCTTCCGCGTGACCGACACCTACCGCTCCGGGGCCGAGGGAAAGGCCAAGACCGAGCAACTCATTCGCACACTCTATTCCCTGCTGGAAGACATGCTGTTTCTGAAGTCAGGGACCGCTGAACTTGTGCGCAATCAGGACATCCAGCCGGAGCTGACGCGAATGGCAGGGGCCGTTGACTTCGCCTGGGTCGTCTCGGCGGTGCAGCGACTGGGCGAACTGGAGAGCGGCATGCGGCGCAATCTACTGCGCTCGCTCGCCTTGGACAGCTTTGCCACGGCACTGGAGTCGTGACCCGAAAGTCGTATTTGGATACGGATTGTTTTGCCGGTGGTCCTGTGTTAGGGTATCGCTAAGTTCACACCTAACCGAAACCTCGGGTCGACACACAGAAGGCCTAGCCACACTCCGGTCCGTTGCAACCCGGGTTCATAATCGCCGAAAAGGCTGGTGTGCAGACCACAGGGAGCCAAGCCAATGAAAGATTCCATGGATGCCACCGCAGTAGGGCGAGCGGTTGAGCCCGAAGCATTTGCCAACCGCAAGCTGATCCGTCCCGCGCTGAACCGCAACGACCATCCGCGCCAGGACAACGAGCGCCGCGAACGCATGGACCGGAGCGAGCGCTCCAACGGCAAGAAAGCCACGCCCCCGGAGCAGACCCACGCCGAGAATTTTTACTATCAGAAACAGATGCAGGCCAAGACGCCGATGGTCTTGGTGCTGCAGGATGGCGAGGAAGTCCACGGCGTGATCGAGTGGTACGACAAGTATTGCCTCAAGGTGAACCGCATTGGGGCATCCAATCTGCTTATCTACAAGCCCAGCATCAAGTACATGTACAAGGAAAGCGAAGCCACGCGGAAGTAATAGCTGCCGGCTCTCAGCTTTCAGCCGTCAATCCCGGTGCAACATACGCGAACGCGCCGCGTAGCAGAAATACATTGATCAGGATCGACAACAGCGACACAGCTATCGTGGTGCTGTAAACCGTCTCTCCGACTAATCCCGCCGAGCGCGCAACCTGGACGACAACGAACGAGAGCTCGCCAATCTGGGTCAGGCCGGTAGCCACGGTTATCGCTACAGAGATCGGATAACGGAAGATCCACACTACTGCCGTCCACACCACGAACTTTCCTACGACAACCAGCAGAAGCATACCGAAAAGAAGCGGCAAGTTGTCGAAGACTACTTTGGGGTCGATCAACGTTCCCAGCGAGACGAAGAACAGGGCCACGAAGGCATCGCGCAGCGGCAACAGCTGCGAATGGGCCTCGTGCAGCTCGTGCGAGCCGCTGATGGAAAATCCGGCGAGGAAGGCGCCAAGCGCGACGGAAAAGCCTGCTGCCTGGGCCAAAGCAGCGGCTCCGAGGCAAATGGCGATGGCAATCAGCAGAAAAAGCTCCGGGTCGCGCGTCGCCTTCGCTCGCAGCAGAAGCCGTGGGATGACTTTGAGGGTGAGGAACACAAGCGGGACCAGAAGCAGAAGAGCCTTGCCGAGGGTCCAGGCGACTCGCGCGGCGCGGCCTTCGCCCGAGCCGGCGAGCACGGGAAGAACCACCGTCATGCAGATGACAGCGAGGTCTTCCATCAGCGTGATGCCGATCATGATGCGGCCATAAACGGTATTCAGCCTTCCCCCATCGCTCAGCAATCGCGCCATGACCATGGTGCTGGCTACCGAAACCGAGGCGCCGATCACAACTCCCTGCATCAGGTTTTTTCCAAGCAACGTCGTTGCCGCGGTTGCAAGCCCGACGACGAGCAAGATTCCGAGGGGCGCACCTATTAACGCCACCCACTTCACGCGCAATAAGTCGGGAATCGAGAATTCCACCCCGATGGAGAACATCAGCAGGACCACGCCGACCTCGGCAAAAACTTCAAAGGTGTGCAGCTGCGAGAGGTGAGGACCGGGAGTGTATGGGCTGATCGCGATCCCGCCAAGTACGAAACCGAGTATCAGCGGCAGGCGCAAACGCCATGCCAGGAGCCCGCCGATTACCGCGGCCAGAAATATATAAGTCAGATCGCGAAATAGGAGCGGGTTTGCGTCCATACCAGGAAGACGGATGCGAGCAGGTTGCTCGACTCGGGGTAGGATACCTGATCGGATGCTGCCGACGTCGGCCGCCAGGGCGGCTCAACCGAAGCGGAGCGGAACCGTTACTGACAACTGACAACCGGCAACTGACAACCGCTGTTCACAGCTTCGGCAGTACGATTCCCTTCTGGCCCTGATATTTTCCGCTCTTGTCTTTATAACTCGTCTCGCACATCTCGTCGGACTGGAAAAAGAGGATCTGGCAAAGGCCTTCATTGGCATAGATGCGCGCGGGCAGCGGCGTCGTGTTGGAAATTTCGAGCGTCACGAAGCCCTCCCACTCAGGTTCAAATGGCGTCACGTTGACGATGATGCCGCAGCGCGCATACGTCGACTTGCCCACGCAGATGGTCAGCACGTCGCGAGGGATCTTGAAGTACTCCACCGAGCGGGCCAGTGCAAAAGAATTCGGCGGGATGATGGCGACATCTGTCTGCACGCTGACGAACGATCGCTCGTCGAACTTCTTGGGGTCGACGATGGTGCTGTTCACGTTAGTGAAGACCTTGAATTCGTCGGCGACCCGCAGATCGTAGCCATAGGAGGATAGGCCGAACGAAATCACACCCTCCCGGACCTGCTTCTCCGAAAAGGGATTGATCATCTCGTGCTCGGTGGCCATTTTGCGGATCCAGCGGTCGCTCTTGATGGACATGCGTCTCCTGGGATTCGGCGTGTCGCCGAAACGAAACGCTATTTTACGGGATGCGTGCAAGTTCGATTTCCACAGCTTTGCCCGAGGCTTGCGTTTGGGCAGACAATGACTCAAACTCTGAAAGCTAATGGCACTCGCAAAATTCACCTGGCGAAGGTTGGGCGCAGCTCTGGGATTCGGTTTGCTCCTTGAGGCGGTTCTTGCCGTGGCCCTGGTCCTCGGGGTAAACATTCTGCCCGATGGAGTGAGCCATGCGTTGGGCGACTTGTTACAGGCGCCGGCATCCTACGTTGTCCCCTTATTGGCAAAGGTTCAACAACCCGGCTTTGAGGAGCAAGTGGGATACCTTCTGCTCATCCCGCTGATCCAGTGGCCGGTTTACACGGTGATTCTCTATTTGTGGTTATCGAGATCAGACCAGAAGCGTAACCCGGCCCTTCCCCCCGAGAAAAAATCAGAGACCTAAAACGAGCCCGCCAGAATCCGCATATGGTTGACAATGGCCAGCTACTTCAATACGATTCCGCCCGTCCATTCCGAAGTTGAAGTTTTAGAAGTAACTTACCTTATAGCCCAGAAGTCGGATAGAATCACAACATCGTCTGTGGTGTAGGCCATTACGCCCGGCGAACGTCAACCCTGCGGAGTCACTTGTGATCAAACTCGATCTGATCAACGAAGTTGTCACCAAGACTGGCGTTACCAAGACGAAGGCGGAGATGGCAGTCGAGACCGTTTTCGAAAGCATGAAGAAGTCGCTGGCGCGCGGCGACCGCATCGAGCTGCGCGGCTTCGGCGTCTTCACCGTGCGACCGCGCAAGACGGGTATCGGCCGGAATCCGCGGACCGGCGCCGAGGTTAACATTCCGCCTGGCAAGGCGGTTCGCTTCAAGCCTGGTAAGGAGTTGCAGTCGATCGAGTAGGCGGAATGGCGATGCGTCTCGCGCAGGCGCGTGGGGAGCGGCGTTGCTTCCGCCTGAGCTTGCCGCTCATCTAAAAGTCAACGATGTCAGATCCCACACCGCCATCCTCTTACACATTCGAGGTCGCATCCTACCCGCAAGTGTTGGTTGCTGCGGTTGCAGTGAAGCGGCGCTATTGGTTGCATATTCTGCTTTTTCTGCTGACCCTGCTGACGACGCTAATTGTCGGAGCGCGATTACAAGATAACTTTGTCCACGATCTGCCAGCCTTTGATATCGATACCTTCGTCCTCCCCGTGCTTCACTCTGGATGGATACTGCAAAGCCCCCGTAGATTGATGCTGGGCGTTCCTTTCTCCTTAACCTTGATGGGCATCTTGCTCGCTCATGAGCTGGGGCACTTCATTGTGGCCGAGAAAAACGGCGTTTACGCAACATTGCCCTACTTCATTCCCGCTCCAACTTTCATTGGAACATTCGGTGCGGTCATCCGCATCAAGTCGCCTATTCGATCTCGGAAAGCATTGTTTGATATCGGCATAGCCGGGCCAATTGCAGGCTTCCTCGTGGCTGTGCCTGTGCTCTTTTGGGGACTCGCCCTCTCCAAGCCCATGCCCGCCGGCGCCCTGAATTCGGCCGTGGGTTTTGGCTATCCGCTGATATTCAGAATTGTCAGACATTTGCTAATACCTTTCACGCATGATCGCGCGGCCTTAGGAGGTTTGTACCTGCATCCCGTGGCTATTGCGGCTTGGGTTGGCATGTTTGCCACGGCATTGAACCTGCTGCCCGGCGGCCAGTTGGATGGCGGGCATATCACATACGCGGTCTCTCCACGGGCGCACAAATGGGTAACGCGAACAACTATTGCGGCGCTGATACCTATGGGACTGCTTTGGATGGGTTGGTGGCTTTGGGCAGCGATTCTCGCCTTCACGGGCATGCAGCACCCGAACGTCCCGCAATGGCCCGACGTTGGTAGCGAGCGGCGTTGGCTCGCGTTGATTGCAGCCGCGATGCTTGTGCTTACCTTGGTGCTGGCACCGTTCCAAGGCCGGGCATTGTTCGGCAGTTGATCTGTGTAACCTATCTCATAAATTGTCAGCAGCCGGTTTGCGGCCCTCCCATAACCTCCGGTAAGCCCGTTACCCAGGACAATCAGAACCCTTGCCTTAGCGGTTGTGGAAGGAAGGGCTAGGCCCGCAGGACGCGTGCGGGATCGGTCCGGCTGGCCCGCCATGCGGGCAGGAGGCAGGCTGAGATTGCAGTAATCGTCATCACTGCCAGTGCTGATCCGAACACCAATGGATCGTGCGGGCTGACACCATAGAGAAGTTGACCGAGTAACCTCGTCAGAGCAAGCGCCGCAACCGTACCGAAAAGGACGCCTCCCGCCGTTAAGCGCAGGCCGCGCGAAATGACCAGACGAAGCAGGTCATCGGCACCCGCGCCCAAAGCCATGCGCAGTCCAAGTTCGCGGCTACTCTGTGCCACGGCGTAGGACATGACCCCGTACAAACCGACAGCCGACAGCAAAAGCGCCAACCCTCCCAAAGTCGAGACCAGGGTGACGGCAACCACTTGCGACGAATTGGCGCGGTCCACTTGTTCCTGAAGGGTGATCATTTCGTAGAGCGGAAGATCCTGGTCCAATGCGTGTACTTCACGAAGAACTGCGGCCAATGTGCTCTGCAGGGGTTGTGTAGTACGGATATTGAGATCTGGCTCTACGACGAAATCCTGGCGCAGCGGAACATAGAAGAAAGGCTTCGTCGTCTCGCGCATGCTTTCATATTTCGAATCAGCGGCCACACCTACGACTCGCGCCCAGCGCCCTTTCACCTGCAGTCGGCGTCCGATCGGATCCTGACCGCGCCAGTACCGCATCATCATGGTTCGATTTACGATCGCAACCAAGGCTGCGTTTTCATCATCACCTCGCGTAAATTCACGACCCGAAAGAAGAGGGATTCCCATAGTCGCGAGATATCCCGGACTAACTTGGTTGTACTGAACTTCAGGTTGTTCGTCAGCTGAAGGTTGATATCCGTCCACGGCAATGGGAGTGGATGAGAAGTCGAAATAGCCCAGTGGCGTCACTGCCGCAAAGGCGGCGGACTGGATGCCAGGCAATGCACTCAGACGGTCGATGAGTTCGTCCTGAAATTTCCTGGCTCGCGGCACGTCGTAGCCGGCCGCCACCAATGACACTCCCGTCATGTCTACACTCGTGGTTGAAAAGCCTGGGCTGGTAGTGCGGATTTTCTGCAAGCTTTCGAGCAACAAAGCGGCCCCAACCAGAAGAATGAAACTCAAACACACCTGGAAAATTACCAATCCCGATCGAATCCGGCCTCTTGACCGCACCACAACCGTCCCTCCCGACTCGGCCTTCAGCTGGCCGGCAAGGTCCAGGTGGCGCGTTTGCAATCCCGGAACGAGGCCCATGATGAGCATAACCACCAGGGAAAGACCGGCGCTTAGCGCCATCACGTGTCCGTCGATTCGTCCCGGCAAGTACATTTCTCTCCCCTCGGGCAACAACACTCCGAGCAGGTGCCGGCACCCATACGCCATGAAAAATCCTCCGGCTGTTCCCAGCGCCGAGAGAATGAGGCCTTCGGTGAGGAGCTGCCTCAGCAGACGCCCGCGAGTGGCCCCAATGGCGAGACGAACGCTCATTTCATGGCGTCGAACAAACGAGCGCACCAGCAGGAGATTGCTGACGTTGGCGCAGGCAATAAGCAGGACAAACGCGACCACGACTGCCATCACTTCGAGCGTCGGCCCCATGGTGCGAGCATGATTGAAGGGCGTCTGCCACAACGGCCATATCGCGATGCCGCGACCACGGTTGGTGGCCGGATACGTCGTTTGCAATCGCGCGGCCATGGCGGAAATTTGCTGTTGTGCTTGTGCCCGACTGACACCGGGTTTCAGCCGCACATAGGATTCGATCCATCGCGCACTGCGGTCCTCGAGTTTGCGACCTCCACCTCGGAAGATTTCTGCCATCGATGCCGGAACCCAGAACTGCATCACGCGGCCTACGAAGGTCCCATAGAATCCCTCTGGCGCCACTCCGATGATCGTGTGCCGGACATTGTTGAAACGCTGTGTTTTCCCGATGATTTGCGGGTCGCCGTTGAAGCGATCGCGCCACATCTGATAGCTGATAACTACAACCGGATGGGAGCCGTTGCCTACGTCCTCGTCTGGTTTGAATGCGCGCCCGAGAATCGGATGAACACCGAGCGCGTCGAAATAATTGGCTGAGACAACGCTTCCGGTGGTCACTTCGGCATGGTCGCCAATATTCAGTGTGCTGCCGGTGATACTAGTGACAAAAGCGTCCTCACAGAGTGTGCAACCTGAGCGCAGGTCGACGAAGTCAGGCCAGGAGAGCAAATCCGGGCGACTCTCTCCCTGCACCGTTCCGGCAACCGCGAAGAGGCGCTCCTGATGTGCGACCGCCGGGTAAGGACGGAAGAGGACCCCTTCCAGCCAGCTGAAGACAGCAGCATTCGCGCCGATGCCCAAGGTGAGACATAGAACCGCCAGCGCAGAAAAACCTGGGCTGCGACGCAATTGCCGGCAGCCGTAATGCAGGTCCTGAATAAAATCGTGTAAGACGCTTCTGCCGCGAGCCTCCCGGCACTGCTGTTCGATCTGCGCCATCCCGCCGATGGCGAGCACGGCGGAGCGGCGCGCCTCTTCCGGGGCCATTCCTTTCGCCATGTTCTCGTTGATTTGCTGCTCAAGATGCTCGCGCAGCTCCTCTTTCATCTCTCGATCGACCTGATTTGGGATGAAAAAGCCGCGCAAACGCAGCGGCAAGGAATAAAGCCATTGTTCGATGTCCATATTCAGACCTCGTCGAGCTGCACGATGCCGGAGATGGCCGCCGAGACACGGTTCCAGTTAGCGGTTTCCTTTTCCAGTTGCTTCCGCCCCAGGCGCGTCAGGGAGTAGAACTTGGCGCGACGATTGTTCTCACTCGCCTTCCACTGCGCGTGAATCCAGCCGCGACGTTCCAGCTTATGCAGCGCGGGATAAAGGGAGCCATCACTGACGCCCAACACATCGCTGGAAATTTGTTTCAGACGCTGGCTTATGGCCCATCCATTCAGGGGCTCCAACGCCAATATCTTGAGGACCAGCATGTCCAGTGTTCCCTGCACCAGATCGGACGGCTTGCTCACCAAAGTCTCCTCTCGGTTACCGAGTTAGACTACAGCGGCTCCCCTCGGTTAGCAAGGAGTACTTGTAATTGGACATCATTTTCGGATGAAAGACGGAGCGGTCATAAAGAGCGATTTCTCCATCCACTGATTCTGCTCTCTCGCCGGCAGTCGGTTACCAACCAGGGGTCAATCGGCGACCGAACAGTTTGGGCAACTTTGGTGACCAGGAATGGCTTCGCTAGCATCACTACTCCTGCCTTTCAGTCATCTTACGTTCCTGTCACAAAACCAACTCCCGGGCGCGACATGCAATCCAACTCTTCACCAGGAGACACAATGAAGCACCGGGCCCTACACCTACTTTGCATCTTTGTTGCTGCCGCGGGCTGGATGGCGTGTGGCGCAGGACACCCAACCATCACCAGGATTACGGTCTCTCCGTCGCAGGCAAGCGCGGGCGTTCGCGGTGGCGATGTGCAATTCACGGCGAACGCGACCTTCAGCAACAACACGAGTCGCGAATTAACGGTGGCGGACGGTTTGACGTGGTCGGTTGCGCCGAATGCCACGGCATCGATCAGCGACAACGGCAGCGCAACCTGTCTCGTTGTGGGACAGGCTGTGGTCACGGCCACGGCTCCCACTGAGCTGAATTTGACCATCAATAACGGCATCAACAACACGTCGCCGAAGGTAAGCGGAACTGCGACGTTGTCATGCATACCTACGCCTTAGCTGGTTGTTAGGAGGAAATCGGTTCGCTGCTTGATGCAGGTGCTCGCCCTGTCGACCGAATGTCTTGATGGCGCAGGGCGGGTTCGATGCTCAGAAACTGAATCCCACTTCCAATACGACAGTAGGACTCTGCTCCGGATCAAACACATAAGTCGTGAACTCTACCTGCTTGTGCGAGAAGCCGACCAGAAATCCGCGCTGCACTTCCAGCCCCGTCTGGAAAGCTTTTGTGTGTTGCGCGACTCCACCTATGCGGAACCACTCAACCGGTGAGTACGTTAGCTGCGGCCAACTGTAATAAAAGCTTCCTGAGCTATTCGAGGTGTCGAACACATATTCGTTCGAGAGGGAAAACTCGATCTTCTTGTAGGTGAGCGACATTTCCAAACCGGGCGCGATCCCGGTGGTGCGCCCGAAAACCCCGCCGATCATCGGGGTCAGCGCCAATTGCACCGTCTTGCCGAAGGTGAAATCGTAGCCCACCCACAGCGAGCCGGTCCGCTGGTTCTCGTAGTTGTAGCGCGCTTCCAGGTGAACCTTGTTGTCCGCGGTGAAGACCGGACTGGCGTACGACGGCCCGTCCTGGTCGGGCACGATGTAGCCGTCGATCGTTAGTGAGTATGTCCACGGGTTTGCCGCCTTCTGCGGCGGAGGATTTGGCGGGCCCTGCGCCAGCAGGCGGCAGCCGCACAACACCAGTACGACAGCGAGATGGAGAGCAGCTTTCATCCTCCAAGCGCGGTAGTAAGGCCTACCATCACGGCGCCGATCGCCACCATGGAAACACCCCATCCCCACGGAGTATGTCCGGCGTAGCGACCGTAGGCGTGGCCCGCAAGAAACAGCATGGTGATAGCGATGACGTCGGAGACCCGTGTCGCCAGCTTGATGTCGGAAATGAGGGTGAAGGGCAGCACGATGGGTAAGGTAGAGAGGAACACCAGGAGAAATACGCCGACCGCGCCCCGCCAATCCTCGGCCGTCAGTTTCGGGCGCGCCGGCGGTTCAGTCAGAGTTCGCAAGTTTTCCCTCATGCCGTCGAGGGCACCGTCAGGTAGGGCCCTGACCACCACCGGAGGCAGCGCCCGCGCGATGATCTGGTTCGCCTTCGTCGGCTCCCCTGCTCTATGAATGGACTTGAGGATTGCGATGTTATGGCCACGCTCGCTGACACAGGCCATCAGGTACATTAGCCCGTCGATCAACCCCCAGGCCAGGTTGCAGCCGAGGGCCCCGACCAGCATCTCGCGTACCTCTTCGCGGTTGGCGCGTGCCACGCGGAACGAAGCGGTAAAGGTGAGCACCATGATCACCCCGAACAGGACCTCGGAGGATCGCTCCACAGGATCGAGTACCCGCCTGAATGTCTTCTTTTTCTTCTGATCGGCCGTAGTCATGAAGGGTAAAGGGCCCCGTCCGCAGCTCCAGCTAAGGCATAAAGGCTTTCTGCTCAGGGACTCCGTCGTCTATTTTGACCCAATCGTCAAGCTATGTCTGTGACGGCGGTTACCAGAGGTTACGGATGTGCGTCCTCAGCCGATTACTTCATTGACACCGGTTTTTTGCTCTCGGACAATTAAGGGTACCGAAAGGATCAGCCATGCTAGAACAAGAAGAGCGTATTGCGCTTGAGCCGCAAGCCCCTCCTGCTGCCGACCAGAGCTCGATCCTGAAGTATGTTCTTCTGGCCGCCGCTGCAATTTACGTCATCGCATCTCTCTATCTGCTCTATGGTTTGAAGGCCAGAATCGTTGGCCTGGAGCAGAAGCAGCAGACGCTGGAAGCCGAGCAGGCTGATCTGGTCAACCGCCTGCGCGCCACCTCATCGGAGCTGCGCCAGTCCCTCAGCTCGGAACTTGGCATGACCAAGCAGCAACTGGATGAGCGCTCCGCCGAGTTAGAGCGCGCCCAAAAGGCTTCGGCGGCCCACCTGGCCGCGCAGCAGAGGCAGCAGAGTCAGCAGATCGCCGACGTCAGCGGACAAGTCAGCACCGTGAAAACGGATGTTGGCGCGGCTAAGACCGATATCGTGAGGACGCAGACCGATCTGGCGGCCACTAACGAGAAGCTTCAGCGGGTGGTGGGAGACCAGGGCGTGATGAGCGGCCTGATCGCCCACAATACTCAGGAATTGGAACTGCTGAAGCATAAGGGCGATCGCAATTACTATGACTTCACGCTGCCAAAAGGCGCCCGCACCCAGGTTTCAACGGTGAGCCTGCAGCTGAAGAAGGTTGACCCCAAGCGGAGTCGCTTCACGCTGAACGTGATCGCCGATGATCGCACCATCGAGAAGAAGGACCGCAACCTGAATGAGCCGCTACAGTTCTATACCGGTCGCGATCACATGCTGTATGAGGTCGTCGTGTTCACCGCAGATAAGAACTCTGTTACCGGATACTTATCGACGCCGAAGAACGCGCCGTCACCGGTGACGCCGTAATACGGAGAGTAATCGCACTCTCGAATCTGAATGAAACCGTCCCGCAATGCGGGACGGTTTAGTTTAGGCCAGGACAAACTCCTGGGTTAGCTTCTTACGACGCCTTCTCTGTCCCGGCAGGGATTAGGTTTTTCCCTAATATGCTAGCGGCGTTCTGCTATTGGCCGCTTACGGTTCTTATTATCGCCTCCTCTTCCGATACGATTTCGCAATATCCCAACTCGGCGCGAATCCGTGTCGTGTCGTAAGCGATGTCCTGGGCGAAACTGAATTTCGCGGTATCGTTTGGCGGGACCGAAGACGCCGGCAACTTACGTAATCGCTCCGCGATCGTCGGCGTGTACTCCTCGCCGACGTTGTAAATGTTCCCTTCCGCTTCAGGATGCACAGCCGCCAACACGATCGCGGCGGCAACATTCTCCACGTATCCATGTGTCCACCGCCAATCGGGATGATTGCGGAATGCGTAGACGGTTGCCAGATCGGCGTTGTCGCCGGGACCATAGACCTTCGGCAGACGGAGCACGGTTGCGGGCACATCGCGGGCACTTAGCGCGACCCGCTCGACAAGAACCTTGTCGTAAATGTTGGCGATGTCGTCGGCCGGCTTGCTGGGGTCGCGATAGGGATACAGGACGGTTCGCAGCGGCGAAGTTTCTCGAAGCAAGCCCGGCCCTGCGGGACCGGGTTCCACACCAGCGAACCGACCGTAAGCCAAATAAACATCTCCGCTACTGATCCAGACGGCGCGTCGTGTGTGCCCACGAAAGAACTCGACGGCAGCGCGGGCATCGCCTTCGCCCATCGCGATCATGTGAATGACGACGTCCGGCTTGGGCGTCAGCAGATCCGCGGGAAACAAGTGGATCGGCATAGCGGCGTCCGCACTGCGGACATGTCGCACACTGGAAGGGAGCTCCGCCTCGTGCCGTCCACGGTGGTAGACCGTGACCGAGTGTCCCGCATCGGCGAGTTGGCGGACGACATGCGCTCCGATGAAGCGTGTGCCGCCGATGACCAGGACTTGCATGATTGCTGCATATGCCGCCGGCTGAAGCCGGCTCAAGAAAAAATAGAAATCGATCCTAACGGCACGACTGCAGTCGTGCCCCGATACAAAATCTCTTACAGATTTAACCAGCGCGAACTATCACCTGGAAGTTCAGCAGGGTTTCTGTCCGAGCCAGCCCTCAGAATCTGGTGGCCGCTGCGGGCCGAGCTCGAAAGCGCGCGAGCGAGACGGCTACTTCCCCATTCCACCCTTTTCGTGCACGACGATTGCCCTTTGATCGTAAGGTTGAATCGTTACCGTCAAGTCTTTGCGGGTGTCGAATTGCTGCTGCGTCACGGACGGCGAAATCATCACCGAACCTTTCTGCTCAGCGCCGGGTTGAATCTTCATCTCCACCTGCAATGGGCGCGCGTGTCCGCGGAGATCGGGATAAGCGGTGAGATAGCGATCGTAATCCGTGGCCGAAGCCGCGTCGTCGGATTGATCGCCTTGATCGGTCTTCACCGCCGCCTTCATGTCTTTGATGTACAGCGTCTTGTCACTGACGTTTCTGATCGTGACCTCGATGAGGATCATTGGGCTCGGCATGTTGGCGGGCTGGCTGAACCAAACGCCGTCGACAGTTCCTGTGGCCGCCGGCTTTGCACGATTGGTGTAAGCCAGGATGGCAACCACTACCCCGACCACGACGATTGCGATTGCCACGGGAGCAGCCGGCGGCAAGGTACGTTTTGCCGTCCCGAACTCCTCATAACCGGGAGTCGGCGCTGCATCTGCGCCTGTCGCATCCTTTGGAGGGGGCTGCGGCGTTGGGGCTGCTGGAGACTGCTCGCCGGCTTTCGGCGGCACTTCGTTCTCAGGCATAAACACTCCAATCTTTTTCCCGCCACTAACCACTGAACACTAGCCACTAGTTCGGCCAATTGTGTTTCATCGCCTTACGAAATTCTTTCTCGGGCAGCGTGTTCAACACATCGGTTGCAGTCAGCCAGGCGCGCCTCGCCTGCAGAACTCCATACTTGACCTTCTCGAAATGGGAGGTGTGATGCGCATCTGTATTGATGACGATCTTCACTCCACGCTCTCGGGCCATGCGTAAATGCACATCATTCAAATCCAGCCGATCGGGATAGGCATTCAGCTCCATCGCGATCTTGTTCTTCAGCGCGGCCTTCAACACCGCATCCATGTTGAAGCGATACGCATCACGGCGCAGGAGCAAACGCCCGGTGGGATGGCCGAGAATCGACACATTCTTGTTGTCGAGGGCGCGCAGCAAGCGATCGGTCATCTGCTCCGGCTCCTGGTTGAACGCCGAGTGCACGCTCGCGACAACCACGTCCATCTGCTCCAGCACCGAATCGGAGAGATCGAGCTCGCCGTCGGCGAGAATGTCGACCTCCACGCCGGCCATAATCGTGATGCCGCCAATTTTGTCGTTCGCTGCCCGAATGCGCGCGATATGTTCTACCGCGCGCTTGTCGTCAAGGCCGTTGGCGAAGGCCAGGTTCTTCGAGTGGTCCGTAATCGCGATGTACTTGTAGCCCCTCTCCTTCGCCGCCTCGGCCATCTCCTCGATGGTGCAGCGGCCATCGGTCTCAACGGTGTGCATGTGCACTTCGCCGCGGAGGTCTTTCAGCGTGATCAGCCTGGGCAGCTTGTGCGCGGCCGCAAGCTCAATCTCACCGCAGTTCTCGCGCATCTCCGGCGGGATGCAGTCGAGTTTGAGCGTGCCGTAAATTTCGTCTTCTGTAGCGCCGGCTACGCGTTCATTATTTTCCAGGCGGAACAACCCATACTCGCTCAGGGTGCAGCCCATCTTCAGCGCGCGCTGGCGAAGCGTGACATTGTGGTTCTTCGAGCCGGTGAAGTACTGCATCGCCGCGCCGTAGGACTCCGGTGGCAACAGACGTACATCGACTTGCATGCCGCTACGCAATTTGAAGCTGACCTTGTTATCGCCCTTCGCGAGTACCTGATGAATGCCCGGGAAGCGCAAGATCTCCTCTTGCAGGCTAGCGCGCTGCCCGTCATCGACACAGCAGGGACCGGTGATCAGCACATCGAGGTCGCCTACCGTTTCGCGGCCTCGTCTCAGTGATCCTGCGGGTGTGATCTTCTCGATGCCTTTAATGTGCTTCAGGTGCTCAGTCAGCTTCTCCGCGGTGCTGTCGGCCTGGTCGAGAAGGAAACGACCGGAGATACGACGGTAGTCCTCAATCGCTTTCAGGATCTTCTGCTCGCTCTTCTCGCTCAGGCGCGGGAGCTCACGCAGCTTGCCTTCGCGAGCGAGCTTCTCCACTCCCTCCACATCGCTTACCTGAAAAGCGCTCCACAGCAGCGCGATGGTCTTCGGTCCCAGCCCCTGGATCTTCAGCAACTCCAACATTGACGGTCGATACTTCTTCAGCATCTCCTGATGCTGCGTGAGCTTGCCTTCGCGGCAGAGCTCCTGAATGTTGGCCGCCATACCTTTGCCGATGCCGGGAATCGCCAGCAGCTTCTTCGGTTCATGGCACAGCCCGGCCACTTGCTCCGAGTAACCTTCCAGAGCTTCGGCAGCAAGGCGATAGGCGCGTATGCGGAAGGAGTCGGCGCCGTCGACCTCCATCAGGTCGGCAGTTTCGTAGAAGATGTTCGCAATGGCCTTGTTGTCCAATGAAGATACCCGAGCGAAATTGTAACTCTAGAGCCGCGGTGCTGAATGCGCCGAAGAAATCAGTCAAAAACAGAACGCCCAGCATTTGAGCTGGGCGTCGTCATTGACCGTTTGTGACTGACTTTAATGGAGCGCTGCGGCTTTGTCCTCGTCGGCTGCATCGATTTGCGCCAGCAATGTCTGAGCGTCCGTCACGTTGCTTCCCTTTGGCGCATGCGACAGCACAGCCTGCAGCTCATAGCGGGCATCTTTGTAGAGCTTCAAGGGCAGGAGAGCAGAAGCTTTGACCAGGTGGAGCGCGATAAAGCCGTTGCCGCCGAGTCGCTGTGCTTGACGAGCCAATTTCAAGGCTTGCTCGTACATGCCCTTTGCTACGGAGGCCTTCGCCATCTCAAAATAGCCCTGCCAGGAGCGCGGAGAGAGCGTCACCCCCCGCTGCGAGGCGCGAATGGCATCGTCGTAGCGTCCTTCATGGTTGTACACAGCGCCTAATGCCATGTACGCGGGGCTGTAGAAGGGATCGATGTGCACCGCCTTCTCGAGATATCCCTGCGCTTCTTCCAGATCATCGGCCTGCATATGAATCAGGCCACGCAGAGCGAGTGCTTCGGCAAATTGAGGCTCGATCTCCAGCGCCTGGTCCAGTAGCTTCTCCGCTTCCTCGTTCTTGCCCTCGCTGAAGGCTTCGCGGGCGTTGCGGTAATACTTCTGCGCTTTTGCCGGTACCAGAATCCGAGCGACTGAAATCATTGCGTCACTGTCATCTGCGGCCGTCGTAGGACGAAGACGCAGCTCCAAGCTGGGCCGATCCAATTGCACCATAACCTGATCGCTCACCTGCAAGTCAGGCGACTCAGCGACGACGTCGTAGTTTCCCCTGGGAACGTTATAGAGTTGAAATGTGCCGTCCTGCCGGGTGTAGGTTGAGGTCACCGGCAGAGCAGTACTGGCCTCGTCCAACTCAACATGGACCCCGGAGAGCGGTTGGCCATCGGCGCCGAGGACCTTGCCTTCCAGGGCTGTTACTGTAGGGTTTGCGGAATCGATGCTTGCGACCGGCGTTACTTGCGCCGTCATGAGGCTGGTGACAAAAGCTACGA
This sequence comes from Terriglobales bacterium, assembly GCA_035262645.1. Classification (GTDB taxonomy): domain Bacteria; phylum Acidobacteriota; class Terriglobia; order Terriglobales; family Acidobacteriaceae; genus Bog-257. Next base: position 43,551 of record DATFSK010000034.1, read on the forward strand.
GGAACGCCATTGCAATTGGGGCCCGGGAAAACATGTTGCTCACCTGCTCGCTTTGTTCCGCGAGGTGTATTTCCCTTCGACCTCCCTTGCGGTTGGTCTGGAGAGCGCGCCGCGCTTCGAGTGCGCTGCTTTTCTCTGCATCGCACTGCAACGTGAGATGAATTTTGAGGAAAATAGTTGGCCAGTGACTTGCAGACCGAATGGAAATATTTAATTTACCCTAGAGGCAACCGTCGTTAGTTCCAGGTTGGGTTCGGATAAGCTTGCACGAAAACAATCGCATCATCATTCGGCCGGCGCGCAACATCCTGGGTAGCCTTCGCGTGCCTGGCGACAAGTCGATTTCGCATCGCTATGCGATGCTTGCAGCCTTGGCGGCTGGGCGCTCCCGCTTCGACAACTTCGCTCCGGGCGCCGACTGCGCGAGCACTCTACAATGCGTGCGTGATCTCGGCTGCAAGGTCGAGCGTGATGACCAGCGTGCAGTGATCATCGACGGAGTTGGTCCGCAGCTTCGCGCGCCGAGCAAGGCGCTGGATTGCGGCAACTCCGGTTCGACGATGCGCATGCTCTCCGGCATTGTTGCGGCACAGCCGTTCACCAGTGAGCTGATCGGGGACGCATCACTCTCGCGCAGGCCGATGAAGCGCGTCATCGAACCGCTGGCAGAGATGGGCGCGAAGATCAGTTCGGACGACGGACGGGCACCGCTGCGGATTGATGGCGGGAAGCTGCACGCGATCGACTATCGGCCAGCCGTCGCCAGCGCGCAGGTCAAGACCTGCGTCCTCTTTGCGGGGTTGCTTGCCCTTGGCAAGACAACGGTGCATGAACACGCTCGCACGCGCGATCATGGCGAGCTGGCATTGCGCGCATTCGGCGCGGAGGTGGAGCGAAGCCAGAACGCGGTGAGCGTCACAGGCGGCCAACTGCTGCGGCCGCTGGAAGCGTTTGTGCCGGGCGATATCTCGTCAGCTGCGTTCTTCCTGTGCGCTGCCTCGATTTTTCCGGAATCGAATCTTGTAATTGATGGCGTGCTCTTGAATCCCACGCGCTCGGCGCTGCTGGATGTCCTCACCGCGATGGGCAGCCGGCTGTCGATGTTACGCGTCGAGGAAAATCATGGCGAGCTGGTGGGGACGATCGCGCTCGCTGCCGGGAAGGGCAAGCATGTGCTGATCGAAGGAGCGTTGACGGCGCTGCTCATCGACGAGTTGCCGGTGCTTGCCGCGATTGCGCCCTTCACCGCCGGCGGACTCGAGGTGCGCGATGCAGGCGAATTGCGGGTGAAGGAGTCGGACCGCCTGACTGCGGTTACGCGCAATCTCCAAGCCATGGGAGCGCAGGTGGAGCAGACGGAGAGCGGATGGTGCATTCCTGGCGGGCAAAAGCTGCATGGAGCGGAGATTGAGAGCTACGACGATCACCGCATCGCGATGGCATTCGCAATCGCGGCCCTGCGCGCTGAAGGCGAGACGGTCATCCGGAAACCCGAATGTGTCGCAATTTCCTACCCCGCGTTCTTTGAGGATCTGGAGAAGTTGGTCGAGCGCTAGCCGCTACTCCGACGACAGATACTCCGCTTCCTCCTCGACCCATGACACCTGGATGGTCGTGATGCCCGCCTTCTGCAGGCCTTCGTTCAGCTTTGCCAATTGCGAGCTTTTTAGACGGGCCCATTGCGCGATCCCGTCGCTGGCTACCTTGCTGGCCTCGCGGTAGAGATCCATGGCTTGCGACGGTATCGTGCGATTGCCGCTTTCGACGACGCGCAGAGCTGAGGCGAGACCCATGCTCGCAGAATCGAGGCCGACAATCGAACCCGGCGACTGAAGCTTCTCCGGCTTCTCGATCTTTTTGATCTCTGCTTCGAGCTCGGTGACCTGGGTGAGCAGCTCGGGATGTTGCTTCAGGCTTTGCCTCTCGATTTCGGTCAGGCGCTTTTTGACGGCGCCGATTTCGGCGAGGGATTTTCGGGCGCTTCGGACTTCGGTGAAGATCTCGAGCCCCACGCGCTGCTGCTCGTTGAGCTCCGTTGTGGTAGCTTGCGAGCGCGGATCCATGGCGACGTTCAGCGGCTGGGTGAAGGTATTGCCATCGACCGTCAGCTTCACCTGATACGTACCCGGCACGACGCGCGGTCCGCGTGGTGCGCCGAAGCCTTGTTCATCCACCTCAGGATTCGCTCCTGAACTTCCCCAGCGCAAGTCCCACACGAAGCGGTGTGCACCGGCAATATTCTCGAGGACGACAGGTTTCGGCAACCAACGCTCAGCGATGGGCAGCGGCGACTGAGGCTGCTCTTTCTTGACTCCGCTGACGTATCGGCGAACGGGTTTTCCCGAGGGATCGAAAATCTCCAGCGTCACCGATTTCGCAGATATCGGCAGGTAGTAGTCGAGGATAGCGCCATCGGGCGGATTCTTCGCCGTGGGCTCTTCTGGCGGCAACGGTGTGCCGAGGAAGACATCGTTGTCGACGCGGACGGCCGTCGCGGGCTTGTAGAACCGCGGCTGTGACTGCGACGGAAGATCGATCTGACGCAGGAGCGATATGTCGTCGAGGATCCAGAAGGAACGGCCGTGCGTGGCGATGATCAGATCGTCGCCGTGGATTGTCATGTCGCGAACAGAGGTCGTCGGCAGGTTCAACTGTAAGGGCTGCCAATGATCGCCGTCATCGAAGGAGACGTAGATTCCCAGTTCCGAGCCCGCAAAGAGCAGACCCTTCTTCTGGGTATCTTCGCGGACCGCATTCACAAATGAATTGGCGGCAATTCCAGTGGCGATGAGTTGCCAGGTCTTGCCGTAATCGCGCGTGCGATAGATGTAAGGCGCCTGATCGTCGAGGCGGTGACGATCGACGACGACGTAGGCGACCGCGGGATCGAAGCGCGAGGCCTCGACCATGGCGATCTTGCTCCAGTCGCTCAGCCCCTTTGGTGTCACATTCTCCCACTTCTTGCCGCCATCGCGCGTGAGGTGCAGCAGTCCAGTGTCGCTGCCCGCCCAGATTTCGTCGGCCTTCACCGCCGACGGTGCGATGCTGTAAACCACGCCGAAGCCCCGGTTTGTGGCGTTCTGCACTGTGGCCGGGCCGGATTGCTTTTCGGTCGCAGCTTCCACGGTCGCGCCGGTAAGGTCGGGGCTGATCTGCTGCCAATGCAGGCCGGCGTCAGTCGTCTTCATCACGAACTGCGTGCCGAAGAAGAGCGCGTTTTTCTCGAGCGGCGAGCGCACCAGCACGGGCGTCCACGGATTCCGATGTTTACGCTGGTTGATTTCGCTGCCGAAGTTCTGCATCGGCCAGGGTGTGATGTCCTGGCTCAAGGATGTCCGGACGTCGAAGCGCACGACACTGCCGTAGACTCCGGTGGCGTAGAGGATGTTGGGGTCGGTGGGATCGGGCACCAGCCAGCCGCTTTCGCCGCCGCCTACCATGTACCAGTCGCGGCCCGTAATCAATCCATGATCGGTGCGGTTGGGCACCGCAAGAGAACCGGTGTCCTGCTGCGCCCCGTAGACGTGATACGGAAAGGTGTTGTCAGTGATGACGTGGTAGAACTGCGCGGTTGGCTGGTTGTACCAGCTTGACCAGGTCTGGCCGCGATTCAGGCTGATGGTCGTGCCCTGGTCGGTGCCCAGGATCAGATGCGAGGAGGCTTTGGGATCCACCCAAATCTGATGGTAGTCATCGCCGCCGGGAGCGCCGCGGACGATGGAGATCGTCCTGCCACCATCTTCCGATCGGTAAAGTGCAACGTTCGGTATATAGACGACGTCCGGATTGGCCGGATCGATCGTCGGCTGATTGAAGTACCAGGCGCGGCTGGTGATGCGCGAGTCGCTGTTGGCGAGGGACCATGTGTTGCCGCCGTCGTCGGAGCGATAAAGGCCGGACTTCTTCCCAGCGTCGATTAGCGCGTAGACACGCTTACCGTCGGGCGAGACCGCCACGCCGACGCGACCCCAGTCTCCTTCGGGAAGGCCGTTGGTCAGTTGTGTCCAGGTTACGCCGCTGTCAGTTGAGCGATAGACACCGGCGCCCGGGCCTTGCAGCGGAGCGTAGGTGCTCCACGGCGGCCGGTGTGTGTTCCACGTGCCGGCGAAGAGGATGTTGGGCGTGGCGGCGGCAATGGCAAGGTCGGAGACGCCGATGTTGGGTCCTTTATCGAGGACATGCGTCCAGGTGGTGCCGCCATCAGCCGACTTGAAGACACCGCGCTCGCTATTCGGGCCGTAGGCGTGGCCGAGCGCTCCGACGTAGACGATGTCGGGATTCTGCGGATCGATGACGATGCGGCTGATCTGGCGGGTATCTCGCAGTCCGATATTCTTCCAGGTCTGGCCGCCGTCGGTGGATTTGTAGACGCCGTCGCCGGAACTCAGAGCGGAGCGGATGTCCGACTCGCCGGTGCCGGCGTAGATCACATTAGGATTGGAGGGAGCAACCTCAAGAGCTCCGATGGAAGCGATGGGCTGGCCGTCAAAGATTGGCGTCCACGTTACACCTGCATCAGTTGTCTTCCAAACGCCCCCATCGACCGATCCGAAGTAAAACGTAGCTCCTCCGCCGGGTACGCCGGTCACGGCCACGGTACGGCCACCGCGGAAGGGGCCAATTAAGCGCCATTGCAGTCCGCTCAACAATGTCGTAGGAACATTTTGCGCGGCAGCGAAAATGTTCAGAAAGGAGGCGGCGAAAAAAGTAAGGATGATGGAGGAAAAACGTCTTGCTGATTGCTTCAAATCGGAGGTCCTCTACCTGCAAAGTCTGTGCGAATAGATTACATTACACTGTCGCGGTTCATGGCTGTGCGCTTGCGCTCTTGCCAAGCCGCTTTTCGTCAAAGCAAAGAAGCGTGTCGTCACAATCGAATTTCTGCGTTGTCGCGCAACCGCACAATGGATATTGGGTGGTGGCTTTGATTTTATTTGGAGCCGCGCTCCGGCAACGTTCAGCCCGAAAGGGCGGCAAGTTCGCCTCTCCGACAGCCTTGTGTCAGGGCGCGAGTCGGACGGCGCGCTCCACCCGATGGTCCACACGACTTGGTGCCCGAGTGGTTAGCCCTGCTCTACAGGTGAATTATTGATAACAATGAAGCGAATTCCAGCTGCGGTCTTACTCACTTTTTTCTCTCTCTTCGCGCCTCTTCTTCAAGCACAACAGGTCGACACCTCGACGTTGACGGAGCTGAAGTGGCGCAATGTCGGTCCGTTTCGCGGCGGACGAACGCGCGCGATTTCCGGCGTGCCGGGCGAGCCTAACGTCTTCTACATCGGCGTGGTGAACGGTGGAGTATGGAAGACGACCGACTTCGGGCGCACCTGGCAGCCGATCTTTGACAAGCAGCCGACGGGCTCGATCGGCGCGGTTGCCGTCGCGCTGTCTGATCCGAAGATCGTTTATGTCGGAAGCGGCGAAGGGCTGCATCGGCCGGACTTGTCGGTCGGCGATGGGATTTACAAGTCGACCGATGCGGGCGCGACCTGGACACACCTTGGGCTGCAGGATGGGCAGCAGATCCCGACGATTGCCGTCGATCCTCGCGATGCGAACCGGGTGTTTGTCGCCGTTGCCGGTCATCCTTATGGGCCAAACCCTGAGCGTGGGATCTATCGCTCGAGCGATGGCGGACAGACTTTCGAGAAGATTCTTCCCAACAAGGAAAACGTGGGCGGAATCGCGTACAACGACGAAAACGTTGGCGGCAATGATGTGAAGATCGATCCTGCCGATCCCAACGTCGTGTATGCCACATTGTGGGAGGCGCGCGAGGGGCCGTGGGAGAACGGTGACTGGAACGGCAACAGTGGAGGAGTTTTCAAGTCGACCGACGGCGGGCAGAGTTGGAAGAAGCTTGGTGGCGGACTGCCCGATGGAATTGTTCAGGCGTATGTGGCGATTTCGCGCAGCAATCCCAAGCGGCTGTTTGCATCGGTTGCGACGAAGGGAGCGGTGGACCTGTACCGGTCGGATGATGCCGGAGAGGCATGGTCGACGGTGACCAAGGATTCGCGGCCGAAGGGACGTATCGGCGGCGGAGATCTTCCGGTGCCTGCGATCGATCCGAAGAATCCGGACGTCATTTACATGACCAGCACGGTCACGTGGAAATCCAGCGACGGCGGCAAAGCGTGGACCGGCTTCCGTGGCGCGCCCGGCGGCGACGACTATCAGAACATATGGATCAATCCGGATGATCCGAACATTATTGGCATCGCCAGTGACCAGGGCGCGATCATCACCGTGAACGGGGGTCAGACGTGGAGTTCGTGGTACAACCAGCCGACGGCGCAGCTTTATCACGTTAACGCCGACAATGCGTTTCCGTATCGACTGTGCAGCGGACAGCAGGAGAGTGGCTCGGTGTGCATTGCGAGCCGCGGCAACGATGGCGAGATTACTTTTCGCGACTGGCATCCCGTCGGCGCGGAAGAGTACGGGTACGTCGTGCCCGACCCGCTCGATGCCGACATCATCTATGGCGGCAAGCTGACGCGTTACGACCGGCGCACGGCGCAGGGGCAGAACATCATGCCGGTGCCGCTGGGCGCGCCAGACTTTCGCGTGATCCGCACGGAGCCGATTGTCTTCTCGCCATTCGATCCGCACGTTATGTATTTCGCGGCAAACACGCTCTGGATGACGCGCGACGGCGGACAGAGCTGGAAGCAGGTGAGCCCCGACCTTACGCGCAAAACGTTCGATGTACCTGCAACAGTTGGCGTCTACAAGACCGATCCGACTGCGCAGCCGAAGCAGCGCGGCGTGATCTATGCGCTGGCGTTGTCGCCAGTCGATGCCAATCGCATGTGGGCGGGAACCGATGATGGCCTGATCTGGCTGACGACGGACGGCGGGGCGCACTGGAACAACATCACGCCGCCGCAGCTTTCGGCGTGGCAGAAGGTTTCCGTGCTGGAGGCGAGTCACACCGACGCACAGACAGCGTATGCCGCGATCAACACGCTGCGGCTCGACGATCTGCGCCCCCATATCTATCGCACGCGCGATTCCGGTACGACGTGGACGGAGATCACTAACGGTATTCCTGCGAACGAAAATGTGAACTCTGTGCGCGAGGATCCCAAGCGCAAGGGCCTGCTGTTTGCGGGCACGGAGCGCGCTGTGTATGTTTCGTTTGACGACGGCGACCGGTGGCAGTCACTGCGGCTGAACATGCCGGCGACGTCGGTTCGCGATCTGCTGGTCAAGGACAACGATCTCGCCGTAGCGACACATGGGCGCGGCTTCTGGATTCTAGATGACATCACGCCGTTGCGGCGGCTGGACGAGAAGACGCTCGGCGGCAACGCCTATCTATTCGCACCCGAGCTGGCCTATCGCGTCCACTGGAACAACAATACCGATACGCCGCTGCCGCCCGATGTTGCGGCTGGGCAGAATCCGCCGGACGGCGCGATCTTCAACTATTACTTAAAATCGGCATCGTCCGGTCCGGCCACACTGGAAATTCTGGATAGCAATGGGAAGACAGTTCGACGCTTTTCCAGTGCCGATCCGCTGCCGCAGCCCGATCCGGAGCTGGCGGTGCCGTCGTACTGGGTGCGTCCGCCGCAGCCCTTGTCGAACGCGGCGGGATTTCACCGCTTCGTATGGGATATGCATTACACGCCGGTAGCGGGGATTAAGCGGGAGTATCCCATCTCGGCGGTGTATGAGAACACGGCGCCGCAGGCGACCTCGCCGTGGATCATGCCGGGCAAGTACACGGTAGTTCTCACGGTGGATGGGCAGAAGTACATGCAGCCGCTCACCGTCGAGATGGATCCGCGGGTGAAGACGCCGCTCTCCGATCTGGAGAAGCAGCTCGATGCGTCGAACCAGGTGTATGCGGACCTGATGACGTTGCAGCCGGTGATCGAACGTGCTGACGCCGCGCGCGCCCAATTGAAGAAGATGCGCGAGCAGGCGTCGGGAGTCGAGGCGGCAAGACTCGATGCGCTTAGCAAGAAGCTGGAGGCAGTCGCCGGTGGTGAACGGCGGCGCAGGCGTGGTCCGCAAACGCAAAGCCTGACCGGGACGCGCGACTCGTTGCTGCAACTGCTAACGATGCTGCAGGAGGTCGACAGGGCGCCCACAACGCAGGCTGCGGAGCAAGTGCCGAAGCTACACCAGACGGCGACGGCGGCGATCCAGCAGTGGAAGGAATTTGAGGCGGCGGAGTTGGGGAGGATCAGCAGACAGTAGTCATCGTCAGTACGCGAGATGCTGAGCGCGAGGACCAGTTGCGTCCCTACGGGACTCAGGTCAGTTTTTTCATACCCATCCAGGACTGCGCTTCGCTCCGTCCTTTGCTAAACTGACGCCGCGCCTCCGGCGCTCGAATTTCGGCGCTCGCCGCCAGCTCGGATTCCCTGCCGGCAGTTCGCGGCTCGGAGCTCACAGCTAGCTACTCTCGTCTGCCTTCGCTGCGCGCTTCTTGCGTTGCGTTGGGTGGACGAACCATGCGATGCCGATGCTCACCAGGTACAAAATGATCATGGGCGCGGCGAAGATGCACATGTTCATGATGTCCGTCGTCGGCGTGATGATAGCGGCGATGATGAAGATCACGAGGATGGAGTAGCGGAAGTTGCGCCACATCCAGCCCGCGCTGAGAATGCCCATCAGGGAGAGGAAGAAGACGAGGATCGGCATCTCGAAGACGATGCCCAGGCCGGCGATGATCGTGAGAAACAGATCGACGTACTCGCCGACTGTGATCATCGGTTTGAACTGCGAGCTCCAGCCGATGAGGAAATCGAGCGCTGCGGGGTAGACCATCTTGTAGCCGAAGAGGCCGCCAAGCAGAAACAGACCCACCGTCGAAAACATAAAGGGCATAACATAACGGCGCTCATTGCGGTAGAGCCCCGGCGCGATGAAGGCCCACACCTGATAGAGCACGAAGGGTGATGCCAGGAAGATTCCCGCGAGAAACGAAATCTTCAAGTACATGTTGAAGGGATCGGTGGGATTGAGGTAGACGAGCTGCGTGTCCATCTTGTGCGCAGCGAGCGCAGTGACGATGGGCTTCTGCATGGCGGCGAAGATCTGCTCGTGAAACCACCAGCAGACGCAGAAGCCGGCCACGACGTAGAGGAAGCTGTAGATGATGCGGCGGCGCAGCTCCTCGAGATGTTCGAGGAAGCTCATGCCCGTCATTTCTTCGGAGGCGCGTTGCTGGGCGGATTCGACTACTGGGCTGGGCATGGTTAGCTGTTATCCGCCGACTTGGCGGACGGAGAAGGTTCTTCAGCCGGGACCGGAGCTGGTGTAGGTTTCGCCGGATCAGGCTCCGTTCTCATGATCGAGACCAGCTCCTGTTTGGTTCGACTTACGGTTTCGGAGAGCGGCTTCATCAGGCGCTCCCACGGCTCTTCCGGCGGCAGGACCTTCGCGCCTTCCTGGTTCTTCTTGGCGCGCTCTTCCAGCTCGATGTTCAGCATCTCGGCTTCGAGCTGGTTCTTGAAATCATTGCTGGCGCGCTTGAACTCGGCAAGGAACTTGCCCAGCTGGCGACCCAGCTCGGGCAGCTTCCGCGGACCCACGACCACGAGGGCCAACAGGAAGATGAAGATCATCTCCGGCATGCCGAGGTTCATAGAGTCAATGATAACTGCGCGGGCGGGTTTTCTCCACAGAGAGCAATTAGCCACTAGCAATTAGCAATCAGTCTTGGGTGCGGGATGGAGGTCCGTGTCGCATCAGCCGAACTAAGGGTTGCCGAGCTAAGGTTTAAACACGGGCTGCCGCGCAGACGCAGGTAGTAAAGGGGTTCGGCTAATTGCTAATTGCTAATGGCTAATTGCTGCTCTTATAATCCGCCCATTCCACCAAAGGAGAGAGCAGATTGCGCGGCGTGCCTCGCTGGATGGCAGTGGTGGCTGTTCTGGCGGTTGCAGCTGTCGTGTGTGCATTCACCGTGCATCATGCGCTCGCGCCTGCTGCCCTCGTCGCTCAGCTCTCGCAAGAAGCGATTCCCGCTGACGGCTTCTCTTCCTCCGAACTGACCATTCGCTCCCCGAGCGGACGCGCGCTGCGCGGCTTGAAAGTTGAAATCGAGACGCCGCATGCGGCGGTTCTGGAATCGCTGGCAGTTGCGGACACGTCGGCAACTGCGTCGCTGCGCGCCGGAGTAGTTCCCGGCGAGGTGAAGCTCCGAATCACCGCACCCGGTTTCGTGCCGCACGAGGTGATGCTCAGGACGACTGCTGACAACGGCGACAGCGTCGGCGATGGTACGCCTGACTTCCTGCGTCTGCACGATCCTGCAGACCGGCTGGCGTTTCGACGTTGGTTCACGCTGCTGGCCGAGGCCCAGTTCTACCAAGGGAAACCGCAGGCGGAGATCGACGATTGCGCGGCGCTGTTGCGCTTCTCCTATCGCGAGGCCTTGCGCGCGCACGATGCGAGTTGGTCGCGCGCGATGGCATTGCCAGTCCCGGTGTCGTCTGAGGACGTTCGGCAATACCAGTATCCCTACACTCCGCTTGGCACCGAGTTGTTCCGTGTGCGCGACGGCAGCTTTACGGAGCAGGATGTGCGCGACGGAGCTTTTGCACAGTTCGCAGATGCTGAGACGCTGTGGCGTCACAACACGTTTCTGATCGGGCGGGATGTAGCGCGCGCACGGCCCGGCGATCTGCTGTTCTTCCGTCAAGACACGGCTGAGCGAATGCCGTTCCACGCGATGATCTACCTTGGCAACAGCCAGATCGACCCCGGCAGTGAGAAGTTCGTTGTCTACCATACTGGCCCGAACGGAAAGTCCCCCGGCCAGATGAAGCGGCTGTCGATAACGGAGCTCTTGAATTACCCCGACGCGCGCTGGCAGCCTGTGCCGTCGAATCCAGTATTTCTCGGCGTGTATCGCTGGAACATTCTGCGAGGCGGCGAATGAGGCCGGTCACACGCACCATCGTTGCCGTCCTGCTTTGTCACTTGTTGGTTCTTCCCGTTCTAGCTCAGGAGGGTTCCGACACCGAATCCTGGTTCTCGCTCACCAGCCAGAAAACCTTCCTCCCTGGCGAGAAGCCGGAGATCGCGGTCAACGCGCACAACGTGAAGCAGCTCGAGTTCCGCGTCTATCGCGTGAACAATCCGGTGAAGTTCTTCAGCCAGATGCAGGAGCTACACAACTTCGGCGGCCAAGGGCCGGCGATGCCCAAGCAGGCGCATACCTGGCTGGAAAAGTTCCACGCCTGGAAGCATCGCATCTGGGCCTGGATCCGCGACTTCATTCGCGCACAGTTCTCGCCGGAATCGCGCCACACGATTCGCCTGTGGCAGATGGGAGGTGGCGAGCAGGCGAAAGGTCCGAAGGTCGAAACATTCGCGCAGGTGCCCGTGCTCAATCAGCAGCAGGTCGTCTCCGTGTGGCAGTGGACGGTTCCTGCGCACGAGCAGTGGGAGAGTCTGAACACCACGGTTCCCGTGAGCGACAAAGGTGTCTACCTCGTAGAAGCGACCGACGGGCGCCTGCGTGCCTACACGATCGTCGTCGTTACTGACATAGCCATCATCACCAAGGCCGGCACGGGGCGCCTGATGAGCTTGGTCGTCGACCGCCGCACGGGCGATCCCATCGCCGGCATTCAGGTAAAGGTCTGGATCGATCAGCAGGAAGTTGCCTCGAAAAATACAGGTCAGGACGGGCTGGTCGATACCGGCATTAACCAAGCAAAACCGGAGAACGTCGCGGTGCTGGCTGTCGGAGACGGGCAGTTCGCCATCAACACGCCAGGAGCTTGGAACCTCGGCAACGACCCGAATCGCAACCTGAAGGGCTACACGTACACCGACCGTCCGGTCTATCGTCCTGGCGACACCGTACACTTCAAGACCATCGTGCGCTCGCAATCGCCCAGCGGTTACACGATCCCGAAGGGTCAGGAGCTAAGCCTGCAAATGCGCGATCCACAGACCTACGAGGTGATGTGGACGCAGACGGTGAAGCTCTCGGACATGGGCACGGCGAACTGGAACTACGCGATTCCCGCCGATGCGAAGCTTGGCTCGTACTACCTCTCGATGCAGATGGGCGAAAGCTACATCGAGGGCACCAACTTCTCGGTTGAGGATTACAAGAAGCCGGAGTACGCGGTGAAGGTCACGGCGCAGACGCCGCGCGTGCTGGAGGGCCAGCCGATCAAGGCGACGATCGACGCCCGCTATTACTTCGGCGAGCCGGTGTCCAACGCGAAGGTCAAGTGGGTTGTGCACACCTCGACGTACTGGCCGATGGGACGCAGCGAAGACGAAGATCAGGCCGACAGCGGCGGCGCCGGCGACGAAGGAGAAGCGGGCGACAGTGACAGCGGTGACGATGACACCTACGGCGGCCAGCAGGAAGAGGAGAAGAGCGGCACGCTCGATGCCGACGGCAAGCTGCAGATCGAAGTTCCAACGCGCGTCGATAGCAAGAAGCAAGACCTGGTCTATCGTATTGAAGCCCGTGTGACCGATGCGGGGAATCGCGAGATCGCCGGCCACGGATTTGCGCTGGCAACCTACGGCAGCTTCTTCCTGAATGCCGAGCCGAACTCCTATGTCTATTCCAAGGGCAGCACGGCAACCATCACCGTCACGGCGCAGGACTACGACAAGAAGCCCGTCCAGACCGCGTTTCAGGTCCTGATGAATCGCTGGGATTGGCGCAAGGGCTCGGGCCAGCAGGTGACCACGACGCAAGGCCAGACCGATGCCAGCGGCAAGGCGCAAGTGAAGCTGACGATCCCGGACTCCGGCGAATTTCGCGTCATTATCAGCGCCAGCACGCCGGAGAACCGCACCATCGAGACGACCACGTACCTGTGGGCTCCGGGCGCCAGTCCGTGGTGGAGCGGCACGCAGCAGGAGCGCGTGCAGATCGTGCCCGACAAGAAGAGCTATCAGCCGGGCGATACGGCGCACGTGCTGATCGTTACCGGCAAGGAGCCGACGTCGGTCCTGGTCACGGCGGAAGGCAGCGCGCTCTATACGGGCCAAGTGATCAAGAGCGCGGGCGGCAGCGTTACCGTCGATGTGCCTGTCAGGCCGGAGTACGCGCCGAACTTCTATGTCGGTGCGGTGTTCATTCGCGGCAACAAATTTTATGAAGGGTCGAAGAGCCTGAACGTGCCGCCCACGCAGCATCAGCTCAACGTGCAACTCGTTCCTTCGAAGCCGCAGTATCAGCCGGGCGAAGCCGCGAGCTACACCATCAAGGCGAGCGATTCGGGCGGCAAGCCTGTTGCGGCCGAGTTCAGCCTCGGGGTAGTCGACGAGGCGATCTACGCGATCAAGCCCGAAATCGCGGGCAGCATCATGAATGCCTTTTACGGCAAGGTTTATTCGCAGGTCTCAACCGAAAGCTCGCTCAGCTACTACTTCAACGGGCAGGCGGGTAAGCGCAAGATGCAACTTGCCAGCGTGCGTTCGCCCAAGGCGATGGGGCAGCTCAAGCCAGAGCGCCTGGTGCAGCCGAAGATTCGCAAGGCCTTCCCGGATACGGCGTTCTGGGTCGCCGACGTTCGTACTGCCAGCAACGGCCAGGCGACGGTAAAGTTCGACTATCCCGATGCGATTACGTCCTGGCGCGCCACGACGCGCGGCGTAACCGAGGACACGAAGGTCGGGAGCGCGGTGATGAACACCATCGTGCGCAAGAACATCATGGTGCGCCTGGTGGTGCCCCGCTTCTTCCGCCGCGGCGACGAGATCACGCTCTCGACCATCGTGCAGAATTACCTGCCCAACGACAAGACCGCGCAGGTTTCGATGCAGTTCGAGGGCCTGCAGGTGCTCGAAGGCTCGCAGCAGAACGTGAATGTGCCGTCGCGCGGCCTGGTGAAGGTTGATTATCGCGTGCGTGTGCTCGATGTCGACTCGGCGAAGGTGCTGGGCAAAGCGCTGACCGACGTCGAAAGCGATGCGATGGAATTGACACTGCCGGTTGTGCCCTTCGGCGTGAAGCTGGCGGAGGCGAAGTCCGGCACGATCGCAGGAGCCGGAACGAGCGATACAGTCCAGCCGGTGGCGTTCCTGGCGAATGCTGAGAGCGGCACGCGCAAGCTGATCGTCAGCGTCACGCCCTCGATCGCGGGATCGGTCTTCGCGGCGCTCGATTACCTGACGTCGTACCCGTACGGTTGCACGGAGCAGACGATGTCCAGCTTCCTGCCTGACGTACTCGTCGCCGATGCGCTGAAGAAGCTGGGCGTGAAGTCGAACATCGATCCGACAACTCTGAATAAACAGGTACAGGCCGGGCTGGACCGGCTGTACAACTATCAGCACGAGGACGGCGGATGGGGTTGGTGGCAGACGGATGACAGCCATCCCTTCATGACCGCATACGTGCTTGCCGGGCTCACGCAGGCCAAGGCCGCGGGCTTCGAGGTGAAGCAGGATGCGATCGACAAAGGACGCGCGTGGCTGCTGCCGGAGTTCAACAAGTCGACCAAGGTACGAACGGATCTGCGCGCGTACATGGCATACGCGCTCGTACTGAGCGGTACCGATGGCAGTACCGCTGCGGTTGACTCCGTTTGGTCGCAGCGCTCGACCCTGACAGCGTACGGGCAGGCGGTGCTCGGCCTGGCGATGGTGGAACTGAACGACGGCCGCGCGAAGGAACTGACGACGCAGCTCGAAAGCGAGGCCAAGCAGGACCAGTCGCAGGCGTGGTGGTCCAGCGATCAGAACTACCTCATGGATTTTTACGGCGACACGACGCCGGAATCAACCGCCTATGCTCTTAAGCTGATCAACCGCACCGATGGAACCAGTCCCTTGCTGCAAAAGGCGGCCATCTATCTCGTCAGCCATCGCAGCGACGGCTACTACTGGGAATCGACCGAGCAGACGGCGATGGTGGTCTACGGCCTGACCGATTACCTGGAGCGTACGCAGGAGCTGAAGCCGAACTACAACATCGACGTGCAGGTCAACGGCAAGAGTGTTCTCACGAAAAAGTTTTCGCCGGCCGACGCCATGGCTCCGGCGACCACCATAACCTTGAGCGAAGCGCAGCTGTCGGCGAGCGGCAATCAGGTGCGCATCGTAAAGACGGGCGATGGGCGCGTGTACTGGTCGACGCGCGGCGAGTACTACTCCAGCGAATCGAAAGTGGTGAACACCGGCAGCTTCAAGTTGAGCACCGCGCGCCAGTATTACAAGCTGACACCGCAACAGAAGGACGGCCGGATCATTTATCACCTCGACTCGCTCTCCGGTCCGGTGCAGGTCGGCGACACGCTGGCGGTGCGTATCACCGTCGGCGGCAACGCGTGGAACTACCTGATGATCGAGGACCCGATTCCTTCCGGCACGGAGTCCATCGCGCGCGACGATCTGTATCAACTGGACGATCATCCCAGCTGGTGGGGCGCATTCTACAGCGACCGCGAACTCCGCGACGATCGCACTACGTTCTTCAACATGTATTTCCCGCAAGGGCAGCATGAGTATGTGTACTTGCTGAAGGTGGTGAACCCCGGCGTCTTCCGCGTGAGTCCGACGAGCGTGCAGCCCATGTATCAGCCGGAATATCTCTCGACCAGCGATGCCCTGACGGTGACGGTGAAATGAACGCGAAGCACAAAGGCGCGGCGATGTTGTGGCTGGTGAATCTGGTCGGCAATGCTGCCCTGATTGCCGCAGTTTATTTCTGGTTGCTGCTGCCTGATGCGCACGGCTGGCAGGTTGCGTTCTCCGGCGTGCTAGCGTTGGTGGTCATCTTCTGCGGATTGTGGCTGCGGGCGGGCTCGTTCGCGTATTTCCGGGTTGGCGAATTCCGCGAGAACGCAGGGGTCTGGCGCGCCTTCCATCATGCCCTGGGACACATATTTGCCGTCCTGTGCTGGCTCATTCCATTTGTCGTTCTGGAATGGTGTTTGTTTTTACTGCGACGGTATGCGCCGCAGTTCGGCGTCTGGTTCTGGCAGAAATCAGGAATCCACATTGGCAGTCCGCGCGCGACATACCATGCGGCCGACTGCCTGCTCCTGTTGTTGATGTGCATCGTGCTGCCCATCATCTGGCTGCCAGTGGCAAGCACGGTTGCGGCCGCCGGACTCAAACCGGGTCGAATGTCGCGCTCGCTTCGGCTGTTGAGGCGGCCAGCATATTGGCTCTGGTACATCGTGCTGCTGGTGATCGGCGCGTACATTCCATACAAGTTGATCCGGTGGATTCCCGGTCTCAGCACCTTGAGCAAGCAAGCGTGGAGCGCGGGCGTGCGATTTGCGCTGGCTTACCTGCTTCTTATTTCGGCTTGGGTGTCGCTTCTGTTGGTCGTCGGCTCGCGCGCCGAGAAAGAGGATCCGGAGCCGATCCCCTCAACCTTGCCGGAGACGCCACTTTCCTGACGCGGCAATCGCGCGCAAGAAGACCTCCCGAATGGAAAGCCGCGCCGCTAATGCGCCCCAGTCCGCTGGAGAGAGCCGCTGAACTCGGGCGGTACTCCGTTCTGCACCCAGTCCAGCAATGTTTCCTTGCCATGCTGTTGCGCCAGCTGTGCGACGCGTGCTTGGGCATCCGCATAGGCCTTGCGCAACTCGGCTTCACTCTGCGGACTGCGCAGCGACTTCTCCAGCGACGCAATGTCTTCGACGCTGTCTGCTTGCGAATTCGCCCCTTTCGGCGCGCTCAGGTACAGCACCAATCCCTCACGCAACCACAACGGCGTGCCCGGACGGGAATACGAATCGATCAGCATATGCAATAGCTCGTGATGAACCGTGCTATCCAGTGTTCCTGCATCCCGCAAGACATCGGTGGGCTGCAGCTGAATCGTGCGCCCGCGGGTGGAGGCCGCAATCCAGCCCGGTTCGCCCGTCGAATTGCGGAACTCGGCTACCGTCGCGTAGACCTTCAGACGCGGCTTCGAGCGGAACATCAATCCGGTGGTTTCCTCCGTCTCGTGAAGATATCGCGTGGCCACCGGCAGCAGCGCGCGATCGCGCTCCGGCCGCGGCGTGAGCACCTCGATGTCTTCGTTGGCGAGTTGCTGCCAGGCAATTCCCTGCGCGGCTACTCCCAGCCGCGTTCCCGGATAATAAAAACTCAGGATCCCGCGATAGGAGTGTCCTTCCTCTCCCATGATCTCTGCGCCGACCTGGCAGAGCCCAACCCCGTGACCAAATCCGCGGCCATGGAACGCAATCTGATCACCGCGGTCGCTGATGTCGTACAGATTGCTCTTCAGCCGCTCCCATCCGATATGACGTCCGATCGCCGAACGAAAAGCCAGCCCGGATACTGTCACATCGCCCCCTGCCACCACGCGAAGGAACTCGACCCGTCCGCTCGAAGTGCGGTGCAGGACCGAAACCGAGCGCAGCTTTCCCGGGATGCTGATACCGTCATCCGCCAAAGCGCGCTGCAGGTCGCGTTTTGATATCTCGCTGCTCCACTGCGCGCCGCTGTTGCGGACACAGTATCGATCGGAGTGCTGTATCAGGTAAGGCGCCGGCTCTTCATCGTTGCCGAGAATGTAGTGCCCGTCTTCGGTACGTCCACCGCAGTTCGCGTAGTAGTAGGTTGCGGCAGGTTCACCGTCGAACCAGAGCACCTCTCCGGCAGTCGAGTCGGCAATGCGGCGCAGCCGAGCGTCGATTCCGGCAATGCGCAAATCCTGGCAGTGCGTCGTGTCGCAGAAATCAAAGTTGTCGAGCGCATGCCGGCTGCCGAAATGCACGGCGTAGGTCCGCGCTGCCACTGACATTGCCTTCAGCGCCTCGTCCGATTTGAAATTGCCGGTCTCGCCCGCCAGCACTCCGGCAACGTACTCTTCCATTGGCATCAGCGCTGTTATCAGCAAGTGGCCATCGCTGGCGCGAAGCTCGATCGGAAAGTCAGCGTGAATTGTCGGCGCACTGTCGGCAGTCAGCTGGTAGGGGCCAGCGATGCGAAGCTCGGATGCCGTGGAGCCCTCGCCGGCAGCGACGATTGAGGAGCCGGAAGCACGCACCTCCAGCGCTGTGATTCCAACTTCCTTACATGTGGGACATTTCCGCAATTGCGCCTGACCAGCGGTGGCGCTGACTCGCAGCTTCGATGGAGGATGCAGATACCACAATCGCACGCGGACAGTATGAGGAAAACCCGCTATCGATGCTTTCGGCCCTTGATCGCTGAATACGCTAGACGGAGCGCTCGCAATCCAGGTGAGCACAAGCACGACGAAGGTCAGACTCCGAAGTCTTTTCATCGCGCCGCTCCCTGCTCGCGAGCTTCCCGCTTCTGGACACCCGAATACCCCGCGAAAATCTCTCGCGCGACCTCGGCGGCATCGGAGCCCCCGTGTCCCTTCTCCAGAAACACAACAACGGCAATCTCCGGATTCTCCGCTGGTGTATAGCCGGCAAACCAGGCGTGCGTCCATGCTCCTTCTTCGGCTGCGGCCGTGCCCGTCTTCCCTGCTGCACGCATCGCGCCTGCCGGCTGTGCTGCGTTGCCCATACCGTATGCCACCGACTGCTCCAGGCCTGCAAAGAGCGGATATAGCTCCGCCTCATGCTTCGGTTGCATCAGAGCAATCGCGCGATAAGCCCGAACCATCTCCAGGGGCGTAACATCGATACCCCACTCACCGATCGCTTGAAGTTGCAGCTGCTCAGGCGATTGCGCCAGGGCGACTGTGCCCGACGCTTCCTCCTGCGCCAGAGCAGTTGGCGAAGCGAAGCCGCGCTGCAGGAGACTGCTCCGCAACTGCGCCGGCGTTAGACGCAAAGCAACCGTCGTGAAGTAGGAGTTGCAGGAGTATGCCAGTGCACTCGCCGGATCCAGCGGCTGCTTCATCTCAGGATGGGAGCAGTCGAGCTTGCGGCCGCCGATCGAAACCGAGCGTTTGCACATCAGAGCGGTTTGTTCGTTGACCTTGCCTGATTGCAGCAGGGCCATCAACGTGAACGGTTTGATTGCGGAGCCGGGATGCGCCACCCGGCGCGCGGCTACGTCCAGGCGATAAGCCGCTAAGACGCGACCGGAGTGCACATCCAGAACAACCGCTGTGCCGCTGCGGCCGGCCATCGCGCCCGTTACTGCCTTTTGTAGTGACACCTCGGCCGGCTGCGCGATCGCGCATGGTGGCAGCTGTACCCATAGCGAGAGAGCAGCAAGGCACCCGGCGGCCAGACTGAGGCGGAGCATTGCTTGATTGTAGTAGCAGGCAGGCTGGCCGCCCGCACGGAATCGCTATAGACGATCCTTTTCTGGCACGGCTGCTGGAAGCCCGCCCCCTTGGGTGCCGAGCGTTGCGGAGCTAGAATTGTCTTAGAGCTTTTCAGGTTTGGTAGGAGGTCACCATGGAACTGCGGCTGACCGAAAGTGAGCACCAGGTGCTCCTGCAGCTGTTACAGGAACAACAAAAGCATTTGCTGCACGAGATCGCAAAAGCTGATCACCACGAATTCAAGGTGGCATTGCGCGATCGCTGCAACACGCTGGAAAGAATTCTGGACAAGCTCACCCAGCCGGTTCATTCGGCGGCGTGAGAAACGCTTGATCCCGCCGTCAAAATGCTCGGGGAATAACTGTGCTGAAATGCGCGTCAGCGGCTACGGCACAAGAATAATCTTCCCGTGAGCGCCGGTTGGCTTCATCACCTCCGCATGCGCTTTCGCCGCATCCCGCAAGGGAATTTTCTGCCCGATCACCGGCCGTAACGTACCGTTCTCCAGGCCCGCAATTAAAGCAGCGTGCATCTGGCGATACTCAGCTTCCGACGCGCTGGCCAGAGTAACCCCACGAATATCCGCCTCGCGCGACATAGTGTCCCGCGGATTCACTTCAACCGTGCCGCGGCTGCCGATTACCACCGCTCGCCCGCGCTTCGCCAGCACCGTGAGGTCGTGGCCGAGGTTCTTATTCGCCAGCAACTCGATGATGACATCCACGCCTCTGCCGTCGGTCAGCTTCATCAGTTGCTCCAGGTAGCCCTCGGCGGAATGGTTCAAAACCTGATGAGCGCCTTGCTGCTTCACCAGCTTCATGCCTTCTTCACTGCCCGCGGTTCCGATGACCAGCATTCCCGCGCCGCGCGCCAGTTGCACGGCGGCCGTTCCGACGCCGCCGCTTGCGCCATGCACCAGGACAACTTCACCCGCCTTCGCTCCGCCGCGCTGGAAGAGGCCGCGGTACGCCGTACCATACGGAATGCCCATCGCCGCTCCCTGCTCAAAGCTGGTGTGATCGGGCAAGCGGTGGACTTTGCCCTCGTCGGAGAGCACTTTCTCGGCATACGTCCCCCCGACGCCGGCGGTGACGTAGACGCGGTCGCCCGCCTTGACACTCTGCACCTCCAGCCCAACCGCCTCGACGACTCCGGCGGCATCATTGCCAGGCGTATACGGCAGCTTCGGCTGGAAGGCGTAGGTCCCGGTGCGAATATAAGCTTCAACCGGATTCACACCGACGGCCTGCATCCGGATGAGCACCTGACCTGACCCGGGCTTAGGATCGGGCACCTCCTCCAGCTTCATCACTTCAGGACCGCCGAATTCGTGCACGCGTATGGCTTTCACGATGTCTCCTTCAGAGAAAAGCTAGCAGATTCTGTTGCGTCCCGGGTACTTCCTTGACTTGCCGCCGCTGCTGGCTTACTGTCCGGCTATTCCAGATAAAGGAGAACAGGCATGCGGCCAACCGGAGTGCTGCTGATCGCGCTGTACCATGCCCTGAGCGCGTTTTTTCTCCTGATGGTGGCTGCGGCCTTAGCTGTCGGCGGAACTGTTCTGGGAGCCATGCTGGCTGCTGGGCACAGCAGCCTCTTCGGAGGTCTGGGCATTGCGGTCGGCGTGCTCGGAGCGATTTTCTTCTTGGCCTATGCGCTCATTGCCGCAATTGCCGCCTACGGTATCTGGGCATTACGCGAGTGGGGACGGATCATGTCCATCGTCCTCGCCGTCATCTCCCTGCTGTTCTCACTTCCGGGATTGTTGATGATGGGGGCGCACCTGAACCTGTTCTTTGGGGGCTATCGTCTGGCGCGCATTGCGATCAGTGGGCTCATCGTGTGGTACCTTGTGCAGCCGCATGTGAAGGCCGTGTTTCGTCGAGCACCGGCGGCTCCCCCCGCCTGAGAAACCATTCAACTCATGAGCTTTGGAAGCGCCGGGTGCCAACCCGGCCTGTCTGGCCTCGGTTGGAATTTGTAACTACGACCTACACGGCAGGACTCATCTCCGCCGGTTGCGCCGGGTTAAAGGAAGAAGCGAATCACTAACTTGGCTGGACGTCTGTCGCCTTGCCGTTGGTGAAGGTTACGCGTACGGGATGGCCATTGTTGGGGAAGTCCACCACACGTGGATTGGACATTCCTGTTCCCTCAGGGCTGCCCATGCCGATGGCGAAGAACGCCTGCAACTCGTTCATGCCTGGTTTCACTTCGTGCTTATCGATAGCGTTCCAAACATCGGCGGGCCAGTGTTTGTAGAGCTCGTGCGGATCCTGAATGAACAAGATCTCGTCGCTGTAAATCTTGTAATCGCCGTGTTCCTCAATGCCGATCGGAAATGCGTAGCGCTTTCCGTCCTGCTCGAAGACGGCCATCACCTGCTTCTGCGCTGACGAGTCCGGCGTGCGATCCACCACCACGTCCTTGATCTCCAGCTTCTGGATTGGTCCCAGCGTCCCGGCAGCATGCTGAAAGTCGGAATGCCCGTTGTAGGGATAGAAGGTGTAGCGATATCCATCGCGCACCCAGACGGGCTGCTTCGTCAATTCTTTAGCGTCTTTCAGGTCCTGAGGATGAAGCTTCCTGGGCGTGACGTAGTAATCGGGATCAAGCGCGACCTCGGGCTGCTTCGCTACGGCCACGCCAGTGTGGCGTTGCCGGAATGTGAGGTAGAGGTTAATGGCAGCCGCCACGATGGCGACGACGATAACGATCTGGATAATCTTGCTGGTCTTCGACATTGCTGACCTGAAGTTGGATGAGCAGCAAGGCGCTCTGGATCGCCTGCGTGGGGAAATTCCCGGCGACGACAGCGTAAGCGGAAGGAGTTTAGTGGGTTAGGCCTGCTTCTAACTACTTGATCAAGTATCCGGACACTCTCCACTGACCGTCTTTATCCAGCATGGGCGTCACGGTTTCGATGGCCGACTTCTTATTGGCAAAGCTGGTCTCGTACTGAATAACAACGTAGTGTCCATCCGGCGCTCCGGGAAGCTGGGTGGCCGGGGTGGCGGATTTCAGCTTGCGCGAGATGAGTGCTCCCAACGGCTGGCGAACAGCGCTGACCTTCCTGACCCAGTCCTGTTCCGTGACAGCGGCCTTGAACAACGACGAGGCCTCCACCCAGCTCTGGGAATAGTCTCCCGAATCCACAAAGCGCAGCCACGCCTGGGCAGCTTGTTCGGCAGCTTGCGTCTTGTCCTGCGCGGGGGCGAGCGTAGTGAACACCACAAGTAAAGCGAGCAGTACGATCGAGCGTTTCATAGATGTCCTCGGAACCATAGGACATTATGTCATCGTTGGGACCTGCCGGCGATGTACGCTGTCAGAGCCAGGTGGCGGTGGTTCAGACTATTGATGCGGCAACGAGTCACTTACGGCCGCTTCGGGTTAGCAAGAATGGGATACCATGCGCCGGGCGATGCTGAATTCGACTCAAGCGTTTGTGCTGGCGCTCGTCTGCTTCGTTCCGGCAACGCTGACACGAGCGACAACCGCAATAGCCTTGCGCAGCCGGTATCGAATCGTTCTGGCCGCCGATAGTCTCGCCCGCTATGGGATGAACGGCCGCGCCACCGAGTGCAAGCTCTTCGAGATCAGTGGCGTTTATGCCACGGTTTCGGGCCTCGCTCATTATGGAACCAGCTATCGTGCTACCGACGCCATCCGCGATGGCTTCTCCCGGCTGGGAACTTTTGAAGATCATGTGTCGGCGACGGCATACTCACTCCAACGCCGCACCGAACAACTGCTGGCACAGGTTGAACAGAACAACCCTGCCGAATATCGGGCGCTGATGCTGAAAGCTAACCGGCCGGCCGATTTCGTTCAGCTCGCCATGGCGCAAAGTGTCAACGGCAAGCCTATGCTGGGCGTCGTGCAATTGCGGTGGGACGGTAAGCAGAACCGACTTCGCTCCATCACCTCCATCTGTCCTGGAAATTGCGGACGCGACACCGGCATCTTCTACCTGGGATATTGGGAGCGCATTAAGCCCTACGTTGCCGACGCCGGTCAGCCGCGAAGCGTTGGCTCGGCCGCGTCGATCGATCGCCTCATCCGCATGGAGATGAACGCGCATCCCTCTGACGTAGGCGCTCCCATCAACATCCTCGAGGTCAACAGTTCGGGGGCGCGCTGGCTGCAGAACGGCGGGAACTGCTCGCTGCCGGGAGTTGGTTGGTAAAAACTGCCGTATGCCCCGGTGCCGACCACAATTCTTTCCTCCCTCCCTTGGCGTATCTTTCGCATTGCAGGCAGGTTACCGGGAGCGTGCAGGAGTCACTCCGACATTGTGGCGGGGTCACTCCCATGATTCCGTTGCGCTTTCGCCGTTTGTTACCGCTTTCGCCGAACCCTATAATCGAAGTGCTCTGGACGAAAACATCTCCGCCCGACTTCGTCTCGCTCGGGGTGCGCCACAAACCAGCTTGCTGATCTGGAGGCTTTAGGTGCGCTCGGCGATAGCGAAGCTTGCAGGCATGGCGACCTCTTTTCCCCTCACCAGTGGTCGGGCACAAATGCGCCACCTTGCTGTTGCTTGCAGGCAAATCCGCCAAGCGGCGGGCTTTGGGGAGATAACATCCCTGCTGCAGCAATTGCTTGGCGCCGCGGCCCTCATATCCATTCTTACGATCAGCCTGAACGCCGCCTCGGGCAGCGTGGCCAGCCGCAAACTTGAGGCGCGCGAGCAGTTCGACAAGGCCGAGCAGATGCGCGAGGCCCTCAACGGCCGCCCAGCCGATCAGCGCACTCGCAAGGACTACCAGCACGTAGCCGACGCTTACCGCAAGGTCTACTACGTCGCTCCCATGTCGAGCAAAGCTGACGCCAGCGTGGTCGCTGTGGCCGAGATCTTCGCCGAGATGGGGCGGCAGTTCCAGCCGGGCGAGAAAGACCTGCGCGCCGCCATCAGCCAATACGAGTTCCTACGCCGCGAGTATCCCGGCAGCAAGTACCGCTTCCAGGCGCTGTTCACCATCGGGCAGATTTATAAAGAAGATCTAGGCGATGAGGATGCCGCGCGCGAGACCTTCCACGAGTTTCTGAAGCATTACCCACGCAATTCGCTTGCGCCGCAGGCGAAGCAGGCCCTGGCCGAACTAGACCAGCCTGCGCCCGCTCCGAAGCCGGCGGAGGAGGCACACGCGCCGGAGAAGGCAGAAACGCCGTCGGCGCAGGTGCCGGTCTCAGCGCCGGTAAAGAAAAAGTCCGCTCTCGAACTGGTCACCGGAATCCGCCACTGGTCTAGCCCCGACTACACGCGCGTTGCCATCGATGTGGACGGCGAGGTGAAATACGAAGCCGGCCGCGTGCCTCATCCCGACCGCATCTTCTTCGACCTGCATGACACCCGGCTGGCTTCCGTGCTGGTCGGCAAGAGCTTCGAAGTGCAGGACGGCTTCCTCAAGAAGATCCGCGTCGCGCAGTACCAGCCCGACTCCACTCGCGTCGTCCTCGAAGTGGCCGATGTCTCCGACTACTCGGCGTTTCTGTTGCCCAATCCTTACCGGCTCATCATTGACATTCACGGGCGTCAGACGCAGTCGCAGACGCTGATCGCGAAGGCGAACGCCACTGCGGGAGCAAAGCCGGAAGGAACGGTAACCGCGGTTGAGAAGGAGAGGTCGTACCGCTCGGTGGAGAAGGCGAACGAAGCGGAGACGCCAAGCCAGGGTGCGGTTGCAGCGCCCCCAAGCTCAAAAGCGGCCGCTGCTTCCACGAAGCCAGCTAACGAGCCCAGCGCGTCAGATGCTCGATCCGCTGCGCAACCGGCGCGTTCCACAACGCCCGCGGGCCCGCCGGCACAACCCGTGCCTCACAAGGTTGTAGTTGACGACAACGATGACGACACTGAATCCGCCACCTCGTCCACGACCGCTGCGTCAGCAAAGCCCAACGATCCGCTCTTCGCCGGTCCCAAAGACACAAGCGGACCCGAGCTGAAGGCTACGGACCAGCCCACGACCTCTCCGACGGCGGTAGCCGTTGCGCCGCGCGCCAAAGATTCGAAGAAGGATTCGAAGAAGTCAAAGACAGCGGCGAGCAATGCGCCCGCCGGACACGAAGCCGCTCCCACCTCTACGGGCGATCGCAGCCTCACCCGCACGCTTGGCCTGAAGATCGGACGGATCGTTGTTGACGCCGGCCACGGCGGCCATGACACCGGCACCATCGGCCCTGAGGGCTTGATGGAAAAGGACCTGGTGCTGGATGTGGCTTTGCGCCTGGGCCGATTGCTGGAGACGCATCTCGGCGCGGACGTGATCTTCACCCGCGACGACGACACCTTCATCCCGCTCGAAACGAGGACGGCCGTCGCCAACGAGCACCAGGCTGACCTCTTCATCTCCATCCACGCCAACTCCAGCAGCGATCCTGCCGCACGAGGAGTGGAGACCTACTACCTGAACTTCACTTCCAACCCGGCGGCGCTGGAAGTGGCTGCCCGCGAGAACGCGGTTTCGGAGAAGTCGATCTTCGAGCTACAGGACCTGGTGAAGAAGATCACGCTGAAGGACAAGATCGAGGAATCGCGGGAGCTGGCGACTGATGTTCAGGAGTCGCTGTACGCCGGACTCGCCACGCGGCGCTCTACTCTGAAGGACCGCGGCGTCAAGAAGGCACCGTTCGTGGTGCTGATCGGCGCCAACATGCCCAGCATCCTGGCAGAGATCTCGTTTGTATCGAATCCCACCGACGAAGCGAAGCTGGAAACGCCCGAGTATCGCGAGAAGATTGCCGAGTCGCTCTACAAAGGCATTGCCAAGTACGCCGGCGGCCTGAGCGGTGTGAAAGTAGCGACCAAGTTCCACAAGGACGCGAGTCAGTAAAGAGCTACGAGCTACAAGCTTCGAGCCGCGAGCAAAGAGCGAAAGGCTGGCCCTGGCGCGCTGGCAGGCTCGAAGCTCAAAGCTAGTGGCTCGTAGCTCGAAGGCTCGTAGCTCGTACCTTCCGTCCTGGAAACTTTGACCCTGCCGCAGTAGTCTAATGACTAAGGGAATTCCTTTGTACCGTCGTTTTGTGAAGCGCTTCTTCATCCTCGCAATAGCTTCGGTCTGGCTGTCCGCAATGGCGGCGGCCGCGGACACCTCCGCCATTTTGCCCAGGACCTTTGCCGGGTGGACGCAAAGCGGCCAGCCGCAGCTAACCAGCGATCCCGCCAAGGCCGATGGCGCCTATCCGGCTGTTCTGAAGGAATACGGCTTTAGCGATGCACAGACAGCCACTTACACACGCGACGATGGCCGCAAACTGACGATCAAGGCGGCCCGCTTTAACGATGCCACCGGAGCCTACGGGGCCTTCACGTTTTACCGCCAGCCGGTGATGAGGACGGAGCAGATCGGCACCAAAGCGGCTTCGGCCAACGATCGCATTCTCTTCTTCCGGAGCAATGTGCTGGTGGAAACAAGCTTCGATCGCATCAGCGAGATGTCGGCCTCGGAGTTGCGCGAGCTTGCCGGCATGCTGCCCGCGGCGAAGGGGTCCGCCGATAATCTGCCCAATCTTCCCGAGTATCTTCCGAAAAAGGATGCGGTGGAGAATTCGGCGAAGTACATTCTCGGACCGCAAGCGCTTCTCGCCGCGAAGTCGCCCCTCACGGCCGAGCAGGTCGACTTCAGCCACGATCCGGAGATCCTGATGCAGGACTACTCGCCGAAAGATGGCGAGGTCGCGCTGACGCTGATTGAGTATCCAACGCCGCAGATCGCCGGTGAGCGCCTGCGCGCATTGGAAAGTCAGATGAAGACAAGCGGCAACTCCTTCCTCGCGCGACGCACGGGGCCGATCCTCGCGGTGGAAACCGGCGCGGTGGGCAGCAGCGCCGCGCGCGACCTGATTAACTCCGTCAACTACGAAGCGGAAGTGACGTGGGATGAAGCGACCAGCGTCAGCAAGCGCGACAACATCGGCAATCTCATACTCGCAGTCTTCGCGCTGATCGGAATTATTCTGCTCATCTCTCTTATCTTCGGAGTTTTTTTCGGCGGCACGCGATTACTGGTGAAGCGCTTCTTTCCCGACAAGGTGTTCGATCGCCCGGACGAAGTGGAGATAATTCAGCTTCACCTGGAAGGTCCGAGCAAGCGCTAAGTTATTGGAAGGTAAGTGAGTTATAGGTGAATTGTCCAAATCGGGCAGAATTCAGCCAATTCCTCACAGCTCCCCGAATTCATTGTAAATTATTGAAAATACAGCAATTTAAGCCGGAAAAATTGCTTGACACGCCCTTCCCCGAACCCTACTATTTGTCCAGAAAGTTTTGACGGTCTAGCCTCCGTTGGAACTATTCTCCCTTGAAGAGAAGGCCGCCCAGTTGCCGGGTGGCCTTTTCGTTTGTGCATGATTGTGGGAAAGAAGACGCTGTTGTGGAAAAAGAAAATCAAATTCACCACAGAGACACAGAGGCACAGAGATTTTTTCTGCTTGATCCACTTCGGGATGCTGCGTGAGGGCGGGATGATGGTCTCTCGACACTGTTCCTGCTGAAATATTCCTATTCGATAATATGAGACTGCGAAGACTAAACAAAACTCTGTGTCTCTGTGTCTCTGTGGTTCAATCCGATCGTCCCTAACGGCTACGGTTGTGCCGGTAATCCATACAGTTTGATCGCATTGTCGCGCATCACCTTACGCGCGATCTCGCTGGCCTGTGCGCGCGTGATCTCGCCGTCCTCTATCATGCCGGTAAGAGCGATGGCTAGGCCTGTTCGTCCCGCAGTCTCGGTCTCGTATCCTGTCTCCTCCCAGTTCACCTGCGGCTCAAAGGGATAGAGATCGGTGCCGAAGAGCACCTTGTCAGGATAGAACTCCAGCATGAAGCGGAGGCTGGCGGCGATGTGCCGCGGCGAGGTCATCCAGGTTTGCTCGGAGAAGTCGGCGTAGACGTTGGGCTTCATCAGCAGATAGGGCACGAACTGCTCGAAGCCGCCGGCGCCGCCGTGCAGCATCACGAAGTTGGTCTTGCGCAGCGTGGGATCGTTGAAGACGGAATCGAGCAGCAGCGGGTTCGCGCCCTCCATGTGGAAATAGCCGCCGCATCCGCCGCCGGTGTGGAGGTGGACAGCGAGGCCGAGCCGCCCCGCTTCGCGTGCGATGTAGTGGAATAGGTAGTCCTGTAAGGTCTTGTATTCCGTGTCGTTGGGCGCCTTGCCGCTCTTGATGTACTGCGCGTAGATCCCTGTCGCCTCCATCTCGCTCGCCGGCTCGAAATCCAGCGAGCGCAGGTAAGCCGCCTCGTACTTGATGGCGACGGCTCCGTTCTTGCGCTGCATCTCCAGGAGCGGGGTGACGACGGTGGCGGTGTACCCGGACAGCGTTGCCGGGAGCGCCGTCAGATTCAGCTGCTTGAGGTAGCGCTGGCGGAGCAGCTCTTCCCTGCCGAAGAAAATCTTGCGGTCCGGCGACTGCGCCTCCAGCGACGAGTTGTTCAGCGGAAACAGCAGAATGTCGTCGAACGGCACCCAGCGGAAGCGTGGCGGCTTCAGTCCCGGGCCAAGCGCGACGCGGTTGGCCAGTTCCTGCTCGATCCCGAGTTGGTCGAGCACCCAATTCGGATAGTTGTCGCCCAGGCGCAGCTTGATGTTCTCCTTGGCCGCGACCAGTTCCTTCACGTGCTCCGGCTGAAAGTCGTCGTGTTTGTAGCCGAACATCTTCTGCCAGGCCTTGATGTAGACGGGATTGTCGTCGCGGAAGAACCAGCCGGCCGCTGTCGGCTCCAGAGGATCGCAAGGCAGCGCGTCAAAGTCGTCGTCCTTCTCGCCATGCGGGCCGTTCAGCGCCGGTGGGTGCGAGTGGTTGTCGATGGCCTTGATCTGGTTGATCTCGTTCATCAGGCCTGGATCGGGCTGGAGCTGTTGGTTGGTTTGCGAGTGCAACAGAGGCGTCAGACTCAGCGCAATTATTGCGACTACCGTTTTCATCGGCCACCCTGGCGTTTTCATCGATTGCCTTAAGCGTTCCTGCTAAACCTTTTACTTTCACGCGAACCGCAGCAGTCTATCGCGTGCTAAACTCCGCCTCAAGCACCGATTTGGCTGCTCTTGCCCGAAGCCAATTGGCCGCTTCGCGAATCCAAAGAACTTGCACTACATGATGGCCACCGGTCCCACCAAACCGGTCAAGAAAACCGAACTCTTCAAAGCAGTCCCTGAGATCTGGGAACTCATACGTCCGCGCCGTGGCTTACTCACCCTGGGCTTCGGCTTGATGATCATCAACCGCGTCTCCGGCCTGGTGCTGCCCGGCTCGACCAAGTACCTGGTCGATGACATCATCGGCAAACACCACCTGAGAATGCTGTACCCGCTGGTCGGAGTCGTCTTGGCGGCCACCCTGATCCAGGGAATAACCTCTTTCGCCCTTACCCAGACGTTGTCGAAAGCCGCACAGCGCCTGATCGCCGAGTTGCGCCGCCGCGTGCAGGAGCACGTCGGACGCCTTCCCGTCGCCTATTACGACTCGAACAAGACCGGGATACTCGTGTCGCGCATCATGAGCGACGTTGAGGGCGTGCGGAACCTGATTGGAACTGGCCTGGTTGATTTCGTCGGCGGCTTACTGACCGCGGTCATTGCCCTTGCCGTGCTGATCCGGATCAGTGCCGTGATGACCGGTATCGCGTTTACCTTTCTGCTGGTTTTCGGGCTGTTCCTGCGAAAAGCTTTCCACACGATCAGGCCCATTTTCCGCGAGCGCGCGAAGATCAATGCCGAGGTCACCGGCCGGCTGACGGAGAGCCTGGGTGGGGTGCGCGTGGTGAAGGGCTATCACGCCGAAGGGCGCGAGCATGAGGTCTTCAGCTTTGGCGTCGAGCGCCTGCTGCAAAACGTCTTCCGCAGCCTGACCGCAACGTCCCTCATGAGCCTCTCGGCCTCAACCCTCATGGGCATCATCGGCGCGATCGTGATGTTTATCGGAACACGCCAGATCCTGGCCGGGAAACTCACGCTTGGCGGATTC
This sequence comes from Terriglobales bacterium, assembly GCA_035262645.1. Taxonomy (GTDB): domain Bacteria; phylum Acidobacteriota; class Terriglobia; order Terriglobales; family Acidobacteriaceae; genus Bog-257. The sequence goes on from DATFSK010000034.1 coordinate 73,686, forward strand.
TTCACCTACACGATGTTCCTCGGCTACCTGGTCGCGCCGCTGATCCAGGTAGTGAGCATTGGCACCCAGATCACGGAAGCTATCGCCGGGCTGGAGCGCACCCGCGAGGTGCTCGATGAGAACCCGGAGAATGAGGATCCGGGGCGCACGATCTCCCTCGGCGAAGTCCGCGGCGACGTGGCTTTCCAGGACGTGAGCTTCGCCTACGAGCAGCAGAAGACGGTGCTGCATGATGTCTCGTTCCACTCTTATCCGGGAACGGTGACCGCTTTGGTGGGCTCGTCCGGATCGGGCAAGTCGACGATTATCGGCTTGATTGCGGCGTTCCATAAGCCGAACGAGGGCAAGGTCCTGGTGGATGGAATGGACCTTTCGACGGTGCGGCTGGAGTCGTATCGCACGCAGCTGGGCATGGTGCTCCAGGATTCGTTCCTCTTCGACGGCAGCATTCGCGAGAACGTCGCCTTCTCGAAGCCGAATGCCACGGAAGAAGAGATCCTCCGCGCCTGTGCCATCGCGCGCGTGGACGAGTTTGCCGAAAAGTACGAGCAGAAGTACGACACCATCATCGGCGAGCGCGGGGTGAAGCTCTCCGGTGGCCAGCGACAACGTGTTTCGATTGCCCGCGCCATCCTGGCCAATCCGCGCATCCTGATCCTGGACGAAGCGACCTCCAGCCTCGACTCCGAATCCGAAGCGATGATCCAGGAAGGTCTGGCCTACCTGATGCAGGGCCGGACGACCTTCGTCATCGCGCACCGTCTCTCGACCATCCGGCGAGCCGACCAGATCCTGGTCGTCGAGGGCGGCCGCGTGGTGGAGCGCGGCACGCACCAGTCGCTCTTCGACCTCGGCGGCCGGTACTACGACCTCTACACGCGGCAGCACGGCATCGAGCAGAACCTGTTCCTCGCGCCGGGCGAAGGGGACAAAGTGGAAGAGTCAGAAGCGCTCGAGCCCAATCCCGCGGCCGCCGATCCCGATCCGACCGCACTATTGCGATAGTTACTTCGCAGTCCCTGTGGCAATTGAGTGCATCGCGCCAGCGCTTCTCTGCGGTAAGCTTGGGGGCTCAGGAGGACGGCTTTCGTGCGGGCAACGGCCGTGGCAAAGAAGGGAGCGATCAAGATTATTGAGGGGCGGCGGCGGCAGCCTTATCTCGCCCTGTTGTTCTCGGAGCTGGGGCTGATCGTTATTTATCCGTTCCTCACTGGAATCGCGTACCGCGATGAGATCTTTCGACTGCTCGCGGTCATCGTGTTCAGCAGCGCGCTGTACAGCCTGATGGGTCGCGGAAAGGTCACTACGATTGCCTTAATTCTGGGCGCACCGGCGATCGCCTTCCGCCTGGTTCATATCGTGGAGCACCGGCCCTTGTTCAAGGTGCCCGACGAAGTTCTGGGCATCGTTTTTCTGACATTCGTTACCGGTGTGCTGGTGTGGTCCATCGTGAAGAACCCGAGCGTCACCGGCGACACCCTGGCCGGAGCAGTTTCCGCCTACTTTCTCATCGGCATCACCTTCGGTGTCGCTTACATGATGATCGACGGCCTGATGCCCGGATCGTTCAAGGACACGGTTGTGCCGGGCAAGCAATTTACTCCGGCGGATTTCACCTTCTTCAGCTTTGTCACCCTGACGACGGTAGGTTATGGCGATATTGTGCCGTGGGCAGCACATGCGCGTTCCCTGGCCATCATCGAATCGGTGATTGGAATCATGTATCCGGCAGTGCTCATCAGCCGCCTCGTCGGGTTGCACGGCCGCAAGCGGGAGGAGGAGTGAGCCTCGCGCGATGCCGCTCCATTGAGCCTCAGCCCGCGAAGGTAGTATCCTGCAATCATCCTTTAAAATTGTAGTTGCTGTGGAGGTTCGAACGTTGCGCCGTGTGCTGTCAGTTCCTGCAATTTCATTCCTGACGATTGCCATTCTGATGATGGGAAGCGCGCTGCCGGTTTTTGCCCACGCAGTGCTGATGCAGTCCAAACCCTCGGCGAACGCGACCGTAAATGGGGCCGATGTTCCTATCTGGCTGCGCTTTAATGTCCGGGTGGACGGCAGCCGTTCGCGGTTGCATCTCATCGCGGCAGGCGGCTCGGAGGTCTCGCTGCCGACTCCCAAACAGACGGCGCCGGACATACTCGAATCGCATGCGAGCGGCCTGAAAGCCGGAGCCTATACGCTGCAATGGCAAGTGCTCGCATCCGACGGCCACATCAGCCGCGGCGAGGTCCATTTCACAGTCAATTGATGGCATGATGCTGAAGCTGGTCGACATATTTGCGTACATCTCCGTGCTGTTGCGCGCGGGAACGCTCGTGGGGCAGTCGCTGCTGCTGGGCGGCGTGCTGTTCATGTTCTGGATTGCCGCGCCCGGCGGCGAAGCCGACGCCGGCGGCCTGGAGCGTGTGCACGCCCGCTCTCGCCGGATGTTCTGGATTGCCGCGCTGGCTCTCGCTGTCGTGCAGGCGCTCTATCTGTACGTCAATTCAGCGGTGCTGATGGCGACGGCTGAGATAAGCTTCCGCGAGGTTGCGGGAGCGAGCTTCTTCATCGCCGGCAGCGTCATGCTGGTAGGCTCTCTGGTGGCGGCGATCGTGGCGAATCGAGAGGGCCGCTACGTCCCGCAATGCCTGGCGCTGATCGTACTGATGATCCTGGCGGCATCGGTCACCACCAACCATGCGGCCGCGCGTGTGGACGGCCGCTTGCCGCTGATCGCGCTCACTTCGCTGCACGAGCTGTGTACCGGCTTCTGGGTGGGCGGCCTGCCCTTCCTGCTGCTCGGCCTGTACGCTGCCAAAGATGCTCCCACGCAGTGGTACCTCACGCAGCGCTTCTCGCGCCTGGCGCTGATCAGCGTCATTGTTATTGCCCTGAGCGGATTCGGCATGAGCCTCACCTACATCGGCTCTCTGCACTCGCTGTTCGGCACCTCTTACGGGCTGATGGTCATCGCCAAGGTGATGATGCTGACGGCGCTGCTGGCTTTGGGCGGGATCAATTTCCTGATGCTTCGCAAGAACAGTCCCGAGGGAGCGCTGCCCCGGCTGCGGCGGCTGGTAGAAGCGGAAGTAGGCATTGGCATCACCATCGTCCTGACGGCTGCGTCTCTCACGTCACAGGCGCCGGCCGTCGATTTGCCGAGCGACACGGTTGATTATTCGCACATTGCCGCGCGACTGAAGCCAGGCTGGCCGCGCCTGCAAAGTCCGGAGATCGCGGAACTCTCTACCATCTATCCCGGGCGGCCGATATCGATTCCGGACCCGCATCAGCTGCCGGCTGCGTATCTTGTGGATGGAACTCCGATTTCGGCCAGAGTGCTGAACGACATGAAATGGTCGGAGTACAACCATCACTGGATGGGCATGATCGTGATTGCGATGGGGATGCTTGCGCTGCTGGCGCGCACCGGCGAGGCGCCCTGGGCGGAGTATTGGCCGCTGCTGATGATCGGCATCGCGATTTTCATCTTCCTCCGAGGCGATCCCGAGTGCTGGCCGCTGGGACCGCGAGGCTTCTGGGCGACGTGGGTCAAGCCGGAGGTATTTCAGCATCGAGTAGCGGCGCTGCTTTGTATCGCCTTCGCCATCTTCGAACTGCGCGTGCGGCGTAACCCATCGCAGGAGGGCATCCTGCCCCTCATCTTTCCATTGCTGTGCGCGGCGGGCGCGGCATTGCTCTTGACCCACTCCCACGGGACCACCAACGTCCAGGAAGAGTTCATGGCAGAGTTAAACCACATGCCGCTGGGCGTGCTGGGTGTCATGGCCGGGTGGTCGCGCTGGCTGGAGATTCGTTTACCTTCCAAAGACCGCAACTTTGCCGCCTGGATCTGGCCTATCTGTTTCGTGCTGATCGGCGCGGGGCTGTTAAACTATCGGGAAATCTAGGCGGTTGTAGTCGCTCGCATTGTGCGCGTCGCGTCCTGGCCTGCGATTTGTCACGGAGAAGCGCGGGGCGAGGAAGCGACGCAAGAACGATCGAAACACTCAGTCGGGAGAGTTGATGGAGGAAGCGCAAATACTAGCGGAGCTGAGGGCGCAGGTCGCCGCCATCAAGGGAGCCGCCGCTCGCCAGCCGGGCCTCCGAACGAATGATACGAGCACCGCGTTGAGTCAGCAGCCCCTCTCCCTTAGTTCTCCAGTTGATCGTGGCGCGATCCAAGATGCCTTGTCCGAGGTGCGGGTATCAGAGGCCGCGTTCGCATACGTCAATCCACGCAACCCAGGCCTTCTCAACGCCTTCGCTCAGAACATCAAGAAGACGATTGGACGAGCGTTGAGTTGGTACACGCGTTCATTGCAGGTATTTCACGCCGGGGTAGCGCGCGCGCTTGAGGTCCAGGGGCAAGCTATCGTGTCGGCTGCCGATCAGCTGTCCTCGAGGGTCTCATCCGGCGAGGCGCAGGTCGTGCAGCTCGGCGATCAGCAGCTTTCCACGCAAAACAAAGTAAGTTCGGTCCACGCCGATGTCACGTCGCTGCGGTCCGACCTCATGTCGCTACAGAATGAGGTGGCGCTGTTCAAAGGTTCTGTGCCCTCCACAATCGATGAGCGCTTTCGAACCCTGCATCAGCAATTACAGCAGGCGCGCGATGTGGCGGGGGTGGCGGTACGCGATCAGCGCAGCCCGTATGTGCCCTACTTCAAAGATATGTCCCCGGTTGTAGACCTTGGCTGCGGACGGGGAGAATTCCTGGAACTGCTGAAGGAGGCGGGAATCGACGCGTACGGTGTCGATTCGGATCCGGTTGCGTGCGAGGAGGCACGGGCCAAGGCGCTGAAGGTTATCGAAGCCGATCTGTTTACCTATCTCCGTGGGCTTCCCGAGCGATGCCTTGGAGGAGTATTTTCCTCGCGAGTGGCTGAGTACCTTCCCACGAACTCATTGGCGGAAATGATCAGCCTGTGCTCCCACAAGATGAAGCCGGGAGGCGTGATCGTCGTTGAGACTACCGCTCCGGCCAGTGATTCTCTGTTCGGGCGCAACTATCACAGCGATGCGAGTCACTATCACCCTGTCTACCCTGACGTACTAAAAGCTATGGTTGACAGCAATGGATTCGTGAATTCGGCGATTCTCATCGTTGCTCTGAAGGTGGTGCTGTCGGCAGACTCTACAGGAAAGGCTCCTGCAAGCCCAGACGATGCTTATTTTGGCGCTCCTCAACGGCTCGCGAGCGCCAGGGCTTATGCTGTCATAGCTCTCCGCGGCTGATGCCTCCGTAGTGGGTGCGACCTTCAAAGATGGAACTCACAAACACAGAGTTTGCTGCCTGTACCATCATCGCGAAGAACTATCTTCCGATGGCGCGGGTGCTGACCGAATCCTGGCATCGCTTCCACCCCGACTGCCCGATGTTTGTCCTGATGCTGGATTCGCCGGCGGGCTTCGCTACTCTGGAGAAGGAAGCTTTCGAATCCCTATCGCTCAACCAGCTCGAGATTCCACATGTCTATTCTTTGCAGTTCAAGTATCCGCTGCTGGAACTGGGCACGGCTGTAAAGCCATACTTGCTGAACTATCTGTTTCAGCGGTATGCGCCGCGGAAGCTGTTGTACCTTGATGCCGACATTCTCATCCTGGCGTCGCTTCACAAACTTCGTCTCGCTCTGGACCAAGCGAATGTACTGCTTACGCCGCATCTGCTGGCTCCCAATCCGGACGATAAACAGCACTCGGATGATCTCGATATCCTGCAAACCGGCGTCTACAACCTCGGTTTTCTTGGATTAAGAAATAGTTTCGAGTCGCAGCAACTGCTCAGCTGGTGGTCGAAGAAGCTTTATCACCACTGCATCGATGATCGACCAGGCAATCTATTTGTGGACCAGCGTTGGATGGACCTGGTGCCGGGTTTGTATGACGGCGTTCAGATCCTGCGCGATCCGGGATATAACGTTGCGCGATGGAACCTGCATGAGCGTGCAGTCTCTACGGATGGCGATAGCTTCAAAGTAGATGGAGGACCGCTATTCTTCTTCCACTTTAGCGGCTTTAATCCTGACCAACCATGGATTGTTTCCAAGCATTGGTTCCGGTATGACATCGCTGGGATCGGCCAGGCTCGTAAACTTTATCTTCTCTATCGCGATCTGGTGATGCAAAAGGGTTGGGATGAGACCAGGAACTGGCCCTACGATCACGATTATTTTGCGAATGGAATGCGCATCTCTGCCTCGATGCGGCGGCGCTACTGGGAACTTGGACCGGATGTATCGTATCTGGGCGACCCGTTCTTGTGGTTAGGTGTGGGCGCCCGCTCCAGGACAGGCATGGAAGAGGAAGAACCTTCCAGCAGGCTTGCCGCAGGAATCAATATTCTGAGCAGCGTCGATCCCGGGGAAGCCAGCGAGGATTCTGAAGGCAGCCTGCGGACCATTACCGCTGCCGAGCTGTCATACGCGATCCAGAGCACCACCGGTGACCGCGCTCGCTTGAAGGAAGCTCTATCCCGCCACTCAGCTGAAGAAAATTCATACAATACGAACCTCTTTTTGTTGCCTGCTGACATGTTTCAGTGGTTTGCCAGAGACAAGTCTTCTTCTCTGGCTGGACGCTTCAATATTGCTTATCTTGACTGGCCGGGCTCTTGCTTTCCCAAGCAATGGGCGACGATCTTCGGCGATGTCGACGAAGTATGGACACCCAGTGAGTACGTCCGGCGAGCAGTTACAGCTTCGTGTCCGGTGCCGGTAAGGGTCATTTATCCATCGATAGATCCCTCGATGGGAGCCGCGCCGGAATCAGATGCAACCGCTGATGGAAGCTCAGATGTTTTTTCGTTCGTATTTGCCTTCGACCTTCGAAGCTGTTTTGAAAGAAAGTTTCCGCTGGGCTTGATGAAGGCCTTCCAGAGCGCGTTCGGCGACAGGCGAGACGTAGAGTTATTGATTTATTGTTCTAATGCGCTGCAAGCGAGAAAGCGCCTTTTAGAAATGCAGCGCGCCGTAGCGGGAGCAAATATAAAGCTGCGGAACGATCCACTCACCAGCATCACAAAACATCGACTCTTGATGAATGCGGACTGCTATGTGTCGCTGCATCGGGCCGAAGCCTTTGGGTTGACACTGGCAGAAGCTATGGCTTGCGCAAAGCCGGTTATTGCGACGGGATATTCGGGGAACCTTGATTTCATGTCAGACCAGGATAGTTTCCTCGTCCCTTACCGCATGGTTGAGATTAAAGGGAACCGGGGAGCATACACGGCGGGACAGTACTGGGCTGAGCCGGATCAAGACTATGCCGTGGACATGATGCGTTATGTCGAAAGCAATCGAGAGCGCGCGGCGGAGGTTGGCGCGAGCGGCGGGAAAAAGGTTCGAGAGATGCTTGACTCGGCGAGAACCGGTGGCGCGGTTCACCTGCGTCTTAGCGAGTTGGGATTGTTGTAGGCAGAGCCCATTTGATATGGGCGTCGACGAGTAAGGCCGAGTACGCATTATGGGCACGAACACGTTGCGTGAAACGCGTGGCGTCCCTGCGGGACTGATTTTGGGGGATGCGTATCCAGGACTCCGTCCTGGGCTAAGCTGTCGCCGCGCCTACGCGCTCGATTTACGGCAGTCGGACGCCCTTGCAGGGCTGGCAAGTTTGTTCGCACAGAGTTCCAGTGCGGCGCGTGTGAGCGAGTTGAGAGTCGCTAGCTTCCTTTGTAGGCTGTGCCCACACTGACCCCGCGAAAGCGCGCGGGCGCTGAGCCGTGCCCGGTTCCCATCACCTGCTGCGGCTGGCCTTTGCCACAATTGGGCGTGCCCCACAGCGTCCATTCATCACGCGAGCAGATCGCGTCCATCGAATTCCAGAACTCGGTGGTGATTCCGGAGTAAGACGGGTTCTTCAACATCCGCCCGCGCTTGCCGCCCACAATCTCCCAGCCAATCTCGCAGCCGAACTGAAAGTTGTAGCGCTTGTCGTCGATCGACCACGAGCGATTGGTCTCCATGAAGATGCCGCGGTCGGTGGAGGCGATGAGTTGCTCGAGCGTTAGCGGCGATGGGCTGGGCAGAATGCTTACGTTGGTCATGCGAACAATAGGTAGGCGGTTCCAGCCTTCAGCGCGCAGACAGCCGCCGCTGCGCGCGGCGCCGATCGCAGCCGCGGTATCGCGCGAGGTCAGATATCCGGTAAAGAGGCCATTGGTGATGATCGGCGTGCACTGCGCCGCAACACCTTCGTCATCGTAGGCAAACGTTCCGAGCCCCGGACCGTGAGCTTCGGTCGCGTCGGCGACGACATTGACGATCTCGCTGCCATATTTCAGGCGGCGCAGCTTCTCGATCGTGAGGAAAGATGTGCCGGCGAAATTCGCTTCCATGCCAAGCACGCGGTCGAGTTCGATGGGATGACCGATCGATTCGTGAATCTGCAAGGACAGCTGCGAGGAATCGAGGACGATGTCGAAGGCGCCCTCGGGACACTGCTCCGCCGAGTGCAGCGCAACCGCCTGCTCGCCGATTTCGCGCGCGTGCTCCAGCAGCTTGAGCTCTTCGATCAGTTCGTAGCCTTTGTTCTGGTATTGACCGCCAAACGAGTTGGGATACGAACGCTTCTGAATCTCGGTGCCTTCGAAGGAATGCGCAGCATAGCCGGCCCCAGAAGTAGTGATCGTCTGGTGGATCTCCGCGCCTTCGGTGGAGAAAAACCACTGCTCATAACGGCGGAAGTTCATGTTCGCTTCGGCGAGGGTGACACCCTTCACCTTGCGCAGCTCTTCGTCAATCGCGAAGAGCAGTTCGAGGTTCTTCTCGATGGAGATGGCAAAAGGATCGATCTTGCAGGGGGACGTCCAATCGGCTTTAGCCGGCGGCTCGGGAACCATGCGCAACTCGCCGTCTTTCACGGTGGCGGAGGCTTTGGCGATATCGACGGCTTTTGCCGCGCACTGCTGCACGCCTTCGCGCGAGAGGTCGTCGGTGGCGGCGAACCCGAAGGCGCCATCCGCGATGACGCGAATACCGATGCCGAAGGACTCGGCGTCGGAAGCAGCGCCGATCTTGCCGTTCTTGGTGGCGAGCGCGCGGTTGCGGTCGTCGACAATGCGCGCTTCCGCCAGCGATGCGCCGCGCAGGGTGGCCGTGTCCAGGGCCCACGAAGCGATTTCTTTCATGATGACCTAATCTCCCGCGATAGAAGATGATATCGCGGCGGCGAGCAAGGCCCCGGCAGATGGGAAAAAAATGGGGCGCGAAAGGCTTGCCCAGCAGTGAGATAACCTTGCCGCAGGTGAAGGATGTGCAATTTTGCACATACACGAATACTCAACAGTTCTAGATTCCATAATGAGTAGAGTTTCGTGTTGGGCTAAGTCCGGCAGTCGAACTGAAGGTGGCAGAACTTTAGCCGGCCCCTCTCCTTCTGTACCGATGTTGCAGTCTCGCTGCCCAGCGACGAAGCTTCTCTCCCAGGTCTATTCGAGAGGACAGGGCCGTCTAGCCTTTCTACCTACTAAAGCAGGCTTCTTGTTAGCTGCCCACCCAAGTTCTTCGCGCCGGGAACCGCATTTCGTGCAGCCCTGTGCCTGACTCGCCTTAAGCGCAGCTCCGGCCTTTGTCGAAGGCCGCCCAGGTTAAACCAGAAGGCGACACATTCTTCTTAGTTAAGGAGAAAATCTATGACCCGCAAACTGTTTGCTGGAGTCGTAATGTTTCTGGTGCTGGTAGTGATTGCCGGCTATGCAACGACTCCGTCGTATGTGGGCGCGACTCCGGTGGTGACTACACCGCACCCCGGACCGCCGGGACCTCCCGGACCTCCGGTGCCCAAGCCGTTACCCATTCCACCGCGCCCTGGACCGACACCCCTAATGGCGGGCACTCCGACGCCGCCGATGCCGATTCCGCCTCGGGTTCCGATGCCGATACCGCCGCGGAATCCGTTGCCCACTCCAGGGCTCGTTGCGTCTTCAACTTCTAACCCATTACCGTCACCGCCGGGGCCTATTCCACCCAAGAAGCCCGGACCTGTTCCACCGAGAATTCCGCCAATGATGGCGGCCGTTACTCCGCCACAACCGCCAGGACCTCCCGGACCTCCGGTGCCCAAGCCGTTACCCATTCCACCGCGCCCCGGACCGACACCGCTGATGGCGGGCACGACTCCGCCCACGCCGCCAATGCCGATTCCACTCCGGCATCCCATGCCGATTCCACCGCGGAATCCCAGCCCGACACCCTTGATGGCGGGCACGACTCCGCCTACGCCGCCGATGCCGATTCCACCCCGGCATCCCATGCCGATTCCACCGCGGAATCCGTTACCGACTCCGCTGTTCGGTTAATGGCATTCGCATCCGCTCCCGGGACGAGATAAAGTCCCGGGGGCGCCGGCCTTGGCCGCGAGCTGGGATGTTGACCGCAAGTGTAATGGCGGCGCTTGCCGGCACGCTCGCCGCCAAGGCCTTTCGGCCGCACTCATCTCTCGAGATTATGTGGGTCCGTGCTGCTAATCGCGAAGCACGACTTTGAGCAGCGAAGGATGAACGCGCAGACCGTGGTCGTATTCGATGAAGCCTTGTTTGCGGAAACGGTTGAGGAAGAAGGTGACACGCGAGCGAGTGGTGCCGATCATCTCGGCCAGAGTTTCATGTTTGATTTTGACGGGCGAGGGCTCGCTGCCCTCGTCGTAGTGCGCCAGCAGCAGAAGGAGTCTGGCCAGCCGCTTTTCACTGGAATTGAAAAGCTGGTCGAGCAGGTCTTCTTCTACCCGCAGACAACGCGACAACAGGTAGCCGACAAAGCTCTCCGCAAACTTCGGCTCGTTATGCAGCAGTCTTAACATTTCTTCTTTTGTTAGCCGCACGATGCGGCAGCTTTCCTGCGCGGTAGCAGTGGCCAGACGATGGCGTCTACCCGCAAGGCAATCAAGACCGAAGAAGCTACCCACCGGCAGAATGGCGATGACCGCCTCTTTGCCCTGTGGGGACACAACTGCCAGCTTGACTTCACCAGCGACGATCCAGAAGACGGCATCGGCCGGCGCTCCCTGGGAGAACACCTGCTCACCGCGATCATATTCTCGAGTTCTGTTCTTGCTGCTAAGGTTGGGCAGCAGGCTGGAAGGATCGAAGCTGCAAGATGGAGTGCGGGAGCGTGCAGTCTCGTCCCTTGCAGTGAGGGAAGTGCTCCTTTGCGCGCCGTCCATGATCATGGCGTTCCTCATGGGTGCAGGCACGGATGTGACACAGGCCTGAAGAAAATTATAGGCAGTTCGAGACATCAAGAGCTTGCGATGTGACGGATTGTTTAGGATCTTTTCCCGATTTGATTCAATGGCGCTGTTGCCTCGGCACCCAGCGCCTCTTGTGACCTGAACCTTGCCCGATAACTCCACAGCAGTTCCTGACTTCCGTTCTCCTCGCGCTGGCACTACAATGACCGCATCACCCTCGGGGACCCTTTGAAATGAGCGTCTTTGTCGTCGTGCTGATCGCAGCAGGTTGTCTGGCAGTCGGGGCCGGATTTTCGCTTTTATTTTGCCGTTGGCAGGCGGCCGCGCTGGCCGAGCGGACACGCGCGCTGGAGCAGGAACTTGCGGCGACGAGGGCTGCCGCTGAGCGTCAGGTGGCGGAGCTCCGCGCCCTGAGCGATGCGCGTTCCGCGCTTGAGGCGACGCTTGCCGGCGAGCGGCGCAACACCGAAGAGAAACTTCGCTTGCTGCAGGATGCGGGCGAGCAACTGAAGGTCCAGTTCAAGTCTCTGGCGGCGGCTGCGCTCGACAGCAACAACACCAACTTTCTTCAACTCGCCAAGAGCGTTCTCCAGAACTATCAGACGCAGGCTGCCGGCGATCTCGCGCAGAAGGAGCAGGCGGTCAAGAATCTCGTCGAGCCGATTGCGCAGTCGCTCGCGGGGATGAACCTCCAGATCCAGGAACTGGAGAAGACGCGCGCCGAGGCTTACGGCACGCTCACTTCGCAGGTGGCATCGCTGCTCGACACGCAGAAGGCGCTGCAGACGGAGACAGGAAATCTGGTGAAGGCATTGCGCGAGCCGCAGGCGCGTGGGCGGTGGGGCGAGCTGCAGCTGCATCGCGTGCTGGAGCTCTCGGGCATGCTGGAGTATTGCGACTTCAAGGAGCAGCTCTCGTTCAACGATGAGGAGCGGCGCTTCCGGCCGGACGTGATCGTGGATTTGCCCGGTGGAAAGCAGGTGGTGGTCGACGCGAAGGTTCCGCTGACCGCGTACTTGTCGGCACTGGAAGCGGGAGATGAGCTGGCGCGCAACATCTGCCTGGCGGAACACGCGCGGCAGGTGCGCGTGCATATCGATTCACTGGCAAGCAAGGCGTATTGGTCGCACCTGCCGTGCACACCGGAGTTCGTGGTGCTGTTTCTGCCGGGCGAAGTTTTCTTCCGCGCGGCGATGGATGCCGACTCCGAGCTGATTGAGTATGGCGTCAGCCAGAAAGTAATCGTCACGTCGCCGACCACGCTGATCGCGCTGCTGAAGGCGGTGGCCTACGGCTGGAACCAGAAGAACCTGGCGGAGAGCGCACGCAAGATCAGCGAGGCGGGCAAGACGCTTTACGAGCGCCTGTGTACCATGACCGATCATCTTGAGCGAATGGGTAAGCGGCTCGGTGGGGCGGTCGAATCGTACAACGACCTGGTGGCTTCGATGGAGCGCCGGGTTTTGCCAGAGGCGCGGAAGTTCCCGGACATGGATCGCTCGCTTGCGGCCGAATCGCTGCCGGAGTTGCGGCAGCTCGAGCACACGCCGCGTGAGTTGCAGGCGCAGGATTGGCAGGAGACGATTGAGGCGGAGCTGCCGTTCGAAGAAGGTAAGGTGGATAAGGCGAAGGCGTGAAATTCGGGTGGTTCGAAGATCACTCATTCGAAAAGAGCGAGTAAGTGGGACACCCCGCCATCGCGAATGCACAGAGATGTTGGTATTGTCTTGAAGCTGCCTTGATACGTTTTTACCGCAGCCATTGAAACCTAAAAGATACGGTCGGGGAGAAGAACAGGCCGACCGCGACGCCAGCGGCGAAAATGGCGACCCAAATCGCGAATTGCTTCACCTTAGTAACTCTGTCAGCGTCCATACGTGGTCAGTTAAGCCGCTCTCCATCGCAGGAGTCACGCGGAGCGACTTGTGTATCCGACAGAAATTGTAATACGCAAAGTGCAGAGCGCAAGCGGCGTTGCGCTTGTCCAGCTTCTTTGAAAACGCATTGGTCAAGCGGGTAAAGCGGCGAATCACCATGCGAATACATCCAGCCCAAAGGGCGGCATAAGCGTAGCCCAGCACGTGAGTGCTGGGAAAGTTGTGGGTTCATGTTTTCTGAGTCCCTTTGGGGACGACACCTGCCTTGTGCCGTGCCTGAAGGCACTCCGTCCTGTTAAACCCGCTTACCCAGGACTTACGTCCTGGGCTACGATTGTGTCGCCCTTCGGGCTTTGGGCGGTGAGGGTGTCGCGCTCTCGGGCTTTGGGCTGCGAGGGTGTCACCGCACTCTGCTCGCTTGCAAAAGCGTTGAGACCGTCATCGCAATTTTGGCGGCCGTGCCACCGCACTTCAGAACTCGTCGTCGATCAATCCCGCATACAAGCGCACCACCTTGTCATGAAGCAGGCGGCTCAGGTCCTTGCGATCGCAGAGAGCTCCTACGACGATGTCCGGAGCCAAACCTGCTCCGCACTCAGCTAACTTCGAGACCGGATCGGCGGGAATGACCGGCTTGCCGAACATGATCCGGGCGCGGATTGATTTCTTGCCCAGCAAGTTCCACATGTGAGGAACCAGTTTCATGTCACCCCACCAGCAGACTTCGTGGGCGGCATCGCCGTCGTCGAGTTCGTAGCGAATCGCGGTGGGAGTAATCGGCGCGCTGCTGTCGATGGCGGGCTGCAGCATCGTCGAATGAAAGCGAAGGACGCGATGGCCGTCGCTGGTCGTGCCCTCGGGAAAAAGAACTACCGGCACGCCGTCGTTCAGGCTTTGGCGAACGCTGCTGTTTGCGCGCGCAGCGTCGCCGCGGTCGTGGCGGCGAACGAACACGCTTCCCGCCCAGCGCGCATAGCGCCCGAAGATCGGCCACTCCTCTACTTCGGCCTTGGAAACGAAGACACATGGGAGGGCGGCGCTGTAGACGGCGATGTCGAGATAGCTGAGATGATTGCTGACGATGAGGCCGCGAGTGGGGAGAGTTCCCTCGACTGACAGTTCAACGCCGAAAGCGCGCACGCCACGCAGGCAGGCTTCATGCAGCCACGCGGCGCATTGCGCGCGCGTGGCGTTGGGCGGCAATTTGCGATGCCGCCAAAGTCCGGAGAAGGCGATGGTGAAAAAGGCGAGCAATCGCCCGGCCCGTCGCAGTTGCGTAGAGAGGAAAAGGTTCATCTTCGCAATGGAACTAGTCGCAGTTTACAGAAGAGGGGAAGGAGCGGTCCCTGCCGGGACCGGGTGGTTTTGGGGATGCGTACCCAGGACTGCGTCCCTTCGACTGCGCTCAGGGCAGGCTCTGGGCTAAGCTGAGTCGTCCTGCAGAGCAGGACGGAAAGATTGGGGATTAACGTTTCGAGCAGATGAGTCCGGTGATTAGAGTACGCGAACCCGCCACTGGAATGGGCGAAACTCGGCGAGTCGACGGAAATCCCTCTCGTTGGCGGTAACGATTCGGATGCCCAGTCTGGCTGCGCTCATCGCAATCAAGGCGTCATTGGTCAGCCGGCCACGGCCGATTTGCTCCAAGCCATATTTGGTGGCGAGCCGGGACAGCACCCTGCCGGCTTGAACCCAATCTCCCAGATTCGGCACCACGATGCGCCTTGCCCGATCGAAGTCTCGCTCCAGTTTTTCAATGGCATGACGGGCGCCCTCTCGCGCGCCCGCGTACAACTCCTGGAGCACAACGGCACTTAGCCACAATGGTCCATCGTCAGCAAGGCGTCTGATGGAAATGATGGTGTTGTCGCCGCGGCGCAAAGCAGAAATGTAAATTGAGGCGTCGAAGAGCGCGGGCTGCATCTATTCGTCAAGAGTTCCGTAGACGTCCCTGATGGGAATTCCACTGTTCAGAAAAAGTTCGGTTGCTTCGAGCGTCAAGCGGTTCCTCTCGTGCTCGGCAATCACGAGGTCGAGCGAGCGATCGATGGCTTCGGTCTCTGTCTTAGCCTGCAGAGCCCGCTGGGCACGCTTAATCTTTCTTGCGTCCAATTGAAAGTGTTTGTGGGTGCGTTTACCTGCAGTTGGCATCGAGGTTCCTTGACTGGGCATAGTATAGCATTCGATGTACATATCAGGGCATAATATGTACACGCTGAAGTTGTGAGAATGTGAGACCTGACTCGGGGAAACCTTGGCTTGAGTGCGTCCGCTCTCCAACGAAAAAGTCCGCGTTTTCCGCAGGAAATTCACATATTTACGCGGCATAACCGCGCTTTATCGCCAATATAAAAACAATGTATTTCCCCCCGTGCGGACACGGCTCGTATGCTGATGCGTGGGCCGAGGCACTCTGGCCAGGTCAGTGTTCGAAGCGCGAATTTCGAAGCTGCGCGCCACGTCCAATGCCACACAATCCCTGACCCATGCGGGTTCGAGTTCCGGCTTCTTACCGCGGAATCCTTAAGGCTCCGCACGAGGTACGGCGGAAGCACCGATGTTCCGCAAAGTTTCAACGCAACACATAACCCCCGGCCTCGCCGATGAGGCGCAAAGGAGAGTTTTGAATGCCTGATACCAAGCCTGATCCGAAGAAGGTCCTGGAGTTCGTGAAGGAGAACAATGTGCAGGTGCTCGACCTGCGCTTCACGGATCTTCCCGGACTATGGCACCACGTTTCCTATCCCATCGGGCAGCTCAGCGAGGCGTCGTTCGAAGAAGGCTTCGGCATGGACGGCTCGTCCATCCGTGGCTGGGCGGCCATTCACGAGAGCGACATGCTGCTCATTCCCGATGCCGGCAAATACATGCTCGACCCCTTCACCGAAGTGCCGACGCTGGTGATGGTGTGCGATGTGATCGATCCAGTGACCAAGCAGCGTTACGATCGCGATCCGCGCTACATCGCCAAGAAAGCCGAGATGTATCTGGCTTCGACCGGCCTGGCCGACACCGCCTACTTCGGCGCCGAAGCCGAGTTCTTCATCTTCGACAACGTGCGCTTCGATCAGAACGAGCATGAAGGCTTCTACTTCATCGACGCCGAAGAGGGCCGCTGGAATTCCGGACGCGTGGAGAACAACCTCGGCTATCGCCCGCGCTACAAGGAAGGCTACTTCCCCGTCTCGCCGACCGATCACTACCAGGACCTGCGGACCGAGATGGCGATGACCATGCAGAACTGCGGTCTCACCGTCGAGTGCCATCATCACGAAGTCGCGACCGGCGGGCAGACGGAGATCGATCTGAAGTTCGATTCGCTGATCAAGTCGGCCGACTCGATGATGCTCTACAAGTACATCGTGAAGAACGTCGCCAACCAGTACGGCAAGACGGTGACCTTCATGCCCAAGCCGCTCTTCCAGGACAACGGCAGCGGCATGCACACGCACCAGTCGCTGTGGAAGGACGGCAAGCCGCTCTTCGCGGGCGATGGCTATGCGGGACTGTCGCAGCTGGCGTTGTGGTACATCGGCGGGCTGATCAAGCACGGGCCGGCGCTGTCGGCGATCATCGCTCCGACGACGAACTCGTACAAGCGCCTGGTGCCGGGATTCGAGGCGCCAGTGAACCTGGCGTACTCGCGGCGGAATCGCTCGGCGGCCTGCCGGATTCCGATGTATTCGGCGTCGCCCAAGGCGAAGCGCGTGGAGTTCCGGCCGCCGGACCCGAGCTGCAATCCGTATCTCGCGTTCTCGGCGATGCTGATGGCGGGGCTTGATGGCATCGAGAACAAGATCGATCCCGGCCAGCCGCTGGACAAGGACATCTACGATCTCGGTCCGGAGGAGCTGGCGAAGGTGCCGTCGATGCCGGGCTCGCTGGAGTCGGCGCTGGACAATCTGGCGCGCGATTACCAGTTCCTGCTGAAGGGCGATGTGTTCACCGAAGAGATGCTGAACACGTACATCGACTACAAGCGGGAGAAGGAAGTGAACGCTATGCGTCTGCGTCCGCATCCGTACGAGTTCCAGATGTACTACGACATATAAAACCGTTGTCAGTTGCCGGTTGTCAGTTGTCAGTAAGAGCAACGGAAATTGAGTCCCCCGCTCAGGCGCGAGCTTGAGCGGGGTTCTTGTTTGAAGTGAGAGGGATTCAGATTGAGGCGGGCAGGAAGGCCGGCGAACCGGCACGCAATTCTCCGGTTGCACAGAGTGGCGATCTGGAGATACAGGAAAGCCGGTATGACGACCGGCACTGCAACACTAGCGCGACAGCGATCGCGATTGTGGCTTACAATTTCTTCACAGATGCGGCTCTTCGCTTCGATGTTGGTGGTTCTCTTTATGGCGAGCATGCTGGCAGGCCAGCAGGCGGCACCGCCAGCGACTCCAGCCGCGACAAGTTCCGCTCCCGCCCAGTCGCAATCCCAGGTTCAAACGAGCGCGCCGGCGGCTGCTGTTCCGGCGCAGGCGGCGAGTGCTGCCGACCAGGGCGCATCAGCGGCGGAGAAGCAGGCCATACCGCAAGAAACTCCCTCCCCGGCGGCAGGCGTAGCGACTCCGCAATCGTCATCGGCAGGGACGGCAAACGGCCAGAGCCCACCGTTGCAATCGGTGCTGCTGCCGACGGTCACCAAGCGCGAGGCGGCCGAAGCACAGAAGCAGTTTCAGGCTGGGGTGAAGCTGAAAACGAAGGGGCATCTCGACGAGGCCTTGGACAAGTTTTCGAGCGCATCGGAGCTCGATCCGCGCAATGTCAGCTACGTCACCGCCCGCGAGTTCACGCGGCAGGAGCTGGCGATGCAGGCGCTGCAGCACGGCAACAAGGCGATGCAGGAGCATAACGAGATCGTAGCCATGGCGGATTTCCGGCGCGCGCTGGAGTACGATCCGTCGAATGATTACGCCCTGCAGCGGCTGCGCGACTCGATGCCCACGCCGGATGAGCAATCCACCAGCGTGAGCGTTGTCGATCAGTCGATTCCCATCGCGCTGCAACCCGACCCCAAGCACCAGGAATTCCACTTCCGCGGCGACTCGCGCGCGCTGCTTACCGAGGTGGGGCGCGCGTACGGTATCACGGTGCAATTCGAGGAGTCGGTCAAGACGCAGCGCGTGCACTTCGATATCCAGGACGTGAACTTCGCCACCGCGATGCAAGCGGCCAACCAGGTGACGAAGACCTTCTGGGTCCCGCTGACGGCGAAACAGATTTATGTGCTGCCGGACACAGTTGAGATGCGGCGGCGATTTGAGCGCATGGGGCTGCGCACGTTCTATCTGCCGGACCTCAACGACCAGCAGCTGACGGAGATGATGAACTCGCTGCGCGTGCTGCTGAACCTGCGCTTCATCTCAACGCAAAAGGGGCAATCGGCCATCACGATCCGCGCCGAGCTGCCCGTGCTGGACGCGGCCGACCGGCTGATCCGCAGCCTCACGACGGGCAGGCCGGAAGTGCTGCTCGACCTGCGTGTTTACGCCGTCAGCACCACCCTGGCGCGATCGCTGGGGACGGCGCTGCCAACGCAGTTCACGCTGTTCAACATCAGCCCGGCGCTGCTGGCCGGACTGGGGCAGAACACGCAAAACCTGATCAACCAGCTCATCGCGTCGGGCGGCATCAACCAGGCCAACGCGCAGGCCATCCAGGCGCTGCTGGCACAGCTGGCGAGTTCGACGACGAGCTCAATCCTCTCGCAGCCCTTCGTGACCTTCGGCGGCGGCCTGACCCTGTTCGGGCTCACCGCGGGCGGGGCGGGTATCACTCCCACCTTCAGCCTGAATACATCGGACATTCAGAACCTGGAGCACGTGACGCTGCGCGCGTCGCATAACGATCCTGCGGTGATGAAGATCGGCGAGCGCTATCCCATTATCAACGCGACCTTCGCGCCCATTTTCAATACCGCCTCGATCGCCCGGGTGATTGGCAATGGCAGCTTCACGGCGCCGTTTCCCTCGTTTAATTTCGAAGACCTTGGATTAATTCTGAAGACGACGCC
>DATFSK010000035.1:0-4371 GCA_035262645.1 Terriglobales bacterium
ACCCCATGGCGACGCGCGGCCTGCAAGGCCTCGAGTGCAACTTGCGGCGTGGTCTCCGAGAGTGCGCAAAAGATGCCGCCGGTGTGGAACCAGCGCGCCCCAAGCGTTCCGAATATTTGTTCCCAATCGAAGTCGCCGGGCTTGAGTTGCGAGACCGCGGTGTGGCCGCGATCGGAGCAGCCGAGAGCGGCGCGTACGCCATAGCCGCGCTCGGTGAAGTTCAAGCCGTTTCGGACGGTACGTCCGACGCCGTCGTATTCCACCCAGCGCACCAGCGACTGGTCCACGCCTCCCTGGTAAATGAAGTCTTGCAGCAATTGGCCGATAGGGTTCTGCGCAAATGCAGTGGCGATCGCGGTATCAAGACCAAAGCAACGCTTCAGCCCGCGCGCCACATTGTATTCACCGCCACCCTCCCAGACTTCGAAGTGTCGAGTTGTCCAAATGCGCCGATCTCCAGGATCGAAGCGCAGCATGACCTCGCCGAGTGAAACCAGATCCCAGCGGCACGATGATTTTGGTCGAATCTCCAACACGATGATTTCCTAGTAGCTACTCAATTTCCGCCGGCTGTAACCTGGGCGCAAGTAAGTGAATGACTCCGACAGCGATCAAGTAGGCACTGCCAGCAATCAGGAACGGAACCAGGAAGCTCTCGGTCCGCTGCAGCACATGACCAACCGTTTCGGCAATCAGCATCCCGCCAGCAGCGCCTGCAGCGCCTCCCATACCGGTAACCGATGCGACGGCGCGAGAGGGAAACATATCCGAAGCCAGCGTGTAGAGGTTGCAGGAAAACCCCTGATGCGCAGCCGCGGCCAGGCCGATCAGCAGCACCGCTCCCCACATGGAATGCACGATGGAGGCGAACACTACCGGTGTCACGATCACCGCGCAAGCCAGCATCGCGATCTTGCGACCGGTGTTCACACTGACACCCCGCTTAATCAATGTTGACGAGAGCCAGCCTCCGGCGACGCTGCCTACATCGGAAATGACATAAATAACGATGATCGGTTTGGCGATCTGGCTGAGCGTAAGGTGATGCTGCCGCTGCAGGAACAGCGGAACCCAGAACAGATAAAACCACCAGACTGGGTCAATCAGAAAACGGCCCGACATAAATGCCCAGGTTTGCCTGTACGTCAGCAGCTTGCGCCACGCAATCTTCTGTTGAGGTTCGGGCGGGTCGCTGCGGATGTAGGCAATCTCGGCCACCCCTACATGAGGATGCTCTTCGGGCGTGCGATACATCAGGAGCCAGACCGCGACCCACAGAAACCCGAGCGCACCCGTGATGATGAATGCCCATTGCCAGCCGAGATGCAGTGCGATCCATGGCACCACCAGTGGTGTAACGATGGCGCCGGTATTGGTTCCAGCATTGAAGATGCCGGTAGCCAGCGCACGCTCCTTTTTCGGAAACCACTCGGCAACGCTCTTGATGCTGGCCGGGAACACCCCCGCTTCAAAGAAACCGAGTGCCCCACGAGCAGCTATGAAGCCCGTCAGTCCACCGGCGAGGGCGTGCGCCATTGACGCCACACTCCAGAAAACCATCGCCAGCGCATACCCGACGCGTGTACCCAGACGATCGATAAGCCGCCCCATAGCCAGCATGCCGGCCATGTACGCAAGCTGGAACGCAAACACCACATGTCCGTACTGCAGCTCGTTCCAGTGCAGATCGCGTTGCAGGGTGTCGGCGAGTACGCCCAGCACCTGGCGGTCCATGTAGTTCTTGGTGACCCCGAACAGCAGAAGCGAGCAGATGATCCAACGATAGTGGCCGATGGCTCCAGCCGCATGTGCAGGGACAAGCCTCCCCTCCGCCGCGCTGAACGGTGCTGAAGCCTGCTGCTGCATTCAGTTCTTGCGTCCTTTTTCGAGGCCTGAGCCGCCCTGCTGGAAGCCGGGCTGGACATTCACGATACCGTATTGGCGATCTTCGAGCTCGCGGTGCGCGGCCATGGCCCACAAAAAGCAGATCCGATGCCCGGGAACCGCGGCGTTCGGATGATAGCCGCTGGGCATCAGTACGGCGTCACCGTCACGAACCGCCGTAACGAGCTCGGGGGATTCGGGATTGTTGTAGACCAACTGGATGCCGTAGGCGGGCGCCGGCATGTCGAAATAAACATACATTTCTTCAAGCATAGCGGCGTGCTCATGGGGAGGCCAACTCGTCCAGTTCCCAGCCTCCGAAACCGTGAAGCCTGCCATAAGTCGCCCGGCCTCAATGTTCTTGGAGAGCAGCATGTTCAGATGTCGAGTGGAACCGGGTCCCCCGGTCGAGAACTTTAAGCCCGGATCTTTGGCGACCTGTTCGTACGTCACGACCTGCAGCGGATAGCGTTTCTCCACCTCAGCCGAGAACTCGGCAATATCGACCTCTCCCTGCGTGATGATCGCCACCTCGGCATCACGCGGGATGTAAACAGAATCAAATCGTGTCAGCTTGATCTCGCGTCCTTCGCTGCTGACAACGGCGTCTCCGCTCAGACATATGAGGCCGGTCTCACGGTGTCCTGTGCTGAACGAGACCGCCGGCATGGATTGGTTCAGGATGATGCGGACATAAGCCAAATGGCGCATCGCGCTGTTCTCAGGCGTGATCGCAATCTTTCGGCCAACGTGGGAATTGGTGGCTCGGAAGATCAGGCCTTCCATTGCCGTAGAGGCAGCGCTCATCGTCATCCTCCTTATTATTGCTTCTCCCCCGCCGTTGCATGCGCAACTTGCCTTGAGACCTCCGGATTCCATGCATCAGCGCCGGCCAAAAACTTCGCCGGCAAAAACTGCTGCGCATCGGCGTCGCTCAGGATGTGGGTGTGCGGATCGCGCGGGCCCGTCGCGCCGGAGCCAACGGAGTGGTACTCCGCATAGAACGCAGTATCGAGAGAATGAGTTTCCCCGGGGTGCCACTCGCGCCAGGCAGCCGGCTCGATAGTCGCCTGGATGTCCGTGTTCAAGAAGACGACGGTTGCAAATGGCCGCCAGGGTCTGCCCATCCAGATTGATTTCGCGTCCGCATCTGCGGTGACCTTACAGTGATCGAAGACAAAGCCGCTTTCCTGCCCGGCATAGTGACGGCTCTGCGCCGTCAGGTAAACAATATTGCGAGCAATCGCGTGGATCTCGCAATGGCTGAAAACAGCCTTGGCGTCGCCGAAGATGAAATCCACGTGGCCTTCTACATAGCAGTCGGAAAAATGCTGGCGGGCGGGCGTGCACGGCCCTTGCTCCGAAACACAGCCTTTGCTGCCAACGAACAACGTGTCCTGCGCACCGAGGATGCGGACGTTCTGGAACCCGGCGCGATCACCACTCACCGCCAGCGCAATCGCCTGACCGCCCTGGTTGGGCGTGCCGCCGCCTTGTTTGCTGAAATCGTTTTCGAAGGTAACGCCGCGCGCGTAGAAATCATCGCCGCTGATGTCAACTGTGGCGGAATTCAAAGTGCCGCCGGAAGTTGCGGCGCTCTTGTCGAAGACAATGACAACTTGCGATGGATCAGCTGGGCCTTCGAAGCGCACATTCGGCTTTGTGATCCTAACGGTTTCGCGATACACGCCCGGTCGGATCGTGACGATGCCGCCCGACTCCGGCAGCGCATCCACGGCGGCTTGCAGTGAACGGAAGGCGCCGGAGCCATCGGTTGCGACGACAACCTGACTTCGCTCTGCCGTTGACACGGGCTTCTCGGCGGCTGGCGCACTCCCCGGAAACGGAACGAACCGCCCGTCGCAACTCAGCACCTTGTGGTCGCCCGCTAGCTTCACGATCTCGACACCAGGGCCACTCATCGCAAAATTAACCTGGCCGGGGCCGGTCTCAAGCTTCGCATTAGCGACCTGCACTTGGTCAGGCCTGACGCCGCTAAGCACTACGCCATCGAATGTTGCCTGCACGGGGTGGTGGGGGTCGAAACCGGCGATCGCGATCTTTCCGCCGCCCAGCACGCGTACGTTGTGCAATGCCACATCCTCAAAGCGGGGAACAAGCGTGCCGGTCGTTTGGCCTTCGTATGTGGTCTCCATCACAAGCGGGTTCTTGACGCCGCGAATGCAGACATCTTCATAGCTCACGTCGTGCACCAGGCCGCCGCGGGTCGGATTCGATTTGATGCGAATGCCGTTGTCGGCGCCGTCAATGGTGAGGTCCTTCACCCGGACCGCGGTCACGCCTCCTTGCGTCTCGCTGCCGATCGACATGCCATGGCCAGCATAAAAATGGTTGTGCGCAACCGTGATGTGCTCTGCCGGTCCTGAAGCACTCGCCTTGATGGCCACGTTGTCATCGCCGGCTCGAATATAGGAATAAAGAATGCTCACGTTCTTCGAAGATGACGGATCAATGCCGTCGCTGTTG
>DATFSK010000036.1:0-45162 GCA_035262645.1 Terriglobales bacterium
GCGACAATCGAGCAAAAGCAGAAACTGCAAACGGTGTTTTTTCCCAGCGGCTTGACCTACTCTGCCAAGGAGCAATTTGGAACCGCTGCAACTGGCCTTATTTTCAGTTTATTACAGACGATAGAACCCCAGAAAACAGGTTTGGCGTCCCCGACGGGATTTGAACCCGTGTTACCGCCGTGAAAGGGCGATGTCCTAGGCCGGGCTAGACGACGGGGACGCGTGCTTGGGCGGGAAAAACGCGAACAATTCATAGTAGCAGCCGCTCAGAAACAGTGTCAAAGAAGGTATGGATGCTGCAAAGAGTTAAGGCGAGCCGCGGATTGTTGCCTCAATAGCTCGTCATTCGCGTGCGGATCGCGGCTCTGGCGAAATTGCGGCGGCGATTTTCGCGGTGATACACTTTGGTCACTGAGCGGGAGTAACTCAGTGGTAGAGTCACGGCTTCCCAAGCCGTTGGTCGCGGGTTCGATCCCCGTCTCCCGCTCCAATCTAAGCCGCAACCGATTCGGGTTCTCGCACAAAGCTGCGGCCGCGTCTTTCCGATCCCAACACCAGCATCAATGCCAAAGCAGCGATGACCACGAGCTCAAAGGCGGTCAGCGCCCAGGCGTAGCCCAGGCGGTCGCGCAGGGCGAATTCGATTGTGGGCGTGGATGCCGCGAAGAGAATTCCGACCTGATAGGTGAAGCCCGGCAGCAGGCCACGCACGGCGTCGGGCGAAAGCTCGTTGAGATGGACGGGAATGATTCCCCACGCGCCCTGCACGCCCATCTGCATGAGGAAGGCGCCGACCGCCAGCACTGCGAGCGTGCTGCCGAAGGCCCACGCGGGAATTACCGCGAGCGATACAGCAAGCGCCGCCAACATGGTGTAGCGCCGACCAATTTTCTCCGACAGCAAGCCAAAGATGATCGCGCCGACAACCGCCCCGACGTTGTAGAAGATGGTGATGTACGTGACGGTATTTGTCCCGACGCCGTGGTGATGCTTCAGAAAGTCGGGATAAAGGTCCTGCGTGCCGTGAGAGAGGCAGTTCATCAGGAACATGAGCCCAATGAGGCACAGCGAGAGCCATTTGTGCTGCCAGGCGATGCGCGGGCCGTCGATGGTGCGCGCGACGCGGTGCTGCCGCCAGGCTTCGGACTCGGGAACTTTGGTGCGAATGTAGAGCGCCAGCAGTGCGGGAATGCCGCCGATCCAGAACATTGCACGCCAGCCCCAGTTTGGCAGCACCAGGCGCGCGGCCACTGCAGCCAGCAGGAAGCCGATGGGATATCCACTCTGGAGAATTCCGGAGAGCACGCCGCGCCAGCGAATTGGCGCGTGTTCCATGGCGAGCGATGCGCCGACGCCCCATTCGCCGCCCATGCCGATGCCGAACAGCATGCGAAGGATGAAGAAGACGGTGAAGTTCGGCGAGAAGCCGCAAAGAAATTCGATCGCCGCAAAGAAGATGACGTTGGCCATCAGCGGGCGGCGGCGTCCATAGCGGTCGGCCATCATGCCGAACAGCAGCGCGCCGATGGGACGCATGGCGAGCGTCGCGGTGACGCTCAGGACGATGTCGCGCTTGGGGACGTGGAAATGCTCGGCTAGCGTATCGAAGAGGAAGATGACGACGAAGAAGTCGAAGGCGTCGAGCGTCCAGCCGAGGAAACCGGCGCTCATTGCATGCCAGCGATCGGAGGTGGACTCCGCGCTCAGTGCCCGTGGCTCCGTCATGCTCGCGTGAAATTATCAGATGTGATGCGGAAATGCCAGAGCGCATCAGATCGGACACCTGGGCATTTCCCATCCCGGCGAACCGCAGATCCCTCGGTTCGGACTTACGTCCTCTCTCGGGACGACCAGGTGGAAGATGCGATGACCAGGCGACGAGTGATTCGTCAGACCGCAAGGATTTATTCGTAGCGCAGGGCCACGACGGGATCGACTCTCGATGCCCTGCGCGCAGGCAGGTAATTAGCCAGCAGGGCTATGGCAGCGAGGATCAAAGTAACGCCGGTAAGCGTTGCCAGGTCCAGGGGACGCACCTCGAAGAGCAGCGACACGAGCGATCGCGTGAGCACCAGCGACGCCGCCAATCCGACGGCGAGGCCGCCCGCAACCACCGCAAGTCCCTGGCGCAGCACCATTACGATGATGGCGCGCCGCTCGGCACCGAGCGCCAGACGAATGCCCAACTCGCGGGTGCGCAGGCTCACGGCGTATGAGATCACGCCGTAAATCCCGACGACCGCCAAGACCAGCGCCAGTGCACCAAACAGTCCAAGCAGCATCAGGCTGAAACGGCGCGTTGCCTGCGACTCTGCGACGTAATCTTCCAGCGGACGAACCTGATAGATCGGCTGCGTATTATCGGCGGCGAGGAACGCCTGGCGGACGGTTTGTTCGAATCGCCGCGGATCGCCGCCGGTGCGCACGACTACATCAAAGCCGTAATCCATGTTCTGCGCTTGCGCGACGTAGGCTTCCATCTGCGAGGGGCGATCGAAGCTGTACTGGCGCACATCGCCAACGATGCCGACGATGGTGAGCCACGGCTTCTTGTCATCACGACCGCCCAGCTGGACGTGCTTGCCGATGGGATCTTCGTTGGGAAAGACAGCACGGGCGCAGGATTCGCTGATGATCGCCACCCCCGGAGCGCCCGCGCGATCGGCGCCGGTGAAGAGACGTCCGCGCTTCAGCGGAATGCGCATCACGCTGAAGTACTCAGGCGAGATCGAGTAGGTATCGGGCGCGGGCCCTTCGGATTCATTGGCCAGGGGGCGGTCCTGGATGTGCAGCCCGCGGCGGTCGAAGGTAGCCAGTGGCAGGGTGCTCACCATCGCCACACCTTCAATGCCGGGAGTGACGCGCAGGCGCTGCATCGCCTGCTGGTAGAAATTCAGCTCGACTTGCGGCTTATTGTCGTAGCGGTCGCCATAGACGTAGACGCCGGCGGTGAGGACATTGTGCGGATCGTAACCAGCGTCGACATCGAGCAGGCGCAGCAGGCTCTTGCCCAGCAGGCCCGCGCCCATCACCAGCACGAAGGCCAGCGCAATCTCCACCGTGATGAGCATATTGCGATAGGCGTGGCGGGAGCGGGCTTCCGTAGCACGACCCGCGTCCTTCAAGGCTTCATTGGGATCGACCTGCGAGGTACGCAGCGCGGGCACCACTCCGAAGAGCAGCCCAGTGAGAATGCTGGTGGCGAGGGTGAAGAGAAGGATTGGCAGATCGACGCGGATCTCGGCGGCGCGCGGAAGTTCTTTCAGTCCCAGCGTGGCGAGGATGCTGGTCCCCCACCATGCGAGCACCAGGCCGGCAAGACCGCCAATGAGCGCGAGCACGATGCTCTCACCGAGCAGCTGCCGGGCCAGACGAGCACGACCGGCGCCCAGCGCGGCACGCAGCGCCATCTCCTTCGTGCGGCTGGTAGCACGCGCCAGCGCGAGATGCGCGACGTTAGCGCACGCGATCAGCAAGACCATACCCACGGCGCCCAAAAGAATCCAGAGCGCGGTGCTTACGCGCGCCACCATGTAATCGCGCAGCGGCATCATGGCAATGACGGTGCTCTCGTCGTAGTCCGTGGGATGCTCGCGCACGATCTCGCGCAGCAGGCTATTCAACTCGGCGCGCGCCTGCTCCATGGAGACGCCGGGCTTCAGCCGCCCGACGACCTGCAGATGCTGGCATCCGCGACAGGCCATGGGCTGCTTCAGGTCGTAGCCTAGAGGGGCGTACATCTCAGGCATTTCGGAGCGGCCGGCGCGCACCAGTGGGAAGAAATTCTCGGGGAGCACGCCCACGACTTTGTAAGAACGATCGCTCATGCGAATGGTACGGCCGACAATTGCGGGATCGCCGCCGAAGCGGCGCAGCCATAGTCCGTGCGTGAGGACGATTTCGTAGCGGGTCTCGGGCTGATCTTCTTCCGCAAGGAAGCCGCGGCCGAGAAGCATCTTGACGCCCAGCGTGTCGAAGTAGTCGTAGCCGACGCGCATGCCTTCGATTAGCTCGGGCTGACCCTGCTCGACGATCGCGCCCGCGCCGTCGCGAAACAGCGACATGCTCTCAAACGAGCGGCTGCGCTGCCGCAGGTCGTAGGTGGTGGTGTAGTCGATGGTCTCCGGCAGCGGCGTGTCGGGGCTGGCTTCGGAGAACTTCACCATACGGCCGGGATCGCGGTAGGGTAGCTGGTCCAGGAGCACCGCCTTGACCACGCTGAAGATAGCCGTGTTTGCGCCCACGCCCAAAGCAAGTGTCAATATCGCCACCAGGGTGAAAGCCGGCGATTTACGCAATTGCCGCAACGCGTAGCGAAGATCTGCGAACATGCTTGCTCCGAAGGCTATTGGCTTTCTACCCTATCATCCTGTAACTGCGAGCGAATGGCTGCTTTAGTTCTGCAACTCGCTCAGGCGGCAAATGAATCCCCATCCGCCGCCGAGTTCGCTCACGGCAAGCACCAACTCGTTCTTTCCCTTTTTCAGAGGGAGGTACACAGCGTCGTTTTCTGGGTTCATGATGCCGAGGAAGCCAGGATCGCGAAAGCTCTGCGCGCTGCGACCGCGGTACAGAATTTTGCCATTCAGAAAGACGCTTACGTCGTCGCTGTAGCCGATGTAAAGCTTCTTGACCTGGTCGCGATCGGAATCGATCGTCGTTCTTGCGTAGACAACCTTCATTCCCGGCTGAGGCTGCAGGCGCGTGGAAAAGTCTGACTGAAAGGTGACGTGCGGATGTGGAGCTTCGCGATAACGATAGAGGACGACAAGCCCGGGTGGCTCGGCTTCAACATTCTGCCAATGTATGGCAGAGATTTCGGAAGGCGAGAGCGGGTGCTCCAAATTTCGGCCGAGCGCGTCGTAGGAAGGCGAAATGCTCCATTTGGTCAGCGTACCCGGCGGCGTTGGAGGCAGATGCCGCTCCCACGGAGCATTGAAGCTCGTGGTGCTTACTTCGAAATTGGAGAAGTAGGTAGCGCCGATGAGATCAGCGAGCGCGAGCTGCCCCTTCTGAATACCGCTTTTCAGGTCGCTCATCACCAGGGCCGGCGTTTCCATGTCTTTGACATAGAGCTTGGCTTGCGCTCCCGCAACTTCTAAACGCAGATGGAACCACTCATCTTTCGGGATCTCGACCGCGCCGGTGAATCCCGGCCCGTTATAGATTTGCCAGTTCAGCCCGGTGTTGAGCACGGGCGTATATTGCATGGCGTCGGGAAGGCCCGACTTGTGCTGGCGAAGATAGATCCATTCGCCATTGGCTCCGTCATCGGCGAGACGGAACTGAATGCCGAAGAAGCCGCGCTTTGCCGGCGTTGCCACGTCGACGTCCACGGTCCCGTCCTGCAATTCGAAGTCTTTGAGAAGGGCGGCGCCGCCATCCAGCAGGATGGACTTGCGGCCAAGGTAATCGACTACCTTCGCTTCTCCCTGCAGCTCCCAGCGCGGAGAATCGGCGGGCAGCGAAAGGGTTTCGCAGAAGGCTGCTGAAGCGCAGAGAACAATTACCGCAAGAGACGGCGCGAAGCGCAGCAGAGACGAGTTGCGTTGGAAAAATATTCGGTTGGCCACGACGTCACCTCCCCCATGGAGTTTGGTTGAGACGCCAGGAATCATCAACGGAGAGCGCAAATCATAACGGCAAAATATATGCCAAGGCTGCGGCGATTAGATTCAACAGCTTGGAATCACGGAGTGCGAAGCAGAATGTTCGGCGGCCGAAGATCATGTCCGTCAGCGGACAACGGCGGGCCGCCAGTCGGGACGATCCCGTCATACGGTATATGTGTGGTGGGTGGTAGTAGCGCTTCCTTGCCAAGCGATGGCGCTGACAGGCCACTTGCGATTACTCTTATTTTGCCATGTTTGTGTTGCACGGGAGATTTTTTCGGTGCAAAATACGATTTGCGCTACTCGTCGTGACTGCGCTCACTGACAGCCGTCTATCCATTGGCTTAAATGTTAGTGGGCCACGATCCGAGGTGCGCGATGAGAACGAGTTACAGTCCCGCCTCCCATTTTGAGCACCAGTTAGTCGACCTCGAACTCCCAGAGCTGATCCGATCTACCTGCAAGGAATGTCACACCTCCAGATTGGTGTCGCGTCTTGATGGCTCGCTGGAAAAGTGGGAACGCGAGCATCCATACGTATGCAAGGTTAGAGCGAAGGCCAGCTAGATCCTTCCGGGTCGGCACAACCGCCCTGCTCTAGCAAGAAGAGCGCTAGAACGGGGCGCCAGGACACATAATTCGTCACGAGCTTCTGCAGGCAGTGATGTCGCAGGAGCTTTTTGTCTGCGGGCGACTCGGATCGCGATTCCGATATTGGCGAAGATCGGCGCGGATAATACAATTGCGCGCACATGAAAATCGAGCGGCGAGCATTTGTGAAGCTGGCGAGTCTGGCTGCGGGAGGACTGTTCCTGCGTGACGTGCCGAGCTGGGCTTTGCCGCAGAGCTCAACACAGCCGGCCGGCCGCGCAATGCGGGTGACCATACTTGGCGCGGGATTGGCAGGACTCTCGGCGGGATGGGAGCTGCAGCGCGGCGGGCATGAGGTCGTCATCCTCGAAGCGCAACTGCATCCCGGCGGACGCGTGCATACCGTTCGTGAAGGGCTGTCGGACGACATGTATGCCGAGGCCGGCGCGGGGCGCATTCCTAACACGCATACCGTCACGCGCGAGTGGGTGGAGTATTTCAACCTTCAGCTGGAGCCGTTCTGGCCTGCCGGCGGCGCCGAGGTCGCGCTGATGAAGGGCAAGCGTGTAATAACGCCGGTGGGTAAGCCGATCGACATGTCGCAGGTTCCGCTCGATCTGACGGCGGAGGAGCGGCGCATCGGGTTGTCGAACTTCGACGAGCATTACTACGGGCCAACCATGCGGAAGATCGGCGACGGCATTCGCGAGGATTGGCCGCCGGAGATCCAGCGGCTGGCCGACATCAGCATGGCGGATTACCTGCGGCAGCAAGGCGCATCCCAGGACGCCATCTCGTACATGGTGTTCGGATTCCAGGATGACGCGGCGCTGGACTTCATGCGCGACTCCTACAGTCATCACACCGAGTCACTGGCGAAGATCAAGGGCGGCAACGACCAGCTGCCGCGGGCATTTGCCGCGAAGCTCAGCAGCCAGATTCGCTATGGGTGTGCGGTGCAGCAGATTGATCGCAGCAAGGAACGGGTGCGCATCACGTACGAGCAATCGGGATTGCAGGACCACATCGAGTCTGACGCGGTGATTTGTACGATTCCCTTCGGCGTTCTGCGGCACATCGCGGTGACGCCGGAGTGGTCGCCGGCCAAGCGCCACGCGATCGACACGCTTTCGTATGGGCCGGTTGTGCGGACCACATACCAGGTCAATCGCCGTTACTGGCAGGATGAGGGGCTGAATGGGTTCGGGTCATCGGACAAGAACTTCGAAGTGTGGCATCCGACTTACGGCAAGCAGGGCACGCGTGGGTTGTTGCAGGCGTACGTCTACGAGAAGTACGCCCACGAACTGGACCTGATGAATGATGGCGAACGAACGGAGCGGCTGATCGCCGACATGGATGCGGTGCATCCCGGGCTACGGCCGCATCTGGAGACGGTGGTGGTGAAGTCGTGGGTCAACGACCCGTGGCAGCGCGGCGCATACAGCGAATACTACGTGGGAGAGCAAAAACTGTATCCCGATGTTTGCCGCCGCGAGGGTCAGATATGGTTTGCCGGAGAACATGCGTCGCCGTGGCCGGGATGGATGCAGGGGGCGATCGCGTCAGGGATCAAAGCTGCGAAAGAGATCAACGCGGAGAGTCAGCGCGCGTCGAGCCCAGCTTAGCGTTCAACTGAAGGGCACGCGAACCAGAGGCACAGCACAGGCACACTAGCAGCGAGAGTCATCCCGAGTGGTCGCCTTTCTTCGCCAGCTCATCCTGCACGTGCTGCGGGAGAGAGTTCATTCGCTTGATATAGGCGGCGAGCCGCCACAGCTCATCGTCTGAATCCCACAAGCCGTTCACAAACATTCCTGAATGCCGAATGCCGAGCTTCGCTACCCAGAAGACTTGCGCTTCCGTGTAGCTGGTTCCAACTGTTGGGAACTGGGGCGGGTCAGGAACCAGGGAGCCGGGAAAGCGGTCGGCCTTGCCGGGCGTTCCGTGGCAACCGCTACACACTCGCCACGGTATTGCTTGCCTCCGGCAATGAGGTTTTCGTCGGTGAGTGGGATGGGGTTCTGAATCTTAGGCGCATTCCGTCTTACCGATGCGTGTACGGCAGACGACATCAGGTAGGCTTCCAGCCTGGAAGGCGGCCGGTCGCCACGAACCTCAACCAATCCCAGCTTGAGATACGCGAGCCCACCGACAACCAGGACGAGCAATGTTGTGAGTATGCCGAGCAGGAAGTTCCGCATGGCTCCTCCTTTTCACAAAGTCCGCGCCATCATGGACGTGCGGACGCTCGACAAGTTAGCGCAAGAAAAAAGGCGTCCGGAGGGGACGCCTTTTGACTTGATTCAGACTGCTTTATCGGCGCATGGAGGCGCCAGTACTGGAGCCGCCGCCGGCGGAGGCGTTGGTCACGTTGCCCTGTTGCTTCAGCCAGGCAGAGAGGTTGCTCTGCTGCTGATCGCGCAAGGCTACGCAGTTGTCGATCGCCTCGATGGCCTGCTTCTGATTGCGCTCGGTGCCCGGGAAGGGATGCTGCTCGAAGAACTGCTTCACTTCGCCCGCCTTCTCGGTGCTGCAGAAGTTCTGCGCGCCATACAGGAAGATTCCCACTCCGCCGAGTCCGCCGCCGGTCTTCTTCAGCAAGTCGTCGAAGTGCGTGCGCATGAAGGACCACGTCGCATCCTGACTCGCCGGATTTTCCAGCAGCGGCAGCAGGACGTACAGGTCCTGACCGCGTACGTCAGGGGTCAACGTCCAGTCCAGCGTCTGCTTGGTCAGCTCCGGCTGTTGGAACTCGGAGAGGGCGTAGAAGAACTGGTAGTACTGTTCCGGCGACGACGCCTTCTTCAACTGCGCCTTGTACTGGTTGTAGAGTTCCGCGTTTCCGTGACGCGCAGCTACCGCGACAACCGCGTGCGCCAGACTGCCGTCTACCGAGTCGGGGTTCTTCATCAGTTGCTGCACCAGCGTGTTGGCTTGCTGAATGACCTCGGGGTCATTGGCGATATTTCCCAGGCCGACAAATAACAGGGCTCGCTTCTGCTTGTCGGAAGGGGTATCGGTGGGCTTACCACTGTAGCCGAGCTTCTGCAGCAAAGGGGAGAACTGGGTGCGCAACCATGCCTGGAATTCAGGACGGTCGGCATCGGTCAGCATGTGATTGTTGACGAGGTCCAGATGATCGCCCATGGCAGCCAGCAGATCCATGCCCGGAGTGTTCTTGAACTGCGCGCCCATGGCGAGGTAGTCGCCGATGGTGTGCTTGCCGACGCGCATCAGCGCCCATTCATTGCCCATCAGGGCGATGCGCTCTTCCGGCGTCAGCACGCTTTCAGCAGCGCCGCCCAATTGATGCAGGGCCGCGCTGTCGTAGTTGAAGCGGTAATAGCCCATCGCATTCGAGTCGGGGAAGACCAGCGTCGAGCAACCGTTCAGCGTGAATTGCTGCTGGCGCTCGGTGAGCAGGAAGCACTGCTGATTTCCTGCTGACCCGGCGCTGATACCCTTGGCGCAGACGGGAATCTGCCAGATCTGCTCGTCGGGACGGTTGAAGGCTTCGGGCGTATCGAAATAACGTTTCTGGGAAAGCTTCAGATTGGTGTTGCCGCCTTCGCACTTTGCCTGGACGTCGACAAACGGCACGCCCGGCTGCAGGACGAAGGTCGGCATGATCTGATCGATGGGCTTCTTCGAGGCCCGTGCCATAGCGCTCCAGAAGTCGGCGGCCGTGGCATTGCCGTAGGCGTGTTCTTTCAGATAGAGGTTCACGCCAGCTCGGAATGTGTCTGTTCCGAGATACGACTCCAGCATGTGCAGCACGGCTGCTGTTTTGCCGTACGCGATGCCGTCGAAGAGCTGTTCGATTTCCGCGCGCGTCGTCGCTTCCTGATGGATCGGGCGCGTGTTCTGCACCGAGTCGCCAGCCATGGAGCGGTCATTGTTGGCGACAGTTCCCTGCCCTTCCAGCCAATCCGGCTTCCACTGCGCCAGCGGGTGCGGCGTCATCCAGGTGGCGAAGCCTTCGTTGAGCCAGATGTCGTCCCACCACGCGGCGGTGACGAGATCGCCGAACCACTGGTGAGCCATTTCGTGAGCGATGGTTTCAGCTACGCCCTGCTTGTCGCCGACGGAGGCGTTCTTGTCATCGACGAGGAGAGCGGTCTCGCGATAGATAATCGCACCCCAGTTCTCCATGGCGCCCGCCTGGAAGTCAGGCACGGCGATGTTGTCGAGCTTGGGCAGCGGATACTTGATGCCGTAATAGTTGTCGTAGTAGTGCAGGATCGCTTTGACCGCTTCCAGCGGGAAGTGCGCCAGGTTCTCCTTGCCGGGAACGGTGCAGACACTGACCTTCACGCCGTCCGTCTGATCGGAGACGCACTTCCAATCGCCGACGGTCAGAGCAACGAGGTAGCTCGACATCTTGGGCGAAGTAGAGAACTTGATGGTGTGTTTGTCGCCGGGACCGGGAGTGTCGGAGACGATCTCGCCGTTGGAGATGGCGGTGTCGCCTTTGTCGATGATGGCAGTAAGGTCGAACGTGGCCTTATAAGACGGCTCGTCCCAGCTGGGGAAGGCGACGCGCGCGTCGGTGGCTTCCATCTGCGAGACGAGATACTTGCGGCCTTTGTAGTTGCTCAGGTAGAAGCCGCGGAGCTTGTCGTTCAGATGACCCGTGTACTTGATGTGCAGCAGCGCGGAGCCGGTAGGAAGCTCTTTGTCGACGGTGAATGTCGCCTGCTCGTTCTTCTCGTCGAGCGAGACTTTGGCGGTCTGCGTCTGGCCGCCGGCGGTGACGGTAACGTCGTGGAAATCGATCTCAACCGCGTTCAGGGTGATGCTGGTTGTGGGCTTGCTGAGCGTCAGGTTGATGGTTTCGTCGCCGTCAAAGGTGTTGTTGGGGAAATTAACATTGACGGTGAGGGAATAATGTTCGGGCGATGCGCCGCCGGGAAGCCGTTGCGCAAAGGCGTTGCAGCAGAGGAGAAGGCCGGCCGCAAACACAAGCAGGGTCTGTTTCATATCACACTCTCTAGATCGGAGAATTACCCAAATGAGTACGAAAGGAATTACGCGGGGAACAAGCGAATTGTTCCTGCTGCGTTAAGAAACAGTTTAGACGAGGAAGAGGGAAGTGTGTGAGCGCCCAATGTTTTAGCGGGGATTCGCGGTGTCCGTTAGTGCACAGTGGTTGACGCGGTGCTTGCGAAGTCAATTAGTTAGTGGTGTCCGTTTTCGTACAGACACGATGCGAAAAATTTCAGCGCCCAAAGGAATATCCGATGGAGCCTACCCAGGCGAGTGGCGTAGGGGCTGCCATATTCGACGTTGTTGTTGATGAAGTACTCGCGGAATTCGGGCCGGATAAAGACACCACGTCCAACGTAGAAGCGAACCGCGAATCCTACATCTCCAAGGAAGTGATTACTGCTGTAGTAATTGGCACAGCCATAGAAGTTGCAAAAGTAGACTGGCGTGTAGAAGCGCGTGCTGAGTCCGCCGATGCCTGCCAGCATTTCGAGCTGCGCGTGCCGTCCCAGCGGGGGCGCATAGATCACGTTGAAGTCGTACAAGATGGGCCGATACGGTTGCACGCCGAGATAGAGGCCCTGGCCGGCTCGCCACGCAACCTCGCCTTGCGCGCCCAGATGCCGCCAGAACAATGCATCACCGCTGAAGCTGAGATAGGTTCCTCCGCTGAGCGATTGCGGGCTGTGGTTAACCGGGTTTGCGTTGAACGATGATGAAGGCGCCAGAAGCGTGCCCACGCCGAAGGTGGCATCGACCTGCGGCCCTTCGGGATAAGCCTGATATTGCGCTTGAGCAAGAGTGCCGGCCAAGAGAAGTAAGGAAAATAAGCCGACGGTAAATCGCTTCACGAGGGCCTCCACACTGCATGAAGTTAGATGCGGCAGGCGAGAAGACTTTGCATCATTCTGTCGCCGCCCCGCGGCTGGCACGGGTCACTTCCCTCTCCCGGGCATGACAAAACGGGCATCCACTCTGCTGGCGCACGATCACGCTACTCGACAGGGTTGGCACAACGGGCATCCAGGCGACTGGCGGAAGGACTCATGTACACTGAGGGTTTGCGTCCGGACGGGTACGGGCAGCAGTACGACTGCTCTGCGGATGCCTGGGGAATCTAGGGAGTCCGAGGGCCGTACCCAAGGGTGGTGACCGGCCGCACAGCAACCCGGCCAGGGCGGAGCTATTCTTTTCTTTCCAAAAAACGAGTTATGGAGGCAATTTTGAACCGAATCGCACGGCAGTTGCTCTCTTCTGCAGTCGTTGTTGGTTTGCTCACAGCGGCAGCCTTCGCAGCCAAAGAAGATCCACACGACTTGCTGAAGAAGTCATTTCAGCAGGCAGACTTGTGGACGCAGGGTACGGTAAAAGTGGTGGCCCATGTGCGCATGCCCGTGAATGGCCGGCCAGACGTCAATGTGGACTACACGCTTTCCTGGGCTGGACCGGAAAAGTGGCGCGCGGAGTGGACGGTGAACGATAACAAGGTTGAGGTCACGATACTCAACAATGGCAAGCTCTCGCACATGAGCAACCAGGCAACACCGGTGCAGCTGCTGCAGTTTGAAGCGGCCATTGCAGCGCTGGACGGAGGCAATCCGGCGGGGCCGTACAGCTTTCCACCACTAGACGTGGAGAAGGCGAAGATCGATGTCTCCAAGAAGAGCGTCAACAACGTGGAGGCGAAGTGCCTGGCGTTTGGAGATCCCATGGAGACATACTGCATTGATGCGGGCAGCGGGCATGTGCTCACGGTCAGCACCACGGTCGGCAAAGCAGAGATCGGCTCGTTTGAGTACAGCGACTATACGATGTTCGGCAACACCGCGTATCCGCAAACCTTCAAGGTGACTTATGCCAAGACCTTGCTGTTGGAAGGAAAGGTAACGGTGACGCGGGGCGAGAAGTTTCCCGACGCGCTGTTTATCGCTCCTGAGAAGAGCACCAGCGTCGATCTCAAGAGCTGTGCCGATGTCGACAAGAACTACACCGCCCCGCGTCTGAGCAAGTCGGTTCCGGCAAAAGCACCCGATGCTGCGGTGAAGGCCAAGAAGTTTGGATTGGTTTGGGTGATGACCGATGTGGACAAGAGTGGCATGGTGACGAAGGCCACAGTGCTGGGGGGCGACCCGGACCTTAATGGCGCCGCAACTGCCGCCGTGCAGCAGTACAAGTACACGCCCTATATGCGTTGTGGCGAAGCAGTGGAGTTCCAGAAAGTGGTAGTGGTGCCATTTGCACCGCCGGCGGCGATACCTCAGCTGTAAGGGTGCGCTATCCAGACAGGTACATGAGTGGGCGCCAACTTTGGCGCCCTTCGTTTTTGCGGAGCTGGTAATTTTGAAGGGCCCAGGTTAGCCCAACTGATGGGCGAACCTGGTGCACAGAACAAGGTCGAGAGTGCTTACGACGCAGGCACGGTCGCCAGGCCGACTACGTTGATCATGCGATGTGGCGAGCCGGGAGCCGGTGTTAGCGTCTGGCCATCGAAGTTGTAGATGTAGACGCTGTTGGTGAAGCTGGACTGGCACCCCGCCTGGCAGTCGTAACTGACAACATAGAGATGATTGGCGCTGTCCCAGCTGACGGATTCAAATTGCGAGGCGGCGCTGTTCACCAGCATGTTCCCCACCGGTGACAAGCTGCCATTCGATTGCAATTTGTAGATCTGCAACGCCGCCTGCTGCGGACCGTTATTGCCGACGTAACCAGCCATCGCCAGATAGGTTCCAGTCGGATCAAAGGACAGATTCACTTCCTGTAGCTGCGGCGTGAATGCCGAGTTGTCGACCAGCGCCAGACTGCCATCGGAAGCTACGGTGTAAGTAGCCATGGCATAGGCGCCATCCTGGCCGCAGTACAGGCCCGCTGACCAGATCATGGGAATGTAGCCGGCGGACGCCGATACAGCCATGTCTCCGGGCAAGCAGACCTGATCGTTGGGAGGCGAGGCTGCGCCGTCGCGAACATAAGTGAGCAATCCGTTGGGCTGGCGACGATATTCGGTGGGCAACGACTGCCAATAGGCGGTGTAGGCCCAGCGATTGTCGGGAGAGAAGGTGAAGACACCATTCCACTTCGCCGCGCCAAGGGTCGGAGGCTGACTACCGCCGATATAGGAGAGCTGCCCGTTGGAGCCGATGGAGAACGGAAGCACGTAGCTGTTGCAGGAGCCGCAACTCAAGACCGTCGTCAAGGTTCGCCCGCTGCGATCGGGGTTCAGCGCGTAGATGCCCATCCCGGCCGATTGCGGAGCATAGGTGTATTCGTCGATGCGCGAGGCCGGCGTGAGAGTGCCGTTAGAACCGCGAGCGTAGGTTTCGATGTCGTGGCCGTCGTTGCCAAAGACGAAGTTTCCCACCGACAAGAGACCGAAGCTGGGTCCGGACACCGGAAAGCCGGAGAGCGGCTGCAGGCTGCCATCGGCGGCGACGGTGTATCCGGAGATGTAGTCGATGAAAGTGGGATATTGGCCGATATAGCTGCCGACGTAGAGATAATTCGAACTGCCGGCGGAATTTTCTTGTTCGGCGCTTGCGGGCAAGGCGATGAACGCAAGCAGGGTGAAGAAGGCGAGGACTAGACGAGAAGTATTGGAAACGACGCGGCGCATAATTCGAACTCCTTGGTTGCCGCTCACATGGATGGAGAGTTGAGAGTAAATGGTTGCAGGTACTAGGTAATCGTCGCGTTGTCAGGCGGAGATTCGGTTACCAGCCCATCAAAAAAACCGGAAGTACAGTTACCTAACCCTGTACTTTCGTAATCTTGACGCAGTAATTGCCGAAAGTCCAAAGTTAATTTGTTAGGGTAGGATCCGCCTAGTCCCCGGCGCTCCTGCCCTATTTGTGTTTATGGAAGACAGTTGTCAGTTGTCGGTTGTTAGTTGTCGGAATGCGGCACGCACGAGGCTGCGCCTGGCAACTTCGCAAGATATTGAGAAAGCGAGGTTTGTGCTGGACGTAAGTCAAATGGAATTGATACTTTGCGCGGCAGCTTGCAAAGTATCAGGGAAAATGGACTTACAGGGCTTTCGAAGTTCTTCTCGCCCAATACTTTGCATTTTCGTCTTTGTAACCTGCTGTACTGCAAGACTTTATTTTAACAATATTGTACTTGACACAGGACGAGAGGCGAGGTAAAGTATCGGCATGGAGGACGATATGACCGAACCGAAAGAGCTTACCGCCGAGGCGATAGCCACAGTCGCCGTTCTGATTCAGATACGTGAGGGAAAGAAAGGTGAGCCTTCCGACCTAGACATTCTGAATGCCATCGACTTACTGCGGCACGTAAACGCTCGAATACAGTCCGGCTACGAACCTCTGCCCAGATAGGCTGGCAAGCGTCCCAAGCGAAACGGGCCGCAAACACTGCCGTAAAGATCGTCAGCCAAAGGGGAAGAAGATGAACTTGCATGACGTTGCCAAAACGTTCGCTTCGGAAGACGAAGCGGTTGAGCACCTGATTAAGGCGCGGTGGCCCGACGGCATCCACTGTATCGCCTGTGATAGCACCCGCATTTCGCGAGTCACTAGCAAGGGCAAGACCGGAAAAGTCCGCCGGGTTCTGGAGTGTCTGGAGTGCGGGTGGCAGTTTACCGCTACGAGCGGCACCCTGTTCCACGATTCACACCTTCCGCTCCAGAAATGGTTTATGGCAATCGCGCTGATCTGCGAAGCCAAGAAGAGCTTGTCTGCACTGCAGCTATCGCGGCACTTGGGCGTCCAGCACAAGACCGCGTGGTACTTGAATCACCGTATCCGCGAAGCTATGCAGGACAAGGACGCAAAGCCCTTGGGCAGCGAGGGCCAAGTGGTTGAAATCGACGAGGTTAACCTTGGCGGCAAGAAGCGCAATCTGGGCATCAAGGCCGGGAAAGATGCCAAGATCAAGGTCTTGGGTATGGTTGAGCGCAACGGGCGCATCCGGCTGAAGGTGATCCCAGATGCCAAGAAGCAATCCCTGCAACCAGCTATCGAGGCCAATGTCAGCCCGAATGCGAGGATCGCAACCGATGGCGCTTCGGTCTATGCGACATTCATTCCGCCAGAGCAGCACAACGTCGGCGTCCACAAAGAGGAGCTTTGGAACCACGGGACGCTACGCGCTACGCGCACTATCGACGGGGCGTTCAGCCTGCTAAAACGGGCGTTTGTCGGCTCGTTCCATCGGCTGGAGCAAGACCACATCGAGGCTTATCTCAACGAGTTCTGCTGGCGCTACGACAGGCGCAACCAACAGAGCCTGATGTTCGACTCGTTGCTCACAAACGTGGCTTCTGGCAAGCCCTTGACCTACAAAAAGCTAACGCGGGAAGTGTTCTGAGGATTACAATTCCCCGCTGGCAGGACAGGTTGACCTAGCGCCCGTCGATTGCGAACCCACGGAAGTCGCCTTCGGCGCAAGTGGCCGGAATAGGCGGGAATAACGC
This sequence comes from Terriglobales bacterium, assembly GCA_035262645.1. Classification (GTDB taxonomy): domain Bacteria; phylum Acidobacteriota; class Terriglobia; order Terriglobales; family Acidobacteriaceae; genus Bog-257. The sequence goes on from DATFSK010000036.1 coordinate 16,627, forward strand.
TCGCTCTCCCGTAAGGGAAACCCTGTCCTGTCAAAGCCAGCGAGGAAGCCTGTGATCCCACTCTACAAACCAGTCAAGATCGTACTGGGAATCCTCTTCACATTGTTCGCGTTGGCCGCGATGATTGGTAAGCAGATTGTTATCGCTGCCGTATTCGCTTTGGTTGCGTTCTTAGCATTCCGCTCTGCCTACTACCACGGTAAATACGAACCGCCGTTGTTCAGGAGGAAGCTGTGAAAACCCTGCTCTGGAGTGGTGCTGTTGCGGTGGCTTTGGGGGTTGGATTTCTGTCTGGACGACAGTTTCCGGCCCACCACTACCAGAAATTCGGCGAGTCCCGATTTCTGCTGGATACGGCAACGGGGCTGGTTTGCGACCCCTTAAAACAGAGGCCAATTAACCCCAAAGACCCGTTCGCGATCTTTGACCCTCCACCATACCCGCAATGCCCGTCGAAGTAGGCTTAAGCCCCTACTTGCCCGACTTTCTCGGCCTTCGTGCGGCCAGCCTGCCGGGTTCCTCGCGCAACTTCGCCAGCGGTAGCGGATCGGTGTGCAACAACCTGTCCAGCAGACTGTCGAACTTTCCGGCGTCCGCTTTCACGTCTTCGCCTTCGGCGGCAACCTTCTTGACTAGGTATTTGCGCTTGTTGGTCATGAGATGATTTTACGCATGGAAGCCAAGATTGAAGACAAAACGTTAACCATGCTTACAACGCTTTGTGACCTGCTCGACTTGAAGCACAACCCAAAACATATCGCGGAGATGTGGGAAAGGGCCGCTAGGCAGGTAGATCAGTACCGACAAACTCAAAAACCGAACTGAGTTCGTTGTGATCGGGGCAGGTATAGTCGTGATTGTCCGAGGCGATAAGCCACGCTTGCGCCGCTCGTAGTATTTCTATCCGCTCCGCGACAGACCGCCCGGGTCGTTCTAGTAGCCGGAGAATTGTCTCAACCTCTTCGTTTTCGCAGGTTATCGTCAGTTTTATCACTTCGTTCCTGTGTCAAGTGCGTTATTGTTTTTATTTTTGAGGGGGGTACCCTATGGCTGTTCCTATCTGCGAGCACATTAAACCGAGCGGTAAGCGCTGCGGATCGCCGGCGCTGCGCGACAAGAGTTTCTGCTACTACCATTCGAATGTCGAGGAGTGTCTGCCGTCGGTGCGCAACATGTTTGCCGTGCGTAATCCGAATGCCGCTCCCGGCGAGTGGCCCTTCACCGATTTTCCCGCGCCCGTGCTGGAAGATGCGGCCGCTATTCAGGTCGGCTTCACGCAAGCGCTGTATGGAGTCGCCAATGGACATCTCGATCTACGCAGGGCGAAGCTGGTGCTCTCGGCGTTGCATGGCGCGTCGGCCAATCTGAAGCGGCTGGAGGCGTGCCTCACGCAATGCGTGAATGCGTTGCAGCGCAAGCGACCCACAGGAGTAAAGCAGGCTCTCAAGCGCGCGCGAAGGAGCGACACGGTATCCTTGAGTCATGGATCGTGAACTCACCGAGAGTTTTTCGCTGGATGTGGTAGTAGTTGGTGCCGGGCCGACCGGACTGGCTTGTGGCATCGAGGCCAAGCGCGCCGGCTTTACGGTTACGAATATCGACAAGGGCTGCCTGGTCAATTCCCTGTTCAACTATCCCAGCAACATGACGTTCTTCACCACGCCGGAGCTGCTGGAGATCGGCGACATTCCGTTTTGCAGCCCCAACCAGAAGCCGACGCGGCAGGAGGCGCTGGAGTACTACCGCAAGGTTGCTGAGCACTATCAGCTGGACGTGCGGCAGTACGAGCCGGTGCTGAAGATCGACGGCAGCGATGGCAACTTCGTCGTGCAAACTCGAAACCTGCATGGGCACAAGCGGGAATATCACGCGCGCAAGCTGATTCTCGCGACCGGCTACTACGACCGGCCCAACTACATTCATGTTCCCGGCGAAGACCTGCCGAAGGTCATGCACTATTATCGCGAGCCGCATCCCTTCTTCGGACTCGAGGTGATGATCATTGGCGGGAAGAATTCCGCCGCGATCGCCGCGCTGGAGCTGTGGCGGCACGGCGCGAAGGTCACGCTGGTGCATCGCGGGCCGGGAATCGGCCCCTCGGTGAAATACTGGATCAAGCCGGACATCGAGAACCGCATCAAGGCCGGACAAGTGAACGCCTACTTCAACACGCGCGTGCGCGAGATCACGCTGGAGCACGTCGTGCTCGATACGCCGGACGGGCAGGTGACGCTGGCGAATGATTACGTCTTCGCTCTGACCGGCTATCATCCGGACTTCGAGTTCCTATCCTCGCTGGGCATCAAGCTAAGCGATGAAGCGGACAAGAAACCTGTGGTCGATCGTCAGACGCTGGAGAGCAACGTGCCGGGAATTTATCTGGCGGGAGTCATTGTCGCGGGCACAAAGACGAGCGAAATCTTCATCGAGAATGGAAGGTTTCATGGGCAGGCGATTGCCGCGGATTTGAAGGAGAAGTTGAAGGAGCAATTAGTGACTAGTAATTAGTCATTAGTAATTAGTGATTAGTACTTAGTTTTAGTTCCGCCTTGAGGAACTGCGAGGAGAAGAACATCAGCACGAGTAGCCTGGTAGTTGCCGATTTGCGAGTCATGCATCTACCACGGCGCTCCACGTTACTTCAGGAACGCCGATTCGGCTACTCGTGCCGTTAATTACGAAGAGGTAAGTTACCAAGACGATAAACTGACGTTATCCAGCCAGACTGAATATGGGTCCTGCCTGTAGTCACCATCCATCTGGAAAGCCACATTGAGATTGCTGCCGTTGAAGTGGCTCTGCGGGTCGTAGTACTTATCCACCGTGGTGGCATTACCATCCAGCATCACGCTGATGTAGTGGACCTTGCCATTGACGCGCTCGATCTGCCAGGTCAGGTGGTGCCACTCATTGGCGGAAACTTGCGGACACGCAACATCCGTCGTCACCCAGCTTCCGGCCGCGTCGTTCCAGATGTCCCAATGCCCGGTGTCGCGATAGCTGCATTCCGTCCCCCAGACGTAGCGCTTGCCGTCCATGCTCTGGTTGACGTCGAACTCCAGCGCTTCGGGCGCGCCGGGATGCTCAAGGTAGAAATACAGGTCGTAAACAAAATGCGTAGGCGTATTGTTTGGGCCGAACGACTTCCACCACAGGGCATTCGAGTACGGAGTATGTCCGCCTATGTCGAACTTCGCGGAATTGCCGCTCAGCGAAGGGTCCTGCTGGCCCGGCGTCATGCTGGAGGTTGCGTCGCCCTGGCCGCTGGCGCAGGGATGGCCATGAAGGTCCTTCGTGCACCACTGCCAGTCTGACAAGGTTTGAACCGCCCAGATCGTCTGCGCTCCCGGAGGCACGCCGGGCGGCAAAGCAGGTTGAGAAGGCGCTGGGGGCGGACTGCTTGGAGAGGGCGGACTCGAACTGGAGGACGATGATGACGAACTGGAATCGGACGAGCCGGAGCTTGGCGATTGCGCCGGCGAGCCAGGTTGCAACTGCGAGGTCATTGGCGACGAAGCACCGCCGCCGCAGCCGACGAATGAAACCAGCAGAGAGAGTATGAAAGCTACTGACAAAGGATTGCGATAAGGATGACGGATCAAACTACGAGCAATGAAATACGAACGAACTTGCATGCCAACGTTACTCCAAATCTTTTGGGGAATTGACGAGGACGCCAGATTCTTACTTTGCAGGTTTTAGGTTGATTAGGTTTATTCGATTATATGGATCGAACCGATGCGATTCGAGGCGTCAGACACCAAAAGGGCCACAAAATCGCTGTAGCACGACAAGAACCAACCCTAGTTCGCGAGTAGTAGGTGAAAGGATGAAGCTAACGCTTGCGCAAGAGAAATCTTGGATAGTCTCTCGACAGATGAGCGCCGCCGCTGGCTTCTGCAGCGTCGCGACCGACGACGGGATTGTTCCTTCTAGGCGTCGGTGGGCGGCAATTCCGGACCCGGATCCGCCGGCGGTGGTGGCGTCGAGGGCTCGGCTTCGACAACCTCTTCGGGATGCGGCGTTACGTAGTCGACGCGATCGGCGGGAACCAGTTCCGCGTGCCGCTGATACCAGGTCGTGGCGCTGGCCAGTTGCCAGAGCCTGCTCGCGAGGTGCGTGAAGATGATCAGCTCCAGCAAAAGGAAGGTGAGCGGTGTCGCCGTGCCCGGAGTCTTTGACCAAAGCACCAGGCAGATTGCGGTGACAATCCATGCCAGCAACGCTATGCCGAAGTACATCCAGAAGAGCGCGCCCAGGTCATGCCAGGTGATTCGCCATGATCGCCATAGATTGCGCCACATGCGGCGCTCGTTCTGGACCACCGCTCTGACCTGCGCAATGTCGAACCACAGCCGCACCCAGAGCGCGAGAAGCAGAAATATGACGAATGCGGCAAGCGACAGAAAAATGCTGACCTGGTCGGCGATGGCGCGGTCGCCAATGTGGTCGGCTAATTTTTGCAGGCCGCTGTGGACCATACCAACCATGAGAAAAGGAATTATGGAGAGCAACAACAGGCGAACAAAGCGCCAGAAAAACGCCCCGGAAGAGGCGAAGAAGTCGCCCGTACTCAGCCGCCGGTCCTCACGGTAGGTTTCGATGATGCCGCCGGTTACGAACAACATGAAGAGGAAGAAGACGAATGCAAAAACAAAAGCGCCAACGTTGTACCGCGAGATGTCGACATCAGGCAGTCTCAGCAATTCGACATACATGCCGAGGTCGAAGGGGCTGCCGAGCCTGTCGGCTGCCAGCCTGCCATGAAGCGCCTGGCTGAGGTTCACCGTTGCCGGGAGAATCCCGAGGATTCCACAAAGGAAATTGACTACGAACACCCACCACAAAACGTTTTGCCGCCGCCACAAGAGACTGAATCCGGCTGCGAATGCACCCTTTTGTCCCTCTGCCACTCGCGCCTCCTCAGGCGAACCAGCTCAACATCTGAGCCAGAAATTGGGTAATGAACAGCCAGTACGTGGCGAGCTTGTGGATCGCGGCATGATTGCTTTCCGTGGCCTTGCTGTTGTTCAGGTAGTCGCGGTCCATGGTTATCTGATAGTCGGGATCGAGCTGCACCGAGGCGATCTGCGCTTTCTTGCGGTACACATATCGCGCCCAGCGATCTTTACCATCCCAGCGTTCGCGAAGCGTCTCGCCATTGTCGAATTTCACTTCCGCATCGACCGGGAAAACAAAATCGCCTTTGCGATGCAGAATGACCTGCGTCTCATATTCCGTCTCGCCCTTCTTCTCTTTCAGGTTCTCGTCGTACCACGTCACCTGAGTCGAGTCGGCGCGTTTTACTTCATAGTCCATCACCTGCGTTCCATACACGGCCTGGTTCCAATACCAGCTCAGGTCCTGACCGGCAACCTCGTTTACGGTGCGCATGAAGTCTTCCTGCGTGGGATGAGTAAAACGATAGCGCATGAAATATGTGTGCAGCGCATTACGGAGCGTCTGCTCGCCGACAACTTTTTCCAGCGAAACCAGCATGGTGGCGGTTTTGCCATAAGTAATGTCGGCATAGGTGCCTGCGCTTACGTCTTGAAAGCTGATGCGCGACAACGGATCCATGTCCGGAGAGGAGAGATACCCAAGGCGTTGAAAGTTGCGCTCACCCAGCTGTCCTCCCAACAAATTAATAATGCTGGCATTCTCTCCGTACATATTGTCCAGCACCTTGACTTCGGTGTAGCTGTTGATGCCCTCATCCAGCCAGCCATTTTCAAACTCGTTGGTTGCCACCATGCCATACCAATACTGATGGCCAAACTCGTGTTCCGTAACCAGGTCGATCAAGTGCACCCCTTTGGGGATAAACCATGCACTGTCGCCGGTAATGAAGGTCGGGTACTCCATACCTCCAGCCTCAGTGGCGCCATGGGGCGGATCGACCACCGTGAGCTGCGCATACGGATAAGGCCCGTACCAATCGTCGAAGGCCTTCATGCTTTGCAAGGCGCAATCGATATAAGGTTGCCACTCGTGTTTGTGGCCATCGTAGGTGAGCAGGCGGATGCGCACCTTTCCCACGCTTCCGACGAAATCGTCCTCCACGACTTTGAAGTTCGGATCGGCGGTCCAGGCGAAGTCGTGAACGTCCTCGGCATGGAAGGCGACGGTCTTGGTGCCGTTGCCGTTATCCTGGTCGGAAACCTGCACGCCGGTTGCGCCGATCACGTCCTCTTTCGGCAGCGTGACCTTGACGTCATAGGTCCCGAAGTCGGCGAAGAACTCCGTCATGGCATGAAATTGATGGCAGTTCCACTGTCCGTGCCACCACACGCCGACCTTGGGAAACCACTGCCCGGCCAGCAGGAACGTCCGCTTGTAGCCGGTGCGCGCGATCACCTCCGGAAATTTCGCCTTGAAACGAATTTTGAATATCACGTCCTGCCCGGGCGCTACCGGCCGTGGCAACTTCACCTGGAACACGGTTTTGTCATTGGGATTGCCGTCATCGGGCGAGATGAACTTCATCTGCTTCGTCAGATCGCCCATGCCGACAACTTCAAGGGATGTGACCTCATTGGATCCGTATTCCTCAGGCTTCCAGGTATCAAAGTTGCTGGTGCGAAAGCTGCCATCGCGGTGCGCTTCGTACATCCAGGTGGACTTCGGCTGAAAGGCGTTGAGGTAGAGGTGAAAGGGAAAGGTGTCGAGCGGCTGGCCGGTAAGATTGTGATAGGTCAGCGTCTCGGAGGCTGCAACTGTGTGCGTCGGGGGATCGTACTTCGCGTCGATCTGGTAGGCGACGACGCGCTTCGACAGCGGCCCGGTGACCTTCGGCGCAAACGGACTCTGCGCCAGGGCGCCAATCGACCAGAGCAAGACAACGAACGGCAAGCACGGTCGAAGCAGACGATTCATGCCTATTTTTCCTCGGACGTGATGCGCAGTTTTGATTCGGCAGCAAGTGTACACTTTGTTCTCATTGCTGACTATGACGGCCCGCACAGTCCGCTTCAGCTTTCATCGGTAGATATTGCTCAACCGGTAACCAGCCTTCACTTCTCCTCCGTTACCTGCGCGGCTTCTTGCTACACTCTCCGCAATGCGTGTCCTCGGCATCGATTGCGGCGGCGAATACACCGGCTATGGCGTCGTCGAACAGGACGAACATGGCCGGCTGCATCACCTGTGCAGCGGCGCAATTCACCTCTCCGCCCGCGACCCGCTGGAGCTCCGCCTCAAAAAGATCTGCGAAAGCCTGAGCGGGATTATCGCCACGCACTCGCCCGAGCAGGTGGCCATCGAGGATGTGTTTTATGCCGTCAACGCGAAGTCGGCCCTGAAGCTGGGACATGTTCGCGGGGTGGCGATGCTGGCCGCAGCACAAGCCGGGCTGCAGGTCGTGGCCTACTCGCCGTTGTCGATCAAGTCAGCGGTCGTGGGCTATGGAAAAGCCGAGAAGTCGCAGGTGCAGGTCATGGTGGCACGGCTGCTGGATCTGCCCGCGCCGCCGCAGCCTGCCGACGCCGCCGACGCGCTTGCCATCGCAATCTGCCATCTGCATACGGCGGGCACATTGCAGCGCCAACAGGCGGCTTCTCGCTGATAGAATCTCTGCTCAGAATGAAACGGTGGTTGCGCCTTCTACTCTTCTTTCTGCCGGCGTTGTCGCTGGCCCAGCAGCCTGTCCCGGCGCCAGCCGCTTCCCTGCCGGCGCAAGCCTCGATCGAGTTCAGCTTCGACTGGCCGCAGGGCATTCCCTGGCAGAGCTACAGCATCACCACGGACTCCGAGGGGAAGACCCATTTCAGCGGCATTCCTCATCCGGATGAGAGCAACGACACCGACAGCGTTCAGCAGGATTTCACCATGTCGGAGGCGAACCGGCAGAAGATCTTCGAGCTGGCACAGAAGCTCGATTATTTCCAGCGCGATTACGATTCACATCTGAAGCACGTGGCCTTTACCGGCAAGAAGACCTTGCAGTACAAGTCGCCGCAGCTTAGCGGCTCGACCAGCTATAACTATACGCAGAATGCGGATGTCGACGAGCTGACGCGCATCTTCCTGGCGATCGCTACCACCATCGACTTCGGCCGCAAGCTCGCCTTCCAGTATCGCTTTGACAAGCTGGGCATGAGCCAGCGGCTGACGGAACTTGACGAAATGTATACCGGTCATCGCGCCGAAGAGCTGAGCATTATCGCCCCCATACTGCGCAAGATTGCCAACGATCCCAATATGATGAATATCAGCCAGCAGACGGCGCGGCGCCTGCTGCACAACATTAACCAGCCGGTTTCTGCGGCGCAGACTCCGGGTTCACAATGAGCTCGCAGGAACGAAATTTTGACAAGGTCAAACCATGGATTTCCGAAAACTAACATCGAAATTGGTGTTTAATATTGGTAAACAGAGAAAGCCTCGACGAGGCTCTCTCCCGCTGAGATCGTCGCTCAGGTTACCGGGTTAAGGAGTTCACCATGAGACGGAACATAGTTTCTGCACTTTCTGCGTTGGCCCTGTTGGTTCTGGTCACCGGCTCGCTGATGGCTTGGGCCGATTCGCACGTGCGGATCGTTCGCCTGAGTTCCGTTGAAGGCCAGGTTCAGATGGACCGCGCTACGGGAGAAGGCCTGGAAAAAGCCATCCTGAACGCGCCCGTCGTGGAAGGGACCCGCATCGTCACGGGAAGCGACGGCCTGGCGGAAGTGGAATTCGAGAACCAGAGCGCGTTGCGCCTGACGGAAGATTCCGAGGTCAGATTCTCGCAGCTGTTGATGAACGACGCAGGCGCGAAGATCAACCAGATCGAGATCGTTAAGGGGCTGGTGTATCTCGATGCCGCCTCCAAGGGCGAGGACGTTTACCGCCTCATGGTCGGGGACAGCAGCTTTCTGGTGCATCGTAACAGCGAAGTGCGGCTGAGCGTAACGCCGGAGCAGATCAAGCTGGCGGTTCTCAAGGGCGATGCTCAACTGGAGAAGCAGCCGCAAGCGGTGAATGTTGGCAAGAAGGAAACGCTGACCATCGATCGCGCCAATGCCGCAAATTACGCGCTCGCCAAGGACGTCGAGCCGGTGCGCTTCGATGCGTGGAACAAGGAGCGCGAAGATTACGGCAAGGCTTACGCAGCGAACGAAGGCTACGGCGGACCCGATCACGCCTACGGCTTGCAGGACCTGAACTACTACGGCGACTTCTTCTACGCTCCCGGTTACGGTTACGCGTGGCAGCCTTACGGCTTCGCCAACGCGATGATGGGTTGGAATCCGTACAGCTACGGCGCGTGGATGTTCTATCCCGGATTTGGATACGCCTGGGCTTCGGCTTATCCGTGGGGTTGGTTGCCCTACCACTACGGCTCGTGGGCCTTCATCAATGGCGCCGGATGGGCCTGGATACCGGGCCGCGGTTACAACGGCCAGTGGTATGGCTCGAGTTTCCAGACCGTTCCTAGAATTACGAACGCCCCGGCGGGCTGGGCGGCGCCGGCTCCTCCGGCAGTGGCTACCAACGCCGGTTCGCCCACATTTGTGGTCGGAAAACCCGGAGCGACGGCGACGATCCCTGGCGGCAGAATTCCGCCGAACTTTGCCAGCGTGGTTCCCGGCCGCGCAGTCGCAGCAAATGCGACTAACAACTTCGCCAAACCCAACGCCGCGAGCGCCGCAAGAAGTCATGCCGTCTTCGCGCCGCATTCTCCCTCACCGACCGCTGCACACAGCGGCCCGCACGTCTTTGCTCCGCCGCGCGCAGCGGCAGTCGGCAGCGGCGGGCACGCTGACGTTTTCGAGGGACGCTCAGGAGCGGCGGTTAGCGGAAGGGCCGTCGGAAGCAGTTCGTCATCCTCAGGCTCGCATGCATCGACAGGAGCGGCGCATAAATAATCTTCCGTGCGCGGCAGAACTCGGGCGGCCGTTCTGGCCGCCTTTTGCTTTATTCGGTAGCGGGCGTGAGGGCCTGACGTTCGCCCTTGAAGCTTCGGGCCGGCTCGGCCTGCCGAGCGCGCTCTTCCTGATGGCAATTCCAGCACAGCGGACGCATGTTCTGCAGCGTAGCCTGCAACTGATCCAGCATCATGTCCCGCAGCTCAAACAGCTTCTGCTGCTGATTCAGCACCGCCAGCCGGCTGCGGCGCCAATCCGCCGGCGTCAGCGATCGCGCGCAGATGGCGCAGCTCTTCCCTTCATACCATTTCGTCAGCAGGCGCTCGATGTTCTCCGGCGAAGGCTCGATTTCCGCCAGGCACTCCTGTCCGCAATCGCCCTTCTCCGGCCAGCGCGAACACGACTGCAAACGGGAATGCTCAACTCCTCGCAGAGCTGTCCAAAAAGCGAATTTGCGATCGACCTCGACCGCGGCCTCCTGCCCCGAATCCGGACAGGTCACCGATAGATCCCCGCGGTTGCGAAAATAATTCTGCAGGCTCAGTGCGACGGGGAGCCCCGTCACGAGAAACGCTCCGACCAGAAAAAGTGGGATCAGGAATAGCGCATAGGAAAACATGAACACACCTGTAGCTGCGGCGGCAGCTGGATTCTTTGTACCGCCGTTGTCACAGGAGTTCAGTGATGTAGCGCACAACCGGGTGTGATTGGAGCGGCCCTACTTGGAAGCGGCAGGTTTGTTGGCTTCCGCCGGCATCGGCAGGAAGCGGTAACCCACTCCGCGCACCGTCAGCAGATACTCCGGCCGCGATGGGTCCTTTTCGATGTACTTACGCAGACGCACAATGAAATTATCGATCGCGCGCGTATCAGTGTCTTCGTGCAATCCCCAAACCTCTTCCAGGATCGCCTTGCGCGACACAATTTTCTCGCCATTGCGAATGAGGTAACGCAACAGCTCCGCTTCCATCAGCGTCAGGCGAAAGACCTGGCCATTTGCACGCAGCTCCAGCGCGCCGAAGTCCACTTCCCTGCCGTCGAACATATACACACCGCCGTCGCGCAGCGAATCGGCTTCTTTCGGCTCGGCGGCAGCTTCGCCTGGCGCCGTTCGTCCCCAATCGCGCCGTCGCAGCAGGCTCCGAATGCGCGCCAGCAGGATCGCCAGATCGAACGGCTTTGGCAGATAGTCGTCGGCGCCGGAGGCGAAACCCTTCAGCACATCTTCCGGCCGCCCGCGCGCCGTCAGCATCAGCAGCGGAATGTAATTGCTTGCCTTGCGCAGCTCCGCCGCTACCGCAAAACCGTCTTTGCCGGGCAGCATGACGTCCAGCACCAGCAGATCGAACTCGGAGCCCTGTCCCAGTAACAACTCGAGAGCGGTCTCGCCATCGCCGACGACTTTTGTGCGATAGCCCTCCGCATCCAGATTGAACTTCAATCCGCGCGCCAGGTGCTCTTCGTCTTCTACCAGCAGAATTTCGTTCACTGAGAGTTCCTCGGCAGTTCGATCGTGACTGTCGTCCCGCGGCCCGAGCCTTCGCTCTCGGCGTAAGCCTCGCCGCCATGCCGGCGGGCAATCGCGCGCACGATAAACAGGCCCAGCCCGCTGCCCTTTACCTGCGATCCACCGGGATTGAGCGCGCGATAAAAGCGCCTGAAGATACGCTTCAACTCGCCCCGTGGAATGCCGACCCCATTATCGCGCACGCGAATCTCGACGTGCTCCAGGTCCGGCGTGACTACGGCCACGCGAATACTAGGGTCCTTCGGCGAATACTTCACTGCGTTGTCGAGCACGTTGGATAACGCCGTGGAAAGTTCCTCACGATCGCCCATCACGCTCAACTCGCCGCTCGGCTGCCCATCCGAGGCCCAGTCGATCACCTCGGCCGGAAGGTGATATCGCGAGCGCGCCCACTCGATGGCCTCCTGCACCAGCGGCCGGACGGAAACCTCCACGCGCGAGAGCAGCGTATCCTTCTGCGTCACCCGCGCCGCGCGCAACACGCCTTCCACCGTACCCATCAGCCGCTGCGTGTCTTCCAGCATCACCTGATAGAACTCGTAGCGCTGCTCATCGCCCAGCGTGCGCTTCTGCAACGTCTCCAGGTAAAGCCGGATGGACGTAATCGGCGTCTTCAGCTCATGGGTGACGGCATTGAGAAAGCTGTCCTGCTGCTCGTTTCGCCGCACCTCGCGCACCAGAAAAATCGTGTTCAGAATGACGCCGGCAATGATGAAGCCAAAAAAGATGACGCCGAGGATGAGCGGCACAATCTCGCGCCAGTTCAGGATGATCCAACTGGTGCTGAGCACGGTCGCCGCCGCCGCAATGCACACGCCCAGCGTGACGAAAAACGCGATCTTGGTTGTGCGGCTGATGGGGCGCATCGGATGCGGTCAGAATAGCAGGATTCCAGTAAAGCAAGGGTGGATCAATCGTCCCCGGTATTTGTCATCCCGAGCGCAGCCGAGGGAGCTGCGGTCCCCCTGCGACACAATCCTAGCGCCGCAACCGCTCGGCGGCCTGCATACTCTCTCGCGCCCGCTCCGTATCGCCCAGCTCACGATAGGCGTAGCTCATGAAAGTCAGCGCCCGCACTCTCATCTCCGGGTCAGGCGCATCCGCCGCGACGACCTGGTACCGCTGAATGGCCTCCGAAAAATGGCCCTGCTTTTGCTCGTAGATGCCGAGCGCGAAGTTGCTGCCGGGATCGCTTGGCTTGATCGCCACCGCGCGCCGGAAGTGCTCCATGGCTGCTTCGCCCTCGCCGCGTTTCATCAGCTCGTCGCCCGTGCGCTCTTCCGCGATCAGGTTCGGCCCGATCACCTGCGAAACTCTGGCCCAGAGTCGCACGTTATCACTCCAATAACCCAGTTGACGATGCGCCACCACGGCCAGAACGACGAGCACGCCACAACTGGCGGCCACCAGCCCCGCACGCGGCAGCTTCTTTCGCTCAAAGACATCCGGCACGCCCCAACAGATCATGATGAACAAGCCGACGAACGGCAGATATGCATACCGGTCGGCCATCGCCTGGTGCCCAACCTGGACAATGCCGATCATCGGCACCATCGTCCCCAGAAACCAAAGCCATCCCACCAGCAGATAACGCCGCTCACGCGCATCCCACACAAACTTGCTGATCACCAGCAGCAATATCGCCGCCGCGAACGCCTGCGCAAGCTTCACCGAATTCCCCGGATGCGGATACATCGGCGCCAGGTCCACCGGCCAGAAGAGCTTTCCGAGGTATAGCGCATACGAGACCAACGCATTCTCCAGACGAACCGCTAACGGATACTTCACAAACGACGCCACGGCGTCCCCGGCCGCCTGCGCCTTCATGGTCAGGATCGAGCTGGCAACGCATAGCATCAGCAGCGGCACTTTCTCCCCCAGCAACGTCATGAACGATAGCCGCGGCCCTCCTTGCCCTGCGTCTTCCATTGGAGCGGGCGTTTTCCCCACTGCCGCCGACACTCTTTCTAATGGCCAGTAGTCCCACAGCAGAAGAACGAACGGGAGCGTAATGACCTGCGGCTTCGCCAGCAGCCCGAGCGCGAACAGCAAAGCGACCACGCTGTAACGTCCCGCCGCCGGCCTGGCGGCATACCATCGATAAGCCCCCAGCGCGAGCAGAAAGAACATCATGCTGAGCAGGTTCTTCCGCTCGGCAATCCACGCCACCGATTCAACGTTGATGGGATGTAACGCAAACAGCGCCGCAACCATAGCGCTGCGAATAGCAAAGCCGGTCGCCCGCTGTAGCACCCAATAGAGCAGCAGCACATTCAGCACGTGCAGGAAGAGATTGACTTCATGATGTCCCGCCGGATCCAGGCCGAACATCTGTACATCCAGCGCGTGCGAAAGCCACGTCAGCGGATGCCAGTTCAGCGCGTAGTAAGTGGTGAAGGCCCATCGGACCGTGTCCCAGCTGACTCCGCCCTGGACGTTGATATTGTCGGTTAGGTACTGGTTGTCATCCAGATTGAGAAACGGATGATGTCGTACCGGGAGGTACACGGCCACAGTCGCCGCAGCCAGTAATGCGCAGATCAGCAGGCTTTGCTTCGCAGGGGAGAGTCCGAAGCTTGTTTCCATTGCGGGGCGTGTTGCAGTTCCAGTCTTCAGCCCAACCGAATCCATGTTGACAGTTGTCTTTAACTAGTCACTAACCACTCATCACCAGCCACTGGCTTCACTGCAGCCCAGCCTGCGCCAGCATCTCCAGAAACTGCTTCTGCGTCCGCATGTCGATCGACTGCGCCACCAGTTCGCCATCACGGTTGTAAACGAAGCTCTTGGGAATACCTTCAACGGCGAACAGATTGTTTACCTTTTGACCGGGATCCAGCAGCACCGGAAAACTGACCTTGCGCTCGCTGATGAATGGCCCGACCTTCTCCGTCTCGTCGTCCTCGGAAATCGCCAGCACCACGAACCCCTGTTCCTTGAAGCGAGTGTAGAGCGCTTCCAGATCGGGCATCTCCTTCTGGCACGGCGGGCACCACGTCGCCCAGAAGTTCACCAGCACCACCTTGCCCTTCAGGTCCTTCAGCGTCCATGTCTTTCCATCCAGATCGGTGAGAGTGAAGTTGACTTGCTGTCGCCGCTCGTCTTCGGCGTGCAGCTTTGCCATCACCTCCCTGAACTGCGGTGACGACAGCGAGACCTTCACATGCTCATAACGAACCAGCTGCGCAAGCTCATCATAGGCAGATGCGATTACTTTCGACGCCCCGTCCGCCGGCGCCTGCTTCACCGCTCCGGCCAGGGTTGTCGCTACCTCCTGCAACGTCTCGTGCCCGAAGTCGCCTTCCGTGGCGCGGTTAGCCAGGTACTGCGCCAGCCGCAGCTTGTTTAATGTCGACGGCAAGCCGCGAATCTCCAGCGCGATCTCCTTCGTGGTGCGCGCGCGCACATCGTCGGGCAGGCTACGCAGCGACTTGATCTGGTCGTAGATCGGCTTTTCCTGCGCGTTGTAATCGACTTTCTCCTGACCACGAAGCGCAGTCGGACCAATGACCGTCACCGCAAATAGAAAGACGAGCAAGGCGACATAAAATCGCCGGGCACTACGAAAAGCGAACTTCATCGAGTTCCCACCTCGACCGCCATTGTATTCCCGGCTACTGCAGCTCTCGCGTGCCAACCGCCTGCCGCAGTTGCTCGACGGCGCTCATATAGGCGGCAAGCGCCTGCCGATAGCTCAGCTCCGTCTCGCGATAGCTGCGCTCCGCATCCAGGAAATCCAGCAGCGACGCGGCCCCGCGCTGATACGCATACTGCGCGATGTCCAGCGATTGCTGCGCCTGCTGGATGTAGCCGTTGTCATACAGCTGCACCACGTCGCGCGAATTCAGCAGGGTCTCATATGCGTTCTTTACGTCGGTGAGCACCGTCTGCTCGGCGGCCTTCTCCTGGAATTGCGACTGCGTCAGCGCAAACCAGGTTCGCGCCACTTCTCCCTGGTTGCGATTGAAAATTGGCAGGGGAATAGTGAAAAAGAACGCGCCCAGATTGGCGGCATTGACGTGCGTGTAGTCGAACGTAGCGTTCAGGTCCTGCTTGGCATTGGCTTTGGCCAGTCCGATCTGACTCTGCGCTGCCGTGACTCCTCGCTGCGCCGCCCGCAGGTCGGGCCGCGTCCGCAGAGCTCGCGCCTGTAGTTCCTCCAGGGGCGGGCTCACCGGCTGATACGCCAGCCTGCCGGACACATCATAGTTACGCGGCACGGAGTCAAATCCCATCAACTCGCGCAGCGAATTCAGCGCCTGCACCAGCGCAATTTTGGCCGTCGCGACGTCGTTCTGAAACTGCAGCATCTGTAACTGGATCTTCAGCAGGTCAGCCTGGCTGATCGCGCCCGCCTTTTGCTGCTCCTGGCTGATGCTGACCGTGTGCTGATAGCTGTCCAGGAGGTGCTCGGCAAAATCCAGATTGGACTGCGCCAGCAGCGCTGCGACGAACTGTTGCGCCGTGTTGGCAACCGTCGTCCTCTCCAGGTCCTCCGTCTGCGCCTCCGTGACCGAGGTCATGTCCTTGGCAGCCTGTAGCCGGTGTTGCCGCTTCTTCCCGCGCTCGAACAGATACCCGATTCCCACATCAAATTGCGCCACCGAGTTGATGTAGTCCGATGACCAGAGATCCGGCGTGAACAGCGGGAGAAATTGCGCATCCCACGACAGCGTCGGATTCGGCCGAAGGTTGGCGGTCACCTCCTGCTCCCGGCCCTGCGAGATCAATGTCCTCTGCGCCTGCAATGCGGGATTGTTTTTCTTCGCCAGCTCAATCGCCTGATCGATCGTGATCACCATCTCCGGGGTGCGTGGCTTGCCCGGCGCCGTCATCTGCGCTCCGGGTATCGAGGGTGGAGGAGACATTTGCGGCGCATTCGGAGTCGTCGTTTGCCCAGCATCGGGCGCCTGCGCCCATAGTGCAGCTATGGAGAACCAGCAGAATGTTGCCAGGCAACAAGTGCCGATTACCTTGAACAACCGCTCGGCCAATCTCATCCCGAGAGTGCCTCCGTGGCAGACTGCCCATCTCGCGGGCAGGCACAATCAACTTGGCAATGTAACGCAGGGTGCCTTCACGGTAGATCATCGAAACCGCCTCCGTCTACCGTTATGTCGCGGCAATCCCGGCGGCTGCGACTGGTCGCGAAAAAACACGTCAACCCAGCCGAAACACGCCGGCGAAGCGGAAGTCGCGATCGATCAATTGTTCAAATATATAGCCCGACAGGGCAGGCGGGATTATGCAGTCTCGATCTCGGCTTCCGCCGTGAGCCCTAACTCGGCAGTGGCCGCTTCTCGCATGCGGAATTTCTGGATTTTTCCGCTGATCGTGGTGGGAAACGCGTCGACGAATTTGATATAGCGCGGAATCTTGAAGCGTGCGATCTTCCCATCGCAGTACTGCCGCACCTGCTCCGCGGTCAAGTTGGAACCGTTCTCCACCTTGATCCATGCGGCAACCTGTTCGCCATACTTCGCGTCAGGAACGCCGATCACCTGCACATCGCTGATACCCGGGCAGGTGTAGAGGAACTCCTCGATCTCACGCGGGGAGATGTTTTCTCCGCCGCGAATGATCACATCCTTAGCCCGACCGGTGATTTTGAAATATCCCGCATCATCCATCACCGAAAGATCGCCGGTACGCAGCCAGCCGCTCCCATCGATTACGCCACGCGTCGCCTCCGGGTTGTTGTAGTAGCCCTTCATGACGTGATAGCCGCGGGTACACAGCTCACCCTGCTGGCCCACGGCAACGATCTCTCCCGTCTGCGGATCAACGATCTTCACCTCGGTATGCGGAAGCACTTTGCCAACCGTGCTGACGCGAAGCTCAATGGGATCGTCCGGCGTGGTCTGGGTGATGACAGGCGACGCCTCGGTGAGCCCATACGCGATGGTCAGCTCGCGGCAGTGCATCTGGTTGACCACCCGCTTCATGATCTCGATCGGGCACGGCGATCCCGCCATGATGCCGGTGCGCAGCGTCGAGAGATCGCATTGCGAAAAGATGGGATGCTCCAGCTCGGCGATGAACATCGTCGGAACGCCGTGGATTCCGGTACACCGTTCTTCGCTAACCGCCCGCAACGTCGCCTCAGCATCGAAGTACGCCGCCGGAATGACCATGGTCGCGCCGCTGACCACGCACGCCATGTTCCCCAGAACCATCCCGAAGCAGTGATAAAACGGCACGGGAATGCAGAGCCGGTCGCGCTCCGTCAGGCGCATCGCCTGGGCAATCAGCATTCCGTTGTTGACGATGTTGTGATGCGATAGACAAGCGCCCTTCGGCAGACCGGTCGTACCGGAGGTGTATTGAATGTTGATAGCTTCGTCGAAGCTCAGCGAGCGTTCGCGCTCCTTCAATTCCTCCGGCGCGATCTGGTCACCCAGTCCCATCAACTCGCTCCAGCCGAGCATGCCGGATGGCCCTCCGGCGGCCTGGCCATTACCCGACGCGGGAGGATTCGCGCCCATAAAAATCAGCCGCCGCAACTCAGGAAGCTTCTCCGCCTGCAATTCCCCAAACCGCGCATGCTCAAGCTCAGGACACAGTTCGCAAATGACCTGCGGGTAGTCCACATCGCGGAAGCCCTGAATCAGCATCAGGGTCTGGCACTCGGACTGGCGCAGCGCATACTCGAGCTCAAAGGCGCGGTTCGCAGGATTGATATTGACCAGGATGGCGCCAATCTTCGCGGTCGCAAATTGCGTCAGCACCCATTCGGCGCAGTTCGTCGCCCAGATGCCGATGCGATCGCCTTTCCGGATGCCCAGCGCCATGAGGGCGCGTGCCAGGCGATTGACCTCATCGCGGAACTGAGCGTATGTGTAGCGCCTCTGTTGATGGCGAACGACGAGTGCGTCGTTGTCAGGATGGGCGGCAGCGGCATCGTCGAGCACCTCGCCGACGCACTTGCCCAGGAGAGGAACAGCGGCAGTGCCGCACGAGTAGCTCAACTTTCTCGTCTTGGAATCGGCATGGTCCACAGCGTCCAGGCCTTCCAGCCTTGGAAAGAACTATACGAAATCTGTGAAGGAAAGCAGCCGAAATTCAACACTCCCATCTACCACATTGGCTGTAGTTTTTCCCGTTCCGATCAACGCGGGTGCATAGTGGTGGATTCCGTAGCTGAAAAAAATCAGGGCTCCAACCACTGCACAGCTCTGTGCGGGACTGGAGCCCAATTTATTGAAACGTGCAGCGAAGCCTCAGATCGCCGCGCAGACCGCCTTCACTTCCGTGTACTGTTCGAGCACCTCGTGTCCCATCTCGCGGCCCCAGCCTGACTGCTTGTATCCGCCGAACGGCAGCGAAGCGTCAAACACGTTGTAACAGTTAATCCACACCGTACCTGCGCGCAGCTTGTCGGCAATGCGATGCGCCTTGCTGATGTCGCGCGTCCACACCGCCGCCGCCAGGCCGTAGTCGCTCTGGTTGGCTTCGGCCAGCACCTTGTCGATATCGCTGAACGGCATGGCGCAGACCACCGGCCCGAAGATTTCTTCGCGCACAACCTTCATGTCGGAATTGGTCTTCACCATGACGGTGGGCTCCACGAAGTAGCCGGAGCCGGGCTTCTTGCGCCCGCCGACGACCGCCTCCGCGCCCTCGCTGAGTCCGCTCTCCAGGTAGCCGGTAACGCGCTCCAGCTGCTCCTTCGAAACCAGTGGGCCCATGTCGGTGTCGGGCTCGAATCCCGGCCCTACCTTGATCTTCTTGGCCTCGTCCGCGACGCCGCTGACCACCTTGTCGAACATGTCCTTCTCGATGTACAGCCGCGACCCTGCGCAGCAGCACTGCCCATGGTTGAAGAAGATGGCGCTGGCCGCGCCGGGGATCGTCCGATCCATGTTGGCGTCGGAGAGGACGATGTTCGGCGACTTGCCGCCGAGCTCGAGCGAAACCTTCTTCAGATTGCCGGCGGCCGCATGCACGATCAGCTTGCCCACTTCCGTCGATCCGGTGAAGGCGACTTTGTCGACGTCAGTATGCGCAGCCAGCGCGGCGCCTGCCGTCTCGCCGTAACCCGGCACAACATTGACGACGCCTTCGGGAAATCCCGCTTCCGCGATCAGTTCCGCCAGCAGCAGCGCGCTCAAGGGAGTCTCCTCGGCAGGCTTCAGCACCACGCAGCAGCCCGCAGCCAGCGCCGGCCCCAGCTTCCACGCGGCTATCAGCAACGGGAAATTCCACGGAATGATCTGCCCGACAACGCCAACAGGCTCACGACGGGTATACGCCAGGAACTTCGGCGAGAACGGAATGGTATTGCCCTCAATCTTGGTCGCCCATCCCGCCATGTAGCGGAACAAGTCGATCGCCAAAGGCACGTCAGCAACGCGCGCGACGGCCAACGGCTTGCCGTTGTCGAGGCTCTCCAACTGCGCGAATTCTTCCAGATGCTGCTCAATGAGGTCGCCCAGCTTCCAGATCAGGCGGCCGCGCTCGGAGGCGGTCATATCGGTCCACACACCGCTGTCAAACGCTTTGCGCGCGGCTTTGACGGCGCGATTGATGTCTTCCTGATCGCCTTCCGCCACCTGCGCCATCACCTCGCCGGTTGCGGGATTGTAAACAGGGAAGGTCTTGCCCGAGGCCGCTTCCGTCCACTTGCCGTCGATGAACATCTTGCGCGGCCTGGCGATGAATTCCTGCACGTGATTGTGAATTTGCGAAACCGTTGCGGTAGCTGACATACAGAACCTCCTGATGAAGAGAGCAGTAACGCTTTGAAAAGAAATGAGACGTTAGGCGGCTTGAAATGGCCTGGGAGTGAATACCATCAGCCGCACACCCACATCCAGAGGGAGAGTCTATCAGAGATCAGGGCCCAATACTGCCCCGGGCTGTGTGCAACCAATGTGGACGATGCAGGCCGGATTTAGCGTTTCGTACCTGCTTCAGCTGGCCTTCGCCAGCGCCTCCTGCACGGTGGGAGCAAGCGCGAACAACTGGTCGACCTTTGTGACTTTCAGCGATGTGAGCAGACGGTCGTTGGCGCCCACCAGCACCAGCTTACGGCCGGAGTTCTCGCGCGAAACGTGCGCGCCCACCAGGCACCCGATGCCGGCCGAATCAATGTATGGCATGTCCGAGACATCGATGATCAGCACGTCGGAGTTGTCGGAACGAACCATGGTTTGCAGAGGAAAGAAGTTACCTAATAGCAATGGGCCGCGAAGCCGCAGGATGGTTGCGCCGGAGGAGTGCGGGACCTTCTCTATTTCCAGGGGCTTATCTTGCATACCGAGTGATTTTATACGGCCAAGCTGATGCCGCAATGTTAATTTCCGGTTACTAACGACGCGGGAAGTGAGCGCTACATCACCGGCGGAACCGTGATGCCCATGACGGCAAGCACGCGCATCAACTCGCGCCGCACCACCGCTGCGGTTGCCAAGAGAAAACGTTTCCGGTCCTCATCGGCCTCGGTCAGGATGTGGTGCCGGTGATAAAAGTTGTTGAACTGCTGGGCGAGCTGGAACGCATGCTTGGCGGCGAAAGCCGGCTCAGTCGTCGCGATGCATTGCTCGACAACAAACGAAGTCTTCGCTGCCAGCAGCCACAGCTCCCATATTTCGGTGCCGGTCGCATCGGCGAAGTGACGAGCGTAGTCGACATCGGCTGAGAGCGCCGCCTCGGGATCGACTCCCGCCTTGCGAAAGATGTTGGTGGCGCGCACGACGGCATACTGCGCATACGGGCCGGTTTCACCCTCGAATGCCAGCGCTTCCTTGAAGTCGAATGCAATCACCGACTGCTTGGTGAACTTCAGCATGAAATAGCGCAGAGCGCCGATCGCGATCTGCGTACTGATGCGCGCGCGCTCGGCCTCATCGAGCTCGGCATGCCGGCTGTCGACTTCTTTTTTGGCTGCTGCGATCAGCGCGTCCAGCAGATCGTCGGCTTTCACCCCGAAGCCCCGCCGCCCCGATACCTCAATATAGGACTTGGCGCGATCTTCCTCTCTCACCTCATAGCCCAGCTCCGTCGCGCATCGCGGCGTCAACGCGACCATGTCGTAGGAAAAGTGTGTGTAGTGCGCGGCCTGCTCGGTGTAACCAAGCAGGCGCAGCGCCTCGATCACGGTGTTCTGCGGATCGGCCTGCCGCGAGTCGATGACGTTGTAAATCGCCGCGACACCGCCGAAGTGAGGATGATTGGCCTCCCCGTGCTCGGCTGAAATCCAGACCTCATGCTGGTTGGGGTATTTGTAGAAGCGCTGATAACCAAAGTCGCGCCCCAGCAACCCAAACTTCCAAAGGTGATATGCAATGTCCTTGCCGACATAACCCACCGTGCCGTTGGAGCGAACAATGACCTTCGCATCTTCATCGGGGCCCGATCTCGTTTCATCCGGCTGCTGGAGCTCCATCGAACCTGGGTGCCCCACCCCAGTTTCGTGCGCTTGGATGGGGGCTTTCGATGAACGAGAAGACTCTGAGGCCTTCGGCCGCGTCATCACCCAGCAACCCTTGTTCTTCCCTTCCGTCTCGAAATAAAGCACGCCCTTCTTTTTCAGCAGCTCGAAAGCCGCATCCCAGAAATGCAGGTGCAGGATCTCGCTCTCCCGCGGCAGGAAGTCGTACTCGATGTCGAGGCGGTCCATCGTTTCCAGATGCCGCTGCAATATTACCCGCGAGATCAGCTCGGCGATCTCCGCCATCTCGTTACCGCTGCGTTCGATGGCGTGCAGCGCCTCCGCCCGCGCCTTCAGATGTTCTTTGTCCTGCTCGTACCACTGCGATACCCGCGCGTAGAGGTCCCAACAGTAGTAATCGAAGCGTGGATCGGAGGCGATCAGCTCCGTGATCTCCGCCTTCGACTTCTTCTCCAACTCCGCGAATCCGACGACAACATCGGCAACCTGGACCCCAGTGTTGTCAATGTAATTCTGGACATCGACGACGTGCCCTGCGCCGCGCAGCAGACGAACGAACGTATCGCCAAGGATCGAATTACGCAGATGCCCAATATGCGCGGCCTTGTTGGGATTAATGCTGGTGTGCTCCACCAGGATCTTCCCGCTGACGTTGGCCGCGCCTTCTCCCGCATGACTCAGCGCGCCAACCAGCCTGCCGCTCGCCAGCGCCTGCGCAGCCACATCGCGCTTCAGGCGCGCATTGATGTAACCCGCACCCGCGACCTCAAATTTCTCGAAGCCCTCCGGCAGCGGCATCTCAGCGACGATCTCTTCGGCGATCTTGCGCGGCGCTTTGCGCAGCCGCTTCGCCAACTCGAACGACAGCGGCAACGCGAACTCGCCCATCTCCACGTTGGGCGGCTGATCGATCACGATATTCGGCAAGTCGAGGTTGTACTTTTCGCGCAGGAAGGCGCGGACGTGCGAGGCGAGTTTTTTCTGTTGCTCTAAGTACATTGCTTCTTAGCCTGGGTGGACTGCGGAATCGAACCCGCACCCAAAGGCCGGCTTCAGCCGCTGAAGTAAACAGATTACCTCAGTGCTGCATTGCGGTTCGAACAGAGGCCTGCCGTCGCGCCCGAATCGGCGCCTGAGTCTTTTGGATGCTCACATTCAACTGTGCCGGCAATCACTGACGCCGGTGACCCCTAAGAGAGACTATCCGCCTCAGATTGCGGAGAGCTGTCCGGGCTCCTCCGCAGCTTAGAGACAGCAAGCGCGGTGAATAACACGACCCCTCGGCCTTTTCACTCAAGATTATCCCGCGCTGTTTCTCGGGAGGTATTCCGATGAGCTCTTGCAGAGCGATTCTTCTTCTCCTAACACTCTCAGCCCTGACTGCGGCGTGCTTTGCTCAAACGTGGGACGCTAGGAGAGATTTCGCTCCCTCGAACCCGAATGGCGCCTGGAGCTACGGATCGGGCGTTACCGGAACATCATTCACACTGTACGCGACCTACCTCACGAGTTGCGACGCGGCTTGGGGCACGCAAGGGCTTGTTTGCTGGTCGGGCAACCTCTACTACTACGCTCCGTTGGTCGCAGCGGACATAACGCCACAATGGCTCTTCTGTTGCTACGGCGTGGTTGTTCCCCCTGACGCACTGGTCGTGCACCCGGCGCCGGATTGGGAGCCCGCGGATTCCATCGTGCAGTGGACCGCCCCGGCAGACGGGACATATAGCATCTACGGATACTTCGAGATACTCGATGCAGTGAGTCCGACCGGTATCATCGGATTGGTATACCGTAATGGCACGCCGCTTTTCAGGGGAGAACTGCTGGGGCCGCCAGCCCAGCCTCCGAACAGGATTGGCGGCCGGGAGAACTTCGTTTTCCCGGAACTCGCTTTGCAAGCGGGGGACATTATTTCCTTCGGCGTGAATGCCGACGGTACCTTCTATTACGATTCAACCGGCTTCAATGCTGTGATCTCGACGCCACCCAGTGCCCCACCATGCGCGCTTTGCTCGCAGTCGGGCGGTCTACATCGGTAAGTGTGGCTTAAGGCCACTCGCCCCTGGAAGCCGCAATTACAAACCGCCGGCTCAACGGAGAAGCGATGGGCCGGCTCCTTCTCCGCCCTTGGCGCTCGCGTAAGCGGCAGCGCGACTCGTTTGACGCTCCATCCTCGCTTACCTATGATGAAATCTCTGCTTCTGGCCGGTGTCTCCCATGCGCATTGCCTATCTCGATTGCTTCTCCGGAATCAGCGGCGACATGTTCCTGGGCGCGCTCGTCGACGCCGGTGTGCCGTTCGAGCTGTTCGAGAAAACCGTCGCGGGGCTGAACATCGGGGCCGTGCTCGAACATTCGCGCGTCGACCGCGCCGGCATCTCGGCGACGAAGTTCGACGTGATCGTTCATGGCGAACGGGATCTGCCGCGCGAGGAGTTCTGGGAAAAAGCGGGGGCCATGGATCAGAGGCTGGGGACTGGAGAACACGGTACGGGACCCGAGGGCGGACAGCGCCGTCGCCATACCCTTGGCCATTCGCACGCAACCTCTTCGACCGCGACAGCCGAACCACACGATCACTCCGAAGCACGCGGGCTCAGCGAGATTCTGAAGATCATCTCTGCCGCGCCGATCGGCGAGGTGGCGAAGCAAATCGCCAACGAAATCTTTGTTGCGCTCGGCGCGGCCGAGGCGAAGGTCCACAATGTCGGGATCGACCAGGTTCACTTCCACGAAACGGGTGCGGTTGACGCGATCATCGACATTGTCTGTGCGGCTGTTGGCGCCGAGGCGCTGCGGGTGGAGCAGTTCATTTGTTCACCCTTGAATGTTGGGGGTGGTACCGTGACTTGCTCGCACGGTGTAATGCCCGTTCCGGCGCCGGCCACGCTGGAGTTGTTGAAGGACGTGCCGATTTACTCGGGTGAAATTCAAAAAGAGCTGGTGACCCCGACGGGCGCCGCGATCGTCAAAGTCCTTGCCGCGAGCTTTGGCCCGCGACCGCAGATGACCACCGAGAAGGTCGGCTACGGAGCCGGATCACGCGACCTTGCCGGGCATTCCAACGTTCTCAGGATCAGCATCGGCGATGCGGAGCTTGCTGAGTTGCACTCGCCCGGAACAAAACCGGTTGAGCAAATCGCGGTTCTGGAAGCCAACCTCGATGACCTGAATCCACAGATCATCGGTTACATCATTGACCAGGCGTTTGCAGAGGGCGCCCTCGACGTCTTCACCACACCGGCCCAGATGAAGAAGAACCGCCCGGGAACTTTGCTCACCATCCTGGCCCGCCCCGAGGATGAAGACCGACTGCGTGCGTTAGTGTTCCGCGAGAGCAGTACGCTGGGCATCCGCACGCGGCGCGAGAGGCGTTATGTTCTGCCGCGGCGGCATGTGATCGTGATGACACAATGGGGCGAGGTGCGGATCAAAGTCGGTTCGCTGCACAATGAAGTCGTGCAACACGCGCCCGAGTACGAAGATTGCAGACGCATTGCTGCCGAGCATCACGTGGCTCTCAAGACCGTGATGCAGGAAGCCATCCGCCTGTACCTGGAACAACAGCATGGATAACCGGAAGCCAGAGAAGTTCTACATCACCACGCCGATTTACTACGTCAACGCGCGACCGCACATCGGGCATACGTACACCACAGTTGTGTGCGACACCATTGCCCGCCGCCAGCGCATGATGGGCGTGGACACCTGGTTTCTCACCGGCACCGACGAGCACGGTCAGAAGATCGAGCGTTCGGCTGCCGCCGCGGGCTGCTCGCCCAAAGAGTTTGCCGACAAAGTCTCCGGCGAATTCCGCGCCCTGTGGGACCGGATGAAGATCACCTACGACGATTTCATCCGCACCACCGAGCCGCGTCACATACGCGGCGTGCAGGCCATGTTCACGCGCCTTCAGGAACGCGGCTACATCTACAAAGGCTCCTACAGCGGTCAGTACTGTGTCTCCGACGAACTCTATGTCGATGCTGTCGGTCCCGGAGCGCCCTGCCCGGAGTGCGGGCGCCCAACCGAGACCGTTCAGGAAGAAAACTACTTCTTCAAGCTCTCGGCCATGCAGGAGCCGCTGCTGAAGTACTACGCCGAGCATCCCGACTTCATCCGTCCGGAGACGCGGCGCAACGAGGTCATCGCCTTCGTACGCGGCGGCCTGCGCGATCTGTCGGTCAGCCGCACCTCCTTCAAGTGGGGCATCCCGGTTCCCGGCGATCCCAAGCACATCGTCTATGTCTGGCTCGACGCGCTAACAAATTACATGACCGCGATCGGCTTCGGCTCCGACGATCCCAAGGACAAAGAGAAGCTGGCGCGCTACTGGCCCGCTGACGTGCACATGATCGGCAAGGAGATCGTGCGCTTCCATTGCGTCTACTGGCCGGCGTTTCTGCTGGCGGCCGACCTTCCGCTGCCGAGATCGATCGTCGCGCACGGCTGGCTGTTGTTTGAAGAAAGCAAGATGTCGAAATCGCGGGGCAACATCGTGCGCAGCGAAACGATTCTCGACACGCTGGGACAAGATGCCCTGCGCTACTTCCTGCTGCGCGAAATCGTCTTCGGGCAGGACGGCTCGTTCAGCTTCGACGCCCTGGTGCAGCGCTACAACGCCGACCTGGCAAACGACCTCGGCAATCTGTCGAGCCGCACGCTCAGCATGATCGCCCGCTACTTCGAGGGCGAAATTCCTTACCCCTCCGCGACCTCGCGCACCGCGGCGGACGAAGCCATCGAAAAACTCACGGGGCAGACCATCACTGATTTCCACGCCCAGTTCGAGCAGTATCAGTTTTCGCGCGCTCTCGAAACCGCCTGGACGCTGATCGCAGCCGTCAATAAATACATTGTCGAAAACGAGCCCTGGGCGGTAGCCGAACGCGAGGACCGTGACTCGCGTGCGCGCCTGGCGATGATTCTGCGTACTTCGGTGGAGGCCTTGCGTGTGGTGACCGCGCTGCTGTATCCGGTCATGCCGGACGCCACCGCCCGCATCTGGAAGCAGCTTGGGCTGGGCGAGATTACGGAGTTGGAGCTGCCTCACCTGATCTGGGGGCAAATTGAAAATGGGACGAAGCTGGGCAGGGTAGAGCCCGTGTTTCCGCGCGCCGACAAAAGCCTGATTGAAAGGATGCAGAAGATGGAACAGCAACGCTCCGCAGAGAGCGAGGCCAAAGCGGCCGAGGACCAGTCGCAATCGCCGGGAAAGGGGGCGCAGGCAGCCCAGCCGGTGACCCACGCGGCTATCCCGCAATCCGCCGCCGCGGCCACGCCTGCCGGTTCGCCGCCAGGCGCGACGGCGCCCGCGGCGAAAATCAGCGCCGACGACTTCTTCAAAGTCGAAATGCGAGTGGGCGAAGTGAAGGTCGCCGAGAAGGTAAAAGGCGCCGACAAACTGCTGCGCCTCGAAGTCGATATCGGCACCGAGGTCCGCCAGGTGGTCGCGGGAATTGCCAAAGCTTACGATCCGGAGAAGCTGATCGGACGGAAAGTCGTGATCGTCGCCAATCTGCAACCGCGAAAGCTTCGTGGCCTCGAGTCCAACGGCATGATCGTTGCCGCCTCGGTCGGGGACGACGGCCAGCCCGTGCTCGCAGGATTTTTAGAGGACGTACCGGTAGGCGCAAAGCTGAAATAACAAACGATTGCGGTTGGCCGATGGCACTTACAGCGAAACCTTCACTCCTGCATCGGCTGCATCGGCTGCGCTTCGTTTTCGTTCATGATGCGAGTGAATTCACTGCTCAGCGCCTGCTCGATCTGCTCCGAGCGTCTTTCCCCGCGGGCCACGCGGCTGACGTAGGAGCGGTCCACATTGAGCTGGCGCGCCACCCGGCTATAGAGACCGCACAGCGATTGCACATAGCGGTTGAGTAACGATACTTTCCTGAGAGAGTCCTGGTCTTCCATAACAATTCCGATGCGACTCTCCGGGGGAGTGGTTGTGCAACCCAGCACGTCGCGCGAAATCCGCACTGGCAACCTTCTTCCCATCCGCTCTGCTTGTGCAAAACTGTTTCGGCGGAACTTTCGTCAACGCCGATGACAACTCGCACAAATGTTTCCTGCATCAGACTCGAACACAGACTGCGCTGCTGACGTCTCAATAGAAAGCGTGATTCTCGTCGAACCCGATCCGCAGTTCCTCGACCGCGAATTGCGCAAAGCAATGGTTGGAACTGTTCCCCGATCAGGCACACCAAAAACATGGCGTTCCAGGTCCCGATCTGAACTGGGCTGTAACGACAAACTGGTTGTCGCTTCGCCGAAGTCTGCGAAGCTCGAGGGGGGAGCAAATGGCGCCATTGGTCGACCGGACCGAGTTCCGTGCGGTGCTCAAGGAAGTGGTCAAGTGCGTTCGTCAGAACCTGGATGCCCCGGGGCTGTCAGCCTTAACCCCTGAACAGCTCATATCCTGGTTCCAGAACATCACACCTGAAGACATTCGTACCGTGGTGCGGGAAATCGACAACGAAACTGCACACCGCTCATAGCACTTCCAGCTCGCGCCTCATTTGAAGATTGACTGACTATGCAGGGCTCAGGAGACAACGACTACCGAGCGTACAGAGCCGGGCAGATGGTTCCCATCTCCGGCGTCTATACAGTGGTTCACGAAGGGCACCGAGGCGAGCACGAAGTCCTGGCCATTCGGGGCGATGAGTTTCCGTTCTGCAGGGTTTGCAAAAGCGAAGTGCGCTTCTATGTCGCACAAATTGTCCCGTACGTGACCCACGATTTCGACTTGGCCGGCCCCG
>DATFSK010000037.1:0-3081 GCA_035262645.1 Terriglobales bacterium
ACCATCGCTCAGAACCTTGTAACCTCGCTCGAGGTAGGCATAGCCGTTGGCGGCGCAGATGATGACCGCCGACTTGGGCTTCGCACCCGGCGGCGGCGGTTTGTATCCGGGAGCGAGTTGGGTGGCGCTGAGATCGAGTGCGAGGGAAGCCGATCCGAGAGCGGTGGTGGCGAGAAAATCGCGGCGAGTGAATTTCATCGAAGCTCCGAAAGAAGAACGAAAGGCAGGATAGCACGGAGGAAGTTGCCAGTCCGCAGTCGCCGGTTGCCCGTTCTACCCAAGGGGACAATTAGGCGTCTGGATCGCGCGGATTAGTGCCCCACAGGGAATAGCGGATCGGTGTTCAGCAGGTGCTTGAAATATTCGTCCTTCCAAGAGGGGCTGATGCGGTCGAGCAGCAGCGCCTCGGCCGCGCCGAACGAGTACACCACCTCACGCTTGGCTTGCGTGATGTCGATGTGTTTGAGTTCGTCCAGAGTCCGCGCCCGGGCAGTTAGTGCGTATGCGCTGAACGGCGTGTAGTCGGGCAGTGCGGCGAACGCCGCTGACGGCTGATAGTCGGCTGCAGCTTCGGCGGCCTTAATCTGCGTATAGCGGGCGACGCCTTCCTGCCAAAGCTGAAAGCTGAAGTACTTGCGATCGCCGGGCAAAAACTGCGCGAAGAACATCTTCCGCTCCTTCAGATATGCCCTGGCCAGTGGAGCGAACTTCTGCTGGTCCACCTCGTTGAGTGCGGCCAGCAGCGAGTCGCGCAGGTGTCCGAACGACTCTGCGATCTCCGGAACATCGTAAGGAAACGGATAGTTGAGCATCCACATGCCGGTCGTGTCGCCCTTGCTCAGGCCGAGATCATTGATGGCCTTCACATAGTCCGGCTGAGCCCATTGCATCTGGTGAAAATGCTCGTGCATGACGACGATGAGCCAGGGCGTGCTGGTTTTGCTTGATGTGCTGGCCGGTTCACCGATCACGATGACCGGAGGAAACCCAAACGCCGGAAAGGTCGCCTGCAGGTTGGGCTGGAACTGTCTCGGCCGCGCCCACATATCGTCGCCGACCTTTTGAAATTCCTTCGGCGGATCAGGGAAGCGTGTGAGGTACTCCGTGTCGGCCGTAACCAGCACCAATGGCGCGAGAACCTTGCTCCATCCCGGCCAGACTTTGTCTTCGATTGCCGGGGCCAGGCGATAAAACTCGGCGATGCGGGCGGCGTCACCAGCAGAGAGTGGCTTCAGTGGTGCTTGGGCGAACAGCGCGGTTGAAAGAAGAAGTGCAGCCAAAACAAATCGCATCGGGAGAATGGACGGTGCAGGTTCGTGGAGGATAGCAGTCCACCGGAGAATGGAAAGTGACTACGGAGGCACAGAGATCACAGAGAACTCAAATTCAGAAACCTCCGTGACCTCCGTGTCTCCCTGCTAAGGATTGTTACACGGCTACTTTCGCCGGCGTGCTTTGGTCAGCGCGGAAGCGCAGCTGCGCCGCAATCCTGCCGATCTTGTCGAACTGCTCTTCGTCACCGATGTACACCAGCTCTAATCCATTGCGAATCGCGTAGCCGACGATCGCGTCGCCGAGGTCGTCCAGTTGAGTGTTGGGTTTGCCGCACATCACGCAGTCGTCAGCAATGTGGAAGTCCATGTGGCCGCAGTGATAGCATTTCACACCCGGCGCATTGAAGCTTGACGCAATCATCAATGTCTGCACCTCGCCCGCTTCGATGGAGCGCAGTACCCGACGCAATCCAATAGCGCCGCGTCCATTGCGATGCGCCTCGCCGATCACCTCGGTGATCATTGCCTGTTTGCGTTCCTCATCGTGTTTCTGCAATTGCTCGACCGCCAGCTGCCTTACCTGCTCCAGCGTCGCTATCTTGGGGTCGATGCGGAAGCGCCCCACCAACTTCTGCCGGACCTGGCTTGGTAGCTGCGGTTCGAACTCCGACGAGATGTCATCATGACACCCGACTACCAGTTTTTCGCAGCCGCCGCGATCGAAATGACTGGCGACGGCGTCGGCGACGACTTTGAAGTGTTGTAGTGTCTCATTCATTACGCGGCGCTCCGCGTGGCCTGCGTCGTATCCGCCATAACCGTCACTGCGGCCGCGACGTGTCAGCTCGTTGATGAAGTCCAACTTTTCGACGATGGTGCCGTCGGAGATTTCAAACACGCGCGCCTTAGTGCGATCGACCAGGACAACGCATGCATGCTGCATGCCGTCGAAGATGGCGGCCAGCGGTTTCAGATGGAATCGCTGATTCAAGATGACGTTGCTCTTGGACAGTCTGGCGGGCAGTTCGAACTCGCGCCAATATCCGTCGGCCACGCACGCAAAGACAGCCTTGCCTTTGCGCCCGTTGCTGCGCAACGCATCGGTCATTTCCAGGATGCGTTCGAGGTCAGGCCGTGCGGCCTTGTGCTTACTCCCTTTCTTCTCCGCCTCGCGGAGCGCGCTATTGACCAGGTCTTTGACGAGGATGGTCTCGTCACGATGCGAGCGGTTCGGTGGCGTCGTGGGCTGATAGTAGAACGTTACTGCGCAGCCCTCCGGTGAATGGAAATTAGCCAACTCTCGGATGTCATCTCTTGTGATCATTCCGCTTCTCCTGCTTTGGTTGGTATGCGAAAACCAGGTGGCCGCCTGCGGACGACTCTGTCACGTCGTCTGGGTGTACTCCACCACTCGGTCTTTGAAAAGGGCCTTGATGGGCAAGGCGCGTTGCAGGTGCTGCCGCGCCGTGCGGATGGACGCAAGCACCTCCTCCAAGGTGTGGTTGGTGATGGCAGCAATTTCTTCCTGGGTGAATCCTTCGACAGCGTGCAGGATGAATACTTCGCGATCCGCACGCTTCGAGTCACGCAGCGCAACCTGCACCAGCTTGACCAGCTCAGCCCGCGCCGCCAACAGCTCCGGACTTTCGGCGTGACCATCAGCGATGATATCTTCTTCCCGCAGCCGGTCGTCGGGCTGATGAAACTGCAACCTGGCCTCGTCGCTGGCCTGGACATTCTGTACACCATGCCTGCCGTCGAGTGAGATTTCGCCGACCTCGACATCGCTGGCTGCCACGCGATCAAT
>DATFSK010000038.1:0-5571 GCA_035262645.1 Terriglobales bacterium
AATAGCTTCGGCCGCGCGACTTCCGATAGCGCGGCGGTGGCGCGCCAAATCCGAGCTATTTTGGCGAATTTTGCCCGGTGTTCACCGTATGTATCCCGTTATTCACGGTATGTATAATGTCGCGGATTCATGGGACTCCCCTCCGGCTCGAAAATTGGCCCCTACGAAATTCTTTCAGCGCTCGGTGCTGGCGGTATGGGCGAGGTGTACCGTGCCCACGACACCCGCCTGGATCGAGACGTGGCACTCAAAGTTCTTCCCGAGTCATTCGCCAGTGATAGCGACCGGGTGCGCCGTTTCCAGCAAGAAGCGCGCAGTGTTGCGGCCCTGAATCATCCCAACATCCTCGGCGTATATGACATCGGCGAGACCCAAGGCACGCTCTACATGGTCTGTGAACTGCTGGAGGGCAAGACTCTGCGGGAAGAAGTGCGTGAAGGCGCTTTGCCTCAGCGGCGCGCGACCGAATACGCCTCGCAAATCGCAGAGGGGCTTGCGGCCGCACACGACAAGAGCGTAATCCATCGCGACCTGAAGCCCGAGAACGTATTCGTCACCAAGAACGGTCACGTAAAGCTGCTGGATTTTGGGTTGGCAAAGGCTGCCCGCGTAGAGCAGGCCCGCGCGGCGGCTGGGGGCGGTGCCACGGTCACGGGCACAGTCGATACTCTGCCGGGAATGGTTCTTGGAACCGTAGGTTACATGTCGCCGGAACAGGTGCGCGGCAAAGAAGTAGATGGGCGCACCGACATCTTTGCTTTCGGTGCGATTCTCTACGAGATGCTGTGCGGCCGGCGTGCCTTCAGAGGTGAATCGTCGGTCGAGACGATGAATGCCATTCTCAAGGAAGACCCGCCGGAATTCGAAACCGAGAAACTGAAGGTATCGCCCGGCTTGGAACGCATCGTGCGGCGATGCTTGGAGAAGGAGCCCGCACGGAGATTTCATTCCGCCCGCGACGTCGGATTTGCCCTCGAGGCGATTTCCGGAACCTCGAGCAGCAGCGAGCTCAAGCGAGACATTCCCTCTCCGCAACGACCGCGGTGGATGCGAGCCGGGGCGCTCGCCTTGGTGTTTTTGGCAGCTGTGCTGGCCGCGTATCTTGCGGGACGAAGAAATGTCTCCTCCTCCAGCGCGTCGTATCAGCAGCTCACCTTCCAGCCTGGATACGCGGGACCGGCCAGATTCACGCGCGATGGCAGTACGGTGGTGTACTCCGCCGCCTGGAACGGAGGGACCAAGCAGCTGTACTCGCAACGTCTCGGCAGCACTCAGGCTTCTGCCTTGAACCTCGATGCTGACGTGCTCGGCATCGCGGACAACGGTGATATGGCAGTCCTCCTGAAGCGCCGGTTCCTGGGTTCGTGGCTCCAGCGCGGGACACTGGCTCGGATGCCCCTCGAAGGCGGAGCGCCACGCCCCATCCTGGAAGATGTTTACGAGGCTGACATCACGCGCGACGGGAAGGAATTCGCCATCGTACGGCGAGAAAAGGGGAAACAGCGGCTGGAATTTCCGGTCGGCAAAGTGCTGTTCGAGACTTCAGGGTGGATTACAGACGTTCGAATCAGCCCCGACGGGAGCCAGGTTGCTTTCATCGACCATCCGGTCGTTCCTGACGATCGCGGGGCGGTCGCAATAGCCGACAACCTGGGCGGCATCCGACGTCTGACACCCTACTACCCCACGGGTCGCAGCCTGTGTTGGACTCCGGATGGCAAAGAGCTCTGGTACACCGCGAGTCTCGAAGGAGAAGATTCGGGGATGTACGCCGTTACCCCGGCAGGGAAGATTCGGACAGTACTACGATCGCCGACCGAACTGGTTATCCAAGATATCTCTTCTTCAGGCAAGGTGCTGCTGGAAAGCGTGCGTTATCAGATTGAAATGGGTATAAAGCGCAGCAGCTCGGACCGGGCGCGTGATCTTGAGAACTCGGTGGATTTAGGTTCGATATCACCTGATGGACAGTGGCTCGTCTTCAACACCTATCAGGGCACCGATTACCAGAGCTACGTGAAGCAAGCGGATGGACGGGCTGCGGTTAAAATCGGCGTCGGATATGGTGCCGGGATAACGTGGGATGGGAGCTTCGTGGCGGCGGCGCAGGAGTCCCAACCGCACAGTCTCTATTTGTATCCGACAGGGCCCGGCGAGCAGAGGGTTATCGATTTAGGAAAACTCTCAGCCGCATTTGGCACGTTCGAGAATGACCTCACGTTCTCGCGCGATGGACGATGGGCGGCGTTCTCTGCGTTCGACAGCAAGGGAGAAGTCCGCGATTATCTAATGGACATGCGTGACGGCAAGTTACGTCCGGTGACCCCGGTTGGTACCAGAGCGGGCAAGTTGTCGCCGGACGGAACACGGATTGTCACCCTTGATGTCTCAGCGCAGCAATACAAACTGGTGGATGTGAATTCAGGCAAGATTGATGACATTCCGGGCATTACCAAGGAAGACGAAGTCCTTGGCTGGAACCTCGACGGTCACACGCTGAACGTATGGAACCAGGACCTGCCGGCGCGTATCTCTCAGCTCGACGTAGTCACTGGACGTCGACAGCTCATTCAGACAGTAGAGCCACTGACCATGTTGGGTTCCATGTATACCCAGATGGTTACTTCAGCCGACGGAAAGACTGCCGCGTACCGGCACAGGCGCGGGCTGTACGCGATTTATATAGCTGAGGAATTGCAATGAATTTCCTCGGCACCAAAATTTTATTCCCATCATTTCCGATGGCTTCGCCCGTGCGATTTCCCACAGCGCGGTAAATCCCAGCAAAGACGGTCTGTCCCCCGAGCCAGTTTGGTGCGCGGTGCCTGAAGACTATCGCGAAATGCCGGGGCGCCGACTGCATGCAGGCGCGGAATGCGCTGATCTACAGGCGGCAGAACCGGAAATGCCCGGTGCGGCTCCTCCTGGTACCAATACGCAACCGAATAGTAGTTGTCCGACCGATGATTCGCATGGCCGTGCTCGATGGTCGCCCGAATCGATCTTGTGAATGGGATCGGTGAATCCAGATGAAAGCGATACACGGAGGAACGGCTGCCAGCCAACTCCTCGCCTTTGACTGGCGCACCGTAGAGTGCGTACGAAAACGGAGTATGGCCAAAGTCCCAGGCGCCAAGGAAGTAATCTTCCGATCCTGTCCCGTTAATGGAGGGGAGGGATTCTCCATCCACGAAGAACATGTCATCGCCCTCGCCCCACCATCCATCCTGATTCTGAAGGACTGACATCACCACCCCGACATAATGGCCCTTGCCGCTAGCTTCTAGCCAGACGTAGTTGCCGTCCCCGTTAAGGTTCTTCTTGCCATCGACATTGGCATCCCAATTGTGGCTCCAATCGCTGGTCCAGCCAGTATTAGGCGCGGCTTGTCGATACTGCGCGTGGAAGTAGAGAGTTTGTGCGCTTAATGCATGGCACTGGCGCATGTCGATGTTGAAATAAAATGCATCGACCTTTTCACTTCCCTCGTTGGTGACCGTAATCTTCGCGTGGGTGTAAAACGGCATTCTGAAGAATGCGTTGAGTGCCTTTTCCGATCCGACGGACAGTGGCTCCGACTGGAAAAGAAAATATTCCCCGAGGCCGAGGCCAAAGAAATCGCCGATGGGAGTCTCTACGCTCGGAGAGCTTTCATTGTCCCAATACATGCGAAGGACCAACTTCTTAAGGTGAAATTGCTCGCGAGATGCGATCGTAATCCAGATATGAGTGATCATTCCTGGGCCGGATTCGTCGAGGATGGTAAGAGTCTGTCCGGTAGAAATCTCACGGGCATCGGCGTTCCCGCCAGTCCGGTCGTAGCTCGAAACCCGCTTGAGGACGTAATGGTGTGGCAGCGTGAGAGCTTCGAGGGTGCTACCGTCGTCGCTGCAGTCCTGCGAATGTAGTGCTGAAGGGATCAGAGCACAACAAAGAATCAGCAGCCAGAGTTTGCGATTCATGCTTCACCTCGATCCGGATTACGTGCCGGCCCGAACGCGTAGAAGCTTACTGAAGAGCACTGCCTGGTGTCATGGGTTGTGAACGCACGAAGTGGAAGGAAGTCGAATGAGCCTTCTTCGACCTGGTTCTGTACGGCAATCACAGGCGCCTAGCGGTTTTTCTTGGTAGTCTCTGCGCCGGAGCCACTAAACCGTCTTTACCACAACTGCTTGCTCCACTAGTTCATGGACTGTGGTGTCCTTTAGGACGCGGCTGGGCCGCGCTACCATCGCACCAGGATCTATGCACAACTGTGCTTTGAGGTTTGGGATGAAGAAGGCAGTGGTGTTTGTGCTGG
The DNA here is from genome assembly GCA_035262645.1 of Terriglobales bacterium. Classification (GTDB taxonomy): domain Bacteria; phylum Acidobacteriota; class Terriglobia; order Terriglobales; family Acidobacteriaceae; genus Bog-257. The sequence goes on from DATFSK010000038.1 coordinate 4,301, forward strand.
CGTGCGGAAGCGTCGCGCTTGTCGCTGGCGCGGCTTTGGCTCAGGCAAAGAACCAGGCTTCGGCGGTGACGGGTCAGGTGTCAACGCAAAGCGGAGCCGGGACTCCTGCGAGCGTTTCGCGCACCATGACGGCGATCAACTATGGCCGCTCGTTCACGGTAAGGCTCGCGCTGAACGGCACTGACTTGATGAGGGGCGCGACGGGCGAAGCCAAGGTCCAGAGCAAGACCGGCCGTGTGGAAATCGATCTCAAGGCCGACGGTTTGGAAGCCGCGAATATGTTTGGTCTTGAATACCTGACCTACGTGGTCTGGGCGGTGAGCCCGCAGGGACGCGCCGACAATCTGGGCGAGCTGGTGCTTGATCACTCGTCAGCAAAGCTGAAGGCCACAACCGAACTTCAGACGTTTGGCCTCATCATCACGGCGGAGCCGTACTTCGCCGTAACGCAGCCGAGCAGCATGGTGGTGCTGGAGAACGCCTCAACCCCGGGCATGGGCAGGCAGGAGCAGATCCAGATCAGCTACGAATTGATTGGGCGGGAGGCTTACGCTTCGAACAACCAGAAGATTGATAACGCGATTTTTGGCATTGATCGCAACACGCCGCTGGAGCTATTTGAGGCGCGTAATGCTGTGCGCATCGCACGACTGGCGAATGCCGACAAGTATTCCGGCGCAGCGTTCACCAAGGCTGCGCAGTCGCTGCAGGAGGCGGAGACGGCCTACCGGCAGAAGCAGAAACAATCGGTGATTACTTACGCGCGCGATGCAGCGCAAAACGCAGAAGACGCTCGGGTGATGGCCGTGAAGAAGCAGGAAGAAGAGCGCGCCACTCGCGATGCGGCCGCGCGCGAAGCCAAAGCCCGCGCCGATGCGGAGGCCGAGGCCCAGCGCCGTCAGCAGGCAGAAGACGAACGCGCCAAGGCCGAACAGGCGAAGGCCGAAGCCGAGCGCATGCGTCAGGAAGCCGAAGCTGCGGCACAGCAGGCGGCGCAGGCGAAGGCTCAGGCCGAGCAGGCCAAGGTGGAAGCTGAACAGGCGCGGGCGGCTGCGGTTGCGCAGCAGCAAGCGCTTGCCGATCAGGCCGAGAAAGCGAAGCAGGCGGCAGCGCAGGCGGAGCAGTTGCGTCAGCAAGCAGAAGCACAGCGCGCACAAGCGGAAAGAGAAAAAGCCGATCTTCGCGCCAAACTATTGCAGCAGCTCAACAGCGTGCTTGAAACCCACGACACCGCCCGCGGACTGATTGCCAACATGGGCGACGTGCTGTTC
>DATFSK010000039.1:0-33409 GCA_035262645.1 Terriglobales bacterium
AGAGCCATGCGGATCGAGGTTTCCGCTTTTTGCGTTGCCCCTCGCGCCAGCAGGAGGTTGGCGACGTTAGCGCAGGCCACCAGCAGCACCAGCGCGGAGATCGCCAACAACAGGTACAGTCCTTTTGCCGTCTGCTGCTGCAGATTCTGGATTCCTGCGCCGCCCGGTGTTATCACCACGTGCTGCTTGGGGACGATCGTTGACCCACCATTCTCGGTATATTCCTTCTGCATTCCCAACCACACACGCAGGCTGTTGGAAAGCTTCGCCTGAAGCGGTCCAACTCCGACCCCAGGCCTGAGCCGCCCGACCAGGTACAGCCAATTGCTCTCCTTAACATGTAAGAGCGCATTCTTGCCATGGAGTAGCGGCTCAATCGCCAGCGGAATCCAGACCTCCGGCGGAGTATCGGTAATGCGGTCGCCGAAAAATCCGGGCGGCGCAACGCCAACCACCGTCGCTGGCTGACCTTGCAAGTAGAGTGTCGAGCCGACCAACGAAGGGTCGCTGCCATACTGCGTTTGCCACGCCTCGAAGCTTACGACCGCAGCCGGAGGCGCTCCTTGCACGTCATCCGCCGGCGTCAGAGTTCGTCCCGCAAAAGGACCAATGCCGAACGTCGAAAAGTAATTGCCCGAAACGTACTCGGTCCGCAAAGACTTCGCCGGCTCCGAGCCGCGCCGCACCGTCGTGATGTTCCCGCCCGATTGCATCGCGGCCAGCTGCTCAAACTCAGGCGCCGCAGCGCCAAGATGCTGATACAACTCATAGGAGAACAGGTCGAAGTCCCCATCGTCGTTTATGAAGCCGCCGTTGACGCAACAGTCATCCTTGTCCCCAATGCGGTACAGCGTGCTGGGATCGGTGACCGGCAGCGATTTCATCAGAATGGCGTGCACCAGCGTGAAGATGGCTGTATTGGCGCCAATCCCGAGGGCGATGGTGAGGACGACCGTGATGGCAAACCCTGGCGATTTGCGAAGCTGACGGATAGCGAGGCGGATGTCATGCATAGGGCTTCCTTCGACGCAGTAGCTCGTTGATGCCAGTTACGCGAACCGGAGCGGAGAAGTTCAATACGACAGCGAACATCGCTATGGCTCGTTAACGGGCGATCTCGATAATGTCGGCAGATCAGGCTAATCAGCGATCCGCCAAACGAACCAAGAGAACGCGTCGGAACAGCATCTCCGTAGGCCGTGGGGTGTACGCACGAGTCTCGTGGAAGTCCCCGTTGTAAATGCAAGAATGCACACGCAAACGCACACGCATTGAGGGAATCTGACTCCGTGCCATTTCCGTGCCGTTCGCGGTGTTTTAGATCGAAAACAGGGTATTATGTGCCATCTGCTGCGCTGTAAATTATTAAGTTTACGTTTGTGCACGGATTCGATTCCTTCCGCGTTATTTTGCCCACGTGGCACTTACAAGCGCGTCTAGTCGGTCCTGGCGTCCCTTGACCCACTTCGCATAGTGGCGCTCGGTTGTCTTGATGCTTTCGTGTCCGAGCAGTTTGGAAACTTCCTCCAGCGGGACGCCGTTCTCCAGAAGGTCCACGGCAAAGGTATCCCGGAGTCTGTGGCTCATCATGCTGCCACCTGATGTGATCTTCGCGTCTCTAAAGAGCTTGCGGAAGTCCTCTTGCCAATGACTCACGGCGGTGCGACCTTCGCCGTTGCCGGTCCAAAAAACATAGGCGAGATTGCCGTTGAGCACGGTTAACAGCTCTTTCGCCACGTCGGGCGGAATGGGCACGGATACGTGCGTGCCGGTCTTCTGTCGGGCGGTGACGATGCGGTGAAGGCCTTTCGGCTTATCGTGGATTAGCTCATCACGGCGGAGAGTCACCGCATCGCTGATGGCGAGTCCTGAGTGCCTCATCAGGCGGATGAGCGCGCGAACTCGGAGGGCCTTCTTCGCGTTCGGGAAGCTGACCGGCACTGCGTCAAGCAACTTTGCATATTCCTTATCCGTGAGCGGCAGCGTAGGCGCTTCGTCCGCCTTGATGGGCGAGAGCCGGGGCACGCGGTCTAACCACTTTGAGTCAAAACAGAAGCGGAGGAAGTTCTTTAGCCGTGCCTGGACGGACTGCCGCGTGTTCCCTGATGGGTAGAGGTTCTCCCAACTGGACTGATACTCTATGAGCAATTCCCTCGTGAGTCCGGCTACAGTGAACACGTGCTTGCCCGCCGCGAAGCCCTCCATCCGCTCTAGCTCGCGGTTGTATCTGCCGAGTACGTCTGCCGAGATACCCTGATTCTTCTTGTCGGCCTTGAAAATCTCTATGGCTTCAGAGAGCAGCCGCGCTCCGTGATTGCTCTCGGTGACGCGGCCCGCTAGTTGGTCTTCTAGCTCCCGCTTTCGCAGCTCCGCCTCAGACCATGAGCGCGTACCCGCCTTTTGGCGATACTGCTTGCCGTCCTTTGACCATCGCAGATGCTTGCGGCAACGGCAACCTTTGTGAAACTCATCACCTGCATACTTACAACCGACTGAGTGGCGGACAAAGATTGTGACGACAGTGTTCATGCGGCCCTCCGTTTGGGCTCTGGAGGGAGGCTAGCACAACACTAGCACAAAAACCAGGAACATATGAATATCGCCGGTATTTATGCTGTTTTTATAGTGGAGGCGCGGGCCGGAATCGAACCGGCGCATAAAGGTTTTGCAGACCTCTCCCTTACCACTTGGGTACCGCGCCTCGAATGTCTCCCTACCGTATCGTGTTCAACGGCCAAAATCCAGCGCTGCTAACTGACAGACGGCGGCACACCCTCACCCATGTACAATCCTTACACTTCGTGGCGCTCACATAGCCGCACGATTCTGAACGCAGCATGAACATCTTCGAATTCAGCGCACTGGTGGGAATTGGCTCCTTCATCGCCGGATTCCTCGGCGCCCTCACTGGCCTCGGCGGCGGCGTGGTCGTCGTTCCCATGCTGACGCTGCTGTTCCAAGTCGACATCAAATATGCCATCGGCGCGTCGTTGGTTTCCGTGATTGCGACCTCTTCCGGCGCGGCCGCCGCCTACGTGCGCGAGGGTTACTCCAACATCCGCATCGGCATGTTTCTGGAGACGGCAACAACCGTCGGCGCTATCGTTGGCGCGGCCATCGCCTTGCACGTCTCCGGCAGCGCGATTGCCATCGTCTTCGGCTTCGTGCTGCTTTACTCCGCTTACCTCTCCAGCCGCCATCGCGAAGAGCACGGCCCTCAGATGCAATCCTCCAGGCTTGCGGAAAAGCTTCGCCTGCCCGGCACGTTCCCAACCATGCAAGGCAAGCAGTCGTACGCCGTGACGGGAGTCCCGGCAGGATACAGCCTGATGTTCAGCGCGGGCGTGCTCTCCGGCTTGCTCGGCATCGGATCGGGAGCGGTGAAAGTTCTGGCGATGGACCAGGCGATGAAGATCCCCTTCAAGGTGTCGACCACAACCAGCAACTTCATGATCGGTGTAACCGCGGCCGCGAGTGCCGGACTCTACCTCAGACGGGGCTACATCGGCCCCGGCATCGCCGTGCCCGTGATGCTCGGCGTGCTTGCGGGATCGCTGCTCGGCGCGAAGGTCCTGGTGCGCGCCAGGGTCAGTGTCCTCCGATATCTGTTCGCGGCAGTCATCGTGGCCCTGGGCATCGAAATGATCTTCAACGGAGCCACGGGACGCCTATGACGGATTCAACCCAGACGCCGGCTGCTTCGGGGACCTGGAACGATCAGCGCATCGAAGTCATTATCGGCACGCTGCTGCGCACCGGCGTCATGCTTGCCGCCGCCGTGGTGCTGTTCGGAGCAGTGCTCTACCTTGCGCGTCACGGACACGAGCCCACCAACTACTCAAGGTTCCACGGCGAACCTGAGAGCCTGAAGAGTCCGATGGACATCGTGCACGGAGTCGTGGACATGGACGCGCGTGCCATCATTCAGTTCGGCCTGCTGCTGCTGATTGCAACGCCGGTAGCGCGCGTCGCGTTCTCCGCAATTGCCTTCGCCATCGAGCACGACTACATGTACGTCGTCATCACTCTTATCGTGCTCGTTATTCTCTTGTTCAGCCTGTTCGCATCGTGACCGCATTTTGAAACTCTGGAGGAATGAATGGCAGGAGTGAATCTCGCAGACGCGCGGCGCGTGATCGCGGCCGCGGAAAAGAAAGCGCAGGAAATCGGCCAGCCTATGAACATCGCCGTCGCCGACGAAGGCGGCAACATCGTCGCCCATGTGCGCATGGATGGCGCCTGGATCGGCAGTATCGACATCTCGATGAAGAAGGCCTACACCTCGCGCGCCTTCGACATCGCCACCAAGGACCTGGCTACGCACTCGCAGTCGGGCGGCCAGTTCTTCGGCATTCATGCGTCGAACAATGGCAAGATCATGATCTTCGCCGGCGGCATTCCCCTGAAGCGCGACGGTAAGGTTGTGGGCGCGATCGGCGTCAGCGGCGGCTCGGGCGAGCAAGACCACGCGGTTGCCGAAGCAGGCGCAGGCGCGTTCTGACACAGTTCGAACGTCTTCGTGATGAGCGAACCGGCCTTGGCTGGAAGTGTGAATCTATTGCGCTTCGACTTCGCTTGCGATGGCGGAGTGGCTGCGAAGGATCGCCGTGCCGATGATGACGGCGCAGAAAAGCAGCAACACACGGAGAACATTGGCGTGCAGCACGGGATCGCCCAGCCAGATCCTCAGCAACCCGAACGCAGCGCTGGCCGCGCACAACGCGAAATAGAGCCGCTCTTGTGCACAGCGCGAGAATCGCAGCAAAACCAGCAGCACTGTCGTCACAATCACGTAAATTGTCAGCAGAACAATTCCGGCCGTGGCTTTCTGCCCGCGCAGCGAGAACGGCGCGGCATGCGAGATCGCCAATTGCACCCCAGCTACTCCAAGAAAGAAGACAGAGTGAATCAGCGCAATGATGGCGCGCTTGCGGTTATTGATGATGCCAAAGCCATCCATAAACATGCCTAAGTGTGCCGCATCCAGCGCACACCTGGCAGTGACGAAAGTCACAGATCAGGCGGGTAGGCCGGAAATGATGGGTCGGCTGATTGCTGTCGGCTGATTGCTGTTTTTGGAGGCGCGGGGCGGAATCGAACTTGTGCCGTCTTGCAGGCGTGAGCGAAGCGGGAGCCTGCAGACGAAATCCCGAGCGCCGCTAGGGACCTCTCAGCTCGAGAATATAGAAGGAAAATTTGGAGGCGCGGGGCGGAATCGAACCGCCGATAGAGGTTTTGCAGACCTCGGCCTTACCACTTGGCGACCGCGCCCTCGGAGGTCAACGCTGCGGAACGCTCTCGCCGGCCGAGCCGGGCGCAGCTGCGGGAGCATTTTGGAGCGGGAGACGGGACTTGAACCCGCGACTTCGACCTTGGCAAGGTCGCACTCTACCACTGAGTTACTCCCGCTCGGTGCTTGAATTATAGCGAATGCGCGAAGACACGGGCAAATGCTCCGCCTTTAAAATGGTAGCAATCCATGCCTGCTACCTACGATTGCTCTCGCGTAGTCGACATCGCCGACGAGCCGCGTCACCACCTCATCATCGCCAACGACTACATCCGTGCCTTCGCGGTCGAGATCCCGCCGCACGATCGCACTCTCTGCCATCGTCACCCGCACGACTACCTTATTTATGTAGCCGGTGGCGCCGAGATCATCAGCGCAGCCCGCGATGAGCAGCCGAAACGCCTCAGTTACGCCGATGGCGAGTGCGAGCTGTCGACAGCCGGTCTGGTGCACGTCGTCGAGAACCTGAGCGACACGCCCTTTCGTAACGTCGTCGTGGAGATGCAGCCTCTGGCTGCGACGCTGCGCCGGGGAGTGAAGTCGAAGGTCATGGCTGGCGACGCGCGAATTGAACAGCTCCTGAGCGAAGATGCAGGTGAGGTCGTCACTATCACGATCGCACCCGACGCCGAGTTGGAAATTCACGGCCCGGCAGTCCTGGCTGCTCCATACGATCGCACGATCCTGGTAAAGGAAATCGACGACTTCGACAACGCCCTCGATGGCTTTCGCAAGCTGATGTGGGTCTGCGCACCGCGCAAGGTATGGGTCAGGAACTCGGGCCGTGCAGCAGCGCAGCTGATCGTGTTCCAGGTCGGCAGCTCCAAAGCTGGCGTTCAGACCTGAGAACTGGTGCGATATCATCTACCAGTGCCGCAGCTTCTACACGACGACACCTTCCGCCGCCTATGTCGGGGGCGGGATTTGCTCGCCTCCGAGTACCAGTCCCACGTTCTCCTGCGGCAGGCGGCGCGCGAAGCCTGTCTCTCGCAATTCCACTTTCATCGGCTCTTCCGCAACACCTTCGGAGAAACTCCGCACCAATTCATGACGCGTCTGCGTATGGACCGCGCCCGGCAGTTGCTGGCCTCCGATCGCACCGTCACCGAGGTCTGCTTCGAGATCGGGTACGAAAGCTTGGGATCGTTTTCCAGCAAATTCCGCGCGCAATTCGGCCGCAGCCCAGCCGAGTTTCAACGCGAGATGCGCCGCATCTTTGGATACAGCGCTCCCTGGCGCGTGCTGCTGCTGCCGGGATGCTTTGCGTCGGCCTGGACCGCCGTCGAATAGCAAGAATCAAGAAGCAACCGTCAGCCGGCTTCGTTACTCTCTTCCGCGAAGGAGAACCATCATGATTCAGAAGATGTCGCACAGCATCATTCATGTGCTCGATCAGGATGTCGCCAAGGAATTCTACGTCGACAAGCTGGGCTTCGAAGTGAAAGTCGACGCCTCGTTGCCAAATGGCTTTCGCTGGCTGACGGTCGCGCCCAAGGGTCAGGCTGATCTGGAGATCATCCTGATGAAGGTGGGCAGCGGCGGGACGTTCATCACCATGAAGGGCGGTAAGTGGGAGGAGACCGACGGAAAGGACGTCGATGTGATCGCGGCATTGCTGAAGAAAGGAAGATTCAGCGCCGGCGCCTTCCGCACCGCCGATTGCCGCAAGACCTACGAGGAATTGAAGGCCAAGGGAGTGGAGTTTATCTCCGAACCGAAAGACCAGTTCTACGGCGTGGAGGCCGTATTCAAGGATCCCTTCGGCAATTGGTTCAGCATGAGCCAGCCCAAGAATGTTGGATGAAGCTACGCGGTAGGATAGGTCGTGGAGGCTGATGATGTTCACCTCGCGTCCGATCGGATTTGTGAGCAGTCCTTACAAAGACACGAAGGAAGTTCCCAAAGGCCTCGGCGCGCAGCATCAGGCCGAGGGCGTGTTGAAGATTCTTCCGGAATATGAGCAGGGACTCACCGACATCGACGGCTTCTCGCACCTCATCGTGGTGTGGGAGTTCGATCGCGCGGACGGCTTCGAACTGATCGGCACTCCGCCCTGCGACGATCGCCCGCACGGCGTATTCGCGACGCGATCACCGCGGCGCCCCAATCCGATCGGTCTCACGAGCGTGGAGCTACTCCGACGGGATGGCGCCGACCTCCACGTCCGGGGTGTCGACATGCTGGACGGCACACCCATCCTCGACATCAAGCCGTACCTGAGCAGTATTCCGGAAGAGAAGCTGCGCCGCGGCTGGCTCGGCGAGGCCGAGCTGCGGAAGAAGTAGAACTACCCCTGGCGGTGCCTGGTTGGTGTGAGCTCGAGCTTAACTGCAGCAGAAAATTAACCTTGCGAAACGCTTAACCCGATGTACAATCCTGCCGGGTTCTTCGATAGAGGACACGCGGCGGTTTTTCCTGATCGGCTCCGATTCGCTCCCCGGCGGCTCTAAAGTAGACCTCTCTTCCTCTGCCGCGTTGCCCATCGCACACGTTGTTCCCGGGTCCACGAAGTTCTACCGCCACTGCGAGGAGCACGTCGATGCAAAGCCTGGCGCAACGTCCCATCTCTTTTTTTCGCACAGTCATTTTGGCAGGAGTCACTGCTTTACTGATCACGCCGGCTGTGCCTCCCATGCACGCTCAGAATTCCGTTCCCCCGACGGCAGTTCAGGCGGCAAGAAGCCCGCAGTTCGCGTCGCGACTCTCGCGACCAGCCGCTCGACCCGTATCCACGCCGAAGCCCATGCAGGCGCGCCAGGCTCGTAGGGTCCCAGGCGGAAACAACGAGATCTACACCAACGGTCCCATCAACGGTAATGTCGATGCCTGGGCGATTAACTTCGGATTTATCGTCAGCGATAGCTTCAACGTGGGCAACGACGGAAGCACCGTCACGGGAATGAGTTTTGGTGCGTGGTTATACCCGGGCGACACTCTGACCTCCACTGAACTTTCCATTACTTCGGGCCCGAACGGCGGCACCACCTACTTTGATCAGACCGTAAATTTCACGCAGACCGGATGCTCAAGTAACGAGTTAGGCTTTAATGTCTGCACGGTCACCACCAGCTTCGAGGGTCCGACGCTGAATTCGGATACGTACTGGGTGAACCTGCAAAATGCCAGCGTGCCCAGCGGCGATCCGGTGTATTGGGACGAGAACAGCGGTCCATCACAGGCCGAGGAAAATGAGGTGGGCTCGATTCCGTCGGAGGCCTTCACCATCCTGGGTACGAGCAACTGCCAAAGCTCGGCACAAGCGAAGCTGGCGACAGCAGCGAAGGCCGTCGCCGTTCCCCCCTCCCCAACCCAGACGTATCGAGTCATCTACAACTTTACCGGTGGTGCAGATGGCGCGGTTCCGGCCGCCGGTTTGGTGATCGATGCTGCGGGTAATCTCTACGGTACGACCAGCGGCGGTGGTCCATTTGGAGGAGGTACGGCGTTCAGGCTTTCCCCCAGCGCCTCTGGCTGGCTGTTTAACCGCGTCTATTCGTTCCCCGCCGCAAACGGCGGTCCCGACAGCACCCTCGTGCTCGGCGCCGATGGCACCCTTTTCGGCACAACCAATGGCGCAGGCCAGGGTAACGGTATGCTATTCAGCCTGTCTCCACCTGGACACATCCTGCCGAGTGTTTTTAGCAATTGGATGGAAACCGCGTTGTACAGTTTCACTGGCAGCAACGATGGTGCCCATCCAGGCGGGAGCTTTGTGCTAGACAGCTCAGGCAATATCTATGGAAATGCTGCCACGGCCGGCGCGAATCAGGGCGGTACCCTTTATGAGCTCACCAGTGGCGGCCTACAGGTCCTGCACGCTTTCCCCGCCTTCCCCGGCGATGGCTCGGCCCCGGCAGGCGTGGTCAAAGGCTCCGATGGCTTGTACGGCATCACCGGATCTGGCGGCGTTCAAGGCAGCGGCACGCTATACACGACAGCAGGAGGCTACCAGGTGCTTCACAACTTCGTGCCTGGCGGTCCGGAAGGCAATCCGACTGGTCTGGCCGCCGACCAGGCGGGCAATCTATACGGCACGGATACGTACAGCTTCTTTGCCTGCTATGGAGCAGGTGGCTACGAGGAGTTCTTTGGCACGTCGGTCTTCCAGTTGTCCCCACCCGGCTGGACCCCTTCCATCCTGCAAAATGTCCTCGAGCTTTTAGGGCCGGTGTACTACCAGGTATCAACTGACGCCTTGGGCAATCTCTACGGTACAACGAATAGCTATGGATATTTTGTCTCCAGTAACGTATTCAAGCTGACCTGCTGTTGGAACTACACCGATCTGCACGACTTCACTGGCCCTCCGGGTGACGGGGACAACCCTCTGGCCGCTCCCGTGGTCGACGCCCAAGGCAACATCTATGGCACGACTTCGGTGGGCGGATTCTACGGGCAGGGCGTGGTCTGGGAAATTTCTCCGTAGCGGAAGCAGCCACCATGAGAGGCGGGCCGATGTAATCCACTTTCAGTGCCCGCCTTTTCCATCCTGAACCCGCCAGGTCCGCGCGTTTTTGCATTGACAGCCGCTGATTACGGGCACAAACTGCAAGGCGCAACTCCTAACATCCATCGGCCGCGATCGCACTCATTTGCCGCGAGGAAGGCGTCAGGGTTCTTCCTTCGGCGAGGGGTCCGAGACGCGCGGAGGAAGCATGGACTCAGTGCCTCTCGTCGGACTTGCGGTTCTGGTCATTCTTTTCGTTTTGATCCTGGTCTTCGGCTCGCTATTCACCGTGAGCCAGACCGAGCGCGCGCTCATCGAGCGCTACTCCCGCTTCCTGCGGGTCACCGGCCGCGGACTTCAGATCAAAGTGCCCATCATCGACGCCGTGCGCAGAATCAACACCCAGCTGCAGCAGTTCGAGACCCAGGTAGAGACCAAGACCAAGGACAATGTCTTCGTCACCATCTTCGTTTCCATTCAGCTCTTTGTCATGGAAGACACGGAAGACCACATCCGCAATGCCTACTACAAGCTCTACAATCCGGCATTGCAGATCCAGTCCTACGTGGCCAACGCGATCCTGGGTCACGTCCCCAGCATGGACTTCGACGAGGTGTTTACGAGCCAGGTGGCGATTGCCGACTTCATCAAGGCGGCGCTGGACGCCCCCATGGAGGAGTTTGGCCGCAGCGTACATAAGGTGCAGGTCACCAAGATCACGCCGCCGGACAACGTGCGGCAGGCGATGGACAACATCAATGCGGCGCGGCGCGATCAGGAAGCCGCCAAGGCCAAGGGCGAAGCCGACAAGATCATCGTGGTAAAAGAAGCCGAGGCGCAGATGGAGCGCGACATCCTGCTGGGCAAAGGCATCGCCGGCCAGCGCGCCGCCATCGTAGATGGACTTGCCAGATCGGTGGAAGATTTCAAGGACAAATTCAAAGGCATCGACTCGACCGAGATCCTGAAGTTCGTCGTCATTACCAACTACTTCGACACGCTGAAGGAAATCGCCGGCAAGTCGCACACCAATACCATCTTTATGAACCACTCGCCGGGATCGGTGGACGAGGTCTATCAGCGACTGACGTCAACCTTGATCGCGAGCGGCGTGGCAGGACGGTTTGAAGCACCGCTTAACGATGGCCCAGAAGAGCGGCGCCGAGCGGCCGCTGCCGGCTCGGACGGGGACGACCGCTCGTAGAAAAGTCGTGAATCTAGGCCAGGTCGGCTACCTATTTCTTCGTGTCTCTGCCTTCCAGTACGGTGTTCCATGTGCTGCCGTCAGACGACGTTTCGAACTTAAACCTGTACTCCGTGGCCGAAAGCACCTTAATCGTGAGCCGTGCTTTTAAGGTCTGTGTGCCGATCCTTGTCTCGCTCAGCCAGGTCCACGTGTCTCCGTCCACATTGCCTATAGCGTGGTCGGCTTCGCCAAGCGAGTTGAAGGAGTCGTAGGTATACATGCTGTCATTGCTGTCGTAGCCCATGTAGGCGGTTTCCGTACCTTTGCCCATGGCGCCGTTGAACTCGGAGTGAGTCACCAGGAAAAATCCGCCGTCCATCCACTGCACGCGATTTGTTCCGGCGAATTTGCCGCCTGCGCCCAGTGGGCCGGGCTTTAGTTCGCCGTCCGCCGTCCATGTGCCGACGAAGTAGTCGAGTTTCTTTAGCTCGGGCGCAGGCTTCGGCGTCTCCGTTTGAGCCCGGGTCGAGAATGCACTCCCAAGCGAAAGCATTATGCAGGCGAGAATGGTGAAAGGCGTCTTCATTGGTCTCTCCGCTCCGGTCCACCTGCCTGACGTCCGTTGAACCTGCTTCTGCAGCATCTCTTGTACCTTCGTTTGAGAGGTATGATGTCGTAAAGGGCCCGGGGCGCTCCAGCAGAAGGACGAACTCTTTATCGAGGTTGCTGCCATCGTCTCACGAGCGATAGCTTACCAGGAATGTTGAAGCTTCCCACATCCGTCGACGTGCGCGCCTTCCTGCGGCGGCTCCTGCACCCCAAGTCGAAGCTGGGGAAGACGACGCTTTGGTTCGGATATCTCGCCGCGGCTCTCGAGATTCTGCAGGCAATTGTTCGTCCAGCTCCAGGAACGATGCTGAGTGGCTGGGCGGGTTTTATCAGCTTCGTTTTCACCGTCTGTGCGCTCCTGCTGGGACTTCGATGGGTGCGCCGTCACCTGATGTGGCGGCTGCGCAACCGATTGATCGTCACCTACATCTTCATCGGAGTTATCCCTGTAATTCTCCTGCTCTCGATGGCATTTCTTGCCGGCTATCTGTTCGCCGGCCAGTTCGCTACCTACGTGGCAATGTCCGGTCTGCAATCGGAGCTGCAGCACCTGGAGGCGACGAATCGGTCGCTGGCAACGCAATTCCGCAGTCTGTCGCGCGCCGGCAAACTGAACCAGCAGCTTGCCGGAGAAATCGCCGGCGCCTCGGACGAGAATTTTCGCCACCGCTCGGTCAGCGTCTGGGACAACGATAAAGCCTTCGTGCTCGCCGAGCCCGGTCGCGCCGACCAGCCGATTAAGGCGTCACCTGGTTTAGGCGGCGACTTCGCGGGATTCGTCCTCGACAACAACCGCCTGCACTTGCGCGTCGTCAGGCGCCTGGACGACGGCGCTCATCATCTGACGGTAATCTCGAATTTGCCGATCACGGCCGAGCTGCTGCGGCAATCCACCTCCGAGCTGGGCGCAATAACTCTCTATCCACCCGACGAGAGTGCTCCCGCTACAACCAGTGGATCGCGTGCTTCTACCGGTAACAATGGCAGCAAGCCCAGCGTCACCTTCGCCATCGGCGACCAGCGGTTCAAGGTCAACGGTACGAATCAGGGCAACGGTCCCAAAGTCATCGAAGCCGGAAGCTTGCCTCCTCCAGCCCATGCCTTCGACATCCAGATACCGTTCTTGACCCGCTTCGACGCGATCAGCTGGGCAACGGGAAAGTCTCTCAACGGTCTAATCCTGGTCGACACCCGGCCGTCAATGATTTACGCCACGCTGTTCAGCACGCTGGGCGAGAAGGCCGGCATCTTTCGTGACATGCTGATCGGCATCGCAATCTTCTTCGGGGTCATCGAGCTGATTGCGCTGTTCATTGGTGTGCGGCTGACGCGCAGCATGACGAAATCGGTTGCCGAGCTTTACACCGCTACCGAGCACATCAACCGAGGCGAGCTCCAGCACCGCATCCGCATTCGCACCAGCGACCAGATGGCCGCGCTGGAGCAATCGTTCAACTCGATGACGCAGTCGCTCGCGAACCTGATCGCCGAGCAAAAAGAGAAACAACGAATGGAGAGCGAGCTGGCGATCGCGCACGAAGTGCAGGCGTTGCTCTTTCCCGCCGACTTGAGCGGCCTGCTTTCGCTGGAGGTACACGGCGTCTGCCGGCCCGCGCGCACGGTCAGTGGCGACTACTACGATTTCATCCCGCTGAGCGAAGACCGGATGGTGCTGGCAGTGGGTGATATCAGCGGCAAAGGCATCTCAGCTGCGCTGTTGATGGCGACGGTCCACGCGTTCGTGCGCGCTTACTCCCTCGATCCGGCGAAGACACTGGCCTCGGTGGCTCTAGGTGCTGGCGCCTCGGACAGCAATGTTCTGACCGCAACCTCCAGCAACGGCGACTCCTCAGTCGACCTCTCGCCGGGATTCCTGATGTCGACTCTGAACTACCAGCTTTATCGCAGCACGCCTCCGGAGAAATACGCGACCTTGTTTCTCGGCAGCTACGACGCCGCATCTCGCTCGCTGACCTACTCCAACGCGGGACATCTGCCTCCCTTGTTAATCAGCGCCAGTGGCGACATTCGGCGTATGGAGACGTCGGGCACGGTTGTCGGACTGTTTGACGGCATGGCCTATGACGAAAGCTCAGTCCCCATGCAGCCGGGCGACATCTTCGTCGCCTACAGCGACGGCATCACCGAGCCGGAGAACGAATTTGGCGAGTTCGGCGAGGAGCGCCTCATTGAGCTGATCTTGCAGCATCGTGACCAGCCGCTGGCACGCATTAGCGAGGCCGTGACCAGCGCGGTCGCCGACTGGATTGCCGGCGGCGAGCAGCCGGACGACGTCACGCTCGTGCTCGCCCGCGCGCGATGAGATCACACACACCTGCTGCTAAATTGAGCTCTATGCCCGCAGGCCGCGAGACTACTCTTGCCGATCGTCGCACGACACACTCCGTAATCTCGCAAAAGCAGCTCGCAATTCTCCTTTCGCTGCTCACCATCGCCGGGGCCTGGCTGCGGCTGTCGCACCTGGGCAGCAAAAGCCTGTGGCTGGACGAAGGCGCAACGGTCGCCCTGGCGCGCGCTTCCTGGCAGCATTTCTGGTGGGTCTGGTGGCACGGCGAAGCCAACCTCCAGACGATTTATTTCCTGCTGATGCGTGGGTGGATTCACCTCGGCGATGGCGAGGCCTGGCTTCGCCTGCCTTCGGCCCTGTTTGGCATTGCGTCAATTCCCGCGATGTACGTCGTGGCGCGAAGGCTTGTATCCACAGGACCGGCCCTGGGCGCAGCCGCGCTGCTCGCGTTCAGTCCCGCTGACGTCTATTACTCGCAGGAGGCGCGCAGCTACACGCTGGCGATTCTGCTGGTTTTGCTCTCAACGTACTTCTTCGTCCGCGCCGTCGAGCAATGCCAGCGCAGGGATTGGGCGTGGTGGATGTGGATCAGCACTCTCGCGTTTTACACCCACGATTTCGCCGCCCTGGTACTCATCGCGCAGGCATGTTCGATGTTGTTCAAGCCGGAGCCGCAACGCTGGCGGCCCTTGCTCATTCGGGGAACGATCATTCTGTTGCTCGCGCTTCCCGGCTTGACGTATGTTTTGCGCGCTTCGCCGGAGAATCTGCACTTCGCGTGGATGCCGCAGCCGAGCCCGCGGGAGTTCCTGCATCTGGCGGCGTTCTATGCTGGCGGCGGTTTGAAACTCGCCATCGCTTCCGTGCTCTGGATCGCGGGCGTTATTGCAATCTGGTACAGAGGTCGGTCTGGTGAAGATGCAAACGCCTTCTGGCATGGAACTTTGGTCGTCTTGTGGGCGGTACTACCGGCAATACTTCTGGCAATCGTCTCGTTGCGCGAGCCGCTATTTCTGCAGCGATATGTGATCTTCTCGTTGCCGGCCTGGGCGCTGCTGGCTGCTATCGGCGCCGATCTTCTCCGCAAGTGGAAAGTTGGCTTAGTACTGCTAATCCTACTTTGTGGGACATCCATTCCGGCGATCGTTAACGCGTGGAGCAAACCGCGCGAGGATTGGCGCGCCGCCTGCAACGTGGTGCTTGGCCACGCATCCCCTGGCGATGCGGTGGTCTTCTTCCCGTTCTACAGCCGCATCATGCTGGATTATTATCAGAGTCGTTACCCGGCAAATGTGCCGCCGCTGCATGTCTTCGCCCCCGGATACTACGCTGCTGGCGAAGGGGTGCAGGACCTGATGCGAGATCTGGACACGAACCCGCGCCAGTTTCGCCATGTGTGGGTCTTTGTGGCCGGACAGAACAAATCGATGCGGCAGTTCGACGGTGGAGCAACGCTTATGGACAAACTATCGTACGCGTTTGGCACGCCGGTGGTTCACGTCGGCCCAGATTTCGAGGTTGCGGTGCTTGAGTATGGTAAATAGCCATCATCGCAGTTGACCGCGAAACAGGTTGTAGCCCCACGGTTCCAGTTCCACGTACAGTCCAGGTGACAGCATCTCGCTGCCGGCGCGATCATATTCGGCGGCAGACAACAAATCGCTGAGCCTCCACGTTCTTCCTGCTCCCTCTTGCCATGGCACCTGAACACGGGCTTGCACGGCATTCCCACTCAGGTTTATGACGATGAGATAGCGCTGGTCGTCCTTCGTCCAGCTCCACGCTACGACATTGAGGAAGCTCGCATTGTCGGGCCAGCCGCTGCGATCACACAGCCGCCACTCGCCTTCACGAAAGACGGGAGAGTCGATGGCGGCCAGTAGTTTGTTGTAGAAGGATTGCAGGTCTTCATCGAGAGGCTCGGCGGGTCGCCGGCCAAGGAACACGGGGACGCGGACTTTGCGACCTTCGAATTGTCCTTCGTGGAAGAGACGCGCTCCCGCAAGAGTCGAGGTCACGACCGCGGCCGCCTTCTCCTTCGCGCCAGGAAAAGCCGACGCCGCCCGCGGCTCGTCATGGTTCTCCAGAAAGCGCAGCAGCCTATTCTGGTAAGCCGCATCGGCGCACAGGTGCAGGCGGACGCTTTCGGCGCTCTCGTGCTCGAGTCGATCGTACAGACGCTTGTCGTAGCAAAAATCGAAGCCGTGCTGCTGAAGCTCCCATTCCAGGTCCCAATAGGCCTCAGCGATGAAGAGA
Source organism: Terriglobales bacterium (assembly GCA_035262645.1). Taxonomy (GTDB): domain Bacteria; phylum Acidobacteriota; class Terriglobia; order Terriglobales; family Acidobacteriaceae; genus Bog-257. Next base: position 16,097 of record DATFSK010000039.1, read on the forward strand.
AAGTCAGGATAGGCTGTCTTGAGAGCGCGGATTATGTCGTCCCAATACTCCGTTGGCGGCCGCTGCCCGGCACGGTTTCCCCAGGTTCGCTCGAAGACCGAATTCAGCAGCAGCATGGCCATATCGCAACGAACGCCATCGCACTGACTCGCCAGGGTTGAGAGAGTGTCGATGACAGCCCCTCGCAGTCCGGGCTGAAAAGCATTCAGCTGCACCACATCAGGCCACGCCGGAAAGTAGGGATCGCGGCCGCATGCAAAAAATCTGCCTTGTACCTCAATGTAGGAGTTGGGATTGTTTCTTGCGTCATCCGCAGTGCCATGGATGAAATATTCGGGATGATCCATCACCCAGGGGTGATCGGGGGCAACATGGTTCGGCACGAAGTCCAACAGCAACTTCATGCTTCGCCTTGCGAGTTCGCGACGCGCCGCCTCCAGCCCTTCAGTCCCGCCCAGATGGCGATCAACCACATATTCGCGTATGCAGTAGGGCGATCCTACATTGTCGGAGAGCTGAAAATCAGGAAGCGCCCGCCGAAAGTCGCTCAGCAGGCCATCATTGCGGTTGGCAATAGCAATGCCCGCCGGACTTCTTTCCCACACTCCCATCAGCCAGACGGCATCAAAGCCGAAGGAAGCCAAGGCGTCCCACTCGGTGGGAGGCACCGAGGCCAGATTTACGCCTCGCCCATTCCTCTGCGTCAACTCTCCCAGCCAGATCCAGGTGTTGATCTCATACACTGTGGGATAGCGCGGCCAAGCTGACATAGACCCCCTCTCCTTGGCTCAGTGTGGAAGCTGCCCTGGTTGAAATGCAGTTGCCGGCGGGCCTGCGCCTGCGGCGGGATTCAATTTAGCATATGCGTTCAACGCGTCGTGAAGGTTGGGAAAGATCATCTCAGGGCCAACGGCTGCGGTTATGTGGTGCCGGTCAAGATCGGCCTTGAGGAAGGGCGACACTCGCGCAAAGGCCAGTTTCACCCCCTCGTGCAAAAGCTGAAGGTAAAGGTCCCGTACGACGCGCGCGGCAGTGTAATCGAGGTTGGTCACGGCTTCGGCATCCACCACCAGCCACTGCACCCGCGCGGGCCGGGCCCCTACTACGGCACGGATTTCTTCTGCAAAGCGGTCGGCGTTCGCGTAAAAAAGTGGCGCGCCAAAGCGATAGATCGCCAGCCCAGGCTGCGTTATCGCGCCCTCATGGACCGGCTTGAGATGCCAGTAAGCGCCACCATCCACAACCAGCACGCCCGTGTGAGGGCGATAGCTGTGCTTCACGATGCGCAGCAGCGAGAGCACCATCGCAACGATAATCCCCTGTTCAACGCCCACGCCCACCACGACAACCGCGGTCCCGACCGCCAGGGCGAACTCTCCGGGACTCTCGCGCCGGATGCTGACCAGGCCGCGGAGTTTCACCAGCTTGATGGCGATGAGGAACACAATCGCGCCCAGCACACAGCGAGGCAGGAATTGGATTGGGCGGGTTGCGAACAGCAGAACGAAGGCCACTACGATGGAGGTTGCAATTTGAGCGAGCTGGCTGCGCCCGCCTGAAGTCTCAACCATGGCAGTCTGCGTCGGACTTCCGTTGACCACGAACGTCCCGCTCAAAGCCGCGGCAGTATTCGCGGCAGCCAGGCCGATGAGGTCGGCATCCTCGTTCAGCGGCTGCTGGTGACGAGTGGCATAAAAGCGGGCAGTTGCGGCGCTCTGCGCAACAATCATGACGAAGCACGAGCCGGCGATGCCCACCAGCGACTGCAGGTCACGCCAATTGATGCTGGGCAGTTGAAGATGCGGTAAGCCGCCGGCAACCGGTCCGATAGTGGTGACACCGTGTCCTGCAAAGTCCCAGAGACGGCTTGCGGCCAGAGCGGCGATGACGGCGAGCAGCGGGCCAGGGACCTTCGGAGCCACTCGACCCAGCAACAAGACTCCTGCGACGACGGAAAACGAAATCACAAGTGTGGCCGCATGAACACTGCGCAGGCTTCGTGAGATCTCGATGAGTTGCAGGACAGTCCGATGCGAGTGCGTTTCCAGCCCCAGCATCTCGCCGAGCACGGCAATGCCCACCTGCAATCCGACGCCCGTGAGGAAACCTACCAAGACGGTCTGCGACAGAAAGTCAGCCAGAAATCCGAGCTTAAGCAAACGCGCGGCGAGCAGGAAAACTGCCGTGAGCAGAGCAACCAGGCTGGCTAGCTCCACGTAACGCTGGCTGCCTGGAGGCGCCAGGCCTGCCAGTCCACCGGAAAGAATGGCCGCGGTGGCGGAGTCGGCGGCAACGACGAGATAGCGCGAGGAGCCGAGTGCGGCGAAGGCGATGGGAGGCAACAGCAGGGTGTAAAAGCCGGTGACGACTGGAGTGCCGGCGATCTTGGTGTAGCCGAGGCACTGCGGAATGTTCATCGCCGCCAGTTGCAAGCCGGCCAGGGCATCGCGAATGGCCCGCGGCCGGTCGAGGGGGCGCGCGCTCTGGAAGAGGTTCCACCAGCGCCGCGCCGATTGCGGCTCGCTCACTTGGTGACCTCGGGTCCATCCTGCGGCTCAGGCTGGCCCAGGTGGTCCTCGGCACTCGATTCCTTCTGGCTGATATCTTCGATTTCCGCGTTCGCCGAGTCCCGCATCTTCCTGATTTTTTCTTTCTCTTCTTTCCAGATCCGACGGCGCTCGAAGAAGGGGGCTCCGCTGGCGCGCTTCTTTGCGTCACGCCACAACTGGTTTTCGGCGACGCGTTCTCGGACCATGGCATCGAGCTTGGCTTTGCGCTCGGCGGAGCGCAGTCGCTGCTCCTGCAGCCGCTCGTCCTCCAGTTTTTCCACCAGCTTAAGGTAGTTGCTCACGATGCTAACGAGGGAGCTGGTGGTCCAGGCGAAGGTGAACAGGCCAGAGATCGCGATGATAGGGCTGATGTTTCTCCACGCTTGACCGAGATCGACCGCACCGTACCCCAATGTGGTATAGGCGTTAGCGCAGAAGTACATGGCGTCGCCGGGACGGACAATCAGACCGAGCCGGTTGAGTGCGTAGGCCCAGAATATGATCTCCGAGATATGCAGGGACAGCATGAGGAAGACGGCCCAGCCGAACAGTAACCCGGCCCAGCCCAGATGCGGACGGCCAATTTGCAGGCGCAGCTCGACGCGCTTGAAGTAGACGAGGATCCGGTGCAGGCCCAGCCCGTGAAACAACACGAGGAGGACGAGGATGAGCGCACCTATGCCCAGGGCGGCCAGTGGTTTGAAGTCGTCGGGGATTTTTAGCAACAGCGACGAAAGGCTCGGCAAAAAAGTGCCCCCTCTTGCTATCGCATCATTTCACCGAATTTACCACTTAAGTCAAGGTTGTGCGCGCAGCAGATCGCGAGCGATCTTTGCGTACAGGTCAATCGCCCCCACCAGCTGGCTTTTCTCGATGTATTCGCCTTCCGTATGCGCCACATGTATGGAACCGGGCCCGATGAGCAGCGGCTTGCCCCAGCGGGTGAGAGCGGGGATGTCGGTGGTGAAGGCTGCAACCATGGTCTCGATACCGGGCACAGTACCCAGTTCCATGAACGGGATCTCCAGGATGAAATTGGCTTCGGCTTTGTTGCCGGCGGCTTGCTGCACTTGACGCCGGAGCTCCTCGGCCGGGCCCACCAGCCGGAACAGCAGATGGGCCATGGCGTAATCCGGAATCACATTGGGCGCACGGCCGCCTTCGATGAGGCCGATATTCAACGTGCACGGTCCGGCCTTGGGATGGGTGGGCAGCTTCAGCTTGCGGATTTCGTGCACGGCGTCTAGCAGCTTCTCAATGGCGGACTCGCCGAGCTCGGGATAGGCTGAGTGCGCCATTTTGCCGCGTGCAACCATCTCAATGCGAAGCGTGCCTTTGGACGCCACGGCGAGACGGTTCTCTGTAGGCTCGCCATTGATAAGGAATTTCACGCCTCGAGGTTGCTCATTCGCGGTCTGCGCGCCCTGGCTGTCACGCTCTTCGCCGACGAGAAACAGCAGTCCCACATGAATGCCTTCGCTCTTCAGCTTCTCGGCTGCCGCAATCTGCGCCACGATAATGCCCTTCGCATCGCAGGAACCGCGGCCATAGATGCGGTCTTTCGTCTCCGACGAGGGAATGAATGGCGGCACGGTATCCATATGTGTCGAGAGCGCCAGTTGCGGCGTGGCGTGACCGGGAGTGGTCGCCCAGATGTTGAAGCGATCGTCTTCTACCGGCATGCGCTCGACGTTGTAGCCGAGCTGCGATAGCTCGTCGGCGAGCACCAGGCCCACGGCGGCTTCCATGCCGGTGGTGGATTCGATGTCAATGAGTTTGCGGGTGAGGGCGAAAACGTCCATCTGGGAAGAATAGATCATTCTGGTTTGGCGAGCGTCATTTTGCGCCGAAGCAGGGCCCGGGCGATTGGGCCCTTCGCGCGTTGAAAGGACGCGATCCTAGTATTCTTATCGCACCGATGATCAGCGATCAGGCAATCCTGCGGCACATCGAGCGTCAGCCGCACCACTCTGCGGGGTATAAGCAGCTCATTCGGGAGCTCAATCTGCGAGGCGAAGAGCGCAGGCAGCTCGCCGAGCGGCTTCAGGCGCTGGTCAAAAGCGCCCGGCTGATCGAAACCGGTCGCGACCGCTACACCCTCGCCCAGCACGTCGCGGCGCGGCAGAACCTCATTGCCGGACGGCTGACCATGCATCGCGACGGGTATGGCTTCGTGGTCCCGAATCCGGGACAGAGGACAACAATCGAAGGCGACGTTTTCATTCCGCCGCCGGCGATTGGTGCAGCAATGCACGGCGACCAGGTGCTGGCCGAGATCACGCGCAAGCGCGATGATGGGCGTGCCGAGGGTCGTATCCTGCGGGTGCTTACGCGGGGCAATCCAACGGTTGTCGGGACGTTCCATTACGGATCGCGGCAGAACTACGTCACGCCGATGGATGAAAAGATCACGCAGGAGATCATCATCCCGCGTGGGATGGAGTTGCCCACCCTCTCGCCAAGAGAAGGCGAGAAGGGTGGGACGCCCGCGCAAAAAGCAGGTCCCTCGACTCCGCTTCGCTCCGTTCGGGATGACAAAGCTGTAGAGCGGACGGCCCTTGCTTCTCGCCGCCGCCAATCGGGGAGAGGGTGGGAAGCGAAGGATCGTGTGCTAGGGAGCGAGGCGCGCCGGCGCGAGTGGAGTGATCTGGAAAATGTTGTCGTCGAAGTCGAGATCACGGAGTGGCCGTCGCCGACGGAAAACCCGCGCGGACGGGTGATGGAAATTCTTGGCTATGAGGACGACTTCGGCGTGGATGTCGAGATCGTCATCCGGAAATTCCATTTGCCGCATCGCTTTCCGATCGAGGTACTACAGGAAGCGCAGGATTTCGAGCCGGTCATCCACGCTAGCGAACTGCGGCATCGGCGCGATTATCGCGCGCTTCCCATCGTCACCATCGATGGCGAGACGGCGCGCGACTTCGACGACGCTGTGACCGTTCGCCGAACGTCGAAAGGACATTTCGAGCTGCAAGTCCATATTGCAGACGTCGCACAGTACGTGCGCGAAGGCTCGGCGATCGATCTTGAGGCGCGTCTGCGCGGCACGTCGGTCTATTTCCCTGACCGCGCCGTACCTATGCTGCCCATCGAGCTCTCAACCGACTTGTGCAGCCTGCGGCCCCAGGTCGACCGCATGGTGTTGTCGTGCGTGATGGAAATCGATCATCAGGGAGAGGTCGTCGGCTACACATTGAACGAGGGGGTGATTCGTTCGGCCGAGCGCATGACGTACACCAACGTCAATCTGATTCTGGAAGGAGATCCGGCGCTGCGGCGGCACTACTCGCGCCTGGTTGATGTGTTCGAACTGATGCGCGAGCTGGCGATGATACTCAACCGCAAGCGCGCGCGCCGGGGTTCTATCGATTTCGACTTGCCCGAGCCGGTGATCGAGTTCGACGAGCACGGTCTGATGACGGGTATCACGCGTTCCGAGCGAAACATCGCCAATCGGATTATCGAAGAGTTCATGCTGGCGGCCAACGAGTGCGTCGCCGGCTATCTCGAAGGCAAGGGCGTTCCGGCGCTGTATCGCATCCATGAGAAGCCCGATCCGAAGCGGGTGATGGACTTCGAGACGGTCGCCGCCCGATTTGGATACTCGCTCGGTGTTGGCGCCATTCCGGTGAAGCGTGTCCAGTTCAAAGCGGAGCGACGCGAGCGCTATGGCACAGGCCGGAGCGCAAAGACGATGGAGATACCGGAAGATATTCACATCACGCCGCGCATGTATCAGAAGCTGACGCAGAAGATTGCCGGGAAGCCGGAGGAGCGGATCCTGTCGTACCTGATGTTGCGATCGTTGAAACAGGCACGGTATTCGGAAATAAACGAAGGGCACTTCGCGCTGGCTGCGCCGACGTACACCCATTTCACCTCGCCGATCCGACGATATCCCGACCTGATCGTTCATCGCATTCTGAGGGATGTACTGCACGAGTCGGCTGAGCGCGAAGACCATGGCGTGCCGATCGGGATTGGGGATGTCGCGCATAGCGAGACGCCCTCGCCGTGGTCGAAGAGGTCGAGTGCGCAGGAAAAGACTCACCCAGGCAAACGAAACTTGGGCGGGGCGCCTGCTTCAAAGGGGGCACACGGTTTGAACGCGACCTCCGCGCCAATTCCAGAAAACGAGCTTCACGCCATCGCCGACGAATCCAGCCAGTCCGAGCGGCGCGCCGATGACGCCGAGCGCGAACTGATGGAATGGAAGAAGGTGAAGTTCATGGAGGAGCGGATCGGCGAGGAGTTCGACGGGCTGATTGTGAGCGTCACGAAATTCGGCCTCTTCGTCGAACTGAACGACATGTTCATCGAGGGGCTTGTGCCGATCGGTTCGCTCACCGACGATCGCTACCAATACCACGAGAACACGAAACAGATCATCGGCCAACGCAGCCGGCGGACTTTTTCGCTCGGCGATCCCATCCGCGTGCTGGTAGACCGCATTGACCGCATGCAGCGGCGCATCCAGTTTGCGATCGTCGAGGAGCGTCCCTCGCGGGCGAAACGCCGACACAAAAAAGCCTGACAATGTGGAAGGGAGGAGCTACAGCTTCTGCACGCGCTGCACATCGCGCACGCCGGGAATCTTGCGTACGCCGATAAGGATTCTTTCGAGGTGCTTCAGGTCGGCGATATCGGCGACGATCTCCACCGTGGCATGCTCGTCTACGGTGGTCGCCTCCATGTTACGGATGTTCGTGTTCGTGTCGCTGATGACGGTGGCGATCTGCTTCAGCATGCCGGGACGGTTGTCGCAGGCCACGGCCAGCTTGACCGGGTAACCTGCCTGCCCGTTTGACGGAGCAGCATCACGTCCCCACTCGACCGAGATACAGCGCTCGGGCTCGAACATCAGGTTCTGCACGTTGGTACAGGACTTGGAATGAACCGCCACGCCCTTCCCACGCGTGATGTAGCCGACGATCTCTTCGCCGCGAATGGGATTGCAACATCGCGCCCGATAGACCATGAGGTCGTCGTGGCCTTTGACCTTGATGGCGGAGTTGTCGCCGCCGAAAACACGGCGAACAACACTGGTGAAGCCGCCCGAACTGTCGTCTTCGGTTGGCGGCGGGGCCGGGGCGTGCCCGGAGAAAGATTGCGCTTCTTCCGCAGGCACCAGGCGCGCCAGGATGCTGCGCGCTGAGAATTTGCCGTAGCCGATGGCGGCGAGCAGATCTTCCGGCTTGGCCAGACCGTTCTCGTTGGAGACGCGCATCAGCTCGGCGTCGCTCAGCGACTTCATTGAGATGCGATACTTGCGGGCCTCCTTCTCGATCAGCTTGCGGCCGATCTCCACGGCACGCTCGCGCTGATGCACGTTGAGCCAGTGTTTGATCTTCTGGCGGGCGCGCGAGGACTTGGTGAACTGCAGCCAGTCGCGGCTGGGATGATGTCCGGGCTGCGTGAGAATTTCCACGATATCGCCGGAACGCAGCTTGTACCGCAGGGCAACGATTCGCCCGTTCACCTTGGCGCCCACGCAGGTGTGCCCCACTTCCGTGTGCACAGTGTAGGCGAAATCGACCGGCGTTGCGTCGCGGGGGAGAATGACGATGCGGCCTTTCGGCGTGAAGGTGTAGACCTCTTCGGGATAGAGATCGATCTTGAGGGTGGCAAGAAATTCGTTGGAATTCTTGATGTCGCGCTGCCACTCGACGACCTGCCGCAACCACGCCAGCCGCTGCTCATCGCGCGCTGACACCGGCCCATCCTTATATTTCCAGTGGGCGGCGATGCCCTCCTCGGCCATCTTGTGCATATCTTCCGTGCGGATCTGCACCTCGAAAGCATGGCCCTTTTCGGAGATAACGGTGGTGTGCAGTGACTTGTAGAAGTTGTTACGCGGGATGGCGATGAAGTCCTTGATGCGTCCGGGCACTGGCCGCCACTGGTTGTGAATGATGCCTAGTACGGCGTAGCAGTCGGTCTCCGATTGCGTGATGATGCGCATGGCCAGCATGTCGTAAATCTGGTCGATGGAGATGCGCTGCCGCTGCAGCTTCTGCCAGATGCTGTAGAAGCGCTTGATGCGCGCTTCGACGCGCGCCTGAATCTTATTCTCCTTGAGCTTCTGCTCGATGACACCTTGTACTTCGGCGAGGAACGCCTCGCCCTCCTTGCGGCGCGACTCGATCGCGTCCTTGATCTGGTTGTAGGCGATAGGATCGACGTACTGGAAGGCAAGGTCTTCGAGCTCGCCACGAACCTTATTCATGCCGAGACGGTGAGCGATCGGCGCGTAGATGTCTAAGGTCTCGCGCGCTATCTTCTGCTGGCGGTCAGGCGAAAGAAACTTCAGGGTGCGCATGTTGTGCAGACGGTCGGCCAGCTTGATGAGCACCACACGGATGTCATCCATCATGGCAAGGACCATCTTGCGCACGTTTTCGGCCTGCGCGTCTTCGGAGGAAGCAAATTCGATCCGGTTGATTTTGGTGACGCCTTCGACGATGTGCGCTACCTGCTCGCCGAACTGGGTCTTGATGTCATCGACCGTTCCCTTCGTATCCTCGACCACATCGTGCAGCAGGCCGGCGGCGATGGCCGTGGTGTCGAGCTGCATCTCGGCCAGGATGGTGGCCACTTGCAGCGGGTGCGCCAGAAACGGCTCGCCGGATTCGCGCGCGCTGCCTTTGTGATGTTCGAGAGAGAAGTCGTAGGCCTTTTTGACGAGCGAGAGGTCGTCCTTCGGGCGGTAGGCACGGATCTTGCGCAGAAGATCGCGAAATCGAGTGACGGTCAGAACATTGGTCGCGATCTGTTGGCGCAAAGTCGCCATATCCGATTATACGACGAGAAATCCAGGCAGCTTTGCGGATGCAGCAGGCTGGATTCGCACTTCCTTAGATGAAACTTGCGGTTGATGCGTACCAGATGGAGTAGAGTCGTACCGAAATAGGTGCGGAACTATGCGAGTGCTGATCAGTGGAGCATCAGGACTGTTGGGCTCAGCACTGGTTCGCGAGTTGCGCGCGGGCGGGCACGAGACGGCTGCGCTGGTGCGCCGCGCGGCTGGAGCCGGCGAGGTGGAGTGGAATCCGCGTGAGCCACTCGATCCTGCCAGGCTCGCCGGCTGCGATGCAATCGTGCATTTGGCGGGGAAGAACATCGCCGGGCTGTGGACAAAGAAGTTCAAGCAGGAGGTGCTGGAGAGCCGCGTGCGCGGAACGCAGACGCTGGCCGCGGCGGCGGCGGAGAGCTTTCGCCGTACTGGACGGCCAGGTGTGTTCGTGTGTGCTTCCGGCATGAGCTATTACGGCGATCGCGGAGACGAGGTACTGACCGAAGAAAGTTCGATGGGGAAGGGATTCCTGGCGGAAGTAGTGCAGCAATGGGAAGCGGCGGCGGAGCCTTGCAGGGAAGCCGGCTTGCGCGTGGTTTCGCTGCGCATCGGGGTTGTGCTGGCGCGTGATGGAGGCGCGCTGAAGCCGATGCTGCCGCCGTTCCGGCTTGGTTTGGGCGGAAGGGTGGGAAGCGGAAAGCAATATTGGAGCTGGATTGCACTGGATGACGTGATCGGCATGATGACCTTTGCCCTGCAGAACGATGGGGTGCGCGGGCCAGTGAATGTGGTTGGGCCGGCGCCGGTGAGGAATGAAGAGTTTGTGCGGGCGCTGGGAAGAGAGCTACATCGTCCTGCGATCTTTCCTTCGCCTGCGTTTGCGGTGAAGGCGTTGCTTGGCGAGATGGGACAGGAGTTGCTGCTTACGTCAGCACGAGTGTTGCCGGCGAAGATGAATGCGGCGGGGTACAGGTTTCGGCATCGCGAGCTGGCAGATGCGCTGCATGCGGCGCTGGGGTGAATATATTGGCTGGCGTGAGCCGCAGCCCCTCGGCAACAGAAGGTTAGAACGGGGCGCCCCAGGCACTCCGCAGAGCGCGCAACCACCGGCCCTGGTGACGCTTAACAGATGACCTGCACACTTCTGTGGGCGGTAGAAAATCCGCCGGAAGGGATACGGGTGCTCGAGCCCACGGCGCGGGTTTGGCGATCCGGAGGTCGCCAGCCCTCGAGCCGCAACCGCCTGAGCAACACGACAACTCTGGAAATTTTCCGCATTCGAAAGTATTCTGCTGCCTGCAAATGGGATTCGCCTTCATGATTGCGGAAACTCCTCTGGGCGGCGCGGTGTTCGTCGCTCTGGTGATGACGTTTTCAGTGCTCGGCCTGGTGCTGGTGCGCCGTTATGCAAATGTTGATTGGCTCAAGCGGCAGCATGAGGTCGCCAGTTTCTTCTTTCTCATGATTGGAACCCTGTATGCGGTCCTGATCGCCTTCGCCATATACGTAGTGTGGACGCAATTCGAGGCCGCGGGTACCAATCTCGAGCATGAGGCCAATGAGGTCGGCGATCTCTCCCGGATGGCCCTGGCCATGCCGGAGCCGATGCGAAGCGACATCCGGACAGCGTTACTGGAATACATCCATTCTGTCCTGGACGATGAGTTCCCAGCCATGGTGGACGGCCGCTCCAGCGACCGAACATGGCGGGCAGTAGAGAATCTGTGGGGGGTCTACGCAGAAGCTGAACCCAACACACTGAAGGCGCAAGCCAACTACGCTGAATCGCTGAAGCACCTGAACGAGCTTTCGAACTACCGTCGAATCCGGCTGTTCACCAGCCGTGGGACCGTGCCGCCCGTGCTCTGGTGGCTGCTCTACCTGGGCGGAATTGTGCTGGTGGCGTTTACCTACTTCTTCGGACATGACAGCGTGTTATCGCAGGGTGCCATGACCGCAGCGCTGTCGGGAATTCTGGCATTCAGCCTGTTTCTAATCCTGGCCTTCGACAGCCCTTACGCCGGAGCGGTGCGCGTGGACCCTACGCCTTTCCAAGTGGAACTCCAGCACGTCACGGTGCGGCACTGAGCCTTACTTGGAAGGATTTTGCTTGCCGGGGTTGTACGTAATGCCCTTGGTTTCAAAAAGAGTGGCGGGCAGGTTTCCGTTGTAGGTGACCGAAGTAATGAAGCGCTGATTCGTCATCTCGCCATTGCGATAGCGTACCGTACTGAATGGCGTCTGCACCCCCTGCATCAATTTGTAATTGCTGAAGACGGTGGACTCGTCATCAAACTGGCGGTCTTCGGGATCGCGCCAGTTGTACGCCACCTTTACGGGCAGCCGGGTGGTGCCGTCCACGGAGATCGTGACGCTGTCGTTGGCGGCGTTGAGCACCGTGACCTGGTCGGCGAGATTGCGCTCGACCATGGCGGTGCCGCTGTAGAGGACGGTCGTTCCTGTCGCGGCGAGCCACTTGCGCACGACCCACTCCAATGAGTGATCGCGGCGGCGAATGTAGTCATCCACTTCCTTCGGATCCTGCGTTGCCGTGCCCTTGTAGGTAATCTCGTAGCCTTTGTCTCCGTTAAAGAGCTCGATAATGTCACGCTGTTTGGTGAGCTCGACGCGATCTTTGTCCGGCCACTCCCAAAAGCGCCAGAACTGGAGGCCGGTGCTGTTCGGCTGGCCGTGATAGAAGCCGTAAGTGCGGCCTTCGCTTTGCATGTCGCGGACGTTGAGCCAGGCGTCGCCGCCGAGGGCACGGAGCATGTCGTTCAGGACCTGGCAGGCCTTCTGGACGCTGGGGTCCTTGGCCGATGCGAATTGCGCGGTTGGCCAGGTGGAGGGCGCGGGAGTCTGGGCGGGAGCGGGGGTTTGAGCAAAGGCGCAGCCGGCGACAACCAGCGCGACCAGAAGCGTGGCAACTCTGCGCATGAAGATATTTTACCCGCCACCGCCGACCGGTTGCGTCTGGAGGCGTGCGGAGCGGGTTCACGAATGGCCCTTGCAGCAGCGAATGCGCCCCCGCGGAAAAACTGAAGTCGCCGGAAACGCTCGATGGATAAGGTTTTTGCCAGATTCCCACATTGGGATGCACGGTCATGGAGGTCGTTCGTGAGCTCTCTTGCTGTGGGAAAGCCGCGAAAATAGCAGGTGAAATTACGACCTCGTGAACAGACTCTCCGCGATTGCACAATTTTCTGGCAGTCCCCTGTGGACGAGCTGCACTCGATTGAAAACAAACTAGATACAGTCGTGACAATTTTATTGACTTTAGAAATGGAAGGAGTAAAAACACACTCGTTCTTTGACAAGTTTTCAAGGTTGACGCAGTCAGAAGTAAGCTTTCCGAAGCGCGAAAGCGAAGAGGAAACCGGCTAGGCCGGGACCTGCAGCGAGATCGATATCCAGCGCCCACGGCGCAGGATGAGAGATGGCAGCAGTCAGTCGCAAGCGGACGACAGTGGTAAAACGGAAAACGGGTCAAGGGCAAGATGGAATCCCGAGGCGTAGATCGGTAGTTCCGGCAGGTTGCGAGTCCGGTATCCGAGTTGAGATTACGCTGATACGCGAGTATCCGGCGTCGAGCTTGACGAGGAGTAAACGTGACCCATCGGCTGGGAGACGTCGATCAAATGCGACCTCGGGATTTCTTTTTCTAAGAAGTTAGCACTCAGCATTCAGTCATCATAGAAATCTGACTGCGCGGCTTCAATGCCGCTTGGCTGATGGCTGATTGCTGAGTGCTTCTTACAACGGAATATTCCCGTGCTTCTTCGGCGGGTTCTTGTCGCGCTTGTTCTCCAGCATTTCTAGAGCCTGAATCAACTTCCGGCGGGTTTCGCGGGGGCGGATGACCGCGTCGAGATAGCCGCGCTCGGCGGCGACGTACGGATTGGCGAAGCGGTCGCGGAACTCTTCGATCTTTGCAGCGCGATCGGCTTCGGGATTCTCTGACTTATCCAGCTCGCGGCGATAGACGATGTTCACCGCGCCTTCCGGACCCATGACGGCGATCTCGGCGGTCGGCCAGGCATAGTTCACGTCGGTGCGGATGTGCTTCGAGGCCATGACGCAATAGGCGCCGCCGTAGGCCTTGCGCGTGATGACGGTGATCTTCGGGACGGTCGCCTCCGAGAACGCGAAGAGCAGCTTTGCCCCGTGGGTGATGATGCCGCCGTACTCCTGCTGCGTGCCGGGGAGGAATCCGGGAACGTCTTCGAAGGTAATCAGCGGGATGTTGAAGCAATCGCAGAAGCGGACGAAGCGCGCGCCCTTGATGCTGGCGTTGATGTCGAGCACTCCGGCGAGAAACGCCGGCTGATTGGCGACGATGCCGACCGACTTCCCGTTGAGCCGCGCGAAGCCGACGACGATGTTCTTCGCGTAGTGCTCCTGCACCTCGAAGAAGTAGCTGTCGTCGACGACGGTGTTGATCACATCTTTGATGTCGTAAGGCTGGTTCGATTCGGCGGGCACGATGCTGTCGAGCTTTTCGTCCACGCGATCGATGGGATCGGTGCACGGCCTGCGAGGCGGGTCTTCCAGATTGTTCGACGGGATGAAGCTGAAGAGCTCGCGCACCATGCTGAGGCACTCGGCATCGTCGTGCGCCAGGAAGTGCGCGACGCCCGACTTCTCGTTGTGCGTCATCGCGCCGCCAAGCTCTTCCTTCGTGACTTCTTCGTGCGTCACGGCCTTGATGACGTCGGGACCGGTGATGAACATGTAGGAGGTGTTGTTCACCATCAGGATGAAGTCGGTCATGGCGGGCGAGTAGACTGCGCCGCCGGCGCACGGACCCATGATCGCCGAGATCTGCGGCACCACGCCTGAGGACAACACATTGCGCAGGAAGATGTCGGCGTAGCCGGCGAGCGAGCGGACGCCTTCCTGAATGCGCGCGCCGCCGGAGTCGTTCAGGCCGATCACGGGCGCGCCGACCTTCATCGCCATATCCATGATCTTGACGATCTTGGCGGCGTTGGTCTCCGAGAGCGAGCCGCCGAAGACGGTGAAGTCCTGCGCGAAGACGAAGACCAGGCGGCCTTCGATGCGGCCGTAGCCGGTGAGGAAGCCGTCACCAAAGAACTTCTGCTCGTCCATGCCGAAGTCGGTGCAGCGGTGAGTGACCAGCTTGTCGGTTTCTTCGAAGGTGCCCTCGTCGAGGAGGAACTCGATGCGCTCGCGCGCCGACATCTTGCCTTGCTTGTGCAGGCGCGCGCGGCGCTCTTCGCCACCGCCGGCTTCGGCAAGCGAGTCGCGGCGCTTCAGTTCGGCTAGTTTCTGCTCCAGATTCATGGGAGGGATTATAAACATCGCCGCCATCTGGCATGGGGCGCAGCGCTTGTGATTGTTGGAATTACGCTGCAGTAATGTTTGAATTGTGTTGCAGTAGGTTGGAATTATTTTGCACTGAATCGCAGGTCTACGTCTTGCTCCTAATCCACTGTACAGCTCATAGGCTTGGTGTAGGTAAGAGACGAAGCGCATTCAGCTTATGAAGTGGACGTACCATTGCTGGAGATCGCGATCAGGTCTGCTGCCGATGGCCGATGGATTTGTTCTAAATATGGTAGTTGGCATAACCTCAAGTAGTTGATGTTGATGGATTAGGGACGTCACGAGAATAAGCTATGTGGGTTCAGCAGCTCCGAATCGAGAGCTTTAGGGGCATAAAGAGTGCTGTTGTTAACTTCGGCGAACGCCAGACGATACTCGTTGGGCCAAATGGAGCTGGGAAGAGCACGCTACTGGAGGCTTTTGCCCTCCTGTTCGGCCGAGACCGGCTCGTGCGGACGCTGACCGAACATGACTTCTATGGAAGTGATCCGCAGGCCGGGGACCGCATTCGTTTCGTCGCAACAATCACCGGATTTAGTTCCAACACCACGACGGATCACAGCCAATGGTTTTCGGAGCGACGCGGGGTTCCGAAGTGGATCGGCGCGTGCGGCGCACTCTTGGCTGAGCCGCAGACGGCAGAGGACGCTCTGGCCGTTCAAATTGGATTCTGTGCGCGGTTTGATCGTAGGATGCGGTCGTGGACCCGTTCGATGAGGACGTTGACCAGGTTCTGCCGGCCCGTCTCGTTACTGAGATCGGCTTCTTTCTTGTTCCGGCATACCGAACCTGGGATCGGCTCGTATCTTTCAATTCCGACTTCAGGGCACGCATGAAAGGAATACGAATCCACGAGTACGGTGGCGTCGGCACATTGAAGCCGGAATCACAGACCACTAGGGACAGCGGGTGTTTGGCATTACGGACTGGACTCGCGACGGCACGCTGGCGGAGTACCGAAGTCGTGAAATGCGGCGGCGACGTAGAGGAGTCGAACTAAGGCCAGCCCCTGCAACATCGTGGGTAGCTGCGTAATGAACCGAATCAGCGATTGATGAGGTGGGATAAAAGGTACAAGGCTTATCGTTCTCGCTTTGGCGCTTACGTCAGTGCTCGATGCGCAGACCGCGTCCAGCGCCAACATCGCGCCGCGAATATTGAGGACGGCGGAATTGATCGGAGTACTTTCGCAATAAACGGACATTCTGGGTTTCGTGGAGCTTGCCGGTGCTGACGACGGGGCTTGCAATGGGATGGGCGGCGATGAAGTCACGAATGGCGGCCCGAATCAGGGTGTCGTTGGAGGAGATGCGGTGGTAACGGCCGCTGAGAAAATTGTAGACCGCCTCCCGCGAATAGTTGATCCGGTGAGCGAAATCAGGGGGAGCCATACCGGTGCGGCCCAGGTAATCCTGTAACTGGAGGCGAACTTCGTTGGCTTCCGGCAAACTCTCGGCCAACAGTTCTCGGCGTTGCGGCTTGGAAAGAGCCACGACTAGTCTCCTTCCCTCAGCTCGCGAACAATGTCGTCGATGAAGCCGGGATTCGCTGCGATCTGCAGATCCTGAGAGCGGATCAGAGTTGGCGGTGGTGAAGGCTTCTCTTCTTGCATTCCCGCTCGGTCCTGCAGGTGAGAGATCTCGGTACGATCTCCCGCACGGGCCCGAATGCGCGATAGCCCCGAAACGTAATCTGCGATGGCTTTCCGAGCCGTGCGCCGGATCCGCATTGAAGCGCGAATATCTTCGTGACTCACCGGCCCTCGGGTGATCAGTTTCTGGGCCCGCAGCCGCCCTAGGAATCGGCCATCCAGGTCGAGAGCAATGGCTTCGCCCAGATTGGCCGGGTCGCAGGCCACGATGACATCCCGTTCGATCTCCAGGAACAGCTTGGCCAGACTCTCGCCATCAGCTGGTTCGTAGCGCTCGCCATATAGCTGCACACACCCGCCCTCTGACACTTTTCGCCGCTGGCGATCCCAGAACAGGGCATAGAGCACTTCAGCGCTCTCGATCAGCTTTCGCTGCCCCGGCAGAAGCAGTTCGTTAAAGATCTCATCCGGAGTGCGGCCCTTCATCCCTCGCCCGCTATGAGGATGCTGGGAGTTGTATTCCTCGATCCATTGTCGGGCTGTGGCGATGAACTCGCTGGCTGTAGGTAAGGGAGAGCTTTTCCGTTTTCCCTTCAGAAAGGCCTGGTGCTCCTTCAAGGCTTCTATGCATTGTTCGGGCCGATCCGTGGGATTTGATCCACAGTAAGACGGCCAGAGGCAATCAAAGCGCTTACGCACCGTCCCGAACCAGCTTTCGATCAGCTTCGATTGCGGATGTCTGGGCAGGCAGTAGTGCGGCTGGATCCCCAGCCTGACCAGCACACCACTGCACTCCGGAGAGAAGTCGATGCGTCCGATCTTCTCGTAATCCTTGCCGTTGTCGATCACCAGGGTCTGTGGAATACCGAAATTCTCAATCGCTACTCGTAAGGCCGAGCTGATCGTATGCGAGCTGGGACTGGCCGACCAGGTGGTGCCCACGATCTTACGAGAACGCATGTCGATGACCGCAGTCAGCCAGGGCCTGACAGCAGCATTGGCCGACACTCCTGAGAACTGATCATTGCGCA
>DATFSK010000040.1:0-96748 GCA_035262645.1 Terriglobales bacterium
TTTAGGCGGGCTTGCGAAGGTCCGCCGAATACCACGCTGACTCCCGGCTCACCTCGTCAGGGCGAGCCATGGTGCGCACCCCGTTGGGTTCTTCAGAACAAGCGGCAGATAGCCGGCTGGATGCGCCTCAGCGTCGAACAGACCAACAGCATCCTTTGGCTGGCACAATCGGACTTCAGTCGACAGCTTAAGGTGATGCTGGATGAAGAAGAAGAAACTGCATACATCAACCTGGCTCGTCAGCCACGCGACCAAAGCAAACAAACGAGTGTTAAAGCAGGGCCGCATGAAGGCGCGCAGGTCCCAGACCTCAAGGATGCGGCATCTCGACGCGCAGCGGTCAATGAATACATTGCCGAGGTACTTGCGATTAAGGGAAAACGCATTACGCGCCGAGACATTTGGAAGAAAGCCGGTTATACGAGCGCAACTGAGTTCCAGCGATGGCAGCGTGACGACAAGAGACAGAGCAAGGCAGCCGGTGATAATTTCCGCCGGATTTTGACGGAAAAACCGCACCTCAATTAATTTTCCTCACCTTTCCTCACCTTTCCTCACATTTCCCCACCTTGACGCCCGCCCGCGGAGATAGCCCATATTCTTCTCAAGCTCGGCTGACGGCAATTGCCAGAGTTTAGTAAACGGCAACCCGCAATGGCCTTGCCGAGCGTTCGGGCGGTCGGTCTCGAGGCTGCCCAGATCAGGCACGGTTGGCTGTTCGAGAAAGAGGAGATTTGGGAACAGTCACAGCGCCTAAGCGAGCTAAATGGGAAGGCTCCGACAAAATCGGTTGATGGTCCCTCCGGATGGGCCTATCGTTGTGTCCGAGGCGAACTCCGGCACCGCCGGCCTGCTGGAAAGGTTGGAGCAGGTGGCACAAAGGCGGTTCCAAAACCCGAAACCATTTCGCCGCGGCTCCTGGTGGATCATTCAGGTCCGCCGCGACATGTTCATCGATGGGAAACTCACTCGCAAAAACCGATGGGAGAGGTTGGCGCCAGCGTCGATGTCCGAACGCGAGGTTCTCAAGATCGCGGCTGAACATCTCCGCGATCTCAATCAAGGGCTAGAGAATATTGGCTCAGCAACCAACTTTACCCATTACACCGAAAACACCTACATTCCAGTTGTGCTCCGCAAGATGGCGAAATCAACTCAGGACCGGTACGAAGGAGTCATTAAGAACTACCTCCTGCCGGCGTTCGGCAAACTTGCTCTGCGCGACTTGACCCCTATGACCCTCGATCGGTACTTCGCCGGGCTGTCCCAGGGCGAGCTTTCACAGGAGTCCCTGGACAAAATCCGTGACGTACTGGCCTCGATCCTGAAGCGAGCCATCCGTCACGGGCTGCTGGTGAAAAATCCGATTGAAGGTCTTGAACTGCCGCGTGCCAAGCGCGGCCGGATTACACAAAAGCCGATAATCTCCTACGAGCAGTGCGAGCAATTACTGGCGTGTATCCCCGAGCCTTACGCGACAATGGTCTATGTCGACATCTGGACAGGGCTGCGCATCAGTGAACTGATCGCGTTGCGCTGGGAGGATGTACAGGCGGACTCGCTCACAATCGACGAGCGATACTGTCGTGGGGATTGGGGCGCTCCGAAATCGAATGCCTCCAACGCGACCATCGGTGTCGATGTGGAGGTGATCGAACGGATTCATCGGTTGAAGAATCTCACTGTGGAGGTGAAAGCAGGACGCGCAACGAGACGATACAAGGTGGTAAAAGCGGATGGCCCAAAGGATCTTGTATTTCAGTCAGTCAAGGATGGTCGCCCGATGCGGGATAATGCCATCCTTACGCGATTCATTAAGCCAGCCGCACGCAAACTCGGCCTGCCCTTTGTGAATTGGAAGTGCCTAAGGACCTCCCGGGCAACATGGCTGGTCCAGGCCGGCGCCAATCCGAAGGACGTGCAGGGGCTCATGCGACACTCGCGGATATCGACCACCATGGACACTTACGCTCAGATGGTGGCTGATTCGCAACGCCGAGCTATCGCTAAGGTCACAACAATGGTCGCGGCCAAGCGCGCGGAAAGGGAACCGCTCGCGATCGCGGCAGGTTAGATGATTAACTGAAAATTGTGCAAGCAAACGCAAGCAACGGCGGGAAAGAACAGATGCTAAGTTGTTGGAAACATGGTGGCCAGGGACGGAATCGAACCGCCGACGCCAGCCTTTTCAGGGCTGCGCTCTACCAGCTGAGCTACCTGGCCACGAAGCGGGAAATCGCTGGGTGATGGGTGCTGCGGCAAACGAATTATATCAATCGGAGGCGGAGTTCCGCTAATGCTGCAGCACTTACGCTGCGGCACAAGCGGCAGTGGTTCCGACAGGTTGCCGCACCTCGCTAATGCTGTAACACCTCCGCTGATGCTGCAGCACACGCACCGGGCGGCGCACTGTCCTATAAGTGCGTCACCACAAGCGCTACTTGCTCTTCTCGCTGCCTGCCAGCGCCGCTTGCTTCTGCTCGAAGGCCTTGGCTCGCCGCTCCAGCTCTTCCGGGGAAACATCCTCGATGTGGGTTGCGATCCACCAGTTGTTACCTTGCGAGTCTGTGACCCCACCGTGACGGTCGCCATAGAACTGGTCGGCCGGTTCGCTGATGGATTTGCCGCCGGCCGCAAGCGCCTTCTTATACATCGCGTCGGCATTCTCAACGTAAAGATAGAAGTTGCCGGGGCGCGCTTTCCACTGATCGTGCGAGCCGCCCAGCATCAACACTGAGCTGCCAACCTTTACCTCCGCATGACGAACGTTGCCCTGCTCGTCGCGCATGGCAAAGACCTCCTGCGCGTCGAAGGCTTTCTTCAGGAAGTCAATCACCTCCGCCGGATTGTCGACCGTGAGGTAAGGAGTAACTGTGTGATATCCGTCGGGAATAGGTTTCACCGCCATCGTGTGCTCCTTGATTGCGAAATAGTGTTGGAAAACCAGGCTGATCAATAATGAGATTCTGGCCAGTTGTTGAAATCCGGATTTCAAGCCAGCTCGGTGTCTTCCCCACGAAGTTCCCGCAGCTGCCTGGGAGCGCGGGCGGGAGTATCCTGGTTCGCCGGAGCAGGCTGTAGCCCACCTTCCGTGGATGGACGCTCCGCGCCTGCTAGCAGATCGTCCAACGATTCCAACCACAGCATCTGCGATTGGAAGACACGCCCGAAATTGCGCGAGGCTGAGGTAGCCGCTTCGTCCATGTCCACCGCCTTCTGCAACTCTCGTTCCAGGGAAGTCACCTGCTTGCCCGTCAGCCCGCAGGGAACAATCAGGCTGAAGTAATCCAGATCGGGTTTGACGTTCAATGCGAAGCCGTGCGTAGTCACTCCGCGTGAGATGTGCACGCCAATGGCGGCAATCTTGGCCTCGGGCTTGTTGCGCAGGGCGTAGGTCCAAACGCCAGTCATGCCTTTGATTCGCTGCGTGCCGACCCCGAAGTCGCCACAGGTACGGATCAGCACTTCCTCCAAACGCCGCACAAAATCCACCGCGCCGACCTTTGGCTCGAAGCTGCGCAAATCGAAGATGGGATAGGCGACCAGCTGCCCTGGCCCGTGGAACGTGACGTCTCCACCACGATCGATCTCGAACAGCTCGACTCCGCGTTGGGCCAGAAACTCCGGCGAGGCAAGTACGTTCTCCAACTTCGCGTTACGTCCAAGCGTGATGACTGGCGGGTGCTCCAGCAGCAACAAGGTGTTCTCGATCCGGTTCGCCTTGCGAAGCTGTAACAGCGTGCGCTGCAACTCAAGCGCCGTGCCGTAGGATGTGAGGCCGAGATGGAGGACGTGGATGATCATCAGCTCTTATCGGTCAGCTTTTAGCTCTTAGCTTACACTGATCATCCTGCGGGCAGCTCGGTTGCAAAACCTGCGTCGCCGGTTCTAGGCCGGTGCCCAAACTCGAATTTCGGTTCGGTGTCAGGTCATGTCATCTACAAACCGGCTGAGCTTGCTAACAGCTAACAGCTAAAGGCTACGGCTCTCTTGAGTCTTTTTCCCCTCCTCATCCGTATCCGTTAGTATGATCGCCACCGCCTTCAGTTTGCTGGTACCGATGGAGACCGAAGAGGCCCAAATCGCACGTGGGCTCCGGCTTCGCGATCCCGATCTGCTTGATGCATTGATCGAGCAGTATCAGCATCGCCTGCTGCGCTACCTGCTGCATCTGACGGGCAATCGCGCGGTCGCCGAAGACCTCTTTCAGGAGGTCTGGCTGCGCGTGCTGGAGAAGGGGCATCAGTATGACGGGCGCAATCGCTTCGTCACCTGGCTGATGTCGATCGGTCACAACGTGGCGATTGACTACCTGCGCAAACGAAATCCGGCAAGTCTGGACGAGATGCAGGATGCAGAAGAAGGTGTGCCATTCGAGCCGCCTGATAGCGGGCCATCGCCCTTCGAGCAGGCTGCGGCCCGCCAACAGCAGGAGATGTTCGATGAAGCGCTCGAGCGTGTGCCGCCGCTCTTTCGCGAGGTGCTGGTGTTGCGATTCCAGGAGCAAATGAAATTGGAAGAGATTGCCAGGTTGATACGAATTCCCGTGGCGACAGTGAAGACGCGCATTTACCGCGGCGTGAACGCCCTGCGTCCGCTGCTACGCCCCATGACTGCCAGACCCGACGCCCAGGAAGGAGGCGCGCAATGACCAATCGCGATCATGAACGCGCTCTGGAATTGATCATGCGCCGCGGTACGGAAGAGATCGCCGCCCCCGATGCCGAGTGGCTCGAAGCTCACCTTGGCGGCTGCCTCGAATGCAACGACTATGCCGAGGCGTTTGCTAGCGCTGCCAGGCTGATGCGAACAACAACCGTGATGGCCAGCTCTGCGCTGGTGTCCAGCACGCAGATGCGCTTGCGGGCGCGGGCGCATGAGCTTGAGGAACAGCGTGCGCGCGTGGTGCTGATTGCACTTTCCTTCTGCCTGGGCGCCCTCTCGTCTGCGGCTTCCGCGTGGCTGTGGTGGCGCTTTGGAGGCTGGGTGGCCGAGCGCCTTGGACTGTCGCAAGCCATCGTCCAGCCCGGAATCATGGTTTTCCTGCTGCTGCCGGCGCTGGTTATTGCCGGCCTGATGCTCGCATTTCCTCACTCCATCGCTCAGGAGCGATGGGTGATGGCCTGGATGGGAGAGCATAAAGGAGGTACCCAATGAAGGGACAATCTCAATTGAGTCGCGAGTTCGCCATCATTCCGTATGTCGCGCGCGTGCTCGCCGTTATCGGCTTCGCCCTGGTGCAGATCTGCCTGCTGGTGCTGCTGCCCCACTACTCCCACCAGGTGAAGGACCTGCCGCCCCGGCCAGTCATGACCCTGATTGCCATCGTCGGCGGCCTGTTCTTCGCCCTGTTCATCCTGTTGGTCGGCTATGTAAACGCCGACACGAAGCGTCGCGGCATGAGCTCGCTGCTGTGGACGCTGCTGGTGATCTTTATACCCAAGGCCATCGGCTTCCTGGCGTACTTCCTGCTGCGCAAGCCGCTGCTGGTCGCCGGCACTCCCAACTGCCCGAAGTGCGGAACCGGAATTGGGCCTGATTTCCGCTTCTGTCCGAAGTGCGGTTACTCCTTCGTCCCCGCTTGCGTGCATTGTGGCCGCGGCATTCAAAACGATTTCATGGTGTGTCCTTATTGCGGCAAGGCTGTGAGTGCGCCGGTGATGCAGGGGCCAGTCGCCCAGACCTAATGCAGCATGATCAAACCGGACCGCGAATCGAGCCCGGTTTCGGCCGGGCTTTTTCTTGCTTGAGCCGCGCGGGAGATCCTCCATGGCGCTCGCTCATTTAGAATCTCTTGCGAGGGTGGCAATCATTCATGGCGCCAGTCACATATCTTGAGGCGATTCGCCAAGGCATTTGGGAAGAGATGGAGCGCGATCCGGCAGTGTTCTGCATCGGCGAAGATATCGGCATTTACGGCGGGGCGTTCAAAGTTACAGATGGTTTTATCGATCGCTTCGGCCCCGAGCGAATCATCGACACGCCGATCTCCGAGATGGCGATCATCAATGCCAGCTTTGGCGCGGCGCTTACCGGCCTGCGACCCATCGCCGAATTCCAGTTCATGGATTTCATCAGCTGCGCCTTCAACCAGATCAATAACATGCTGGCGAAGGCGCATTTTCGCTGGGGCGCGCCCGTGCCGGTTGTCGTGCGCGGGCCGTCGGGCGGTGGAGTGCATGGCGGACCGTTTCATTCGCAGAATCCCGAGACCTACTTCGCCCACGCGCCGGGACTGAAAGTTGTCTGTCCGGCCAGCGCCTACGATGCGAAGGGTCTTATCAAGTCTGCGATCCGTGATAACAACCCAGTGCTGTTCTTTGAGCACAAATTCCTCTATCGCCGGATCAAAGAAGAGCTCCCGCCCAGTGACTACACAGTGCCGATCGGCCAGGCTCGTGTGGTGCGGGAGGGCCGCGATGTCAGCGTCATTACCTACGCGGCGATGGTCTATGTGGCGCTCGAAGCCGCGGAAATCCTTGCCAAAGAAGGCATCGAGCTGGAAATTGTAGATCTACGTACTGTACTGCCTCTTGATCGCCAGGCAATCCGCCAGACGGTGGAGAAGACGAATCGCGTAATCGTGCTGCACGAAGATACAAAGACCGGCGGTATCGCCGGGGAGATCGCGGCTATCGTTAACGAAGAGTGCTTCGACTCCCTGGATGCGCCGATCGTTCGCATAGCCTCAGCCGACACGCCTGTGCCTTTTTCGCCACCGCTCGAAGATGCCTTTCTGCCCAAGGTCGAAGACGTTGTTCGCGAAGCTCGACGGCTGCGAAGGTACTGAGCTGTCACACCAACCCGCAGTTTCATTACGCCACCGTTACGATTTGTAAAGCTCGTCCAAGCGGCCCTGTAGCTCGTAGTAGGATGATGGATTCTCAGGTGCTGAATATCCGAGGAGAGACATGCGCGGATTCATCTTGGGGGTCATTATCACGCTGTTGGTGCTTGGCTGCGGGGCTTACTTCTACGCCACCAAAGGCCAGTTTGACACGCGAGCCGTGGGAAACAAACCCACCACATTTGAACGGCGAACGGCTAATAAGTCCGTGGACGCATGGGTAGACGATCATGCTCCCAAGCAGGCGAATCCGTTTCCTGCCAGCATGGAAAACATCATGGATGGCTCCATGACATACGACAAGAATTGCGCCATGTGTCACGGCAGCTTGAAGAACCCAACCTCAGCGCTGCGCAACAATTTCTATCCGTCTGTGCCGCAGCTTATGACGCGCACGCCAGACGATCCTGACGGCAATCTCTTCTATGTGATCAAGTACGGCATTCGATATACCGCTATGCCTGGATGGGATGGAGTGCTGAGCGACGACGATATCTGGAAGACCGTGACCTTCATCAAGAACTCATCGCAGATGAAGGACAACTCGCAGCAGCAGAAATAAGAGAAGGGGCTTGGGACTTGGGGCTAGCGGGAGGCCAGGCAGTATCCCAGTTGCTTAGGCGTGCCGCCCAACTAATTAACCCCTCGTGTTAACACATTACACATCCAATTTGGCCGAAACTCGTCCCCGACTCTCTGATCTCCAGTCCCTATTCACCCGTTAGGCTTGACTATCTGTGTATGGCTCGTGGTCTTCAGCTTGAAAACATCCCCGGAAATCTTCTGGTTGATTCGAATGTTGCTGTACTTGCTGAGGCGGTAATCGCCGGAGGGCTCATCGAAGCGCTGCTGCACACTGACGCCGCGCGCCGGATCGATCCATAGCGTGATCGTCTGGAACATGTTGCGGACGCGCTGTGACTTTGGCGTCAGCACCAGCTTGGCCGTATTAACGCCCTGCACCTGCTCCATCCCGCCGTAATTCACGTCATAGGACTTGGACAAATCGTGTCCGCGCCCGCCGAAGCCGAGCACGAGAAAGCTCTCGAAATCGGCCTTATTCTTGCCGGCGTTGTATTCCGTAACCTGGTCGATGGTTGGCTGGTAATAGCGAACGATGCCGTCCGCGAAGACGACATACTTCTTGTCGGGAGCGGTAATATTGGCAGCCATCTCGACGTCGTCGCTCTGACGACGGAAGTACATTGTGCCGTTCTGGAGATCGTGATCGTCCACGACTTTCTGGTACTGGTCCCAGGCAAAGTCGCACTGCGCGGTGTGGAACTCCGCCGCGGCGCGGTCCATCGAGTTCAGCACCGCCTCAAGATTCTGGGCGTGCGCGGCCAGAAAGCCGAAACAAAAAATGAATGCCGCGGTAGCCAATCGTGCTTGCTTCATAGTTTTCTTAGATGAGCGGCATGGACGCTCCAGCGATGTTTTCCTTTCCGTGATCCATGCAATCAGCGACGTACCCAAACTTTGTAGGCGACCACGTTGTGATTGCTGTCGCGTTGCGGTTCGTAATGGTCAATGGTGACGTATCCCCCGATCGGTTCGATGATCCGCAACAGCGACTCACGAGTTTCGGCGTCGCTGCCCGTCTTCACTGCGGACGCATCCACCTTGTAGAGGAATTTGTCGCCCTCCTGCTGTACGATGACCTCAGTCTGATGCGGAGGCCGTTCTTGGGGTTTGTCCCGGAAATTGAACCAGAGAGGCGTGAGGAAAATGAAAGCCAGGATGATTGTGACCATTACATCGTAGTGGACGCTGCCGCGCGGATACGTCCACCAGAAATGGCCCTTGAGGGTCTGTCCAAACTTGCTCATGGCTGTATTAAGTGTAGGGAGATGGCGAGCGGAGCGCAAGGAAGGCTGTGTCTTCGCCGCCATTGGGCGATTAGATGAAGAGCGAATAGCGATGGCGAACCCGCGCCCTTTCTAGGTCCTCAGCTCCACGACAGTCGCGCCGCCTCCACCCTCATTCTGCGGAGGCTCGCTCACATTCGCCACATGCGGATGGGTTTGCAGGAATTGACGGAGAGCTTTGCGCAGGATGCCCATGCCGCTGCCATGCACAACGCGGACCCGCTCCGCCCCGGCCAGGAATGCGCGATCGACAAATTTCTCTACTGCATCTTTGGCTTCATCCACGGTTTGCCCGATGACATTGATTTCCGTGGGCACGCTGTCGTCCTCGCGCGCCAGCGAAACGTTGATGCCGTGCGAACGCGCCGCCGCTACCGGATTCGCTTCGGCACGAGCCACCACGCTGGCGATGTCGTCGCGCGCGACTTTCATCTTCATCGGTCCGACTGCGACCTCGAAGGTGTCGTCATCGAAGTAGCGCAGCACTCGCCCGTCGCGGCCGAGCGACTTCAAGCGAACAGCATCACCAACCGAGACATGCTTCACGACGTGCTGCTGCGCATGCGGATCGCCTGTGTCGGCGCCGGTGCTGTGCGCTACGACAGTGGAATCGAACTGCTCGCGAAACTCGCGGCGCATCTTGGCAATGCGGCGCTCGGCATCTTTCGAAAGCTTCAGCGCCTGCGCCCGGTCTTGCACGGCGTTGACCGTCTCGCGCACGCGATACTCAAAGTCGCGCAGAACGCTTTCCAGCTTCTTCTCTAGCTCCCGTAGCTTCTCTTTGTGCTCTTTGCGACCTTCTTGTTCGAGCTGCTCGCGCTGACGCGCCACTTCTTGCTCGCTTGCGCGCAGGGCGGCGCGCTCCATATCCAGCTGGCGCAGTTCGAGGTGCAGGCGCTCGAGAAAACGCGCTACATCCTGCGCCTGCGATGTTATGCGCTGACGTGCTTCGCCAATGATCTCGGGATTCAGGCCGAGCTTCTGCGCGATGTTAATGCCGGCCGAAGCTCCTGGAACGCCGATGCGAAGCTCGAACGTGGGCGCGAGCGTCTGTTCGTCGAATCCAACGGCCGCGTTCAGCACGCCAGATGTATTGGCGGCGTAGACCTTGAGCGCGGTGTGGTGCGTCGAGACAATGCTTACGCACCTCGAACGACGAAAGTAATCAGCAATCGCGACCGCAAGCGCCGCACCTTCCTCGGGATCGGTGGCCGAACCCAACTCGTCCAGCAGTACCAGCGAATGCTGCGTTGCGTGATGGGAGGTGAAATCGATCTGCGTGACATGCGCGGAGAAGGTCGAAAGATTCTGCTCAATCGACTGGTAGTCGCCGATATCGGCAAACACAGCGTCGAAGATCGGCAGCTCAGCCCGATCGGCGGGCACGGGAATGCCGGACTGCGCCATCAGCGCCAGCAGGCCAACCGTCTTGAGCGCGACCGTCTTTCCTCCCGTATTCGGTCCGCTGATGATCAGCTGCCGATGTCCACTGTCCAGCTCGATGTCGAGAGGAACAACCTTTGCCGCACGGAGCTTCAGGGTGCGCTCCAGCAGCGGATGACGAGCCCTGCGCAGGGTGAGGGCGCCACATGCTGAAATATCCGCCGGGCGATCCGCGCGCGATTCCGCGCCCGATGACGCGCGAGCTTCACCGTCATCCCCGGTAAGCAGCTTGACGGCCACGCAATCGTATTCTTCAGCGAATCGCGCTTTGGCGAACTGAAGCTCTAATTCGGCCAGCACTTCGACGGCGTGGGCGAGGGCGTCGGCGTGTTCTCCCAATCGCGAAGTCATGTCGAGCAGGATGCGATGGACCTCGGCCTGCTTGTCCTCCAGAAGGCGCACCAGATCGTTGTTCTGCTCGATGGTCTCCAGCGGCTCGATGAACACCGTCTGCCCGCTGGAGGAAGCGCCATGCGCCACCCCCTGCACGCGACGCCGCTGCTCCACCTTCACGGGAATGACAAAGCGCTCGCCACGGATGGTGACCAGCTCATCCTGTACCGTCCCGCCTTCCGAAAGGCGGCGCAGGTAAGCGCGCAGCGATTCCTGAATGGCGCGCTTCTGTTTTTCGATGTCGCGCCGGATGCGCGCCAGCTCCGGCGACGCACGGTCGTCCAGCGTGCCGTCGGGCAGGATTTTGTTGCGGAAGTAGCGCAGCAGGGCGGTGAAATCTGCGATTCCCAGGGAGAGCTCCCGTATGGTTCCCCAGTTTTGTTCAACTACCGCTGAGGGATGCATGGCGATCTGACGCCACTCGGCCGCACGGTCGGCAACCAGCAGCAAGTCGCGAATTTCGGCGATCTCAAGCGCGGCGCCGGCAATTCGCGACTTGTCGATCAGTTTCGAAGGATCGAGCATCCCATGAAAATCGAAACTTCCCCCTGCGCGAAGGTATCCGCGCAGCTCCTGCGTCAGGCGATGTTGGCGCTCGATCCAATCGCGCTCCCGCGAGGGCGCAAGCTTCATCACGCGGTCGTGCCCAAGCGGCGAGGCGGTATACGCAGCAAGCAAGTGCTGGAGCTGGTGGAATTCGAGGACGCGATCGCTCGAATATTTCATAGGGCTCGAAGAGTTCATCGCCGGCTGACTCTATGGTACAAGAGATAGAACCAGGTCAGAATTGTGGCCCACGGCAGCCTCAGCGCGATTGCGGAGTTTCTTCGGGGGCGCAGCGGACTGACACGTGCGCGGCAATTTTGTCGCCCGCACGAGACCCCGATCAATTTCGCTGCGTGAGCGAGGCAAAAGATACTGGGCCAAACTGCATTATCCTTATAGTTCGCCGGCAAGCTGTTCATAAGCCGTCACGAAGAGCCTGAAGAGGAGTTCATGCTACCGCGTTCCGATGCTTTCGTTTTCTTCGGTGCCACCGGCGATCTGGCGCATAAGAAGATCTTTCCTGCGCTGCAAAGCATGGTGCAGCAGGGCACACTGGACGTCCCGGTCATTGGCGTGGCAAAGTCCGGTTGGACGGTCGAGCAGTTGCGCGAGCGTGCGCGCGACAGCATCGCCAAGTATGGCGGTGGCGTGGATGAGGAAGCCTTCCAGAGGCTCTGCAGCCTGCTCAGCTACGTTGACGGCGATTACAAGGGCGACAACACCTACACCGAACTCCGCGCCAGGCTCGGAGACGCGCAGTATCCTGCGCATTACCTGGCCATACCGCCCAGCATGTTTCCGGTGGTGGTGCGCGGGCTGGAAAAGTCCGGAGCCGCCAAGAACGCGCGTGTGATCCTGGAGAAGCCGTTTGGACGCGACCTTGTCTCGGCGCGAAAACTCAACGCGACGCTGCATGAGGCCTTTCCCGAAGAGAGCATCTTCCGCATCGATCATTATCTCGGTAAGGAAGCAGTCGAGAACCTGCTGATCTTCCGCTTCGCCAACAGCTTCCTCGAGCCTATCTGGAACCGCAATTACGTCCACAGCGTGCAGATCACGATGGCGGAATCGTTCGGCGTGGAGGGGCGCGGCAAGTTTTATGAAGAAGCTGGAGCCATCCGCGACGTCATACAGAATCACATGCTGCAGGTGGTCGCGTTCCTGGCGATGGAGCCGCCTACGAGGATGTACGTCGATTCGGTGCGCGACGAACAGGTGAAGATCTTCCGCACAATTCCGCCGTTGAACCCGACAAACATCGTGCGCGGGCAGTTCGAAGGCTACCGTGACGAACCCGGCGTGTCGCCGCATTCGGATGTAGAAACATTTGCTGCACTGCGGCTGGAAGTCGATTCCTGGCGCTGGGCGGGTATCCCGTTCCTGATCCGCGCCGGCAAACGGCTTCCGGTCACGGCAACCGAAGTGTTCGTTAAGTTGCGCAAGCCGCCGCTCGCCAAGATGGGTGGCGATGGCCGAAACTACTTCCGCTTCCGGCTTGGCCCCGACATTGAACTCAGTCTTGGTGGGCGCGTAAAGCGGCCCGGTCCGCTTATGGTGCCGATGCCGGTGGAACTGTCGGCGGTGAAGTACACCAGCAACGACGAGATGGATGCCTATCAGCGACTGCTGACCGACGCGATGAAGGGCGATCCGTTGCTCTTTGTGCGTCAGGATGCGGTGGAAGCTGCCTGGGCAATCGTCGATCCGATTCTTGGCGACTGCTGCCCGACGGAGCTGTATCAGCCGGGGACATGGGGTCCGCCGGATTCGCGTGAACTGGCCGCGGATATTGGCGGGTGGCACGATCCGGTGTAGGCGAAAGCTCCGGGGGCTTTAAGTGCGGCAGCCGTAGCCCTCACTTAGCGGCGAAATTATTGCACGCCTGAAGCGTGTCCTGTCGCCGAAGAAAATTGCGGCACGGCTGAAGCCGTGCCGTTCCGCCAGGATTCTTAGCGAATGATGAAGTCTTGCCGAAACGGTTGATGCGCGTCGGCGTTGTATGTCATCTTCGCGACGTGGACGTCGAAATCAGTCTTCGGCAACAGCGCCGTTATCGAGAACACCTTATAGCCGTCGCCGCTGATCTCCGCGCGGCGAAACAATCCCGCTTCGGTCTCGATTACTTCTCGATTGCCTGACATAAGGTCCAGGAACGCCTGCGCTGACTTCTGATCGGCCTGCCCCTTTACATTAGCCGAGGTCAGAGACTCCGCCGCATAGGAGCGCACCAACTTCTGCCAATACCGCGCCAGCAGATCGTTGCTGGCGAACAGATCGACCCACATGAGATTTCCATTGATTGCGACAACGACGCCTTTCGCGTTTTCCTTACGCAGCTCGCGGAGGATGTTTTCGTAGCTTCCGGCAACGGTCTCGATGGTGGCCTGCACGCGGGGACTCGCCATGGTCCTGGCGTATGAAGTGGTAGGCATAGGGTTGGAAGACAAATCCGCACTGTCGGCCTGCACGAGGGGGGCGCCGGCGGTCACCTCTACTGAGTTCGATTTTGCTTGTACGGCTTGTCTCGCGATCGCCACCTCATTCCACACCTGATGCTGATCTTTGGCCGCCATCGCGGGCGTGCGCACACTCGGCTGGGCCATCTGCGACTTCATGCTGGTGAAGTGTTCGCTCTGTCCTACCCAGCGTCCGGGCTCCACGCAAAAGACGGAGAGATCAACAGGATCGGACTTTGGGGGAACCAGGCGGTCGGCGCCGATGACGCGGTCCTGCTTGCCGCCGGTAACGATCTCGCCGGCCAGCAGGAGCAGAGGACGATCGGAATTGTTCACCAGCACCAGCTCATTCACCTGTGCGCCGGAGTGGCGATTCACGGGCTGTCCTCGGCGAACCAGGCCCTGCAACGAGCCCTGCTCCGTGACGACCACGGTTCCCGCGCGCACACCTTCGTCGAGCGTGATGAAGCGTGAAGTGTCGTAGTCCGTGCCGCCTACGACGGGAAAGATGGTGAGGTTGCCGTGGGTGATGGGCGCAAGTACGTGCAATGACTCGTGCGTGGGCGCGCCCGTGAATCCGGAAACTGCACCAAGCACAGCGAAACACAACGTTACCAGGGCCGCCAGTTTCATGGTTGACCTCCGGAGACTCTTTGCCGTCTCTAGAAGAAGAACGCTGAGTCATGTCTTTCTTGCACGCAAATTGATACGATTCGCCTGTATGGCTTCCGCCCCCACTTCGCAACCCGCATGTCAGCCCTCGGATGGGGTGCGGGCATTCGCGGCAGAGCACTATGAGGAGTGCGGCGCAGAGCGCTTCGGGATCGACGTGGCTGGACTGGCGGCGATGCTGGCCGAGGCCATCAGCCAGAGAGCAGTCGGCGATCCGGAAGAGAAGGTTTTGGAGTCTCTGCGACTGGAAGAGCTGGTGCTGGCGCGGGCCTGTATGGCAGCCCACGAGGGGGCTTGGGAAGTGTTTATGACGCGCTATCGCGGGCCCATGTACGAAGCGGCGTACAAGATCGCGCATGACGAGGCTGCGGGGCGAGTGTTGGCGGACTCGCTGTACGCCGAACTCTACGGAGTGCACGAGCTGGGTGAGGCGCGGACATCCAAGCTGCGATATTACCTGGGACGCGGTTCTCTGACAGGATGGCTGCGCACGGTGCTCGCGCAGGAATATGTCAACCAGTACCGCCGTGTGAAACGCGAAACCAGTCTGGAAGGTGCGGTGGAAGAAGGACGCCAGTTCGCGGCGGCGGAGCCGGAGACGGCGCAAGTCGATTCCCGATTGGAAGCGGCTACTGCTGCGGAGCTTTCTGCGTTGGACGCCGAGGAGCGGTTCTTGCTCGCCGCATACTACCTCGACCAGCGCACACTCGCGGAGATCGCAGAGCTGACGCGGGTGCACGAATCGACCATCAGCCGCAGACTGGAGCGGGTGGCGGTTGGGTTGCGTAAAGGCATCCGCAAGCGACTTGAGCAACAGGGGATGAGCAGGAGGCAGGCCGAAGAAGCCATGCAAGAGGTGGATGTTCGCGATCTTCAGATCAAGGTGCAAGAAAGTATTGGGCAAGATCGCGGCAGATTGTCGTTCTATAAAGAGAAGGAAGGATGAAGCAGGGGATTCCAAAATCGGCGCGAGAGGTGCTGGCGAAACAGGCTTCACCGGAAGAGCATCCGTCTGCCGATTTGCTGAACGGGTATGTCGAGCAGTCGCTGACTGCGGGCGAGAAGATGCTGGTGATGAGCCATCTGGCTGCCTGTGGGGAGTGCAGGGAAGTGGTGTTCCTGGCGAGCGGGGTAGCGCCCGAAGAGAGCATTTCAGCGATTCCGAATGAGCGCGAAGAGGCCGCCGCTGCCAAGGCGCCGCACAGATCCAATTGGATATGGCGCTGGAAGTGGGCCGTTCCGGCGCTTGCCGTGTTCGCGATTGCCGCGGCCGTGCTCATCGAACGCGACCGGAGACAGCCGCGATTCGATCGCGCTGTCCCGGAAGTTGCTGCCGTGAAACAGCCAACGCAGTCTCCATCGCCTCAAACGGAAGACAGCACAAAGGATCTTGTAATTTCATCGTCGTCGGATGAAAAGAAGGCGGCCGCTCCACCCAAAGAAAAGCGCGAATCGACGCTGGAGAACGAGACGTACGCAAAGGATAGGCTGGACAGAGATAAGCCCGACGAAGCGGCGCGGCGACAGGAACCGGGTCAGGCGCAGACACGCTATTGGGCGATGCAGCAGTCGCAGATGGCGCGCCCCCAAGCAGCGCCCAGCGCATCCGCCGCCGGCGGTCGGATGCAATCTCAGCCTCAGGTGTCTGCCAGCACAGGTACGGCAGGTGCCTCTCAGCCGCAAGGACAACCGCAACCGGCAAACGTACCGCCTACGTCGCAGACAGTGGAGGTGACGGGGGCTGCGCCACTCGTGCAAGCGGATAAGGCTGACCTCTCAACCAACTTCGCCGCAAACACGCCCGACGGCGGCAACGATCTCACCTTCAACCAGAAACCTGCGGCTGCGCTAAAGTCCGGCCTCGCAAGCTCCGCGGAGTCTGCCTCTTCGCTCAATAAAATCGCCGCAGCGCATAGGTCTATGCCGCCAAGCGCGCAATGGCGTATCAGCGCTGATGGACACCTGGAACGGGCGTTTTCCGGAGGCGACTGGACACGGGTCCTGGCCGAGCAGCCAGTGTCGTTCCGCGTGGTTTCGGTCATCGGAAAAGATGTCTGGGCGGGTGGTAATGATGGTGCGCTGTTCCGTTCAAGTGACCGTGGGCTGAGCTGGGACAAAGTTCAACTCACCGCCGGCAATCAACCAGAGCGCGGCGCCATAGTTTCCATTCGCTTCGATAGCGCGCTTCAAGGCAATATCACGGTTGATTCCGGGGCGAGCTGGAGCACCACAGACGGCGGTCAGACCTGGAGCAGGCGTTAGCGACACTCAACGGCCTCTCCCCCGGGGTGGTCGCGCTTGCCTATTTTCTAGCGGGCATTTATCCGGTATGCTCTGCTATCCAGAATTAATGCTAAATTCATTACCGCTGGAGTAAGGAGAACGTATGGGCGACGCCGCCTCGTCGAAGAAGAAGAAGAAGAAGCAAACTGCCGCCCCCTCAGAGGTTCCCACGCCAGGCGCGCAAGGGCCGCGGACGCTCGCGATCGACATCGGTGGCACCGGCATTAAGGCAATGCTGCTGGACGAGAGTGGCAAACCGCTGACGGACCGCCTGCGGGCGAAGACACCGAGCCCAGCCACGCCGCAGGCGGTGATTGCCGTCATCTCCGATTTCGCTAAGCAGTTGGGCGGTTTTGATCGCGCGTCGGTGGGCTTCCCAGGCGTGATTAAGAAGGGTGTTGTCTATACGGCGGCCAATCTGGACAAAAAGTGGATTGAGTTTCCTTTTGCGGAGGAGCTGTCCAAGGCATTGGGCAAACCGGTGCGCATGGCGAACGACGCCGTTGTGCAGGGCCTGGGAGGCGTGAGTGGGGTTGGTGTCGAGCTGGTGATCACGCTGGGCACGGGAATGGGCGCGGCGCTGTATCTGGATGGCGTGCCGATACCGTCGCTGGAGATGAGCCACCATCCTTTCCGCAAGTGCAAAACCTATGAGGATTATCTGGGGAAGCGGGCGCTGGCCAAGGAAGGCCGCAAGCGATGGAACAAGCGGCTGCGCGAGGCCATCGATCAGCTGTATCGCGTGTTTTATTACGACCGGCTCTACATCGGCGGCGGAAATGCCGCAAAGATCAGTATCAAGCTCCCCAGGAACGCAAAGACGATCTCCAACCAGGATGGGATTCTCGGCGGAATCAAGCTCTGGGAGCGGAATCTGGACGAGACACAGTAATCAACAGAGAACAACTTCAGTCCGCGCCCTGATACAAAACCTTCGAGCGCGCCGCGCCTCGCAGTCTGCAAGGTCATTCGAGAATGACGGGGAGTGGGATACAAGGTCAGTCTCCGCCGCTCCAAACTCTGCTCATTGAGTTCCAGAGAGCACAGCGCAATTTCATCTCCTCCTCGCCATTGTGTTATAACCGCTAGTTTCCCATCCTGCGTCCACTACCTGGAGGAATGTTTGGATTTTCAGCTCTCGGATGAACAGCTACAACTGAAGAAGATGGTGCACGACTTCGCCGAGCGCGAGATTGCGCCCAATGTCATGAAATGGGACGAGCCGGGCACGTTTCCGCTCGAAATCTTCAAGGAACTCGGCAAGCTCGGGCTCATGGGCACGGTCTTTCCGGCAGAACTTGGCGGCGCCGGCATGGGATACGTCGACTACGTCGTTGCGATCGAGGAACTTTCGCGGGTGGACGGATCGGTCGGGATCACCGTGGCCG
This sequence comes from Terriglobales bacterium, assembly GCA_035262645.1. Taxonomy (GTDB): domain Bacteria; phylum Acidobacteriota; class Terriglobia; order Terriglobales; family Acidobacteriaceae; genus Bog-257. Next base: position 17,897 of record DATFSK010000040.1, read on the forward strand.
CACACACCTCATTGTGCTCGAACCACATCTTCATCGCCGGCAACGAACAGCAGAAGAAAAAATACATTCCAAAGCTCGCGACGGGAGAATTCCTCGGTGCATGGGGATTGACTGAGCCAGGCTCGGGATCGGACGCGGGTGGGGCGCGCTGCACGGCCAGCCGCAAGGGCGACAAGTGGGTGCTGAACGGCAATAAGACGTTCATTACGAACGGTCATTATGCGGAGGTAGCGGTCGTGATAGCGGTCACTGACAAGACCGCCCATACCCATGGATTATCAGCTTTTGTGGTAGAGAAGGGCACTCCGGGTTTCCGAGCCGGTAAGAAAGAGAACAAACTAGGGTTGCGTGCCAGCGACACCTCGGAGCTGATCTTCGAGGACTGCGCGATTCCCGCAGAGAACCTGCTGGGGAGCGAAGGGCAGGGCTTCATCGACGCGATGAAGGTGCTTGATGGCGGACGCATCTCGATAGCGGCGCTCGGGCTGGGTATGGCACAGGGCGCCTACGAGTGTTCTTTGAAATATTCGAAGGAGCGCAAGCAGTTCGGTAAGCCAATCGGCGAGTTCCAGGCGGTTGGATTCAAGCTGGCCGACCTGGCCACCGAGATCGATGCCGCGCGACTGCTCACGCTGCGCGCCGCGTCGATGAAAGATGCCGGGATGAAGACCACGATGGAGTCGTCGATGGCCAAGCTGTTCGCCAGCGAAGTGGCGGTTCGCGCGGCGAATGAGTCGGTGCAGATTCACGGCGGGTATGGATTCATCAAAGATTATCCCGCGGAAAAGTTCTACCGCGACGTGAAGCTGTGCACCATCGGCGAAGGGACCAGCGAGATCCAGCGGCTGGTGATTGCCAGACAGCTGCTGAAGGATTGAACTCTCGTGTCTGATGTCACTCCGAGTGCGGCTTATACAATCACGCAAGACGATCGCACGATGGGCAGTCTGGCGCATTTTTTGCAGATCGCGTGCTCCTGGATTGCGCCGCTTGTCATTTTGCTGCTGAAGCGCGACTCGCTCTTTGTCAAGTTTCATGCATTGCAGGCACTCTTTCTGCAAATCTGCTTTCTAGCTGTGAGCATCGTAGGCGCTGTGGCATTCATGATCACGATTCTTGCGACGCTGCCGGCGTCGGGCAGCTCGGCCCAGCATGTGCCGCCGCTGGTTATGATAGCCGGGTTCGGACTGTTCTGGGTGGCGATCATGGGCAGTTGGATATCGGTTCTCGTGGTGGCCGTCGTTTATGGCATTAAGGCTGGTCGAGGAGAATGGGCCGGATATCCCGTGATCGGGAGGATGGCTCGGCAGCTGCTGCAGTTCTGAGCTTGCGGAGCGGGAAAGCGGAATTAGAACGGAAGAAGTGATTGAAGGGTCGATGCCCAGAGGGTGGAGCACCGTTTTTGAATGGTGCCGTCTGTGGAAACGGCTTTAGCCGCCGAGGTGAAAACCGTTACCTCAGGCGCTAAAGCGCGGTAGTTAAATCACACGCCCGAAGGCATGTTCCACCCGCTCATCCAAAAATGCATGTGAATTCCACGAACCACATCGAAGACCTTGTCCGCCGCATTCGCGGGGGTGAGATTCGCGCTTTGTCGCGGGCCATCTCTTCGGTGGAGGACCACCGGCCCGAATCGACTGCGGTGCTGAAGGCGCTCTTTCCTTACAGCGGAAATGCGCTGTTGCTGGGGCTTACCGGCGCCCCGGGAGCGGGGAAGAGCACGCTGGTTGACCAGGTGGCGCGGGTGTTTCGGAAGCAGGGGAAGACGGTCGGGATTGTTGCGGTCGATCCCACGAGTCCGTACAGCGGTGGCGCGATATTGGGCGACCGGATCCGCATGCAGTCGCATCACGCGGATGCCGGCATCTACATTCGAAGCATGGCGACGCGAGGATCGCTCGGCGGGCTGGCCAGCACCACGGCTGACGTTGCAACCGTTCTCGACGCCAGCGGGCGAGACATCGTAATGATTGAAACAGTTGGCGTAGGCCAGGATGAGGTCGATATCGTGCGCCTGGCTGATGTCACGATTGTCGTGCTGGTGCCGGGTATGGGCGACGATGTGCAGACGATCAAGGCCGGCATCATGGAGATTGCCGACATCTTCGTCATCAACAAGGCTGATCGTGACGGCGCCGAGCGGGTGGAGCGCGAAATCCGCGCCATGCAGACGCTGGCTGTACGCAAAGACAACTGGACGCCGCCGATCATCAAAACCGTAGCCAGCGACGGAACGGGGATCGAAGATCTGGTGCGCGCGATTGACCAGTACCGAGCCTACCTGGAGCAGAGCGGGCGGGTACGCGCGCGGCGCATCGAGAATTGGCGGGACCGCATTGCGGAGATGCTGCGCGATGCGCTTTTTCAGCGAGTTCTTTCTTATTACTTGAGCGAGGCCGAGGTCACACGGTACGCGGCCGAAGTGGCCGAGCACAAGCGTGACCCATACTCTTTAGTTGAGAAGATTATTGACAGGTTAGGGAGTCCATCATGAACCAGATCGATCATCTTGGTATTGCGGTGAAGTCATTATCGGATGCAAAGAACTTTTACGAGAAGCTCGGGCTGAAGCCGATGCCGGAAGAGACGGTAGAGGCCGAGAAGGTGCGGCTGTCGATGGTACCGGTGGGCGAAAGCCGGATCGAGCTGCTGGAGCCGACGTCGGAGGATTCGACGATCGCGAAGTTCCTGGCCAAGCGCGGCGAAGGGTTGCATCATGTCGCGCTGCACGTCGACGATCTGTCCGGCACGGTGGAGCGGCTGAAGGCAAGCGGAACGCGGCTGGTCACGGACGAGATCAAGGTTGGAGCGGGCGGGCATCTGTATGTGTTCGTGCATCCGGCGAGTACCGGAGGGGTGCTGCTGGAGCTGGTGGAAGACGCGCCCCAGGGGGTGTGAGATCGGCTTCGAACCCCGCGTGGTTGGATTCGCTGCGAAGATTAGAGATTGTCATCACGAGCGTCTGCCGCTAGCGCGAGGGATCGGCTTTGCTCGCGAAGAAAGCAGATCCTCGCAGGCTGAAGCCTGTTTGTGATGACAATTGATTTCGTTGAAAGTCCCATGCTCCTTCTCTCCATCGATACCTCCGGCCGGCATGGAAGCGTCGCCCTGTGCCGCGGCGATGCGGAGAAGTTCGAGACTCTCCAGATGACATCGCTGGAAGGGGGAACGTACTCGGCGCGTCTGGTGCCGACGATCGCTTCTCTCCTTGAGCTGAATCACTTCGACAAGAAGGACATAGATGGATTTGTCGTGGTCTCGGGACCGGGTTCGTTCACCGGATTGCGCGTGGGGTTGGCGACGGTGAAGGGACTCTGCGAGATCCTGCAAAAGCCGCTGGCGACGGTTTCCATGCTAGAAGCCGTGGCGGTGACGCACGGCGCCGGGGACGTGACAGTGGTTCTGGACGCCGGACGGGGTGAGGTTTATATCGGCGAATATCGTGTTGCGCAACGCGGAGCGAATCTGATTCGGGAGTACATCGTGAAGCTCGGCGACTTTGCTGAACAGGGGCGAGAACTCGCCGGCGAGCTCATTACGCCTGACGGAGCGGTGGCCCAATACCTGGCATCAGCAAATGTGCAGGTAAAATCGGTCGCGCGGGTTGAGGCCGACGGGGTTGGCCGGATCGGTTTACGCAAGCTGCTAGCAGGGGAAGTGGCCGATATTGCCAGCGTGGATGTGAACTACATTCGCCGCTCGGATGCGGAGATCTTCTCCGCGCCGAAACGGTGAGCCTGTGCTCATCCGGAAAGCCATTTCCGACGATCTTTCCCTCATGCGTGCGTTGGAACGGGAATCTGAAACGGCCGCGCATTGGGCCGAGCGCGAGTACGCCGCGCTGTTTTCGCCGGATGCTCCGCCGCGCATTGCGCTCGTGGCGAGCGGCGACCCTCAGCAGATTCACGGGTTTGTAATCGCCCGTTGCGGTGTGGACGAATGGGAGATCGAAAACGTCGTTGTTGCCGCCGAGCATCGGCGTCGCGGCATCGGGGCGGCGCTGGTCAAAAGCGTACTGGAGGAGGCCCGGCGATGCTGCACTCCTTTGGTGCAGTTGGAAGTGCGGGAGTCGAACGCTGCCGCGCGCCGACTCTATCAAAAGCTTGGATTTCAAGAAGTTGGAAGGCGTCGGGGCTATTATCGAGGGCCCTCCGAGGATGCCTTGCTGCTTAAAATTTCTGTTTCGATTCCATGACAAAACCGCTTGAAGCGGCATAGGGCGTGTGCTAGCGTTTTAGTGTACGTCTCGGAGGTTTTACTGAATGGCAACTCAGGTCCGCGATCAGCTTCTGGCGAGCAATGAGGAATTCCGGCGTCTTGCCGATGAACATTTCCAATATGCTCAGCGCCTCGACTCTCTGATCCAGAAAAAGTATCTTTCGGAAGATGAGAAGCTGGAAGAGGTGCGACTGAAGAAGCTGAAGCTTCACCTGAAGGACCAGATGGAGAGCCTGGAACAGAAGTATCGGGCCGTTCACCAGGTCGTTTAGTAACCTTTGACCGCTGTAACACGGCGGAAAAGACGCGAGTCTTGCCCGCCTCCTGCTAAGTGTATTTCGGAACATCCCTTTTCCTGCCTTCGCGAGATTGCGATATCCTGATTTTCATAGAGTTGTTCAGCTCCAGCAGGGAGTTTACTTTGCGATCTGTCGTCAACGCGTACCGGCACGTCATTGTCCTGTTGCTTACCCTGGCTTCCGCTTCTTTCGCTGCCCAGAAGACCGCAAACCCGACTGGCCTGTGGGATGGCATGATCCAGAGCCGAGCCGGCGTGGTGAACTTCGCGATCGACCTGAAGTCGAAGCCCGACGGCACGCTTCAGGCAACGCTGGTGAACGCGACTGACCGTCAGCCCTTCAGCAGCGCCGCGTGGAAGGACGGCACACTCACGCTGCGCATGGATTACTACGACGGCACGCTCACCGCGCACATGGTTTCCCCACAGCGGATGGAAGGGGAGTACTCCCGCCAGACCAGCAAGGGCGTAGTGCACATTCCACTGGTGCTGACGCTGCACCAGGACGTAGCAACGGGCAAACCCTGGACCGGGCCAAGCCTGGCGGGGGACTGGGCGTTTCAGTGGCCCGAGGAAACAGGCGCGGAGAAGAACACGCTGGCAAACTTCCAGCAGGAGAAGACGGCAAATGCCGACGGCGACGTCGCGGTCACGGGAACCATCGAGCCGGTCAGTGGCGATACCGGGTTGCTGCATGGAACGGTCTCGGTCGCGAACGGCGTCACGCATTTTCACCTCAGCCGCTTTGACGGCATTCACACCATGGCTATCGATGGCGACTTCCAGCCCGACGGCAGCCTGAAAGGCCAGCAGGGCGGCATTAAGGCGCTCGAACCGTTTACCGCCGAGCGCGGCAAGGACGTGGCGAGCGTTGATCCCAACGTGCTCAGCGAGAGCCTGACGCACGTGAAGGATCCTGCCGAACCGTTCCGCTTCAGCGGCGTGGACGCTTCGGGCAAGACGCTCAACCAGGACAGCCCGGAGTTTAAAGGCAAGCCGCTGATCATCGACATCTTCGGCAGCTGGTGTCCCAACTGCCACGACGAAGCGCCGGTACTGGAGAAGCTGTATCGCAAGTACCACGAGCAGGGGCTGGAGATCGTCGGCCTCGCGTATGAATACACCGACGACACGGCGCGCAGCCTGCAGCAGATCGGCATCTACCGCGAGAAGTTTGGGATCACTTTTCCGCTGCTGCTGTCGGGAACTACCGATGCCGGGCAGATCGCCAAGACTCTGCCGCAACTGGAGCACTTCGGCGCCTTTCCCACCTCGATCTACGTTGACAGATCCGGACACGTGCGTGCGATCCTGGCCGGGTTTACGGGACCCTCGACGGGAGAGAAATTCCAGCAGGTGCAGCAGCGCATGGACGAGCTGACGCGGGAAATCGTGCAGCCGTAAACAGCAGTTGTCGGTTGTCAGTTGTCAGTTGTCCGCAAAAATTCAGATCCACGCTCACTGACCGGATCGCGCACTCACTCATTCGAAACCGATCAAATGAGTCCAATAACGCTATCCCGGCGGGGCGCTCAGCATGGACGTGCAGTGGCCGCACCTTGTCGCCTGGATGGGAACGGTGGCGAAGCAGAACCCGCATTCTTTCGTCGCCGGGGCTGTCGCTCCACGTTCTTTGGTCAGGCGATTGATCTGGCGGATGAGCAGGAAAACCGCGAAGGCGACGATCAGGAAATCAAAGGCAGCATTAAAGAACAGGCCATAGTTGATGGTGGCCGCGCCTGCGGCTTTGGCCTCGGCCAACGTGGCGTAATAATGCCCGGAAAGATTGAGGAACTTGTTGGAGAAATCCGAGTGGCGGCCGGAGATGAGGCCGATCGGCGGCATAAGGACGCCGGATACGAACGAGCTGACGACCCGCCCGAAGGCAGCTCCGATGATGATGCCCACCGCCATATCGATCATGTTGCCGCGTAGCGCAAAATCGCGGAACTCGTCCAGAAAGCGCCCGCCTTTTTTGCCCAGCAGCGCCTTGGGATTGCCCAAGTGAGCCATTCCTAGAGTGCGAAGTACCTGGTCGTCGCCTGCCGCCATAACGCACCTCCGTCATGGGCAGAATGCGCCTGCGGGGAAGCAGTTTCAAGCAGGTTTTGCTTTGAGGCGGGGGCGGTGAATCGGTCTGTACACCCACTCATTCAAACCGATCGAATGAGTGGGTAACCGATCATCATGCTGCGATTACATCTTCACCGGGGCGCTAGCGCTGGCGATGCACTGCCATTTGCCGCTCGGCATCTTCATCCAGGTATCGATCCAGTTTTCATGCTCGTCGACCGACTTGCCGGCGACGGTGCCTTTTCCTTGCCATGCACCGGTGGCAATCGCCGTATTTCCGTGAACGGTCACCTTGATGTTGCTGACCTGGTTCGTCTGCCACTTCGCGCTCTTCATTCTTTCGACCGCTTCGGCTCTGGTGTGCAGGCTGCCGTCGCTATCGAGCTCGACAAAGTTGTCGGCCAGGTTGGCGGCGACCGCGTCCATGTTACCCGTCTGCGCGTTCGAGGCCCACTGCTGCTCCATTTGCGTGATCGCCTGAGCGACGCCGCCTCCCGCCTTCATGTTGTCGCCCATTTGCGCCGCCAGGGGCAACGCCAGCAGGAGTACTCCAAACAACACCAGCATCTTTTTCATGGGGATGTCCTTTCCACTTCCCTGGGAATGCAGGGTTGGTTGATCAGTTTGAACGTCTGTTTACGGATGGCGGCATTGTACATCTGGCGGCAGTTGTCGGTTGCCAGTTGTCAGTTGTCGGAAAATCAAATGCCCCGCCCTAGCCGAACGAAGGCTAGAACGGGGCACCGGTTCTTTATTTCAGCTCTTAGCTCGTGGCTCGTGGCTCGTAGCTAACGGCTGCCTTTAGTACATCCCGCCCATGCCGCCGCCGTGAGGCATCGCCGGTTCCTTCTTCTCTTCCGGAATCTCCGATACCAGGGCTTCGGTGGTGAGCATCAACGCCGCGATCGAGCCGGCATTCTGTAGCGCGGTGCGCGTGACCTTGGTCGGGTCGATGACGCCGGCCTTTACCAGGTCTTCGAACTGACCGCTCTGCGCGTTGTAGCCGAAGTTCGACTCTTTGTGGTCGCGGATGCGGCCCACAACGATCGCGCCTTCTTCGCCGGCGTTGCCGACGATCTGGCGCAGCGGCTCTTCCAGCGCGCGACGCACGATGTTGGCGCCGATCTTCTCGTCGCCTTCGAGCTTCAGCGCTTCAATCGCATCAGCGCAGCGGAGCAGAGCGACGCCGCCTCCGGGCACGATGCCTTCCTCAACCGCAGCGCGGGTGGCATGCATCGCGTCCTCAACGCGGGCCTTCTTCTCCTTCATTTCGGTTTCGGTGGCCGCGCCGACCTTGATCACGGCAACACCGCCAACCAGCTTCGCCAGCCGCTCCTGCAGCTTCTCGCGGTCGTAGTCGCTGGTGGTCTTCTCCACCTGGCTGCGGATTTCCTTCACCCGGCCTTCGATGTCGGCTGCCTTGCCCTTGCCTTCAACGATGGTCGTGTTGTCCTTGTCGATGGTGATCTTCTTGGCCTGGCCGAGATCGGCGATCTGCACGTTCTCCAGCTTGATGCCGAGATCTTCGGTGATGGCCTTGCCACCGGTCAGGATCGCGATGTCTTGCAGCATGGCCTTGCGGCGATCGCCGAAGCCCGGGGCCTTGACGGCCGCGACATTCAGCGTGCCACGCAGCTTGTTGACCACCAGGGTCGCCAGCGCTTCGCCTTCCACGTCCTCGGCAACGATCACCAGCGGACGTCCGCCCTTGGCAATCTGCTCGAGCAGCGGAAGCAGGTCCTTCATCGAGGAGATCTTCTTCTCGTGAATCAGGATGTAGGCGTTCTCCAGCACCGCTTCCATGCGTTCCGGATCGGTGACGAAGTAGGGAGACAGGTAGCCGCGGTCGAACTGCATGCCTTCGACGACTTCCAGCTGGGTTTCCATCGTCTTGGACTCTTCCACGGTGATGACGCCGTCCTTGCCGACCTTCTTCATGGCCTCGGCGATGATCTTGCCGATGGTCTCGTCGTTGTTGGCCGAGATGGTGCCGACCTGCGCGATCATCTCGCCGGAAACTTTCTGCGAGAACTTGTCGAGGGCCGCGCCCTTGCGGTTGCCATCTTCATCCAGCGTGCCGCAAACGGCAGTGACAGCCTTCTCGATACCGCGCTTCAGGGCCATGGGGTTCGCGCCGGCAGCAACCGTCTTGACGCCTTCGCGATAGATGGACTGCGCCAGAACAGTCGCGGTGGTGGTGCCGTCGCCGGCCACGTCGGAGGTCTTGGAAGCGACCTCGCGCACCATCTGCGCGCCCATGTTCTCGAGCGGGTCCTTCAGCTCAATTTCCTTTGCCACGGTCACGCCGTCCTTGGTGATGAGCGGCGAACCGAATTTCTTCTCGATCACGACATTGCGGCCCTTGGGACCGAGCGTGACTTTGACAGCATCAGCCAGAACATTCACGCCGCGCAGAATCGACTGGCGGGAATCTTCGCCGTGCAGAATTTGCTTTGCCATTTTGTATCTTCTCCTTCGATCTCTTGATGAAACTCGTGTTGTCTGTTGTCGGTTGTCAGTTGTCGGTGGGCGATGCGGCCGGTCCCGGCAATCCTGCAATGACCAGCCAGCTACTCTCCTCTGGTTGGCAGCTTCAGTCGTGTTCTGACCGACAACTGACAACCGGCAACTGACAACGGCGCCTCCGGCGCCCTACTTCTTTGCGGCGTGTTCCTTGGCCTTCGCGGCGCCTTCCAGGATGCCGAGGACTTCTTCCTCGCGCATGATCAGGAACTCTTCGCCGTCGATCTTGATTTCCGTGCCCGCGTACTTGCCGAAGAGGATGCGGTTGCCTTCCTTTACAGCCAGAGGAAAGGTCTCGCCCTTCTCGTTGGTCTTGCCGCGGCCGACGGAAATTACTTCGCCTTCCTGCGGCTTGTCTTTGGCGCTGTCGGGGATGATGATCCCGCCGCGCGTGGTTTCCGCCTCTTCAACACGACGAACCACGATGCGGTCGTGCAGGGGAGTCAGCTTGGTTGCCATTCGTTCAACTCCTTTTCGTAAGGTTCAATTTGGGTTTCGTACTCACTGCTCCGGCGAAGCGCCGAGTTGAGCGCATTGCCGGCTCATAATGAAGTTGGAATAACGCAGGTTCCTGGAAGCAGAGGCTGTTAGCACTCACTTCTCACGAGTGCTAATATACCGTACCCGAATCAGAAGTGTCAACAGCGGGGTGAGTAAGAAGCACTCAGATTCTAATGGTCCATATAGACACTATCATATTTATTTCCAGCAGTTTACGAATTATGCTTGCGATGTTCTTTGGACGATTTCCAGCATCACTTGAACCAGTACGGCGTCTTCTTCGTCCACGGCGAGTCAGGATAGCGGGTGTGCAAGAGATCAAACGCCTGCTTGCTGACGCTGCCTGTCTGGTCGGTGGTGCAACCGTAGCGAGTGGAGCGCACAAGCAGGTAAAGCGCCTCAGGCACGCGGCCGTCCTTCGGACTTTCCTTTGCCCACTGGAAAACAATCCGCCCGAAGTAAATCGGGGCAGCGCCGATGGTCGACAAGTCGCGCCACTGCTGCTCCGCGCGGGTACGCTCGGCTTCGGTCAGAAACGATGGTGATGGGGGCGCGGCAGGCTTGGGTTGCGCGCTCTCGGTCCACGAGGAAGAGAACATAGCCTCGGCGTTACTTGCGCTTGCGCCGACGTTGTCGCACCACCAATTGTCGCGAAAGTCATCAATGGCGGTGAACTTTGCCTGGCGCAGCGCCCCGGCCTCGACGAAGGGTCGCATGCCGGGGAAGTGCAGCATGGTCCAGGTGGCGGCGATGGTACGCGCGTCCTCCGAATTCGCGTTCTCATAGGCGCTCACATAATCGCGCAACTCAGGATGAGCCGCCACGGCAAGCGATTCCAGCGCCTTCGCTGTGGGCGCATCATTCAGGATTGCGGCCCGTGTCCAGGTCGCCGTTGCCAGGAGGCTGCGAAGATCGCCGGGCAGGACGTCGCCCGTCGCGGCCTGCGTGAGCATGGTCAGCGGCAGCCGCTGGTTGATCGTCCCCACCGAATCTACGTCGAAGCGCTTGGGCAGGGGTCCGGCTTCGGGCTTGCCGCGGTCATCGGGCTCAAGGTCGCCACCCGTGTCCCATGCCAGCCCTCCGGGCGTGCGCGGCGCGAATTCGAGGAACTGATGATAGTCGGTGGCCAGCGCGAAGCGTTGCGCCAGCAGCAGGTTCAGGCTGGAGAGCGGTCCGCTCTCGAAGCGCTTCAGGTTTGCGTCGAGCAACTGACGCGCGGCGTCCCGCTGTCCCTGCTCCATCAGCAGGCGCGTGCGATGGAAGACGGCCATCTCGTATGCCGGTGATGAGGGTGCAACCGCCGCTGCCGCATCGATGAGCGCAGAGGCACTGGCGTCTTTCGCCCTCGCCTGGGTCAGCGCGGCCATCAGCCAAGCTTCTGACTTGGTCGCACGCCAGCGCTCAACCGAGTGGGTGAGCGAGTCGGCTGTCGGATTGGAAAACGTCATCACCCAATCGGTGAGGTCGTCGAGGAGGCCACGCTGCGCCAGTTCATCGGCTGACTCAGCCGCATCGATTCCGGGAGGTTTCTGATGCCGCAAGAGCCAGCGGAAGTCGATGAGGTCCTGCTGGAAGTCGCTGGTGGGCGCCTTACCTTCGAGTTGTTGCGCGACCTCATGCAGGCGCTCATCGGGGTGTAGCCGGGCATCGACGTAGTTGAGCAAGCGCTGCGCCGCAGGGTGAACGGTGTTGAGCGCAGGATTCTTCAGGATCGACTGCAGCTGCTTTTCCGCGGCCGTCATGTCCTGCACGTTGAATGAGGAATCGGCACCGGGCGTGTTCGCAGAGCTCTCCCCCGAATTCGATAAGGTCGCTTCGCGAATGTAACAGCGGGCGACAAGGTAGGGCGCCCAGATACGCCAGGGCGATTCGCGATTGTCCGCGATCTGCTGAAAGTGTTGCGCCGCCGTTTGCCAGTCGCCGGCATAGAAATTGGCGGCGGCGATCTGATAGTCGCGGTCCATGCGGAGTACCGCATTCTGCATCTTGGGTGGCTTAGGAATGGAGGCATGCAATTCGCGAGCGCTGTTTGCATTGACGGCAAATCCACTCGTGTCTCCGCAATTCTTGAAAACCGTGTCTTGAGCGTCGACCCAATCGCGCACGGCCTCGCTCTTTGCGCCGAATTGCTTAACTAAATTGCCGGCGGTCGCAGCAGCGGTGAGGAATGCGTCATCACCGCAGCTGGGATACAGTTCGAAAGGTCCAGCGCCGAACCTGTAGCGATCAATGTTGACCTTCGCAACTTGGTTGTCACCGAGCGCGGAACTGCGTGCTTTGAGCCATTCGTCAACTGGCACCTGCTCGGGCCATGGCTCGCCGGCCGGTATGACTTTCGGCTTCCACGCTTCGATCAACGCTTGTTCATCCGCCGACGACAGCTTCGGCCCGGCAAGATATCGGTAGGCAACGACCAGGTACTGCGTCTCGTATTGTGGAAGGACGATGCCAAGCCTGCCCTTCGCGAAGAGCTCCAGCGGCTGGTCGGGCGCGGTCGGGTCGGTGAAGACCGGCTCCTGGAAGAATGGGCCGCAGGAGAAGATGTTGGCGGGCGTCAGCAGGATCGCGAGGAGAACAGCGGCGGCAGCGACGGAGTAACGGCGGGCAGAAGTGGTCATGGTGTGAGCTTTCGTTGGATAGCTTCGAAACTTGCCTTTGTCCAGGGATGAGGATTGAAGACGTAGACGCGCCGGCCGGCCCACCAGTTCTTCGCGCTAAAGGGCTGGTCAGGGATCTCGGGCCAGGGCTCGTCGGTGGAGACACCGAGGCTGGTGCGGCAGAGCGGCTCGCGGAAGTCGTCGCCGGCGGCCAGCGCGTGCAGGATGTTTTCGCGGTCGACGCCCATGCGAAAGAGCATGGGCACGGCTTCGTCGATGGGCAGCCCGCTCAACCAGTCATCGCCCAGGCACCACGAGCCGAGAGCGGTGATGGAGAGTTGCATGCCAGTCGGCAGCAGTGGGCGCACGGCGGCGAGCAGTGCGCGATAGAAGTCGCGCTGCGACTGCGTTGCGTCAAAGTCGATCTGCACGGCTTCAACCTGCGGCTCGTGTGCGACGGTGACAATCCATTGCGCGACGGTGCTGGTGTAGGAAGGATCGAATGCCTTCGGCGTGCGAGGAGTGATTTCCAGGCGGACGACTGCCGTCAGCGGCGTCTTTGGGCCAACCCGCAGCGGCTGAAGCCGTGGGCGCAGCACCGGCTGCCGGTCGAGGAAGATCGACTCGGCCAGGAAGGCCACGCCGATCTCCTTGGAGTTGACGAAGGATATCGACTCGGGGCGCTCCCATGCCCATAACAATAGGTAAGGGGCACGCACCTTAGCCATGCTGCCGGCGGGCCGCCCCGCGGTGCCGGTCAGGGCAACCAGGCATACCACGGCCAACGCAAGCGCCAGCCAGCTTATCTTCGTGATCCTGTTGAGCATGAAACGGGCACATAGTAGGACAGTTCCGCCTCGCAGTCCAGAGAAGGTGAGTGCCCGCCTTGTTTCCCATTTTGGGAACTTTGCCATCGTAAGTGCGTGCGATCGCCCGGTCGCGCCAGGTTGACACCCAGCCAGAGATACAGAATTCCCAACCTGGAACTCGGAGCCGAGAAATGTGTCGAAAGCCCGCTGAAAAGGTATCCGCGAAGAAGGGCCGCGCATCTATGCCGATAAGTTTGTCTCGGCCAGATTACAAACCGCCACCGGTGAACTTTTTGTTCCCATAACCCTGATTTTGGCAGCATAATCATTGGAACACCAGGTGGGATCCGTGCCAGTCCTCGCTTCTTGGTCGCTTGCTCACGCACGCAGAAAAACGCTGCTGGTTCTGGTGGCAGTGCTGTGTCTGACTGGAGCGAGTGTCGCGCAGAGCGCGCCTGCCTCGAGCACCACGACATCGTCCTCGCAATCGCAGCCTCCGTCGGGCGATGCGACGCCGCCATCGCAAACGCCTTCGAGTCTCGATACACTCTCGCCTGCGGCGCATCCTGACGCCACCAGCATTGGTATTCCCACGGCCGCGCAGGTAGCCGCGGCAGGCGCAAACACTCCGGCTGAGGAATCGCCGGATCCCAGCGCCGGATCTCCCGCTCCGAAGCCTGCAGCCGCACCCACGACTGCTGCGACGAGCACACCCGCCCAGCCCTCCAAGCTTGCGCCCAAAGACAACGTCGACCTCATTGGGCAGCGAAACGTCGGCAGTGGTCTGGACTTCTACTCGCTCGAGAAAGAAATTGCGCTGGGACGGCAGCTCGCTGCTGAAGTCGAATCGAGCGCGAAGCTGGTCAACGATCCCGTCATCACGGAATACGTCAACCGCATCGGCCAAAATCTGGTGAGCCACTCCGACGCGCGCGTGCCCTTCACCATCAAGGTGCTCGACACAGAAGAGGTCAATGCCTTCGCGCTGCCGGGCGGCTTCTTCTATGTGAACAGCGGGCTGATTCTCGCCGCCGGCAATGAAGCCGAGCTGGCGGGCGTGATGGCGCACGAGATCGCGCACGTTGCCGCGCGTCACGCGACGAAGAACATGACGCGGGCGCAGATCTGGAACATGGCGTCGGTGCCGCTGATCTTCATCGGCGGACCAGTGGCGTATGCCATCAGCGAGGTCGCTGGGCTCGCGGTGCCGCTGGGGTTCCTGAAGTTCTCGCGCGATGCCGAACGCGAAGCCGATCTGCTCGGCCTGGAATACGACTATGCCAGCGGCTACGATCCGCAGGCGTTCGTCCAATTCTTCGAGAAGCTGAATATAGAGAAGAAAAAGCCGAACATGATCGCGAAGGCCTTCGCGACCCACCCGATGAACGTGGAGCGCATTCAGGCTGCCCAGGATGAGATTCGCAAGTATCTGCCCGACCGTCCGGAGTACGTTGTCGATACCAGCGAGTTCGAAAACATCAAGACGCGGCTCGAAGCCTATGAGAATGGCCGCCGGCTGCATCACGGCAAAGAAGAGCCTGGACGTCCGGTGCTGTTGAAACGCGCGAGCGCCAGCGACCCAACCACCGATTCCGGCGACTCCAACTCCCAGAAGGATGATGGGCATCCTACCCTGAAGCGGGCTCCCACCAGCTCGAACTGATTACTTATCTATCGATCTTGAGCTCTCTTGTTTGCGCGGCGCGCTATGTCACACTGTGTCATGCGCGTGATTGCCGGAGAATATCGCAGCCGCCCGCTGCGCTCGCTGCCGGGTCTGGACCTGCGCCCCACCAGCGATCGACTGCGCGAGACGCTCTTCGATGTGCTGGGCGCGGCGCGCGACCTGTCGGACTGCGTCTGGCTCGATCTCTACGCGGGCACGGGTGCCGTCGGGATCGAAGCGCTCAGCCGCGGCGCGCGCCAGGTATACTTCGTCGAATCGGCGAAGAAGCACGCACGTCTTTTGCGCGACAATCTCGCCGCGCTCGGTATCACCTCTGGATTTGAAGTGCAGGAGCGTGAAGTCTCGAAAGCGCTCGGCCTGCTGGAAAGCACGGGTGTGGTATGCGATTACTGCTTCCTCGATCCGCCGTATCGCATGCGCGGCGAGTACGACTGCACGCTGGGTTCTCTGTCGCAATCGAGATTGCTGCGACCGTCGAGCATCGTCGTCGCCGAGCATGAGAAGAAGTTCGATCCCGGCGAACGCTTCGGCGCGCTGGTGCGCTATCGGCGCCTGGATCAGGGCGATGCGGCGCTGAGCTTTTACAGGCTGGGATGAGAGCAGCAGGGAAAAGGCCGTTCGATCGCAACAGAAACCGAACGCCATTTCTTGCCCCCATTTCTTGCGATAAGGCGATATTACGATAGCTATCGACGGCAGCTTCCGCTGGAAACTTTTGCCAAGGATTGCTGAATTGTCAGTTCTGGCCGTCCAACAGCTTGTGCAGGACAGCGTCCAGTTGTTCCACACGCAGTCCGTTTAGGGCTGACTTGCCTTCATGCGCCAAGTATTGGTTTCGTTGGTCTAAAGCTTGCACTGTGCCGTTAGAAATATCCCAAATATCGTACGGGTGGTAGAAATCCCCGACGGGTTCATAGGACAGAACCAAAAGATACTTGTGTTCAGGCTCCATGGAGTAATCGCACGGCTCCGTGTGAAGAGAGAAAGCTTGACCGGATCGCAGAATTACGGTTCCGCCGTAGAGCAAGAGATCGATATTCTGGTGTTTGAAGGGATGGCCTGTTCCGGTCTGATCCTGAAAGACCTCATCAACCTGTAGCGTTATTTCAGTATAGATGGAAATTTCTGACGCACTCAGTACGCTGCGGAACTTGGCAAAAGTTGCCGTCAAAACGGCTCGATTGGGAACGTGGATGCTAATGTCAGATGGTTCCCAAGCCATGTCATAGTCTCCCGTACACGAAGAAAAGTTCCCAAGGTCTACATCAGGAGCTGTGAGAGGCTTCTTGTTGAAGGCTGCGTTGTCCCAATTCGCATCTCGCTGTGCCCGTACTGAAGGCGCAATGTCTTGGTTCCACGCTAGGTAAGGAGTGGGCTTGAGCATCCATGAGTTCGCTGCGGGTTTTAATGGGATCGCGGATGGAGGCTGCTGCCCATTGGACCCCAGCACAGCAAGTGCTTGCCCGTGCAGACGTTTGGCCCCTGACAACAGCAGAAGGGCGATCGCAATGAAAAGACGCCAAAGGATTATCGGCCTTCGGTCCATCGCTGCCTTTCGTGAGGCAATTATTCCCCAAAATCTAGGAACGCTGCGGTGATCGCCTCTTGCAGATTTTTCTTTCGTACGAATTGGCAAGTTAGAAAAAGTGCTCTGTCAGTTGGCGATAAGCGGCGTCGGAAGTATGTACTTTACGCAATGACGGAAAGCAACGGGAGGTCACGAGGAGCAGCGGGATGATTTAACCGCCTACTCTACTTCGGCCAACCCTCAGCTACGGCGTGATCTCCCACACGACACTACAGCCGCCGCGATCGTCGCAGGAAAGAAGCGCCGCTGTTTACCCAAAATAGCGCCTGATGTCTAGAAACTGCTTGACTGCCGCCCCGGTGAGCGTATTCTGCCCTTAAGAAACCCAACCAAATTGCCACTTCCTGTGGTCGTCAAGGCCCTTCGCTCCCAATCATTTTCGTTTGCAAATTCTCAGGGAGGATTACGTCATGACTAGGACTCTAGTTTTCGTTCGGGCGACACTCCGAATCAGCGCGATGGCTGCCTTTTGTTTTGTCCTGTGCGTCTTCGCACAAGACATCTCCGCTAAACCCGCATTTACCAGCTTCGATGCGCCAGGCGCGGGCACCTGTTCCGGCTGTTGAACTTTTCCGTTTGAGATAACTGCGCAGGGTTTGATTAGCGGTTTTTACATCGACGACAACAATGTATTCCACGGATTCATGCGCGACCTCCACGGCAACATCGTTAGCTACGATGTGCCGGGAGCGGGCACGGATCCGGGGCAGGGGACGCATATCTACAGTCAGGTTCCAGGTGGATTGTTTACTGGCTTCTACCGAGATTCAAGCAATGTCCGTCACGGCTTCGTGGCATCCACCCGCGGATACTTCGTGTCATTCGACAACGCCGGTTCTACAATCACACAGTCGTTTAACATCAACCAAACGGCTGAGACTGCAGGCAGATTTATCGATGCAGACGGCGTGAGTCACGGGTTCGTGCGTACGGCCGCTGGAACCATTACTAGCTTCGACGCCCCGGATGCCGGCACAGGTTCCGACCAGGGCACGGCTACCTGTCTGGTTGCATGCCTGAATCAGTCTGGTGTGGTTGCTGGAGGATACATCGATTCCACCGGTGTAAGTCACTCGTACGTGCGCGCCGCCGATGGCACAATCACCGAGTTCGACCCCACAGGCTATTCTGCGAGCGGCACCGGAAGTATTAACGCGGGAGGGGTGATCATAGGTGTAGGTGTCGACGCAGCCGGCGCGAATCACGGGTTCGTGCGCGCCGTAGAGGGAACGTTCACGTTGTTCGACGTTACAGGTGCGGGCACTGTCAACGGCCAAGGCACCCTGCCCTCGAACATCAATGCTGGAGGCGTCGTCATCGGAAACTACATCGATTCCAGCAATGTGAACCATGGGTTTGTACGCTATCCAGGTGGTGGCCTTGTGACTTTCGACGCTCCGGGCGCGGGAACGTGTAGCGGGTGTGGCACCTTTCCAATAACAAACAACTCTGGCGGCCGAATCACGGGAAAATGGATTGACAACAACGGTGTGAGCCACGGCTTCTTGGCCGTCTTCCATTAAGCCAGTTGTTGCACCCCCGGTCGATTGAACAAGAGGCAAGCTGGAGGGCGGCGGACAGCACCGTCTCCGACTGGTCCCTCCGGCTGCTCTTTATCAACCTTAATTCCGCTGAACGCTGGACATCTTTTCCTAGTCTGATTGCGATTTACCCGTAACTCGCCTTCGTCCTCGTCCTGGACTAAACTGAGCCGCAACTGCCTTCGTTGTCTAGTAGCCTCTTACGATGCCTTAACGGCCACATTGCGATCAGGAGTGATGCATGGCGATATCAGGCCCTCACAAACGATGGAAGTACGATCTGCATCCCAGCGTGCGCATGCTGCAATCGGTGATTGCCGGCATGAAGGTGAAGACCGGACGCTCTCTCGACGAATGGGTGCGACACGTAAAGAAGAATGGTCCCGCCGGCGAGAAGGAACGTGCCGCATGGTTGAAAACCGAGCATAAGCTGGGCACGAATTATGCAGGCTGGATTGCGCAGCGCTCCGCCGGCAAGAGAGAAGCCACGGAAGACGCCGATGAATATCGGAAGCACGCGGAAGATTACGTCGACAAGATGTATGCCGGGCCCAAGCAGCATCTGCGCCCGATCTACGACCAGATCGTTGCCTTCGCCAGGACGCTGGGCAAGGACATTGGCGTCTCGCCATGCCAGACCATCGTTCCCATCTACCGCAATCACGTGATCGCGCAGATTAAGCCGACGACGCAGAAGCGCATTGACCTGGGATTGGCCCTGGGAAACACGAAGACACCCAAGCGGTTGATTGACACTGGAGGATTCGCCAAGAAGGACCGCATCACCCATCGCATCGAAATCCGGACCAGCAGAGATTTCGACGAAGAGGCCAGGCGCTGGATGCGCAAGGCATACCAGATGGATGAGTGATGCTTGGCGCAGCCGCGATCAAACGAGGGCTTGTGCTTGGCCACGCCGATATTCACTTACTTTTGTGTCCGGGAGGCGTCTAGACTTATACCATGCAAAAAAAGCACGTTGCTCTTCTGATGCTGATGTTCATTGCCATGCTCGTCGTTTCCAACCCGGCGAGGGCACAGGAGCGAGCAGCCAATCCTGTTCCCAACACAGTATGGGTCGGCGCCGACGGGAAGTTCGATTCCGATCCCGATACCGCACTGGTGCAGTTCGGCATCTCGGCGCAGGAAGACAAACTGCAGGACGCGACCCAGAAAGCGTCGCAGCAGGCGGAGCAGATTCGTCAGTTGCTGCGGACAAACGGGCTCGACCCGAAGGATGCGCAAATCAGCCGCTTCACCACCCAGCCGGTCTACGACTACAAGAATCCCAAGCGCAAGCTGGTGGGCTATCGCGTGGAGGCGAACATCAGCATCAAGCTGAAGGACTTCTCCAAGATCGGGCCGATCACGGAGGGGCTGGCCAACATGGACGTGACCGACACCAACATCAGCTATTTGCTGGAAGACATCAACGCGGCGAAGATCAAGGCGGTGGAGGATGCGCTGCGCCGCGCCCACGATGAGGCCAGCGCGGTGGCGCAATCCAGCGGACGCACGCTGGGCGAGTTGTCGTACGCGTCGGTCGATACCTATGAGCCGCAGCCGGTGCGGCCGATGATGGCCAAGGCCGCGCCGATGGCCGCGCAGGCCGCCGCGCCCGCGCCGACAGAAGAGTTCAGTGCGGAAAAGATCACGGTGACTGCGCATGTGAACGCGCTGTATAACTTGAAATAGCTGTGAGCTTTTAGCTCTTAGCTTTTGGCCGGGAGAGATACCACCCGGAAATGGAATCTGTGGCAAACGCCCCTTTCCGCGCGACTTTTTGCTTCTGTGCGCGTTAATTTCGTCGAGGTCCAGCCATGATGAAGGGTCCGATGAGAGCAATTGTTGTCCTGCTCGCGCCGTTTGTGATGATGAGCGCGGGGTCTTTCCCGGCTGAGGCCCAAACCAGTCAGGACACTCCGCAGTTGACGCCACGCGCGACCGCGGTACCGCCGAACCAGCCTGCAGCTCAGCCGGAGCCGCCAGCACCCGCGCCGGCGGTTACCGTTCCTGCGGGGACCAAGATTCCGCTCACCCTGAAGCAGGGCATCAACAGCAAAAGTGCGCGGCCGGGCGATCCGGTGTACGCACAGACCGCCTTCCCCATTACACAAAACGACCAGATCGTCATCCCGGCCGGGACCTTCGTCCAGGGCGAGGTGCGGCGCGTAGTACGGCCCGGACACGTCAAAGGGCGCGCCGAGTTGCAGATGAGCTTCACCTCCATGATCTTTCCCAATGGCTACACGGTGCTGCTGCCCGGCGCGGTGCAGAACACTCCCGGCTCGAAGGACAACACGGTTAAGGGAAAGGAAGGAACGATTGAGGGTGGGAGTAACAAGGGCAAAGATGCCGCTACCATTGCAACCGCAACCATCCCCGGGGCTGGGATTGGCGCCATTGCCGACGGTGGTAAAGGCGCGGCGATCGGAGCGGCAACCGGCGGGGTGATCGGGTTGGCAACAGTTTTGCTCACCCGCGGCCCGGAGATTCAGCTGGGCACAGGCGACTCGATCGAGATGATCCTGGAGAGCAGCCTGGAGCTGAGTCCGACGAAGATGCACCGGCCTGCGTCCGCGCAATAGATGGGCGAATGATGCTGCAAAAAAAGCCCGCCAAAGGCTGCCCGTTCGAACGATTCCACGCGGCTGGACAACTGTAGCAATTAAAAAAGAATCAACACTACTACTGCCGTGTAGACTACCTGCATCCAAACGGCGGCAAAGGAGGTGAACGCTTACTTTTCCGACATGATCCAACCCAAACGCTGTGCTGTCTGCGAGTCGGAAGAGATTACCGCAACCCCTCTGGACATGCCAGATCAGTTAGGGAAGTGGAAGCTCTTGCTTGCGGACAAAGTGGTGTATTGCTGCAGTAACGGACACAGATTTGTGATTCTTCCCGACGAAGGCAGCAGGAGTGAGATGCTCCTTTGATAGCTTTCGTAATTTCACGGGCTGAGACGACATTCCCGGGCCATCAAATAACAGACGGATTGCTGCCCGTACACGTTAGGACCGCCCTGCTTGGGCGGTCTTTTTTTGACCTGGTTTAGGCGCTTTTATTCGATCCTGAGTGCCTGCACCGGCTCGATCGACGCCGCGCGTCGCGCCGGCACCAGCCCCGCGATCAGGCCACAGAGTGCCAGGACCAGAACCGCGCAGCCCACGATCAGAGGATTGAAAGCGCTTACCCCGAAAAGTTTGCTGGACATCGTCCGCCCGGCGATGATCACCAGCGGAATGCCGATGGCCAGTCCGATCGCAATCTGTGTGAAGGCGTTGCGCAGCACCATCGCAACCACGTCACCGCGGTTGGCGCCCAGTGCCATGCGGATGCCAATCTCGCCCGTCCGTCGCGCGATGTTGTAGGCTGTCACGCCATACAGTCCAATCGACGCCAGCAGCAGCGCCAGCAGACTGAACAACTCCGTGAGCCGCGCGATCAGCCGCTCCTGGTTAAACACGCGGACTACCTGCTCGCCGAAGCTGTGCATCTCGATGATGCTCAGGTTGGGATCGATACTGGCGAGCACGCGACGCACCTGAGGAGCGATGTCTGCCTCGGAACCCGAATAGCGGACCTCGATCATGCGGACGTATTCCGACTGTGCCTGCATCATTTCAAAGTTTGGCCGGTCGTACTGCACGTTCTGGAAGTAGGGAACAAAGAACATCGGGTTCTGGGGATACTGCCGATCGTCAGGGCTGCGATACCGGGTGGCCTTGACGACGCCCACGATCTCGTAGTCGCCGCTGTGCCCGGGCAGATTGAAGCCGAAGTGCCGACCGACGGGATCGTCCTTGGGGAAGAACTTCTGCGCAAAGAGTTCATCAACCACGGCCACGCGCTGCGACGTCGCCGTGTCCTGCTCGCCGATAACGCGGCCGCGCAGCAGCGGCGTCCCGATGGTGTCAAAGTAATTCGAACTCACGCGCACCCATCCTGCCGTCATGTCCTCGGCCGGCGGAGTCTTGACTCCCTGGATCGCGACATCGCTGTTCCAGCTGTCGCCGTCCTGCGGGCTGTACATGGAAAACGCGAGGCTGCGCACGCCCGGTATCTCCGACATGCGGTCGCGAATCTGCTGATACAGCGCCGGCAGACGCTCCAGGGTGTAGCCCGCGGTAAGTGGGCTGATCTGCACCATGAGCCGTCCATCCGTCTCGAAGCCAAAGTTGTAGTGCTCCAGGTTACGAAGGCTCTGGGTGACCAGGCCGGCCATCACCAGCAGCACGAGCGAGAACGCCGCCTGCGCGATGACCAGCGACTTCTGCGGCATCGACGAGCGGTCACGCGTGGAGCGATTGGCCCCGCGCAGCGCTTCGGCCGGATCGGAGTGCGACGTGATCCACGCCGGCGCCACGCCGAAGACGATGCCGGTCATGAGTGACAGCCCAAACGTAAACCCAAGAATTGCCAGTGATGGAGTGGTGTTGATCGGGACGAAGCTCGCACCGCGAAAGGCAACCAGCAGAATCGCGCGCGTTCCCCAGTACGCCACCGCCAGTCCGGCTGCGCCGCCGATGCAGGCCAGCAGAACGCTTTCCGTTAGCAGTGCCCGGATGAGTCGCCGCCGGCTGGAGCCTAACGCCAGTTGCACGGCTGTTTGCTGGCTTCGCGCTGTGGCCCGCGCCAGCAGCAGGTTGGCGAGGTTGGCACAGGCAATCAGCAACACCAGCACCGAGGCTGCGATCAGCATGTAAAGCCCGCTCTGGTACTGATCGCGCAACCCGGTGATGCCGGCGCCTCCCGCTCCGAGTTTCAGATATTGCTGCGGTATTTTCGCTCGCGTTTCAGGATCGAAGCTGCTCGCAATACCAGGCAGCCACTGGCGCAGCTCGGTGGTGAGCTTGGCCTGCACCGCGCTTGGCTGCACACCAGGTCTCATCCGTCCGATGAGATACAGCCAGTGCTGGTTATCGACGTGTAAGATCGAGCCCTTCTGGTTGATCTCCGGCTCGAATGCAATCGGAATAAAAAATTCAGGCGGATCGTCGCGCAGGCGGTCGCCGAAGAAACCGGGCGGTGAAACGCCGACAACCGTGAACGGCTTGCCGTTCACCGTGAATGTGGAGCCGACGACGGAAGGATCAAGTCCGAAATGCTGCTGCCAGGCGCGATAGCTCATTACTAACGTGGGTGGCGCACCGGCTTGATCGTCCTGCGGCATCAGCATTCGTCCGGCGAACGGCTGAATGCCGAAGGTCAGGAAGTAGTTGCCGGAAACAAACTCCGCCGGAAAGGTCTCCGCGGTTCCCTGCGAGCCGCTGCGCCGCACGCTGATCTGCGGCTCGTTGGCTTGAAAGGCCGCAATTTCCTCGAACTCCGGGGTATTTGTGCGGAAATACTGGTAGAGCCCGTAGGAGAACACGCCCCAGCCGCCCGGCTCGTCCATTAAGCCGCCGTAGACGCAGCAGATGTCGTTGTCGCCGATGCGGTAGAGCTGGGAAGGATTGGCCACGGGCAGCGACTTCAACATGACCGCATGCACCAGTGTGAAGATGGCAGTGTTCGCGCCTATGCCCAGGGCAAGCGTAAGAACAGCCGTGATGGTGAATCCCGGCGCCTTTCGAAGCTGACGCAGCGCGTAACGTATGTCCTGGAGCACGGTTGGCATTTCCTCACCTCTGGTAAGTTCCTTAAGTGCATCTGACCGGCCACTCTGAAAGCTGGTACGTGCTTGAATCGATGGAAGTTCCAGAGTCGTGAGGGACGCGATCAGGAAGGTGGTTGTCCGCCAGCCAAGAATCGGTGTCCGTAATTGAACGCGCGTTTCGCCGGAATACTCCGATGCCCTGCGGAACCAATCGCCTGGAATGTGCGGAGGAGAAGCGGAATCGTGCAACGCGATAACTAACTCGTACACCTCAGGTTGAAGCAACATCGCGTTGCTGCCAGAAAACTTAGGTGCGAATCTCCCGCCAAATGTTTCGCTTCCGTCATAGTCTCCATCTAAGGTTAATTAACTGAAGAATTACTCCGTTACGTATTTACAAAACACCGCGACCAAAGGCAAAATGCTTTCTGCAGTTTAGGCAGTTCTGGGGGAGGGCTGCCTTAATGAGCGCTCAACGGTCTCCGCGGGGCGCTCTTCTTATTGCTTGGCCAGTTATTTCTGGAACGGCGGCTCGCGTTCGCCCGCAGCCGCACTGCCCTTTCCCGATATCGGCAGCTGCCCGCGTCCTACAGCACCCTGGTGCATCTAATCTCATATTCGGGATGTTACGATGAAGAAATGGGCCCGCTCTCGCCGGCGGGGCTAGCAAGAAGTGTCCCGCAGGAGGAAGAATGGCAAGTAACGCAATTGTAGAAGTAACGGATGCAAACTTCGATCAGCTGGTCCTCAAATCGGACCAGCCCGTGATTGTGGATTTCTGGGCGACGTGGTGCGGTCCATGCCGCGCATTGGCGCCGATTGTTGATGAAGTAGCGCAGAGCTACACCGGCCGAGTGAAAGTCGGCAAAATGGACGTTGACAAGAACGCGGCCACTCCGCAGCGCTATGGTGTTCGCGGTATTCCTACCCTGCTGGTTTTCAAGGACGGCCAGGTGAAGGACCAGATCGTGGGCTACGTCTCGCGTGACGTGATCGAAAAGGCGCTCGAGAAGAATCTGTAACGGAAAAGTTCGCCAGGGAGCGCGGCTGCGGCCGCGCTTTTCTGTTGCTGCCGGATCTCACCTCCTACTCCGTGGTACCCGCTGGCTGGCAATCGGTGGGCTGACCTGTGGCCGGCCCACCGGTAGATGAAAGCTATTGATCAGCACCCGGGCCGATGCGCGCATTCGGCAGGGTCCCTCTCGTTGGAGACGTTGTGTTCGCATGCGGGCCTACGGTCTGCGCTTTGGGATCGGAGGTCGCATTCGGAGTGGTGGTCTTCGAGGTCTTGCCGCTGGTGGTTCTCGCATTAGGAAGAACTCCCCCGTGCGGCATGCCTATGGAGTCGGGATTCACGCCCGCATGAGGCGATATGGGACCCACGTTGGGGACTCGCGCGCCGGATGTCCCGATCCCTCCAACGCTTCGACCGCGCTGTGCATAGCTGACACTGGTCAGCAAGCCCAGCAACATCCCGCAAATGAGTAGCTTCTTCATAATAGTGTTCCTCCGCTTAACTTCAGGATATGGACCCTCGTCCAGACAGCTGGATTTTTTGGACATCGCAGCGCGACGATATCCAACATCACTGCTGGACAATGCAACATTGATGCCAATGGAAGCAGTGTCCCAAATTCTTGGACTTATCGTGTGCTGTGCGCCGTGGTGGAAAGAAACTTAAAGCTCGGTGCCGAAAGAATTACCGCGAGCGGGAACGAATTATCCAATAGTAGCGCGACGGGTTAGAGCTTCCGCGCCGCCAACATATCCGGATTACTAGCTCGGATTGCTAATTGCTGATTGCTTCCTATATCCCGAGCTTCTTAACTTCCTCGTTGTAGTACTTGCGATAGAGGATGTCCCACTCCTGCGAGCCTTCAAGAATGGTACGGCGCTGGCTTTCGATCTTCTGCCTGGCAGCAGCGTCGATCTTGGCTTCCTGGGCCATCAGGTTCTCCAGCAAGCGGCGCACTTCCAGCCGAATGCTGTTGCGGTCCTCGACGAAATCCACCGTGTCCATGGCGGCCAACGTGTCGGAGACGCCGTGCGCCAGCTTGTTGATCTTTTCGCGGCTGATTCTCATTGAGCTTGTATTTGCCGATTACGAATTACTTCCTCACAACACCGCTTTATACTTGCGCACCAGTTCGTTCTTCACCTTCTTGAACATCTCCTGGTAATTGGCGCCGCTCTTCTGCATCTCGTCCGAGTAGGTGTCCAGGATCATGCGCACCTCGTCGTTGATGCGGTCCTCCAGCGTCAGTTCCTCGAGCAAGGCCGCGCCGACGCGCTCGCGGACGGCGTTCTTATCGGCAGTTTCGATGAACTCGCCCGAGATCAATTTGTCAGTAATTTCGCGGGCGAGATAGCCCACATATTCTTTCGAGAAGAGCATGCTGATTCAAATCAGAAAGGAAAACATTGTAGTCTAACACAGAGATTCCGCCCGAGTTCCGCGGCGGCACGTGACCGTGTCAGCGGCGTCACATCGGAGTATGATGATCTCGCTGCCGCTCGGCGGAGCTCTCGATAACTCATGCCTGACGATCTCTCCAGCCTCAAAGACGACATGACCGCCTTCATCCTCGGCCACGGCCTCAGCCGCTATCAGGGCTATGTGACCGAAGAAGTGCACAGCGTCATGTGGGACCCGAAGGACAATCCCGACAGCTGGAAAGATTTTGTCGAGCTGGCCAAGAAAGCCGGCGCGCAGTTCCTCTCCATGGACGACGAGGTCCTCCAGCGCGACGAACTTGATTACCTCATCCAGCGCCTGCAACACGGCAGCTTTCCCAGCGACGATGACCTGGAAGAAGCGCGCTGGTTGCGCAATTACATCGGCAAGACCGGCTTCGTCCAGCTCGGATGGCCGCATCAGGGCATCATGTTCCTCTTCGAGATCTCCACCGAGTGGTATGAGCACTATCAGCACCTGCTGGACCTGGTAGAGGATTTCGGCACCCTCGCCATCGACGACACCGACCAGGAAGATGAAAGATAATCTCACCACAGGGATACAGAGACACAGAGCTACTTTCGGATCTCTGTGCCTCTGTGTCTCTGCGGTTGGCAAAGGCCAGCGACAATAGTGCGTTGGGAACTCCGCCATGCCGATCCGCAAGACGTGCAACGGCTCGCACTGGAGATGAAGCTGCCGCTTGCGCTGGCTCGCCTTCTTGTTGTGCGCGGCATCTCAACGGCGGAGCAAGCGCAGAAATTTCTTTTTCCTTCGCTTCAGGATCTGCACTCGCCTTACCTGATGACCGGCCTTCGCACTGCGGTTGAGCGCCTTCGCGCAGCAATTGAGCACAGTGAAAACGTGCTCATCTATGGCGACTACGACGTCGATGGCACCACCGCAATTGTCATCCTCAAGACCGCTCTGGAGCTCTGCGGCGGCAAGGTCGAATATCACGTCCCGCACCGCATTCGTGAGGGCTACGGCATGCGCGACGAGGTGATCGAACGCGCGGCTGCCAACGCCATTCGCCTGATCATCAGCGTCGACACCGGTATTCGCGCCTTCGCGGCGGCGGAAACGGCCGCGCGCTGCGGTGTAGATCTCATCGTTACCGACCATCATCTGCCTCAGTCGGAAGGCGTGCCCAAGGCGCTGGCGGTCGTGAATCCCAATCAGGCGGGCTGCGACTATCCCTGCAAATCACTGTGCGGCGCGGGCGTCGCGTTTAAGATCGCGCAAGCTCTGCTGGTCGAAAGCGGCCGCGAACGCCTGCTGCCGTCCTTCCTGAAGATAGTGGCGATCGCGACCATTGCCGACGCTGTCCCCCTCGTCGGCGAGAACCGTGTTTTCGCGAAACTCGGATTGGACGGCCTGCGCAAGCCGGTGAATGCCGGACTTCGCGCCCTGCTCTCCAATTGCCAGCTCGACGGGTCGCGTCCTCTCAGCGCCGGCGATATTGCCTTCCGTGTTGCGCCGCGCCTGAACGCCGCCGGACGCATGGACATCGCCGAGCGCGTCATTCAGCTCTTCACCGAGAAGGACGCCGGAAAAGCCGCCGAGATGGCCATGCAACTCGATCAGCTCAACGGCGATCGCCAGCAGGAAGAGCAGCGAATCCTGAACGAAATCCAGGAGAAGATCGAATCTTCACCGGAGCTGAAAGACGCCTGCTGTCTGGTCGTCGACGGCGAGGGCTGGCATCGCGGCGTGATCGGCATCTGCGCCACGCGCATTGTCGAGCGCTATCATCGCCCGACCCTGATCTTCTCTTGTGAGAATGGTGAGGCCCATGGCTCGGGCCGCTCCATCAGCCCGTTTCATTTGCTCGCGGCGTTGGAGTCGTGCCCGGAGCTGTTCACCCGCTTCGGGGGCCACTCCCACGCTGTGGGATGTGCGCTTCCGAGCGAGCGCATTGCGGAGCTGCGCTCGCGCCTGGATGACTACGCGCGCCGGCGGCTCACCCCCGAGGATTTCATCCCGGTGCTCGACTACGACGCGGAGATTTCGCTCGAGGACGTCAGGCGCGACTTCTGGCTCGCGCTGCAAGGGCTCGAGCCGTTTGGCTCCGGCAATCCGGCGCCAGTCTTCGTCGCTCGAAATGCGAAGCTCGTCCAGCCGGCGCGCGTGCTCAAGGAAAAGCACCTGAAGCTGCGCGCCATCTCCTCCGATCCGCAGCCGCGCGAGGGCCGCTTCCAGCCCGCACGCGACGTCCTGGGCTGGCGCATGGCCGATCGTGCTGCGCAGGATCCTCTGCTGGCCGGCGACGTGCTCGATCTCGCATTCAGCGTGGATTACAACGAACACCCCGATTTCGGCGGCGTGCAGCTGAATCTGCTGGACTACGCTCGCGTCGATCAGCTAGCCGCGAGTGCGACAGAGAATCGGTAGGGGGCGTTCTGCTTGCAGGCAAAACAAAGCCGGAGTCACGCGACTCCGGCTTTGCGCTCCGAAAGGAGGGACTACCCTTACGTGCATGCGACGAAGAACTGCCGAAAGATCCGAACCACTGCAACCTTGTTCGATTGCGAACAGCATATGGTGCACGTCCGTCGCCACGAGAACTCATCTGCAAAGTGTTCGAAACACTGCCTGTACCGTTCTCGGGCTCTTCCCCAGATGCAAACTCTTGCACTGTGTCTCAGAAAATTCTTCTCCCGTAGCAGTTCCGCCACTATCAAGTGGAGCGTGGTTTGTTGCTCACTTTACAGACCGCGCGACCGCAGCGTAGTATTCCCATCCGATGGAGACGGTGCTCGACGAGGTATGCGCAAGCTGTGGCAATACCCGCTTGCCCGATGGTAGCTTTTGTCTGTTCTGCGGAGACGTGCTCACCAGACCGCCTTCGCCTGCCGTAGTCCCCAAATCGCATCCCAATTCTGTGCCGAGCACGCCCGACAGCATCGAATACGCAGGATTCTGGCTGCGTTTTTGGGCGGGAGCAATCGA
Organism: Terriglobales bacterium; assembly: GCA_035262645.1. Lineage (GTDB taxonomy): Bacteria > Acidobacteriota > Terriglobia > Terriglobales > Acidobacteriaceae > Bog-257. The sequence continues at coordinate 46,741 of DATFSK010000040.1, forward strand.
TCTTTGCCTTGAGTTCGGCGCAGCCGTGCTGCTGACGGGTGCCATTTACTTCATCCTGGACCGCTATCGGCACCTGCTCGGACTCTCCAGCTACGACTTCAAATTTGCCGCGGGCTACGCCTTCGTTCCCCTGCTCGCCGTAGGCTCCTGGCTCTACTGCGCTTTCACAGAGAGCTCTTCCTGGCATGCCACCATCGGCAAACGCGCGCTCGGGTTGCAGGTGATTACCACTGAGGGCGGCCGCACTTCCTTTGGCCAGGCCACAGTTCGGCACTTCATGAAGTTCCTCTCTTTCTTCTGCCTGACGATCGGCTTCATGATGGCGGGCTGGACCAGGCGCCGTCAGGCCCTGCACGACATGCCCTGCGATTGCGTCGTCGTTCGCGTGCCGGTGAAGGGCTTTTCCTTGCTCGGATCCTAGCGGCTGCTACCCGCCTGCGCGGCGCCGCCACAATCAAGTAATATCGATCCAGATGTTCCAATCGTTAGCGCAGGTTCGCAAGTGGCTGGTCGTAAGTGTCTGTGTGCTTGTGACTGTCGTCACCGCTGCGTACTGGATTGCGCGCTCCCACGTCCAGCCGATCCTGCACAATGTCCCGAAGTCGCTGGGCATCGATATTCAGCAGACTAGCGATGGCTTCTCGCTCTCCAAGTCCGAAGCCGGCCGCACCATTTACACCATCCGCGCCTCCAAGGCCGTGCAGTTCAAAGCGGGCGGTCATGCTGACCTGCGTAATGTGCACATCGTGGTCTACGGCAAGAACCACGATCGCTATGACCAGATCTACGGCGACCAGTTCACCTATGATCCACGGAGCGGCGATATCAAAGCCGTCGGTGAAGTGCACATCGATCTCGAGGGCAACGAAGAGGGCCCCAAGCGTCCCGATCAAGCGGCGCCTGAGGAACTGAAGAATCCGCTGCATCTGGTCACGCGTTCTCTCACCTTCAATCAGAAGAGCGGTATTGCCCGGACCGATGAGTTGGTCGAGTTCCGCACCGAGCAGGCCAGCGGCTCAGCCAAAGGCGCCTATTACGACTCGAAGCAGAACGAGCTACAGCTGAAGTCGGACATTCACGTGGTCACCACCGGCGCTCATCCGGCCACCATCACCGGTACCAGTGGGATGATCCAGAAAGTCCCACGCCAGGTCGTGCTGTTGAACGCTAAGATCGAACAGCCCGATCGGGCCCTCACCGCCAACAAGGCCACACTGCTCTTCGAGTCCGACAACACCGTCAAGCACGCGATCGCGGAAGGCGATGTGCACATCGTGGACCGCGGCCCGTCGGTTGTCGACGTCATGGGGCCGCGCGGCGACCTCAATATGGGGCCGAAGAATTCCATCGCCCAGGCGATCATTTCCGGAGGAGCTAAGTTCGACAGTCACGGAGCGAGCGTCGCTCACGGGTCGGCTGATACTTTCGTTCTCGACTTCGCGGAACAGAATGAGCCATCGCGATTCCACATGGTGAAAAATGCTCGCATGCGGCAGGATCCGCAGCCCGCAAAATCGGGTAGCAGTGGACAGCCGATGGAAATTGCCGCCGACCAACTCGATTTCCAGCTGGTGAACGGAAATCAGCTAAAGACGGCGGATACCCTGGGTAAGGCCTGGATTACGATTCTGCCGAAGCCGCCGGCTTCGCAGCCTGCGGCGAACGCCGCTAAGAAGAATCAGGGCCTGGGTGGAAGCAACTCCACCACTGTGGCCAGCGCAAGCAAGTTTCACGCCACCTTTGACGACAGCAACCATCTACAGACGCTGCATGGCTGGCCCAACGCGCGTATCGTCTCGAGTACTCCCGGCGATCCTGACAAGGTCAGCACATCCGACAAACTGGACGTCACTTTCGCTCCCGACGGCGGCGTGCAGAATCTGATCCAGACCGGCAACTTCGCCTATCACGAACCCTCGGGTAATCCAAATGCGGGCGGACGGGCCGCATTCGCGGACATGGCTACCTATACTCCCGACGACCAGATCCTTGTCCTCACGGGATCGCCGCGCATCATCGACGGCGGAATGACGACAACTGCGGTTCACGTTCGCATGAATCGCCAGACCGGCGAGGGTTTTGCTGACGATGACGTGAAGACTACCTACAGCGAGCTGAAGCCGCAACCTAATGGCGCCTTGCTCGCGACCTCGGAGCCCATTCACGTCACCGCGCAGCACATGGTCGGATACAAGAACCCCGGCTTGGCGCACTACACCGGCAACGTTCGGCTGTGGCAGACGGCCAACGTGGTACGCGCCCCCAAAATCGACTTCGACAACGAGAAGCGGGCGATCTACGCCGAGTCGGACAAGACGCAAACAGTTTCGAGCCTGTTTGTGCAGCAATCCCAGGATGGAAAGATCACGCGCGTCGACGTCACGGCAGACAAGCTCACCTACGTCGACGAAGAACGCCGCGTGCGTTACACCGGCAACGTCCTGGCCAAAACCACTACAGGCACAGTCACGGCGGAGCAGCTTGATGTCTACTTGAAGAAGGCCGATGCGGACGGCCCTAAGGACCAGGCGCAGACGCAGAAGCCTCAGCAGCAGCGCGGCCCCTCACTTCCAGGCTCCGACGCACCCAGCCAGATCGATCACATGGTCGCCTTGGGCAGGGTAGTGGTCACTGAACCCAACCGCCGCGCCGTGGGCGACAAGCTTGTCTACACCGCCGAGGATGGCAAATACCTGCTGACCGGCAAATCTCCTAGCATTTTTGATGCCGAACACGGCACGGTATGGGGCGATTCGTTGACTTTCTACAGTCACGATGATAGGGTTCTAGTTGAGAGTAAGCGTTCCTCCCCCACCATCACACGTGCTCGTACCACGAAGTAAATGCAGACTTTATCGGCTGAGGAGATCGGCAAAAGTTACCGCGGTCGAAGGGTCGTCAGCGGCGTAAGCTTCCATGTAAAACAGGGTGAGGTGGTCGGCCTTCTGGGGCCCAACGGCGCCGGAAAAACGACAAGCTTTTATATCGTCGTGGGGCTGATTCCGTCCGATTCAGGCCGGGTGCTGATCGACGGCCAAGACATCACGGATGTCCCGATGTATCTTCGGGCGCGCAACCACGGTATCAGCTACCTGCCGCAGGAGCCGTCGATCTTCCGCAAGCTGACGGTTGAGGACAACATCCTCGCCGTGCTGGAAGCGCAGTCGATGTCCTGGCATGAACGCCGCGAGCGCATGGAGCGGCTGATCGATCAGCTTGGCCTTCAGGTGATTCGCAAGAACCGGGGCTACGCCCTGTCCGGCGGCGAGCGGCGACGGGTTGAGATCGCGCGCTGTCTATGTATCTCGCCATCGTTCATTTTGCTCGACGAACCGTTTTCCGGAATCGATCCCATTGCGGTGCTCGATCTGCAGAGAATTATTTTTGATTTGAAAGCCAGCGGGATCGGCGTGCTCGTCACCGATCATAATGTTCGTGAGACGCTGTCGGTGACCGATCGTGCGTACATTATTAACGAAGGAAAGATTTTCCGCACCGGCACCCCGGATCAGCTTGGAAATGATGCGGAAGTAAAACGAGTTTACTTAGGCGAGAGCTTCTCGTTGGTTTAGAATTTGACGAGGGGCATTGCTCCTCAGGGTTTCCGTTCCATGGCCTTATTGCAGCCCAAGTTAAATCTCAAAGTTTCCCAGAAGCAGATTCTGACCCCCGGGCTCGTGCAGATGGTCAGCGTCCTGGCGCTCAACAAGCTTGAGCTGGCCGATATGATCAACGCCGAGCTGACGGAGAATCCGGTTCTGGAGGAGCTGGACAATTCGGTCCCGTTGCTCGATGAGATCTCCGCCCGCGAGGAGCAGAAGGAGCGCGACAGCTCCCTCGCCACCCAGGAGCAGCCCGCCGAGACCAAGCAGGAAAAAGATCCCTTCGAAGAGATTGACTTCGGCTCGTTTTTCTCCGAGTATCTCGACCCCGGCCTTCGCACTCCCATCGAGATGGAAGACAGCGAAAAGCCCTCCTTCGAGAATTTCCTCTCCAAGCCCAGCACCTTGACCGACCACCTGATGTGGCAGCTGGGGTCCCTGCACGTCAATGAAGACGTGTATCGCGCGGCGGAGCTGGTGATCGGCAATCTGAACGAGGAAGGCTACCTGATCGCCACGGACGATGAGCTGCTCGGCCTGGCCGAGGAGGAAATGGCCGCTGCTGATTTGCGGCCGGTGGTCGAGGCCGTGATTGGGCAGCAGCCTATTGAGCACGACGCTGGCACGCCGGTTGAGATGGGCTTGACCGGGGCGGCTGCGCCGGAGCTGGCGGGCATTGTTTCTCCCGAGGCCTCGGAACTTGCTGTCGCCGTGGCTGAAGCGGTTGCCGAAGAAGAATCCGCGCTGCCGGAGCTTCAGCGTGCCGAGGTGCAAGAGCAGAGCGCCGAACCCGAGCTTCCACGCCCCAAGCTGGTTCCGCCGCGCACATCGCCGCCGCGCGTGCCCTTCAGTCGCGACGCCTTGCGCGAAGCCATCGATCTGGTCAAGCAGATGGATCCGGTCGGCGTCGGCGCGCGCGATCTGCGTGAATGCCTGCTGGCTCAGTTGCATGACCTGAAGCGCGTTCCGCGAAAGAACGGCAATGGCACTCACCAGGCCGAACTGGAAGCGTTGGACGACGCGATCATCCTGGTGGATCAGCACCTGCACGCGCTGCAGAACAAGCATTACAAGGAAGTCGCCAAGGCGATGGGCCGGCCGGTAGAGGCCGTGATGCAGGCGATGGATTTCATTCGCACCCTCGATCCGCGGCCCGGCCTGCGCTACAACAAAGTCGAGACGCGGCTCATCGAGCCCGACGTGGCCTTCGTGAAGCAGGGCGAGGAGTTCATCGTCCTCATGAATGACGAAGAAGTTCCGCAATTGCGCCTCAATCCTTCGTATCGCCGCCTGCTGAGCCGCGATGCCGCCGAGAAGGACGTGCGTAACTACGTCAAGGAGCGCTACAAGTCGGCCATCCAGCTCATCAAGAACATCGAGCAGCGCAAGCAAACGATTTTGCGCGTCTGCTATTCCATCCTGGAGCGGCAGCGCGACTTCCTCGACCATGGCATCGATCAGCTGAAGCCGATGATGATCAAGGAAGTGGCGGAGGAGATCGGGGTTCATCCGTCGACTGTCAGCCGCGCTGTGGCCAACAAGTATGCTCACACTCCGCAAGGCGTCTTCGAGCTCCGTTACTTCTTCAGCGAGAGCGTGAACGGCCCGGAGGGCAGCACCACCTCGCTGCTCATCCTGAAGCGCCGGGTCAAAAAGCTCATCGAGGAGGAAGATCCCACCAGGCCGTTGACCGACGAGCAGATCACCCGCATCCTCCAGTCGCAGGGCATCCAGGTCACTCGCCGCACGGTCGCGAAGTACCGGGAGGACATGCGCATCCCGAGCACCCACCAGCGCAGAGTCAAAAGCTAGCTGCTGTGCCGGGCGTTTGATCGAGGAAGGCTGTGGAGGCAATCTAAATTTCCAAAAACATCCACTGGATTCCAAGCCGCCCAATCGTCGTAAAGGTCGCCTGGTTTGGCAAAACGAATTACTGGTTACGAATTGCTGACCCGGCGAGAAGGGAGCTCAATGAACGTAGAATATTTTGGCAGGCAATATGAAATCACTCCCGCCATTCGTGACGAGGTGGAATCAAGCCTCGGCAAGCTCACCAAAATCCTGGGTGACAACTTCAAAAGCAAAGTCATTCTGACCGCGGAAAAATACCGCAACATCGCGGAAATCACCGTGAAACGGCGGCGCGGGCACCTGGTCGGCCTGGCCGAGGCCAACGACATGCTGACCGCCGTGAACCAGGCTATCGAGCACATCGAGACCCAGGCGCTCCGGCACAACGGCCGTCGGCGTAACACGCATCGCCAGCCGAAGGACAAGACGTGGCAGGCTCCCGCCGAGGCCGAGGGTCAGATTGCCGTGGGCGCGACCGCGGCTACCGCCGTGCCCGTTGTTGTACATAAGTTCCCCTCGGTTGCCCGCACCACCGAAGCTCATCTGGTGAAGTCGAACGATTCCGTTGCCATGCGGCCGATGACCATAGAGGAAGCCGTCAAGGAATGTGAGTTTCGTGACCGCGATGTATTCGTCTTCCGTGACGGCAAGGGCAACGTCAAAGTGCTGCACCGCCGGAAAGACGGCAAAATCGAGCTGATTGAAGTTCCGTAAACAAGTTGACAGTCTGTGACCGAAGGGCGTCCTCCAGTGGACGCCCTTATCTTTGTCCTTTCAATGACTCCCGCATTTGTCTCAAATGCGACACAGAATCTTTGCAAGTTAACTACTCGGTAAGTCTCCCAAAAGCCAATCTGAAACATCCAATACCCAGATTTGGAAGTGCAAACGCGATTGCGCGAGTTGGCGTAGGGGCAGCGCTGCTGCCGAAACAACTCAAACGACGCCGCTTCCATCTCAATACACGGCTTGGCACAAAAAGGCCCGCCGTAAGTTGGCAGCCATTATGAAAACTGGATTGAACGCCGTTCTTGATCCCTCGCGACACAGCAATGAAGCTTTAGAGTTCGAAACCGCTCTGCGGCGGAAGATCGTCGGGCAGGACCCCGCCGTCGAGAAGGTTGCGGAGATCTACCAGATGTTTCTGGCAGGCCTCAATCCGCCAGGGCGCCCGATAGGGAACCTTCTGTTCCTGGGACCGACGGGTTCCGGCAAGACGCGTGTGGTCGAGGCGATTGCGGAATCGCTCTTTGGCGATACTCACGCCTGCATCAAGATCGATTGCGCCGAGTTTCAGCACTCCCACGAGATTGCCAAGCTCATCGGCTCGCCTCCGGGATATCTCGGACACCGCGAGACCCATCCGCTGCTGACCCAGGAAGCGCTGAATCAGTGGCACACGGAAAAACTGAAGCTCTCGATTCTTCTGTTCGACGAAATCGAGAAGGCCTCCGACGCCCTTTGGCAGCTATTGCTCGGAATTCTCGATAAGGCAACGCTCACCCTGGGTGACAATCGCCGTGTCGATCTCTCGCAATGCGTTATCGTGATGACCTCGAACCTCGGCGCCTCCGAGATGAACGAGATGATCAACGGCACCATGGGGTTCGCGCAGACGCCGGCGCAGATGGATGCCAAGCTCGACCAGAAGATTAATCGTACGGCCATAGAAGCGGCGCGGCGGAAGTTCTCGCCCGAGTTCATGAACCGCATCGACAAAGTGGTCGTCTTCCGCATGCTGCGCCGCGAGCACCTGGAGCAGATACTCGAGATCGAGCTTGGCCTGGTGCAGCAGCGCATCCTCCAGGCGACGGGCAACAACCAGTTCGTCTTCAGCTGCACGATCCCGGTGAAGCAGTTCCTGCTCCGTGAAGGGACCGATCTGCGATACGGCGCGCGTCACCTCAAGCGAGCCATCGAGCGGAACATCGTCTTTCCGCTGGCAAACCTTGTAGCCACGGGGCAGGTGAAGCTGGGAGACTTCATCCGCATCGACGTTGATGCCAACGACAAGCTCAAGTTCGTGAAGGAAGCCGAAGGCGCACTGGTGCCGGTCCTGCTGGAGCGTTATGGGCCCGAAGCCTCCGCCCACGCCGCCGCGGCGACGAAGTCGGGCAGAAGCACGATTTCCACCCGCTCACGCGAGTTGGGCACGGCTGCAGATAAGAAATAGTTGGCGACCCCTGTGCCCCAGGTTCGCGTCCTGAGATTGGGACGCTAACCCGGGTCACCGTCACACCTAACCCACATCACATCCCCGCTTGACCCCGCCATTTACAATTCCTTCGGCTGCCAGACCGCCCGGAGACTGCATCCATGGCCGTACCCGCACCTGCCGCTGAGCAAGAAGCGAAATCTCTTCCCGCGAATGCCTACCAGCCGCTGAAAGAAGGCGAAGTTTATAACCCGCTTGTGCCCACCACCATGAGCTTGCCGGAGGTAACGTGGCGAGCGGTGCTCTGGGGCACGCTGCTGTGCATCATCTTCAGCGTGGCGTCTGCCTACTCCGCGTTGAAGGTCGGACAGGGGATGGAGGCGGCGATTCCCATCTCCATCCTCGCCATCGGACTTGCACGGATTTACCGCCGGCGCTCCACCGTGCTGGAGAACATGATCATCACCGGCATGGGCGGCGCCTCGGGCAGCGTTGTGGCCGGCGCCGTCTTCACGATCCCCGCGCTCTACATCCTTCACCTCAGCCCGCATCCGGTGCAGACCATTTTCATCTGCCTGGCCGGCGGCTGTCTGGGCGTTCTTTTCCTTATCCCGTTGCGCCGCTATTTCGTAAGCGAGATGCACGGCAAGCTGCCTTTTCCCGAAGCTACAGCGATAACCGAGGTGCTGGTCACCGGCGAAAAGGGCGGCTCACAAGCCAAGTTGCTGATCCAGGCCACTTGCATCGCCGCGGTTTACGACTTCTTTGTCACCACCTTCCACGTCTGGAAGGAGTACCTGAATTTCCAGTTTGTGCCGGTGATGAAGTCGCTGGTCGATCGCCATCGCATGGTCTTCAACTTCGACGCGATCGGTTTCATCCTCGGGCTGGGCTACATCATGGGCCTGCGCATTGCCCTGATCTTCTGCGCAGGCGGCGTGATGGTGAATTTCGTGCTCGTCCCCATGATCTGGTTCATTGGCAACCACATGGGGGATGTGACGGTTTACCCGGCGACCATTCCCATCTCGCATATGAGCGCCGCCGAAATCTACCGTTATTACGTCCGATACATCGGCGTGGGTGCGATCGCAGCGGCCGGACTGGTCGGGATCCTGAAATCGCTGCGCGTGGTGGCGGGGTCCTTCGGTATCGCGCTCCATGCCTTCCGCCACGGTGAGGCTCCGCATACGGAGCGCACCGACCGCGATATTCCGATCATGGCCATCCTGCTCGGAGTCATCGTGGGCTCGCTCGCTGTCGCCGCTTTCTTCGGGCAGTTGCACGTCACCTGGAGCGTCTTGGCGCTGGGTCTTGTGCTGACGCTGCTCTTCTCATTCTTCTTCACCACCGTCGCCGCCAATGCCATCGCCGCCACGGCGAACAATCCTGCGTCGGGCATGACATTGCTCACCGTCATCGTCTCGGCAGTCGTGCTGCTCAAGTTCGGCCTCTCCGGAGCGACCGGAATGTTCTTCGTCATGGCATTGGCGGGTATGGTCTGCGTCGCGCTCTGCGTGTCGGGGCAGTTCATCACCGATCTGAAAGCCGGATACTGGATCGGCTCCACGCCCGCAGCCCAGGAGAAAGTGAAATTCATCGGCGTCGTCGCCTCGGCGATCACCGCCGGGTTGACGATCGTCCTGCTGGCGAAGGCATTTCAGTTTGGAGAGGCGATGCCCGGAGATCCGCGCCAGGTGCTGGTTGCGCCCCAAGCCTCGGCGTTGAAGGCGATTGTCGAAGGATTTATGAGCGGGCAGCCGGTGGCCTATGTCCTATTGGGCATCGGCGCGCTCATCACCGTTGTGCTGGAGATGCTCGGCGTGTCGTCCATGGTCTTCGCGCTGGGAATCTATCTTCCTCTACAACTGACCACGCCCATTCTCGCCGGTGGATTTCTCTCCCACCTGGTGAACAAACGCGCAGACAAGACTGGCGATGATGCCGGTCGGAGCATTCGCGAGCGTGGTGTGGTCGTCGCCGGCGGGTTGATGGCAGGCGGCGCGCTCGGCGGAGTCTTCGGAGCTGCGCTCCGTCTGTTCCCCAAATTCAGCGAAAACATGGTGCATACGCCGTTCTACGGCAATGAGCCCGTCTCACAAATGCTCTCCGCGTTATTCTTTATTGGTCTGTGCTGTTATGTCTGGATTAGTTCTGTACAAAGAAGGAAGGCCTCGTAATGGATCAACTAGGACGTTTTGTTGCTGATGCCGTATTAGGGATCGACACGCTGTGGGGCGGCGACGTGATGTGTCCGTCGGGAACCGGCCGCTTCATCGCTGATTCATGGTTTTCGAACGAACCTTTGCCTGCCGCTTACACCACGGCCTCGGCCGCTTGCGTGCGCGAGACTGGTGGGGTTGGTGGAAAGACGGTCGATCGCGAAGCTGTTGAGAAATACCTGCGGGATGTCAATTTACCCGCGGCGATCGCCGGAGTTCGCCACGAAGCCGACAAAATCCCAGGCCTGCGCGGTCAGTATTTGATCGGGCTGGCCGGCTGCCTGGAAGTCATGTGGGACCTCGCGATGGAGATCCTCGGCAAAGGTCCGGCTGTTCCGTACACGCGCTGCGTGGAATCGTCGACCGGCCGCGCTCCTGAGCCGTCGAAGCCGGAAGCCAAGCGCGAGCGCGTAGCCGAGCTGCTGGGCCGGGCTGGCTATTCCAGTAGCAATGGTGGATTGCTCGGAGCCGTCGATGCGTGGCGCCGCGAACGCGTCAGTCCGATGGGCTCGGTGAAGGCGCTCGGCGCAGCTGTGATCGCGTATTTCGACAATCTCAGTGCCGCCAATCTGCTGCCCCATCTACCGGCCGAACTGGCGCGAGTTCCGCGTGCGAATATCGATTTCCTTCCTATCAAAGATGCGTGGTTTTCCGGCTCCATGAACTACCTGGGCCGCAAGCGTAATTCGGACGGCTCGCCGCAGTACGAGGCCAGCTATGAGATCAACGCTTCGTTGCAAATCAGCTTCCCCGAATTCCAGCAGCTCGTCAGCCACGAGGTCGTTCCCGGACACGTGACGACGTTCGCGTACCTGCAGGACCTGTACGTGCGCGGGATCGCAGGCTTTGAAGCGACCGTGCTCACCATGAACACGCGCGCAGCCACCCTGTTTGAGGGCTTGGCCAACAATGCCATCCTCATCGCGCATGGCGTCACGGAAATTAATCAACTGCCCGACGAAGATATGCAGATTGGCGTACTTCTGGCGCTCTTGCAGGACGATGCGAAAAACCAGTCGTCGTATCTCACCTGGGGTGAGGGCAAGCCCCAGGTGGAGATCGCGAAGACTTTGCGCCAGAATTTTCTGGTCAGCGAAGAGCGCGCCGACAAACTTTCCGGCGCCTGGGGACGGCATCCGCTGCTAGGCAGAATGTATCTGCCGGCGTATCGCGCAGGGACGGAGAAGGTCGCAGCTATGCGGCGAACGTTCCCGGCCGAGCGCGTGCTGCCGGCCATCTATGGCTGCTTCGGACTGGTTGACATCAACACTGTGGACGAAGTACTACGCGCGAAAGCCAAAGCGCAGGCGTAGTTCCGATGCGGTTGCAGGAATTTCAATTGCGGGCGGAGCACGCCTTCAAGCGTGCTCCCTCTATGCTCTGGTCTGCATTTGACTGGCCGACTGGGATGCTGCCGCACGAGAGCTCTCGCCAACCGAGATCAACACCAGCGTCGCGTCATCGGCAAACTTCCCGGCGTTGTGCGCTTGAACGTCTCTCATGATTCGCGAATAGCGCTGCGGCAGGGCTTGCTCTTCAGGGTCGTTGACCAGCGCCGCCAGCCGCTCGTTACCAAACTCCTCGCCCGAATCGTTGGAAGCTTCTGTCACGCCATCCGTATACAGCAACAGCCGGTCCCCTTCGACCAGGAGCAACCGCTCCGAGCGGAACTCAACGTCCAGCATGAAGCCCAACACGGGACGCGTCGGATCCAGTGATTCGAGACTGCCGCTTCGTCTGCGCAGAATCGGCGGACAATGGCCGGCGTTCACATAATGCAGAACTCGCGTTCGCAGATCCAGCACGCCATAAAAGATGGTGACGTAATGCCCCTCACCGAGTTGATTTCTCAGAGTGGTCTCTACTTGAGCCATGACCATCTCGGGGCTGTTGCTCGAGGATGACAGCGTGCTGACCGACGCGTACAGCATTGCCGCGATCAGCGCGCCTGGCGTGCCTTTGCCGGAAACATCCGCCACGCAGAAGTGCAACATATCCGGCGTCGGCTGCCACACGCCAAAATAATCGCCGCCCACGATTCCTGCGGGAACACTGTCGCCGAACAACTCTATACCATGGGTGACCAGATGGCGCTGCGGCACGATCCGTGTCTGCAACTGGTGAGCGTCATGCTGCTCATAGTCGGAAACCCGTTGCGATCGGCGAACTTCCTGGCCTCGCCGGATCAGCGATCTTACTTTTTCCAGCAGCGCATCGTTCTGCCACGGCTTTTCGATGAAATCAGAAGCGCCGTGCTTCATGGCCGTGACCGCCAGATCCACATTACCCCACGCCGTGAGCGCGATAATCGGCACTGTGTTATCCATCTCACGAAGGTTCTGGATCAACTCCAAACCCTCGAGGCCCGACGTGCTGTCGCGTTGATAGTTCATGTCCAGCATGGCGAGATCAGGCATCTGCTGCCGTGCCGCCACGAGCGCCTCATTGGGCGACGCACACAGCACCACTGAGTAGTCGTGACCACGCAGCAGCATGGCCAGTGCCTCACGCACGTGTTCCTGGTCTTCGGCAATCAAGATGATCGAATTCTCTGCGGATGCTGACATAGCGGCTCGCCGATGATGTTGCAGACCGAGGGCCAATCCCGCAGGCGCCCTATCCTGCTCGAAACAAGTGGACTGCGTGGCGTCTGTCGATTTGTCTCGCCCACAAACGTGAATCTCGTGTCCGGAATCGGACAATGACTTAATGCCTGTGTCGCCACGTCAACTCCAATCAATGCTGTAACTTGCGGCATTGCCTCGCGCCTCCACATTTCCCAATTTCGTGGGCTGCCATGTAAAATTGAATGTTCGTTCCTCGAGCCGCCGCGTTCCACGCGAAAGTCCCCGACCACCGTTGCGAGTGTGAGGTTTCGCCGAACGTACTCCGATATAAACGGGAGCTGCGGCTCTTCCTCGAAATTCAGCTTACGAAGGAGTCATAGATAGCATGGCGATTCCAGCCACCCAATTGCGTCCGGGCATGGTCATCAAGCACAACAATGATCTGCATTCGGTCTTCAGCGTCGAGCACCGCACACCGGGCAACCTGCGGGCGTTCATCCAGGCAAAGCTGCGCAATCTGCGCACCGGCGCGATGTTCGAGCATCGTTTTCGCTCAGGCGATCCCATCGAGAAGATTACGGTCGACGAAGTGCAGATGGAGTTCCTGTACGCCGATGGCGACGACTACTACTTCATGAACACCGAGAACTACGAGCAGCTCCACCTGGGCAAGGACATCCTTGGCGATGCGGTCGATTACCTCATTGCCAACCTGGCTATTAAAGTGGAGTTCTTCGACGGCAAGCCGGTCGGTGTAGAGTTGCCGCAGACCGTAGAGCTGACTGTGGTTGAGACAGAGCCGGGTTTGAAATCGGCCACGGCAAGCAGTGTTACCAAACCGGCGAAGACGGAGACTGGGCTTGTGGTGCAGGTGCCTCCGTTCATCAATGAAGGGGAGAAGATCCGCGTGGACACGTCCGAAGGTGCGTACCTCTCGCGGGCCTAAACAATCTGCGTTTTTTGGGGTGAGGAAATGAAGAAGAGCCTGGCTATCGTGCTGTGTCTGTGCTTTGCCTTGCTGGCTGTCGCTGAAACTAAAGAAGGGGAAAGGCTCCAGAATTCATACGATGTCATGAAGGCCATCCTGGACACGCCTGACAAGGGCATCCCTCGCGATCTGCTCAACAAGGCGGAATGCGCTGTAATTTTCCCGTCCGTAAAGAAGGCCGCATTCGTTGTGGGCGGGAGCTACGGCCGTGGCGTCATGACCTGCCGCTCAGGCGCAAATTTCCGTGGCCCCTGGAGCGCGCCGGCTTTCTTTGCTCTGGAAGGCGGAAGCTTCGGATTGCAGATCGGCGGCGAGGCCACCGACTTTGTCCTGCTGGTCATGAATGAGCAGGGGGCGAAATCGGTGATGACCAGCAAAGTGAAACTTGGCGGCGATGCGTCCGTTGCGGCTGGCCCCGTTGGCCGAGCTACCTCGGCGGAGACGGACATCGTGATGAAGGCGGAGATCCTCTCCTGGTCCCGCAACCGAGGCGTCTTTGCGGGTATCTCGCTAGCCGGCTCAACCCTTCGTTCCGATAATGATGCGAACAAGAATCTCTATGGCAAGGATCTGAATGCGAAGCAGATTATCTTGCAGGGCGAAGCGAAGACACCGCCGGCAGGCAGACCGCTGATTTCCCTGCTCGATAAGGCCTCGCCCAAGCATCTGTAGGAGCTGGCTAATTACTCATTGCTAATTACTAATTACTGCCTTATGCCCGATCTCGAAACTCACCGCTATGTAATCTCCGGACGCGTCCAGGGCGTCGGCTTTCGCTGGTTTGTGGAGCGTGAAGCCGCGCAGATCGGCGTTACGGGATGGGTGCGCAACTGCTCCAATGGCGATGTTGAGGTCATGGCAACGGGCACGCGTGAGCAGCACAGCTCTTTCCGCCAGAAGTTGCAGCAGGGCCCGCGCGCGTCGCGGGTCGATGATGTCAGTGAGTCCAGGGCGCCTCTGCTGGAGGCGTCCACATTCCGCATCGAAGGAGTCTGGTAAATTCATGCAGCCGAAAGCGGCGCAGAACTGCGACGATCTTAAGAAGCTTATCCGCGAAATTCCCGATTTCCCCAAACCGGGCATTCTCTTTTACGACATCACAACGCTACTGAAGGACAAACTTGGATTTGCCCGTCTTATCGACGCGCTCACCGAGCATTACATCAATCACGATATTGATCTCGTGCTCGGTATTGAGGCGCGCGGATTTATCTTTGGTCCGGCGCTGGCTTATCGTCTGAACGCGGGCTTCATCCCCGTGCGCAAGCCGAAGAAGCTCCCAGGGGAAGTCCTCCAATGGAAGTATGATCTGGAGTACGGTCAGGACACGCTTGAGATCCACAAAGACGCAATCAAGCCAGGACAGCGAGTCCTCATCTGCGACGATCTGCTCGCGACCGGCGGCACCGCCAAAGCAACGGCTGATATGGCCAGTCAGCTAGGCGGCAACATCTGCGGCATGGGATTCGTGGTTGAGTTGGATGGCCTGAAAGGCCGTGAGAAGCTGAAGCGATACGACGTGTTCTCGCTGCTGCATTACGAGATATAGTCGAGCAACCCAAAGCGGTCACAGATTATCGCGACGACCCGGACTTTTCGGATTTTTCCGGTCGCTATCGGCACGCCGTCTCTGGTGATAACAATCGAACGTCGCGTCTTGATAACTTCATCTAACGGCCGGCTGCTGTAATCTCGGGCTCTGGCATTAAACTTTTACAACCCGTCGGCCCTCAATCCTGTACTTCCCCTCCAGCACGATCCTGATCGCTTCGGTATACGCGACGTGTTCCTGCTCCAGGATGCGCGCCGCGAGACTGTGCTCATCATCGCTGTCCAGCGCCGGCACGACCTTCTGCACAATGATCGCACCGTGATCCAGGTTCTCATCGACAAAGTGCACCGTGCAGCCGGAGACTTTCACCCCATAATCGAAGGCCTGCTTCTGGGCGTCGAGGCCAGGAAATGCCGGCAACAGCGCGGGATGGATGTTCAGGATGCGGTTCGGGAACTGCTGCACGAACCAGGGCGATAGCAGTCGCATGTAGCCGGCGAGGCACACCAGGTCGACTTTATGCTCGCGAAGCGCCGCGACGACTTCGCGGTCGTGCTCCTCACGGACCTTCCCTTTGGAAGGAATCACGATCGCGTTCAGGCCTCGTCGGCGGGCTGTCTCAATGCCGCCAGCCTCCGCACGATTGGAAATCACGATCGCAATCTTCGCATCGAGCGCACCCGAGGCGATGTTGTCGGCGATGGCCAGGAAGTTCGACCCGCGCCCAGAGAGAAGGATGCCAAGATTTTTCATGAAGGTGACAGAAGAATGATACTTGGGGGATCGCAGGATTGTCAGCGCGGCGATGGCTATGCCGTTCAGCGAAGAGCGCGTGCCTATTGCTGCTGCGATTCCAGCAACGAATGGGTCACCGCGTGTACGGACAAAGCAATGCGATTGGTCACTCCGACCTTACGCAGCAGCTGCGCGACGTGAGACTTTACCGTTCGCTCGATAATCCCCAGCTCATCGGCAATTTCGCGATTCGAGCGTCCCGCAACCAGCAGCCGCAGGACCTGTCGTTCGCGGCCCGTGAACTTCGTCTCCTTGCCGGGTTCGACGGCGCGCGGGGAAGCGGTTGCGCGCTCAATGAACATCGCAAGAATATGTCTGGGCAGCCAAACCGAGCCCGCGTGGACCTCGCGCAAAGCCTTCTTGAATTCCGCCGGTGAGGCGTCCTCCGACACGTATCCCTTGGCTCCCGCCGCGACCGCGCGAAGCATGTCCTCATCGCGCGTGCCCGGACCGGTCACAATAATGCGAACACCGGCGCGCGCCGCTTTAAGGGCTGCCATGCCGTCATAAAAGGCCGCCCCGCTGTCGATCGCCATGACCACCACATCGTCAAAGGGAGCGTGCACGGCCGTGCTGACGGTTACGGCGCGGATCTGAACATCGGCATCGCTGGAGAAGATGGCGCGAAGTCCGAGGTAGCGAACCGGATCGCTCTCCACGACGGCCACACGTATGCTTTTGCGTGAGGGTGCTTTCATAAAGCGAGTGGCGACTGTTTACGAAAGGCTGATACTGCTTCCCACAAAGAACCTGCCATTATCGTATAGCACCCGGGAAAAGAATCGTGTAGCAATAAAGTAGTACGCCCGGAATGAGCTGCGGGCGGCACTACCGTGATTCTCGGTAATCAAACAGGAGGCCCGCTGCTGCGTTCTACGATCTCACGACTCGCCTTGGCTGCTTGCATTGCCGGCGCGGCGGCGGGGCAAAGTACCGCCCTGTCCGCGATCCAGCAGTCGGGAGAAGTGCAGACCGCACCAATAACTGAACCCCGCGGCGCCCAGCGAGAAGACACCAATCCAGCGGTCGCGAAGGGCGCGTCGGCCATTATTGAGCAGGACACAAAGTGCTCCCGGCGCTTCTTTGTCAACGCGGATGCTCTGTTTGACCCAGGCCGCTGGACGCTGAACCCCGATGCTGCGAAGACGCTGGATCCGCTTGTTCCCATGGTCGAAGAAGCCGGGAACCATCCGCTGCGAATTGAGTCCTACGCCCGCTCCAGTGATTCCGAGAAGAACAACCAGATCCTGGCGGAGAAGCGCGCATTGACCGTGCGCGGCTGGCTCTCCAATCGCGGCTACATCCCGCCGAGCACTGTGGTGCGTGGATTCGGCAGCGCCGCTCCGGGGGTGTCACCTTCAACGGACTCCCGGCATGATCCCAAGAAAGAACAAATACAGCTGATCTTCGACACCTGTCAGTAGGCGCTTACCAGAAAATAGCAGCTCCATTTACCCGCGAAAGATTGCCGTCCGGCGCTCAAGGTCTCCGTTCGCTGCACACCCGCTTCACTCGCACGGGTGAGGAGCAGCACTGCGGGGAAAAGCCGCCGCGCGCGACAATCATGAGATTGAGCAGCGCAGCGGTGTCTCTTCATCTCCACATTCTTCATCGCTGTGCCGTTAATTCCAGGCGAGGTCCAATTTGAGCACCCAGACGTTTTCCCCTGAAGTGAGTTTGCCGCCCGCATCCAGCAACGCCCCCCAGCACGAAGTGCCGACGCGAAAGCGGCCGGGGCTGCGCATCCTGCAACCGGAGGTGACCTACACGGGCGCACCCATCAAGCCGCTGCAAAAGGGACTTCCCAAGAAGACCGAATCGCTTTGCCCAGAATGCAACCAGGTGATCTCAGCCATGATTCTTGCCGAGGAGGGCAAGGTCATCATGGAGAAAAGTTGCGGCGAGCACGGCGCCTTCCGCGACATCGTCTTCAGCGACGTCGAACTGTACCTCAAGATGGAAGAGTGGAACTTCGGCGACAACCTCGGGCTGTCCAATCCGCAGGTCGAAGGGGGAACATCGTGTCCTGCGGACTGCGGTCTCTGCGGCATGCACACCTCGCATACGGCGCTGGCGAACGTCGATCTGACAAATCGCTGCAACTTGACCTGCCCAGTCTGCTTCGCCAATGCCAACATCGCCGGTTACCTCTACGAACCCAGCCTGGAGCAGGTTCGCGGCATGCTGGCCACGCTACGCAATGAGCGCCCAGTGGACGGCCGTGTGGTGCAATTCTCGGGTGGTGAGCCGACGATTCATCCACAGTTCTTCGAGATCTTGTCGATGGCGCGCGAAATGGGCTTCACCCATATTCAGGCGGCAACGAACGGCATCGAGCTGGCGGACATGGAATTCGCTCGCAGGGCAAAAGAGGCAGGGTTGGCAACGCTTTATCTGCAATTCGATGGCGTCACGGACGACATCTACCGCCGCGTCCGGGGACAAGCCCTGCTTGCCACCAAGCTGAAGGTGATCGAGAACTGCCGCGCAACCGGAATGAAAATCGTATTCGTGCCGACGATCGTAAAAGGTCTGAACGATGACCAGATCGGGGACATCGTGCGCGTGGCCATCGACAACGTCGATACCGTGTCGGGCATCAGCTTCCAGCCGGTCGCATTCACCGGCCGCATTGCAAAGCACGAGCTGCTGGCCAAGCGCTTTACCCTGGCTGATCTGGCGCGCTGCGTCAGCGAGCAGACCGGCATCACCGATCCGCGCTCGGATTGGTTTCCCCTGGCTTGCGTTACGCCATTCTCGAAGCTGACCGCGGCACTTCGCGGGACAGGCGTGCCGACCATCTCCTCCCATCCTCATTGCTCGCTCGGCACATACTTCTTTGTCGACGACAGGTCGAAACAGGCGGTGCCGATCACGCGTTTCGTCGATGTGCCGAACATGCTGCAGGACATGGAAGAGCTCTCCCGCTCGGCGAGCAAGGCGCGCTTCAAGCTCTACAGCAAGATGAAAGCATGGAATACGCTACAGAAACACTTCAAACCGCAATTTGCGCCCCCGGGGCTGACCTTCACGAAGTTCCTGCAAACCCTTCAGGGCATGACCAACAAGAAGCTGGGCCGCGACGGCAAGGACGGGACCTTCACTTACCGCACACTGCTGGTCGCGGGCATGCACTTCCAGGATGGCTATAACTACGATATCGAGCGGGTGAAGCGGTGCGTGATTCATTACGCCGCGCCTGATGGCAAGCTGTACCCCTTCTGCACCTATAACTCCGGGCCGTGTTACCGCGAGAAGATCGAGCGGCAGTTCTCGACGGCATGGGAGAAAAAAGCCGTTAACCCGGTTGGTGACTAGCTACCGGGGCCGGCTCCACGCATGCAAATTCGCCTCATCTTTTTCCCGGCATTGGCCGATGGAAAAGATGAGGCGCTTTATTGTTGCGAAGGAGTCATTGCAATGGTCAGAAGAATCTCGCTGGTTTTAATCATGCTTATGCTGAGCAGCCTGTTCGTCGCGGCCCAGCAAGGTGCGTCGAAGATCGATCTATTCGGCGGATATTCGTATTTCAACGGCAGTACGTCCGGCCTGACCAACCGCTTCAGCCTGAACGGCTGGAACGCATAGGCGAGCTACAACTTCAACGGCTGGTTGGGCGCGACGGCGGACTTTGGCGGCTACTATGGATCGCCCTTCAATATCAGTTCGCACGACTATACGTTCCTGTTTGGGCCGACCGTCAACATCCGTACGCCACATGCCACGCCCTTTATGCATGCCCTGTTCGGCGTAGATCGCTTTCATGCCACGGCCCTGGGCGGATCGATTAACAATACCGCTTTTGCCATGGCGCTCGGCGGCGGCCTGGATATTCCGGTGAAGGGGATGCTCTCGGTACGTGCCGGCCAGTTCGACTGGCTCCGTGCGAGCCATTTCAACAACACACAGAACAATTTCCGGTTCTCAACCGGTGTGGTCTTCCGCTTTGGCGAGTAATCGCTGCAAATAGAAGAGGCGCACGTCAGCCGCGTGCGCCTCGTATCAACTCTCCGCTTCCGCTAATTCGCCGGAACCAGCTTTGCCTTCGGCCAGGCCGCATTCTTCTCATGTGGCCGGCGCGGTCCGCAGGTTGTGCTGCGAACGAATTCCGGCGCGTGATCGTCGTCGCGTTTGAAGATGTAAGCGCGAATCCGGTAACACACATCATCCGAGGGTGACAGCACAAGATCGCCTTGTTGTCCCGCAGGCTGTGCCTGCCAAGCGCCCGCTTGATTCAACGGTGGAAGCGGCTCGGCGGTTGCAATCATCGGCGCGGATTGCGATGGTTTGGATTGCGCGATGGCTGTAAGGCCGCTGACGAGGATCAGAATCAAAATCAAAAGAAGGCTCGAGCGCGACATGAAGAGGCCTCCCATGCCGGATGATAGCACCGGGCCCATCGGATCAAACGGAGTTTGGGACGAGCTGCAACGTACCGCGAGGAGATTCTCAGGAAATTTCGAAGTCCACCGTTCGCGCACGGGGAGCCATCGCGGTCACCAATCACGTGACATGAGTGGGGAGCCCCAGATAAATACACTCTGTGGCTCTCGGCTAGGCCGCTGGTTTGCGGCGCGATTTCGTCTTCTTCGCAGCCACCACCTTCACCTGCGATTCGCGCTGCGCCTCAGCCACGCGTTGCGGAGGACGCCTGGGCACACTGGCCAGGCTCTCCTTCAGGGCCGCCATCAGATCAACCACCGGCGCCATCTTCTTCGGCTTCTCGACCGGGGTAACCTCTTCACCTTCCAGGTGCGCCTTAATCAATGTCTTAAGGTTCTCTTCAAACGTATCGTGATATTTTTCCGGATCCCAGTCGCCCGCCAGAGCTTCGATGAGTTGATGCGCCACTTTCACCTCGGCTTCTTTCAACTCCACATCCGGACGGCCAAAGTTCTCCAGATCACGGACCTCTTCTTTGTAGTACATCGTGTGCAGCATCATGCCGCCTTTGTAGGGCCGCAGAAACACGGTGTACTCGCGATTGTGCATGGTGAGCTTCGCAATGGCGACGTAGTTGGTCTCTTCCAGCGCGCGGCACAACAGCGCATAAGGACGGCGGCCGGCCTCTTCCGGTGTCACGAAGTATGAAGACTCGAAGTAGATCGGGTCCACATCATCAGCCTTGACGAACTCCAGGATCTCCATCGCCTTCGCGGTCTTGGGCTCGATTTTCTTGATCTCTTCCGGTTCGATGATGACGTATTCGCCCTCGCGATACTCGTACCCTTTCACGATTTCGCTGCGCTCGACGACGCGCTCATCGTGTGGGCACCAGAGCTGCTGCTTAATACGGGTGTTGTCATCCCGGTGCAGCATGTGGAAGGAGATGTGGTTGCCACGCGCGCCGGAGAACAGGCGCACCGGCATGGAGATTAATCCAAACGTCAAGTATCCAGACCACACGGAAGATGCCATAAGTCGTCCTTTTCTAGCCAGCCTTTATTCCCGCGATGGGGCGCGAACTGAGACCCGGATTGCTGCAAAAGTGGGCACAATATAATCCGGCGCTGCCGACGGTCTCGTCAAGTCATATTCCGCAAAGCGCCGCTGACGCAGTCTCGATCCCAGCCCCGTTGGATGGGATGCGTGTTGTGACGCAGTCTGCTGTATTGCGGTGTTGCACATGCCGCGTGGATGCCTCTGACCTCGGTTGCAGCGTGCGATACTGGGCTAGCGGTGACGACTCTCATTCATGCAAGGGGATTACCTGCTGCCGTGGTAGCCATCGGGTTTGCTCTGGTGGCGCGCTTCATTGATTCGGTTACCGACGGCGGAGCGATCGCGGGCGTACTTGTGGCCTTTGTGCTCATGCTGGCCGGCGGCTTTGCGGGATTTATCCCTCTATTTACGCTGTTTCTGCTGACCTTGATCTCTACCCGGTGGGGCTACGCGCGCAAGCAACGGCTCGGGGTTGCGGAGCGCCGCCGCGGACGCAGGGCGTCGCAGGTCATCGCGAACCTGGGAGCGGCTACCGCCTGTGCGCTGCCCGCGATCTGGTTTGCGGATCTTTCGGACGTGTTGTTTGTGGCGTCAATGGCAGCACTAGCGGAAGCAGCTGCGGATACGGTTTCCAGCGAGCTGGGGCAGGCCACGGCGCGCAGCGCATATATGATCACCAACTTTCGCGACGCTCCCATCGGAACCAACGGCGCTATTAGCGTAGAAGGCACCCTTAGCGGATGCATAGCGGCCAGCATCGTGGCCTGGGTTGCTGCCCTCTGCGGACTGGTGGATTGGCGCTGGACGCCGGTGATCGCCTTTGCCGGCATCGGCGGCATGTTTGTCGACAGCATCATCGGCGCAACCTGGGAGAACGCCGGGAAGATTGGAAACGACGGGGTGAACTTCGTCAGCACCGTCTTTGCCGCGGACGCCACGCTGATTGTTGCCATGCTCATGCAGCGCATCACCGGTTGATCCCGCCCAGACAGCCTCAGACTCTCCTGTTCTGCATTACGTCCCATTCCTTAAATCCCCCTTCGCACAAGCGCGTCTGCTCAGGAGAGGCAAGCTGCGCGTCATGGAGATGTTGAATTGGAAGATATCTGCGATAGGCTGTAGTCTTGCGCTGACGCTGTTGCTGTTCGCACAGCATAGGCCTGCCATGCCTCGCCAGGACACATTTCGCGCGGTCATTGACCTCACGCATAATCTGAACGATCGCTCGCCCAACTGGGAAGGCACGGCGAAATCTCCATACGAAGCGACGCATCTCGGCAATATTGAGCGCGACGGTTACTACTCGCGAGTTTTCACCACGCAGGAGCACTACGGCACGCATCTGGACGCGCCGGCGCACTTCACCGCAGGGGCGTGGACGGTGGACCAGATCCCCGCGCAGCGATTGGTTCGTCCGCTGGTGGTGCTGGATGTGCGTCAGAACGTCAAGGGAAATCCCGATTACGAGATCAGCGTGCAGGACGTTGCTGGCTGGGAGGACGCTCACGGGCTGATTCCTTCAGGCGCCGTAGTGATGGCGTATACCGGATGGGACGAACTCTGGCATTCGGAGAAACAGTTCCGCAACGAAAAAGCTGATCGCCTGACGCACTATCCCGGTTTCTCGCTGGAGACGGCGAAGTTCCTCGTGAAGACTCGTGGCGTCGTCGGACTCGGAATCGACACCATGAGCGTCGATATCGGCGCAACCACGACGTATCCCGTCCACCTCTTTACATCGAAAGAAAATGTCTATCACCTGGAGAACGTAGCGAATCTGGCACTGGTTCCTCCGGCAGGGGCGACGGTAGTTGTCGCGCCCATCAAGCTGGAGAACGGCTCCGGTGGCCCGGCACGCATCCTGGCGCTGGTGAAGTAAAGCCGCTTTTCGCTATTCGCCTTTCGCCGTTCGCGCCAAGCGCAATAGTTGAGAATTTACTCCTGGCAAGAAATCAAGAAGCTACGGCGAGGGGCGAAGAGCGGCCGCTAAGTGACGTGCGCTCGATACAGCAGATAACTCACGCTCTCCCTCAATGCCGCGAAATATCGTCCCACCAAAGTCTTCGGAATCGAACCGGGGCGCGGTGAAATATAGACCGTGATGCCCTGTGCGTTCATCATTTGCTTGGCGCGGAACATGTGGTAAGCGTCGCTCACCAACAGACAGGAGTGCATACCATTAGTGCGCAGGATAACAGCCACCCGCTGTGCGGATTGTTCGGTGTCGCCGCCCTGGGTTTCGGCGATGAGCTTTGCGTCCGGGACGCCTCGCGCTTCCAGGTAGTCGCGACCAACCTGGCCCTCACTGAAATGGGGATCGTTGCCCGCGCCGCCCGTGGTGATGATCACGGGCGCCAGGCGTCGCTCGAACAAGTTGTAAGCATGGTCCAGGCGGGCCCGAAGCACGGGCGAGGGGCGTCCGACATACTCCGCTGCACCGAAGACGACGATCGCGTCGGCGCTGTGCTCCTCGTCAACCTGCGCCTCGCGCATGATCTGGCGGCTGATGTACAGCAGGAATGCCGCGATGCCGATAACCACCAGCACCAGAATCCAGCGGACAGGATGAAATTTAGATTTCGCTACTGCCGTGGCGCTCACTCCCGCCCCAGGAGTTCGACGATTTGTTCCTCAGGAATAGCGCCGTGCCGCAGCAGTCGCCAACTGCCGTCACCCGTCAGATCGACGATGGTGGAGGGCATCACGCCCGGGGACGGACCGCCGTCAACGATGATCGACAGGCAATCGCCCAGCTGATCGCGTACCTGCATCGCGGTGGTGCATTCCACCTCGCCCCGGAGATTGGCCGACGTAGCGGTAATAGGCAGGCCGGCAGAGCGGATGATGGCCATCGGGACTTCGGCTGCGGGCACGCGCAAGGCTACGTTGCCGGTGTTAGCTGTGACCTTAAGCGGCAACCGTGGGTCGGCCTTAACGATGACCGTCAGCGGTCCCGGCCAGAAGCGGCGCGCCAGCAGATAGAAAATTTCCGGCACCGGCCAAGCTAATTCCGCCGCCTGGTCGACCGATTCGATGAGCAGCGACAACGGCTTATGTCGCGAACGCGTCTTGATGTCGTAAACGCGATCTACGGCGTGCAGGTTGAAGGGATCAACCGCCAGGCCGTAATAAGTGTCGGTAGGCATGCCCAGCACCTCCCCTGCGCGGATCTTCTCCGCCGCGTAGGTGACCAGGGACGACTCCGGCTCCTTACTGTTGATTTTGACGATTTCGGGGCGCACCCGTATCTCTTCCTCTTTCGTGAGGTGCTTGCGGAGCGAAACCCTACCACATTGCTCCGCCCAACGGCAACAAGCAGATTATCACGGCATGGTTCAAGAGGCTGTGACAGGGAGCAGCGGTGTACGATAGACGCCTGCCAGAAACATGCCTCGCACTGACAGCTCTGAAGACCGGTTGCGGCGGGTCGACAGCCGGCAGAACGCCCGGGTGAAGCAGTTGCGCCGCGCGTTCGCTGAGGCGGCCCCCAATGAACAGGGCGAAATCGCGGTTGAAGGCATGCACCTGGTCGAGGAGGCGATCCGGAGCGGCTTACGGCTGGGCACGGTCTTTTTCAGCGAGTCGGCGCGCGAGCGTGTGCACCGAGTGCTGCCTCAGCTCTCAACCCATACCGAGACCCTGCTTCTGCCTGACAACGTATTCGCCAGCGCCGTCCCAACCGACACGCCTCAAGGCGTGGCTGCCCTGGTTCGCATCAAGTCCTTCAGCCTGGAGAATATCTTGACGGTGCAGCCGGCGTTGCTGGTGATCACGGCTGGCCTGCAAGACCCCGGTAATCTGGGGACTGTCGCCCGCTCGGCTGAGGCCTTCGGGGCAACCGGCCTGCTGCTGGGCGAGCGCACCGTGAGCCCGTGGAATTGGAAGGCGATTCGCGCTTCGGCGGGATCGCTGTTTCGTCTGCCCAGTGCCAAGGCCGAGGTGGCGACAGTCTTGTCGAAGCTTCAGTCCCAGGGTGTACGCGTGCTGTCCACTTCGTCGCACAAGGGGGCCCCGATCTCCGAGGCTGACCTGCGCGGCCCGGTTGCATTCGTGGTAGGGAGTGAAGGCGCGGGTCTTCCCAAGCATGTGTTGGCGGAAGCCGGCGAAATCGTTGCTATTCCACAATCGTCGAAAGTGGAGTCGCTGAATGCGGGAATTGCCGCGTCAATCCTGCTTTATGAGGCGGCACGGCAGAGAAAAAGCTGATTTCACCACCGAGATCACAGAGCGCACTGAGAAGAAAGATTAAGATCGATTTGTTGACGCATCTAAAGGTGCTGCTTGTGAATAATCAACTTCCTCAGAGTTCGGACACTTATAGCAATCGCCACTACCTTCATTCTTCACTTACTAGCGAGATCATCGCAGCCGCTGTTGAGGTACATCGCGAGCTAGGACCTGGCTTGCTGGAATCGGCGTACCGACAGTGTTTATGTCGCGAACTGGCGGTCCGCGGGGTAGCTTTCTGCAGCGAAGTTCCCCTTCCTGTCGGTTACAAGGGCGTACATCTTGATTGTGGCTATAAGATGGATTTCGTTGTTGACAATAAGATTGTCATTGAGCTGAAGTCGATCGAAAAGATACTGCCTATTCACGAAGCCCAACTTCTAACTTACTTGCGACTGAGTCGTCTGCGGGTGGGCCTGTTAATCAACTTCAATGTCCGAATGCTGCGTCACGGGATCATCCGACGGATTCTCTAGTTCTTTGGTTTCTCAGTGCTCTCTGTGGTCTCTGTGGTGAGTGAAGCCCTTGAGCCTCTTTCAGAACAACCCGCCGACCGACGAAGCAGTCGACAAATCGCGACCGCTCGCTGATCGAATGCGCCCGCGGACGCTGGACGAATTTGTCGGCCAGGAACACATCCTCGGACCGGGCAAGGCGCTGCGCGTACAGATCGAGCGCGACGATACGGGCTCGCTGATCTTCTGGGGTCCGCCCGGTGTGGGCAAGACCACACTAGCGAAAATCATCGCGCGCATGACGCAGGCGGACTTCATCGAATTCTCCGCCGTGCTGAGCGGGATCAAAGAGATCAAACAGGTGATGGCTGACGCCGAGCGGGCGCGGCAGTACGGCACCCGAACCATCATCTTTGTCGATGAGGTGCATCGCTTCAATAAAGCGCAGCAGGACGCGTTCTTGCCTTATGTCGAGAAGGGCAGCATCCGCTTCATTGGCGCGACCACGGAAAATCCCTCGTTCGAGGTCATCTCGCCTCTGCTCTCGCGCTGCCGTGTGTACATCCTGAAAGCATTGAGTGAAGGCCAGATCGTTAGCCTCTTGCAGCGTGCACTCAAGGACGAAGAGCGAGGCCTGGGAGGTCTGCACCTCGAAGCGGAGGAATCGATTCTGCGCAAGATAGCAGCGTATTCCAGCGGAGACGCGCGAAGTGCCTACA
The DNA here is from genome assembly GCA_035262645.1 of Terriglobales bacterium. GTDB lineage: Bacteria > Acidobacteriota > Terriglobia > Terriglobales > Acidobacteriaceae > Bog-257. Next base: position 73,316 of record DATFSK010000040.1, read on the forward strand.
ACGTGCTCGAAGTCGCTGCAACGTTAGCTTCCGAGCAGGCGAAGGGCGCGGCGCACCGGATCACGGACGCGATTGTCACGGATGCGCTGCAGAAGCGCGTGCTGATGTATGACAAGGCGGGCGAGGAGCACTACAACCTGATCTCCGCCCTGCACAAGAGCGTGCGCAACAGCGATGCCGATGCCGCTCTGTACTGGCTGGCACGCATGCTCGAGGCCGGCGAGGACCGGTTGTACATTGCGCGTCGCGTAGTGCGGATGGCGGTGGAGGACATCGGCCTGGCCGATCCGAATGCGCTCGGCATTACGCTGGCGGCTCGCGATGCGTTTGATTTTCTCGGCATTCCCGAAGGGGACCTGGCGCTCGCGCAGGCTGTGGTTTATTTGTGCGCGGCCCCGAAGTCAAACGCCGTGTATCTCGCATACGGCGACGTGCTGCAGGATGTCGAGCGTACGGCACAGGACCCGGTGCCGCTGCATCTCCGCAATGCTCCGACGGGGTTGATGAAGGCCTTCGGTTACGGACAGGGATATCAATACGCGCACGACATGGATGACAAAGTCGCCGACATGCAGTGCTTGCCCGACAACTTGAAAGATCGCGTGTACTACCACCCGACAGATGAGGGGATTGAAAAGCGGATCAAGGCGCGCCTGGAAGAGATCAAGCAGGCGAAGGCGCGCTTTTCAGAGCGACAGAAAAATACAGGTGAATGAGACAGTACTAAGCGGTAGTGAACAACTAGCCGCTAACTCCTGCCCTTTTGACTAACTCACCGTGATAATTCAGCCCCTTCAATCCCAGGAATCGCGCCGCCGGGCCGAGTTCTTCCTCGATGCGCAGTAGCTGATTGTACTTGGCGATGCGGTCGGTGCGTGACGCGGAGCCCGTCTTGATCTGCCCCGCGCCGGTTGCGACAGCGAGATCGGCGATGAATGTGTCTTCCGTCTCGCCTGAGCGGTGAGAGATCACAGCTGTATACCGGTTCTCGCGCGCCAGATTAATTGCGTCGATGGTCTCGCTCACCGAGCCGATCTGATTCACCTTGATGAGAATCGAATTTGCCACTCCGGCGTCAATTCCGCGCTGAAGCCGCTCAACGTTGGTCACGAAAAGATCGTCTCCAACCAGCTGGATCTTGCCACCGAGTTCATCGGTCACCAGCTTCCAGCCGTCCCAATCGTCTTCCGCAAAGCCGTCTTCCAAAGACACGATTGGGTATTGCCGCGCCCAGTCGGCCCAAAACCTCACCATCTCTTCGCTGGAATGCTCGCTCTTATCGGATTTCTTGAAGACGTACTTCTTTTTCTCGCCATCGTAAAATTCACTGGCCGCAGGATCGAGGGCGACTGCGATCTGCTCGCCTGGTTTGTAGCCGGCCTGGGTTATAGCTTCCAACACAACTTCAATCGCTTCAGTGTTCGACTTGAGCGAAGGAGCAAAGCCGCCCTCGTCGCCAACGGCCGTGTTGTAGCCGCGCTTCTTCAGCACGCCTTTTAGGACATGAAAGGTCTCGACGCCCCAGCGCAGCGCCTCGGCGAAAGATGTTGCGCCCACCGGCATGACCATGAATTCCTGGAAGTCGACGTTATTATCCGCGTGCGCGCCGCCGTTAAGGATGTTCATCATCGGCGTGGGAAGCAAGCCGGCGGTGAATCCGCCGAGGTATTGATACAGCTCCACACCGAGATGATCTGCGGTAGCGCGAGCCGCCGCCATCGATACCGCGAGGATGGCATTCGCCCCCAGCTTGCTCTTCGTCGGCGTGCCGTCGAGGGCGAGCATGGTATTGTCCAGCTCGCGTTGATCACTCGCATCCATTCCTTCGAGCTCGGGCGCGATGACTTCATTGACGTTGTTTACCGCTTTCAGCACACCTTTGCCGAGGTACCGCCCTTTATCGCCATCGCGCAGCTCCAGGGCTTCGTGCTCGCCGGTAGAGGCGCCGCTGGGCACCGCAGCGCGGCCACGCGCGCCGCTGGCCAGAATCACTTCCGCTTCGACGGTGGGATTTCCACGCGAGTCCAGAATTTCACGCCCAAGAATAAGTTCGATTTCCGTCATATGGATCCTGCTTCTCTCGCCGGTGGATTCGCTTACTGCGAGGCGGGAGTGATATGAGACCAGCCATTATAAGGGAGTTACGCGAGAGTATCTGTGATGCAGCATCCGATGACGAGGGCTTTCGAGCGGGGTGACGAACGGAAGGCTCTTTTTACGTTTACAATCACTACAGAAAGTATTTGCGGGCCTGGCGAAGGTTGAGTATCCTCTTGCGGAACGGTTTTCCCGCACTTAAATTGAGGCGTACCATCGGTGTCTGCTGGCCTGCGGCCGCCTATTGGAGTTCGAGAACATGTGGAAGCGAAAAGAAGACGACTACGCAAACGTACCGGAGACCAACATCGCCGGTAGCTCCTATGCGCCGACGGCGCCAGCGCCGCCACGTCCGCCAGAGCCGGTTCGCAACGAGAGCATGAGAAGCAGTGAGGTTGCGACCATCGGCAAATCCGTGGTCGTCAAAGGCGAACTTTCCGGCAGCGAGGACCTCATTGTGGATGGCGAGGTGGAAGGCTCGATCAGCCTGCGCGGGCAGAGCTTAACGGTGGGTCCCAACGGACGCGTACGCGCCAATATCGAAGCGCGCAACGTGATTGTGCACGGCCGGGTCGACGGCGACATTCATGCCACCGATCGTGTCGACCTGCGCAAGAGCGCTTCTCTGTCGGGCGACATCGCGACGGCGCGCATTTCCATTGAGGATGGCGCCTTCTTCAAGGGCGGAATCGACATTCAGCGGCCCGAGTCAGGTCAAAAGGTCGAGACCAAGCCTCAGGCTTCGGCTGCGGCAGCTCCAGCGGCGGGACCGGCTTCGGCAGCAGCACCGCCGGTCAGCGTCCAAGGCTCCTTGCTGGAATCGAAGAAGATGTAACTTACGGGGCGCGTCGTTAACGCGTCCCCGGATTCATGTCCGCGCTCGCTCCTGCTGCGGACGAGATTGATGCTTGCGCAGTCTGCTCCTACAATAATTTCTCGTGGCCCCCGGAATCTTCCAGAAACTGTTCGGTTCGCGCCGGCAATCCGCGGATGATGACATCGTCCCCGGACAAAAGATCAGCCGTCGTTCCACCGGCTTCGGGGAATTTATTCGCGGGATTTCGCGGGAAGAGAATCTGAAGATCCTCGACCTGGGATCCACCTCGCCCGCGAACATCACCTTCATGACCGGCTTGGGGCACCGATTCCAGCAAGAGGATCTGCTGCGGCTGGCAAGCGACAAGTCACTGGTTGTCCCCAACGGCGACGGTGGATCCACGATCGATGTCGATCGCTTCCTGCGCGAGAACCTCTCCTTCGAGCGCGAGGAATTCGATGCCGTGATGTTCTGGGACCTGGCGGACTTTCTGCCGGAGCCGCTGGTCAAACCGGTGATCGAGCGGATCCAGATCGCGATGAAACCGGGCGGCACCATGTTGGCCTTCTTCCACACCAAAGACGCCGGTCCGGACGCCCCTTTCTATCGCTACAACATCGTGTCGAAGGACACGCTTGAGCTGCAGCCGGTCCGTGGCTTCAAACTACAGCGTGTCTTCAATAACCGGCACGTGGAAAACCTCTTCCGCGACTATGCTTCCATCAAGTTCTTCCTGGGCCGCGACAACATTCGCGAAGTGCTGGTGGTGAGGTAGTCCGGACACAGCCCTGAATGTAGCTTCCCCGAAACGTATTCAGTCCGATGGCGCTGCTGCCTGGGATAGGTGTTGGCGGAGAAAACGAGTCGGCCGATTGGCAATGTGCTCGTTGTGAATGAGCTGCGGATTCACCCACTCGATGACGGCTGCATATCCGAGGCTCTCGGGATCGTCGCTCAGGTAGTGCGGCACCACCGCGAGCACGTGAAAGCCTTCATTGAGCTGAAAGGTCAGTGTTGGATCGTGTTCGCGGCCTTGCACAACAGCGACTACGTAATCGTCAGGCTTCATGGTAGCGGCACAGCGGCAATAGCCCCGCAGCCGCGAGCCAGCACGGATGCGCAACAGCTTGTGCGATTCCGTCAGGCTACGACGCGCGCCGTAAAGCTTGTCGCCGATGCCATGATGCCGCAATGTCGGGTCGACGATGACTTCGGCGCCGTATAAGGTCCGCCCACGCTTCGGGTCATGGTTGGTGAACATGCCGTCGGCGGTGAACTGCTCCCAATTTTCCAGCATGGTGTAGTCCTCCCAATCGACAATCAGGCTGGCGCTCATGCCCACCACTTTCTCGCCGGGGCCGTGCACCGCCACGAATTGTCCTTCGGGGAAGACACGCAGATGCGAAGAAAGCTGCTGGGAGTTCCAGGGAGGCGTGTCGGGATAGATTCGGAGGCATAAGTCCGTGATGCCAGGAAAATCGCGCGGTCCTGTGTTGCGGACGACGACCTCACTTTTGCATTCCGCCGGATTGGGAGTCATCGGACTCAAGGTGAACCGCGGAACGCATTTTACACGCATGTGCTTCGCAGGCGCGCCGATTCGCTCGCCCCAAAAACTGTCGCTGGGGGAAGCTCCGGAAACGTGCGATCACGATTGGTGACAGCCGACATCATCCGTGGCACTGCAGCGCAGTTGAAAATTTGCGTAACTCGACTCAGCGTGCGCCAGACCTTACTCATCTAAGGCGGGAATCGTTCTGCCCACAGGTGGAATTGGAAGCGCCACAGTTGGAAACAAGGCATTGCCATTTGAGGCCGCACAACAACGCTGATTTGCTGATTTCACTCGGACTTTCGCTGCTTTGCCTGTGTTTTAAAGGCTTTGCCGTTTGGAGGCATAGTTGCTATGACAAAGGCAGGTCGGTCCGGTGGAGTGCCGGCTGGACGAGCAATCCCGGAACCAGGGGAACAGCGGTCTTGCTCGTACGGAATCGGTCATAAAACCAATGGGACTGTTTCCGCCGGACCGACACTCATCACCCGAGATCAGCAGCCACCGAAGTTTTTGCCGGGCTTAACCTTCCAGTAGCACCATTCTTTTTCATCGTACGCAACCCAGCGCAGACTGCACCTGCATTGGTTGGCTTTTGTAAAAAAGCAACGGAAAACCCGTGTTCCTCGTCTAAATCTACAAAGGACTAATATCACTTCTTTTCCTGAAATGGTTTCCATCTACTCGCTTCGCAAGTGGCTGTGGCATTGTCTGACGACCCTTTTGCCCGTGCTCTCTGTGGCCGCAAGTCTCTCCGCTCAACAGAAGTTAGATATCGATCCGCTGGAGTTGGTCAGGCAGGCGTCGCGAAATGAAATCAAGGCGAGCGACATCGTCCACTACTACATGTTCAAGGACACAGCCGAGGACAAGGACCACTCGGTGGTACGCGAAATTGTCCGCACGAACCAGGGCGGCCTCTGGACCACACTGCTGATTAATGGCAAGCCCCTGAACACGGAGGAGCGCCAGAAGGACAACGAACGGCTGGAGAAGTTTGCCAACAATCCCGAGGCCAGGCGCAAACGGCGCGAGGCCAACAAGGCGGAGGACAAGCGCGCTGCGCTGATGCTGAGCAGTCTGCCCGACGCTTTCCTATACATCTACGACGGCACCGACCACGGTCCGAAGGGTGAGGAGTTGGTACGCCTGAAGTTCCGTCCCAATCCATCCTTTAACCCGCCTAATCACGAAACGGCGGTGTATGTGGGAATGCAGGGGGACATGATCGTCGATCGCAAGGCCATGCGCATTGCGAAGATTGATGGCACGCTCTTTAAGGACGTCGACTTCGGTTGGGGAATACTTGGCCGGCTCTACAAGGGCGGCAAGTTCATCATCGTGCAGCGGGACATCGGGAATGGCGACTGGGAAGAAGTGCAGGAAACCCTGCACTTCAATGGCAAGATTCTCATGGTCAAATCGCTGACGGTCTCGTCCAATGAAACGATGAGCGATTTCCGGCCGGTGTCGCCGGACATTACGACTGCGCAGGCTCTGGATCTGCTGCACAAGAGCACCGATGTCGTGGCGGAGAAGGGCAGTGGAGTGAAGGAAGCGCAGAATAACAGCCAGAAATAGCGTCGGCGCCACTTCTATTTCAGTATTTCCTTGCGGGCTGTCAGGTCGTCAATCAAGTCCCTTCTAAGTTCATAACCGCGACCAGGTTTGTCTCCGATGGCAATCGTTCCCTGCGGTGAGACGTGTACCTCAGGGTCAACGATGTCTTCCTTCCAATACCGTTTGGACGCGGAAACGTCGCCAGGCAATTTGAAGTTGGGTAAGGTCGAGAGCGCGATGTTATGCGAGCGGCCCACGCCGGCCTCAAGCATGCCTCCGCACCATACAGGAACTCCGAAGCGCTGTGCGACATCATGGACGGCGAGGGCCTCCGAAAAGCCACCGACGCGGCCGACCTTGATGTTGATGATGCGACAGGAACCCAGCTCCAGAGCCGCTTCTGCATCACGCGCATTGTGAATGGCTTCGTCCAGGCAGAGCGAGGTTTTGAGCATCTTCTGCAGACGCGCGTGAAAGTAGAAGTCGTTGTTCCACAGCGGTTGCTCGATCATCAGCAGCTTGAATCGGTCGAAGCTCTTCACGTGTTGCTCGTCCGTCAATGTATACGCTGAATTCGCGTCGCAGCTGAGAAGGATGTCAGGCCAGCGGGCGCGAATCTTCTCCAGCACCTCGACGTCCCAGCCAGGCTTTACCTTGACCTTGATGCGCTGATATCCGGCTGCGAGTTCAGTTTCGATTTTCTCCAACAACTGCTCGTGTGAATCCTGAATGCCGATGCTGACCCCGCATGCGATCTCGCGGCGCGAACCGCCCAATAAATGCCACAGAGGCGCCTTTTTTTCTTGGGCTTCGGCATCCCACACAGCGTTCTCAAGGGCGGCCTTCGCCATGCGATGCTCGCGTACCTGGGCCAGCAGCGCGGGAACGGCCCGTCCCGATTGCAGCGTTTTGCCCACCAGCGCCGGCCCCAGGTAACGCGCGATCACATCCCAGGCGCCGTCGATGTACTCCTCGCTGTAGTATGGGTTTTCCCCGGCCACGCACTCGCCCCAGCCCTCCAGGCCATCGCAATGTATCGTGATCAGCAGTATGCGGCGGGTATAGGTGCGTCCGAAACTCGTCTCAAAGAAGTGGACGAGTGGCATCTTCAGTTCGCGCAGCGTAATGGCTTCGATTTTCATTTGACACTGAAGTGTGACTGCATCCCGCAACCCGGCGCAACGACCAGCTGAGATCCCGTCAGCCGACCTCGCAAGCAATCCGCTGATCCGCGCCGCTGGAGCGGGATACAGGGAACAGTTATACTGCCCGCCATGCAGCAACTCCAAGCCGAAATCGAGTACTACTACGCGATGGGTGCGAAGGCGGTGGACCACCACGGCGCCTTCGAAACGTTTGTGCGGTTTCGCGACGCGCTGACCGCCGGCACAATCCGCGCGGCCGAGAAGGTCGACGGCCAATGGCGGACGAATGCCTGGGTAAAGCAGGGCATTCTGCTCGGTTTTCGGATCGGCAGGCTGGTCGAGACCGGCGAGCCTCGCAGTCTGTCATTCGTCGATAAGGGTACGTATCCCCTGCGGCGCTTTGCGGCGCGCGAAGAGATACGCGTGGTACCCGGCGGCTCCTCGGTGCGCACCGGTGCATATGTGGCGTCGTCGGTGATCTGCATGCCGCCGATGTTTATCAATGTCGGCGCTTATGTAGACGAAGGAACGATGGTCGATTCGCACGCTCTCGTGGGCTCGTGCGCGCAAGTGGGGAGGAGAGTACACATCAGCGCTGCGGCACAGGTTGGCGGGGTGCTGGAGCCGATCAATGCGTCGCCAGTGATTATCGAAGATGACGTGCTGCTGGGCGGCAATTGCGGTGTCTACGAAGGAACGCGGGTCGGCGCGCGGGCGGTGCTTGGCGCGGGTGTCATTCTGACCAGGTCGACACCGCTATTCGACACCGTCACAGGCGAGATCTATCGCGCGACCGAGGAGGAGCCGCTGCGTGTTCCCGAAGGCGCAGTCGTGGTGCCTGGCGCGCGAGCGATCACCAAGGGCAAGGCGGCCGAATGGGGTTTGTCGCTGTATTCGCCCGTGATTGTGAAATATCGTGACGAGCGGACCGAGCGTGGAGTGGAGCTTGAGGATGTGCTGCGATAAAGGAATCTAAATCGCTGCCGAACTTAATGAATCGCCGCTCTAATTCCGGACAGAAGATGCTACTGCTCATCGCGGCGGTGGCTGCTGTTGCTGCGTTGATTTGTTCACGGATCTCCGGAGCTTCTGTTAGCGCGATCTTTCCTGTGCTTCGCTGGATTTGCCTGGCTGCGCTGATCCTCTATGGCTGCCTGCGGCGGACGCTTACTGCCTGGATCTTCATCGCCATGCTGCTGGGCGCGGAGGTGGGTCACGACTTTCCTCTCGTGGCCGATCACCTGCGCGTGCTGGCGCTCATTTTCCTCCGCCTGATCAAGACCATCATTGCGCCACTCATCTTCGGAACGCTCGTCGTGGGCATAGCCGGGCACTCTGATCTGCGGCAAGTCGGGCGCATGGGGCTGCGCTCCATCATCTTCTTTGAAGTCGTCACCACGATCGCGATTTTCCTCGGGCTTGGCGCCATCAACCTCAGCAAAGCAGGAGTGGGGGTTCAATTGCCTCCTACGGCAGGCGCGGAGGCGGGCGCGGTCAAAAAGCTGAGCGGGGAAGAAACCGTTCTCAATGTCTTTCCTGAAAACATCGCGAAGGCGGTTGCCGATGGCGCGGTTTTGCAGGTGGTGGTCTTCAGTCTGATCTTCGCTATTGCGCTTGCGATGCTGAACGAGGCGAAGCGGCGGCCGATGCTGACATTTTGCGAAAGCCTCAGCGAGGTCATGTTCAAGTTCACCAACATCGTCATGTATATGGCGCCGCTTGGGGTGGGAGCGGCCGTGGCCTACACTGTGGGACACACGGGAATCGGCGTGCTGGGCAGCCTCGTCAAGCTCCTGCTCACGCTCTACGCGGCGCTGATTGTTTTCATCCTGGCGGTGCTGCTGCCGATAGCCTTGATGTTCCGTGTTCCGCTGCGCGCGTTTGTAAAGGCTGTGGCCGAGCCGGTCACGATTGCCTTCGGAACGGCCAGCTCCGAAGCCGCGCTGCCGCGCGCCATGGAGGCGATGGAAGCGATTGGAGTTCCACGGCAGATTGTTGCCTTTGTCATTCCCACCGGCTACAGCTTCAATCTCACCGGCAGCTCGCTCTATTTGTCCGTCGCGGCCATCTTTGTCGCGCAGGTTTCGGGCATTCATCTGTCGTTTGGACAGCAGCTGATGATGATGTTGACGTTGATGCTGACCAGCAAAGGCGTGGCGGGTGTTTCACGCGCGGCTCTGGTAATCCTGCTGGCGACCGCAGCGTCGACCGGCCTGCCGACCGAGCCGGTGTTTTTATTACTCGGAGTCGATCAATTGCTGGACATGGGACGGACCGCGGTGAATGTTCTGGGAAATTGCCTGGCGGCCGTCGTAATGGCGAAGTGGGAAGGCGAATTCCAGACGGAAGCGCCTTCAGCTGTTGTTGTTGATGCGGTGCGTTGACGCTAGCTCTTCGTCAAAGGTTGCTGGCCGGCAGCGCAATGGCATTCTTCTCGCGGCGAAGTTGCAGGTGCTTCTGCCGGAAGTGCCCGATAGCACGCTCGCCCCAGACCTTCACGAAGTAATAGTTCAACCCGGCGCCGATGGCTGAGCTGACGAGTGGGATGAGACGGGCCGTCCACTTCTCCACGATCTCACCGCTGGCGCTGACCGCGATGCGCTGAATCACTTTGGGCACAAACCTCTTTACGAACTGTTTCTCCACCAGTTCGCGGCTGATGTCGACGCCGGCAGCGCTGGCGGCTGCAATCCACAGCTCGGCTTCTTCTTCGTCGGTGTTGTAAGGAAAGCCGTAGAGCAGGCTCAGCTTCTGAATCATGCGCAGCGTGATTCCCGCCAGGATACCGAGGTCAGGCAGCATGGTGAGCAAGCCCCCCAGGCCCAGCCCCGCGCCTTCAGCCGCAGCCATGCGCATGTGAGCGCGAATAGTCTCTTCGGCTATGCGGTCAAGGATTTCGGGATTGACGGAGTACACGCCATCGTAAGTGAGGGCGGGCAAATTGTAGGCGATGCGAAGGTGTTCGAGGTAATTCTGCGGATCGACCTTGATGGTGTCGTAAGCCTTAAGGAATGCGTGACGGACTGCGTCTTCCACCCGGCGTCGGACCCAGCTCTTGTTGCCGTTGCGCGTCATCTCCATATTCAGTATAAGACGCGGCAACGGCCTGGCAGTGTTGGCAGGAGATTAATTCGGGCGCCAGGCAAATATCGTGTAGAGGAAAAGCGCGCCCCCAAAAAGGACGAAGGGCATCTCCCACATGCGGAAGCCGAATATGCGAATCGCAACCAGGAAGATGATGACCAGGACAGTCGCGACCAACCACATCCCCATCCTCGAATTTCGAGTCATTGGCGTTGTTTAAATCCTCCTCTGCGGATTGCACGGAGCTTCCATGCGAGATGCCGGAGCGCGGTGCGCGGGCGACTCTGGTGACCATGCGCAGTGTACGATGAAACCTCCTGAAGTAGTAGGCACATTTTGGTGGTTCCCCTCGGTCGCGGATGACAATGTAGGATCTCGGTGCTGCTGCGCCGTGCTGTGCTAGCATCGGATTTGCACATGCCAGCAGGTAAACTCCAGATAATTCCTCTCGGCGGGCTCGGCGAATTCGGCATGAATTGCATGGCGATTCGCTGGGGTGACGACATCATCGTCATCGATGCTGGATTGATGTTTCCCGAAGCCGAGCTGCTGGGCGTCGACATCGTCGTTCCCGACCTCACTTATCTCATCGAGAACCGCGAGCATGTTCGGGCCGTGGTGCTGACCCACGGACATGAAGACCACATCGGCGCGCTGCCGTGGCTGCTGTCCGAGTTCAACGTGCCGGTGTATGGGACGGAGTTCACGCTGGCCTATGTTGAAGGCAAGCTGGAAGAGCATGCCCTGCTCGACGACGCCGTACTGAACGAGATCAAAGCCGGCGAACGGTTCAAGATCGGACCGTTCACCATCAATCCGATCCAGGTGACACACAGCCTGGTGGATTGCGTTTCGCTGGCCATTCACACGCCGATTGGCATCCTGATCCACACCGGCGATTTCAAGGTTGATCCAACGCCCACCGATAACCGGTTGTTCGATCTGCACGCATTTGCCGAGTACGGGAAAGAAGGAGTGCTGGCGCTGTTCCAGGACTCGACCAACGTCGAGCGCCGCGGCTACACGCCGAGCGAGCGGGCGGTGCGGGCGCGCTTTCAGGAGATCTTCGCTCGAGCCGAGCGGCGGCTGTTCATTTCCTGCTTTTCGTCGTCGATTCATCGCATCAAGCTGGCGGTCGACCAGGCGCTGGAGAACGGGCGCAAGGTGGCGCTGGTCGGACGCTCGATGATGGAGTCGTTCGAGATTGCGCAGGACCTGGGCTACATCGAAGTGCTCGATGGGCTGATCATTCATCCGGCGCAGATGCGCGATTTTCCCGCGGACAAAGTTTGCGTGCTGATCAGCGGCACACAGGGCGAGCCGATGTCGGCTTTGTCGCGCGCAGCGGTGGACAATCACAAGCATGCGCGCATTCAGCCGGGCGATACGGTTGTGCTCTCGTCGCGCATCATTCCCGGAAACGAGAAGGCGATCTATCGCGTGGTCGACCACCTGTTCCGCCGGGAGGCGCACGTCATCTATGAGGACGGGTCGTCACCTCCGGTACATGTCAGCGGACACGCCAGCCAGGAGGAGTTGAAGCTCATCATCAACCTGGTGAAGCCGCAGTACTTCATCCCGATTCACGGCGAATACCGGCAATTGAAGCTGCACGCGGAGATGGCGGCAGCAATGCACGGCTCTGTCGGCAAGGTGATGATGATCGAGAGCGGCGAGATCCTGGAGTTCGACGAGTTGGGCGCGCGCAAGGCTGGGAAGATCAATGTCGGGCGAGTCTGCATCGATTCGAACTCCATGGGCGATGTGGTGGAGGACCTGGTGATTCGCGACCGGCGCCACCTCAGCGAGGACGGGATTGTGCTGCCGATCATCGCGATTAATAAGCTGACTGGCCGGGTGGAAACTTCGCCGGAGATCGTGATGCGCGGCTTCGGCGCCAGCATCGGCGATGATGGTTTCATGGACGCCGCAAGGCAGACGGTGCTGAGCACTCTGGAGTCGTCGAGCGATGAGGAAAAGGGCGACTACGGCATGATCAAGGAGAAGATCCGCCAGGACCTGAAGCGCTTTATCGTCAAGAATACTTCGCGGCGGCCTTTGATTATGCCGGTGATCCTGGAAGTGTAGCCTTCGCGCGCGGAGGCCCAAGCAAGACAAAACGACCGGCGGATGCATCGGCAGCCGCCGGTCGCATCAGGAGATCAAGCAGGTCTGGTTCTACCCGCTCGCTTCACCAGTGGTACAAACCCTAAAGCTAAGCCGCCTATGCGTTGACCGTGACCGAACGGGCAGCCTTCGCCATGGCGGTGATGTGCGCAGGCGTGGTGCCACAGCAGCCGCCGATGATGTTCGCGCCCGCCTGTACGAGCTCAGGCACATAGGACGCCATGAACTCGGGCGTCTCTTTGAACACAACGTGATCGCCTTCCATGACTGGCGGGCCGGCATTGGAATGGACCAGGATCGGCGTGTCAGGCACGGCCGCGCGGATCTGTTTGGTGATCTCGATCATCTTCTGGATGCCGTTTCCGCAATTGCATCCCACGATGTCGGCGCCCGCGGCGACTGCTGCCTTAGCGGCGCGGTCCGGCTTTGCCCCCATCATGGTGCGGAAGCCCTTGGCTCCGGCTTCGAAGGTAAAGGTGCAGATCACGGGCAGCTTCGTGTTCTCTTTCACCGCCTTGATCGCCTGCTCGGCTTCAACCAGGGATGACATCGTCTCGATGCAGATGGCATCAGCGCCGCCTTCAGCCAGAGCAACAACTTGCTCCTTGAAAGCGTTGTAGAGCGCTTCTGGCGTGGTGTCGCCGCCTTCGTCCTGCACGATGTGGCCGGTGGGACCCACGGACGCCGCTACGAAGCCCTTGTTGCCCATGGCCTGCTTGGCCAGGTTCGCGGCGGCGAAGTTGAACTCGCGCACTTTGTCGGCGAAGTTGTAGCTTTTCAGCTTGAAGGACGTCGCGCCGAAGGAGTTGGTCTCGATTATGTCGGAGCCGGCGCCGACATAGGCTTCGGCAATCTCCTTGACTGCCTTGGGATGGCTGACGCACCAGGACTCGGGGCATTCACCGCCCTGCAGCCCTTTTTCGTGCAGGAAAGTCCCCATCGCTCCATCGGAGATGAGGATCTCGCCCGCTTTGATCCGTTTCAGTAAATCGCTCATGATGCTTTTCTCCTTCGACTCTCGAACGTTGCTGCAACTGTGGGAAACTGCCCCAAGTCCGTGTGTGGAAGGAATAGAGCTTTTACGTAGCTATCCATGTATCGCGGATTGGAGCTGAGATCGACATAGGTGATACGGGCAGCGACCTCCGCCAATCGGCGGCGATGCTCCCGCGACAGTAGCGCCATATACGCGCCGGTGAGAGATGAATTGCCGATATAACAGAAGCGGTCGAGCGGCAGGTCGGGCAGCATGCCGATGGAGATTGCGTCGGCAATGCGGATGTAGCGCCCGAAGCCGCCGGCAATGTAGACGCGCGCAATCGCGTCCCAGGTAAGGCCGACATTCTCCAGCACCAGCGAGCAGGCGGCGTAGATAGCAGCCTTGGTGCGGATGAGGTTCTCGAGGTCGGCCTCGGTGATCATCAGGGCTTTGCCGGTCGCGGTTTCGTCTCCCGCAGCGAGGAGGAAGGCGCGGCGGTTTTCCTGCTCGATGACGCGGCCGGTTCCGGGAGCGTTGAAGAAGCGGCCGGAGCGATCGACGATCTCGTGGCGAAACAGTTCGCCGAGTAACGAGATGAGGCCGGAGCCGCAGATGCCCGCGGGCTTGCCGCCGCCGATGACGGAGTACTCTATCTTGCCGCCGTCGTCGCCGATGGCAACGCGCTCGATGGCGCCTTCCGCGGCGCGCATGCCGCATTTGATGCCGGCCCCTTCAAACGCCGGGCCCGCAGAGCACGCACAGGCGACCATCCACTCCGCATTACCGATGACGATCTCGCCGTTCGTGCCGATATCCATGAAGAGGAAGACATCGCTGTTGTTGCGCGGCAGATCGGTGCAGAGCAGGCCGGAGGTGATATCTCCGCCGACATAGCTTCCGACTCCGGGCGAGCAGGCGACGATGGCGTCGGGATGGATGTTGAGACCGACCGCGCGAGCGCGAAGCTCAGGAACGGAGTTGATCGTGGGCACGTAGGGCGTTTCGCGGATGTAGCGCGGCGGCAGTCCCAGCAGCAGGTGCGTCATGGTGGTGTTGCCGGCGAGGAACGCAGCGCGAACCTGCGATGCTTCGATTCCGGCGCTCGCCACCATCTGGCCGAGCAGCGTGTTGATGGTCTCCAGGACAAGGCCGCGGAGCTCTTCCAGGCGCTCGGGAGTGCGGGCGTAATCTATGCGGGTAATGATGTCGGCGCCGCGGCGGATTTGCAGGTTGTAGGAAGTTTGCGTGGCCAGCAGGGAGCCGTCGCTGAGATCGACCAGTTGCGTTGCGACGGTCGTGGTTCCTATGTCGACCGCGAGGCCCAGATCGTGGGTCGTCGACTTCCCGGCTTGCACATCGTAAATGGTGAGTCCCGTTGCCGACTCTTCTACTGCAATGGTGACACTGCCGTCGCTTTCCCGCAGAGCTGCGGCAATCGTTCTCAGTACAGCCACATCGCAATCGGCAGGAAGATTGCCGTTGCCGCGATTGATCTCGCGCACCAGGCGGCTCCAGTCGCTGTAATGCTCCTCAATGGAAGCCGGAGGGACGCTGAAATGCTGATGCCGGTACAGAGGGGTGAGATGAGAGCGATCCGGCAGCAGCCTGGGATCGATCAGCGACTGGCTGTCGCCCAAGACCCGAGCCCCCTGCCGGCGGTCGGCAAGATGTACCACAATGTCGGATCTTACTTTTGTTTGGCAGGCGAGAAGTGGAAGGTCCCGGCCTTCCACTTCCACCTTGCACAAGCCGCAGACGCCTTCGCCACCACACGGCAACTCGAGGTCGAGTACGCCCGCCCGGATCGCCGCTTCGTGAATCAGCGTTCCTTCGGGTACCTCGGCCACGATGTCGCCGGGCTGGAAGCGGACCAGGGGCATGGTGTCACCGCGCCGCCTGCAGCTTCAGGAAAGAGGCCAGGTCGGAGGCTTCACCTGGCCCCACCAACACCTCCCAGCCGGGCAACGCCTCTTCGACCTCACCGCTGATCTGCGAGACGTAGCCGGGAATAACAATGCGTTTGCGATCGAGCTGGTCAGGCAGACCACTGGCCTTCACAGCAGCGCCCACCTTCTCGCCGGAGAACTTGCCGGCCGCCCACCCTGTCAGCACGCTCATGCCTTCGGTGTCGACGGTGAGAAGGTTGGCGGGCACACCGGAGTTCTCGATCTCGCCGGAGACGAGGAAGTAGGTGAGCGAGAAGTTGGTGGTCACCAGCAAAGGAGCGTCCTTGCCGGGCTCGCCGATGGGATAGACCTTCGGGTCGACCTGGATCGGTTTCTGCGGATCGGTGTAGATGTTCTGCCGCAGCATCATCAGAGGCAGCAGCAGCTCCAGCTTCACGCGATCGAGCACAACGATAGAGCCGTACTTGCAAAGGTAGGTCGAAGCGTCGGCGACGATTGACGCGTCGTCCAGTTCGTTAACGAAGTTGATGATGGGATAGCCGAGCGGCTCGAAGGAGTTCTTCAGCGCCGCCTTGCGGATGATGGTGTTGTATTGCAGGGCCGCCGCAGGATTGTCGGCAGGGACATCGAGAACGATGTCCTTCACGCCCAGTCCGGCCAGTTTGGTGGTGAGTCCGATCAGTTCGTCGAGCGTCGCGGCGCGCGCTACGAGAGGAGCGTCATACTTCAGCGCGAGCGCCGCGACAGCATCGGCGTTAGCAGGAGTGGCGGCGTGGATCAACGGCCGCTTGCCCTGAAGCTCGTTCAGCGCAGCTTCCAGAGCTTCCAGGTTCGTACTCCTGAGGATGATGCCCATGCCGGTCGAGCCGGCCGCCGTCTTCACCAGATCGACGAACGGCTTGACCTGCTCGCTCACGTTGTCGATGAGCACCAGGTTGATGCGGAGTTGCTCGCCAACGCGCTCCAGGCAGTAGTCCCGGACCTCTGCGACCTTGTGGCCAAGTTCGGTCAAAGGGTCGCTGTCGGCGAAGGCCATGGCGAAGGCCGTGGGATGTACGAAGGTCTTGTCGTGGCGGAACATCACGGTTTCGTTGCCGACGAGCACTTCGTTTTCCGGCGGCCCAATCTTGACCAGGCGAATGGGCGGCTTCGAGGCTGCGCCAATGGTTTTCTTGGCTTCCTCGGAAGCGTAGGGGCAGGCCGCCAGTTCGGCGTTCTTGGCGGCCAGCTTCATTGCGAAGGCCATGCAGGTGGGCACACCACATTCGCCGCAATTGGTTTTAGGGAGCAGCTTGAAGATCTGTAAACCAGTCATTGCCATTTTGTGGTCACCTCACTTTGCACAGCACATCATTTCGTCGATCTTGCGCTTCATGGTGCGAGCCGCCAGCGGATGGTAGACCAACAGCATGTCGGCTCCGGAGTTCAGGTAGCACATCCCAGTTGCGATTTCGAGGAAAGCTTCACGCTCTTCCTCGCTGCCCCAGAGCGGGAAGTCCTTGCGCGGGGCGCGGCTCTCTTTAATCTTCGAGACTTCGAATCCCGTGTTGACGAGTACGGGCATGGCCAGCATGGGATCGCCGGTGAAGGCGGAGGTCCGTATGCGTTCCATGACCGAGTAGGTGTACTCCAGGCCGTAGCCGAGAGCGCTGGTGAGCGGGTCGACGATGATGCGCTCGGCAGGCACGCCCATAGTGGTCAGCAGGATGTTGAGCTGCTTGCACATGTTGACGTCGATGGGCGTCTGCGCCACCACGCAGTGCTGGTACGCCATGACGGTGGCGGCGATGGTCTTGTAGTTGTCGGTCTCCACCCAGTTGAGGAGCAGGTTCTCTCCCGCGAAGGTGGAGGCGATGTACTTCATCACCGCGTTGTTCTTCTCGAAGTGGCTGCAGCCGGTGACGATGATGGGCACGCCGACGGCAGCGAGAATGTCTTTCACGATGTTGCCGGCGGCTTCGGGTGAGAGGTCGCCGTTGTCGGGATGCGTGGTGCTCAGGCGGACGCTGATGATCTCGGCGCCCAGCTTGTCGACCAGGTGACGTGCCCACGCTACGGGATCTTTCACCAGATCGCCGTACTGGTTGCGCAGGCAGTCCGGGTAGGACTTCGGCACTTCGTCGAGCACTTCCATGGCAATCACCGGCTTGCGCCCGACGTTGCCTTCGTAGTGGCGGAAGGGCAGGACTTCGGCGCCGCCGACGGTGACGGAAGAGGTGCGGGTGCCGGTTCCGCCCAGGGTTACGGTACGGACCGCGACGTTGGCTTTGTCCGGCGCGATAGTCACCGACTTGGGTACGAGGATGGCCGCCGAGGTGATGGACTTCTCTACCGGCACATCGCGTGCCGATGTCACAGGACGGGCGGGAGTTTCGACCGGTTTCGTCTCCGTTGGACCAGCCATGGGAACGGTTACCGAGGCGATCTCCTCTTCCGTGGGGAAGCAGGTAGGACACGCTCCGGGCGGAGGCATGGGCGGAGCCGACATCGGCACAGGCGCTGCTGCTGCGGCTGCGAAGAAGCCGCTTTGCATCAGCAGCATGTTGGCGCCGGCATGCAGCAGGTGCATGGCTGTCGAAGCTTGCAGGGCAGCCATCTGTTCCATGGCCGACATGCCGGGCTGAATCTCGGTTGCGGGAGGCGCGTTGCGCAGCCGTTCCAGCATGGCGATGAGCGCGCCGACGCCGTCGGACTGCGGAACTGGAGCGCCCGTAGGAGGAGCCGGAGCCGCAGGCTGCACGACCGGCGCCTTTGGTGCCGCTGGGGCGGTGACGGCCGTGGTTGTGGGAGTTGACGGTGCCGAGGCTGGTGGTTCGGCAACCGCAACTGCGGTGTCTGACGTTGTGGTAGTCGCGCCGCCGGCGGAAGCTACCACCTGGCCGCTGCGGGCCGCTTTCTGAACATCTACGGCAGCCGCTTCTTCAGACGGAATCGTGATATCCCACATTGTCAGAGCAGGATGATTGACCTTCTGCATGAAAGCCTGAACAGAAGCCACATCGGTGCCGTTGGTCTCGTCGGCGATCATGTCGGTGAAGTTCTCGAGGCCGAGCGTCTTGCCGGCTTTGTCGAGGTCTTCCCGCAGGAACTCCTTCAGCTCTTTCGGCATCCAGACGATGCGACGGATGCCGCCTTCGGCGGAGATGAACTTGCGGCTGGTGACGTAGGCTTTGCCCACGCCGATGAAGCCAGGCACCTGCTGGCCGCCACCGGCGGTGTTGGCCATGGTGGAGAACTTCATGCCGGCGGGGGTCTCACCCAGGTACTCGCGGTTGACGATCATCACGCCGTTGGCTTCCGTCATCAGGCAGACAATGGCTTCAAAGCAGCCGCAGCTGGTCATGGGATCTTCCAGCATGGAGTAAGCGTTGAAGCGCGGCAGCGTCTGCTTCGAGTTGGCATAGACGTAGTCGTTGATGTTGACCCACTGACCGCGCACCGGGTCGAGGCATTCGCCCTTCACCAGCGGCTGGTTAGGACCGGTGGGATCGATCTCGTACGCCGCTTTGCCGTCCAGCCAGTTGTATGCGCCGCAGAGGCCCAGGCGTTCGGGCGTGATGACGCAGACGTGGTTGGGAGCGAAGCTCTGGCAGAGCAGGCAGGAGTAGAAGGTGTCGACGCTCTCGTCGGTCAGCGACTCCATGCGGGCGTTGCGCGCGCGATAGGCGTGGCGGGCGATGTCGATACGCTCCTCGACGTCCTTGGCGGTGGTGAAGATCTTCACCTGCACCTTGTCGACGATGGCGGGATAGTCGTTGAGGAACTTGGCATGCAGGATTTCGCCGAGATGGCGGATCTTGAAGCCCTTGTCCTTGGCTGCCTTGCTGATGCGGATCCAGTTGATGTCGCGCTGGCCCATGTGCCAGATGCCTTCGGCGCCGTTGATCAGGTGATGGATCTGGCGCTCGAGGATGGGTTCGAAGTCGGGCTGCATCTTGCGCCCGGCGACTTCAACCCAGATGCCGATGGGCAACGCGGCCAGCTCCGTGCTCGCGGGATCGATTACGACATCGTCGATCTCCGGGCCGATGACTTCGATCTTGCCGTCTTCGACGTCGGCGAGGTCGAGCGTGGTGCAGTATTCGAAGCCCGGCGTGCGGTTGCCGCCGAACTCCAGGTAGGTTTGCTCCTTACGGATGCGCTCGCCTTCGAAGGCAGCGCCATAGGCGACGGGGATCGGGACTTTCGCGACCTTGATTTTGCAGCCGCGGACTTCCAGACATTTTTCGACGATACGGTCGATGGGAACGCTGGAGACAACGTGCTCGTAGGTGCAGATGCCGGTGGGCAGGATCTGCGGGATGTCGGTGTCGGCGATGGTGGGGAAGCCGTAATTGATGGCCCCGGCGGCTGCTGCGTACTTCTCTTCGGTAACTTCGCCGAGCGCCATGACAAAAGCAAAAGTGCGGTTCTTGTTGTATTTAAGATTGCGCTCGTACTCGCCCGGCTTGACGCCGCCGAAGCTTAGGGCTACGCGGTTGGCAAAGCCAAGAGCGTAGATTGCCGCCGAGATCTCCTTGCCGTAGGGAACCAGGCGGGTTTCCCAGCCCATCTCGACGCCAGCTTCGGCCAACTGCTCGGCGAAAGAGACGCCCTTCGTGTGACCCGCGATGAAGACGTAGAGGTTCTTCTCCTGCAGCTCGCGAGCGATGCGGACTGCATCTTCAATCGTCGGAGCTGCGCCGACGACAGCGGCGAATCCCGGGGCCGATCCATCGACGAACTCAACACCGCGCTCGCGGATGATGACGTCGTTCGCCGCGCCCAGCCAGATGCCGTCAATCGGGTTTGGGCCGATGAGGTACTTGCAGGCTTCGATGATTTCGAAGGCGAAGAGCGTGGCCGCGCCGGCATCGAGCGTGTCGCCCAGATAGGGCAGCCAGAGATTCTCGCTGGGAATTTCCGGCAGCAGCCGGTGGCACTCGTCGAGAATCTTCCGCATGTCGGAGAGCTTGTCCACACGCTCGCCGAGGAGTGAATAGATGACCGGCAGCGAGTAGGCGGTATCGGGGAAGCCAACGGCGCAATCGGCGCCTTTAGCCGCGACCGCCCGTGCCAGGTAGTCTTCCGCGTCGCGCACAATCTGGTGAGCGCCGCGAATTGCGGAGGATGAGATGATTTTGCTCATTGCAGTTCGCGCCTCGATTTCATGTCGTACATCTTGCGTTCTTTCTGAGTGTTGATGTGGAGTGCGTCGCGCTTGCTCTCGATGTGGGCAAGGATCTTGTCGGCCGCGATGACCGGGTCAGGCTCCCATTCGAAGCGGCCGCCGGTGATGCTGGCCATCTCTTCGCAGAGCAGGTCATGCACCTTTTGGCTGCCTTCGACGTAAAGCGGATGACCGAGCACGACATACAGTCCGCTGGCCACGAAGTAGTGGCCGATCGCCACCGCCTTCTCGCTCATCCACTCCGGTGCCGCACCGGCGACGGGCAGATCGGAGAGATCTTCACCGAGACCGCCTTCATGCAGGACGTTGGTTGCCGCGAGCAGAATGCGGCTGTTGTCCACGCACGATCCCATGTGCAGAACGGGAGGAATGCCGACCGCCTCGCAGACCTCGCGCAAGGTGGGCCCAGCCTTGGCCAGCGCGGCCTCCGGCGTCAGCAGGCCCGCCTTGGCACAGGCAATGGCCGAGCATCCTGTCTGCAGCACCAGCACGTTGCGCTTGATCAGCTCTTCGGTCAGGCGCACGTGGCTGTGATCGGTAATGACCTTGGGATTGCTGCAACCGACGATTCCGACCACGCCGCGAATGCGGCCGTCGATGATGGCGTCGTTCAGCGGACGGAAGGTGGAGCGGAAGCGGCCGCCCAGCATGTGGTAGATGGTCTCGTTGGAGAAGCCGGCCACCAGCTCCATCGACTCGTTGGGGATGTGCACGCGGTCCTTGTCGCGCTTCTCGAAGTTGTCGATGGCGGTGCGGATCAGGTTGCACGCCTGCTCGTAGCCGGTCACCGGATTGAACTCGATTGCCTCGGTGTCGCCGGTGTGGGCGATCTCGGAGGTCGAGATGAGCTTGGTGTGGAAGCACTTGCTGACCTGCGCCAGGGATGGCATTACGCACTGAACATCGATGACCATCACTTCCACCGCGCCAGTGAGAATCGCCAGCTCCTGTTGCAGGAAGTTGCCGACGATGGGCAGTCCGTGCCGCATCAGGACTTCGTTGGCGGTGCAGCAGATGCCGGCGACGTTGATGCCGTTCGCGCCTTTGGACTTGGCGTAATCCAGCAGTTCCTGGCTCTGCGAAGCGATGGCCAGCATCTCCGACAATGTGGGCTCGTGGCCGTGAACGATGAGGTTCACCTTGTCGGCGGCGAGGACACCCAGGTTCACCTTGCTGCGAACCGGCTTGGGCGTGCCGAAGAGGATGTCCGACACTGTGGTAGCAATCATCGATCCCACCCAGCCGTCGGCCAGGCTGCACTTCAGACCGCCCATGATCAGGTGCTTGTAGTCATGGTCGACGCCCATGTGGGTGCGGTGCATCAGTTCGACGACGGCGGAGTCGATGCCGTCAGGGCTGATGTTCAGCTTCTTCCACAGCGCCTGGCGCTTCTCGGGAGCGAGCTTCAGGGTCACATTCGAGTCTTCCGACCAGGCAAACTGCGTCCTGAAGAAGTCGGCAAGGTCGCCGGCGATGACGAGATCGTCTTTGCCTTCGGTGGCGACTTCGAAGAACTTTGCCGCCTCCAGCAGCCGCCCGCGGTCGGCGATCTTATATTCGCCGCCCTTGCCCTGCGCGACCATCTTCAAGGTGCGCACCAGCATGCGGCCGTGGTCAGAGTGGGCGGCGGTGCCGGCTGCGATCTCGCGCAACAGGTTGCGCGCGGTTATGGTATGCGCGTCGGCGCCGCAGATACCCAATTGAGCTTTGGGGGTGATGCGGCACGGACCCATGTGGCAGAGCCGGCAGCAGACTCCGTCCGTGCCGAACTTGCACTGTGGATGTTGCGCCTGGTACCGGTCCCAGACCGTGCTTACCTCGGCAGTAGTTGCAACCTGCACCATATCGAGGATTGCCGGATCGGTGGAGACTGGCTGTCCCGATACTTTGCGGCCATTCGTGGACATCAGTGTTTCTCCTCTTTGGCTGCGTACAACGTGTCTAACAGTTCGTTCATGGCAAGCCGCGCCGGCGCGTCCGGCGGGATGGTAGAGACCGGCACACCGTCGGCATCGAGCGCGGCGACGTCCTGATCGAGGGGAATAGCGGCCAGCAGGGGCAAGCCCGTGGCCTTGACTGCATCGGCAATCGCCTCCGGCAAGATGCCGCCGGGCACGCGATTGACGATGAGGCCGCGCTGCTTTGCCGGCAGGGCGACTTCGTCCGCCAGGGCGGAGATGCGGCCCGCGGTGCGAACACCACGGACGGTGCAGTCGGAGACGATGACGAGGTAATCGACGGTGAGCAGGGTGCGGCGCGAGATGTGCTCGAGGCCTGCTTCGCTGTCGATGACGATGTTCTTGTAGTTGCGCGCCAGCTTGTCGAGCACTTCGCGCAGGACGTTGTTGGCAAAGCAGTAGCACCCCTGGCCTTCGGGCCGGCCCATGACGATCAGGTCATAGCCCTTCTGTTCGACCAGTGCTGACTGCACGCGAAGGTCGAGAAACTCCTGCTTGGAGACGCCCTTGAGCGCCGCAGCTTCTTTGCGCGCGCTCTCACGAATGCCGCCGACGGTCGCATCGTAGCCGATGCCCAGCGCTTCGTTGAGATTTGCGTTGGAGTCGGCGTCAACCGCCAGGATCGGCGATTGTCCGTTGGCGGTGAGCCAGCTTAGGGTGAGGGCGGAGAGGGTGGTTTTTCCGACTCCGCCTTTGCCTGTCATTGCCAAAATCATGGCGTTCACCTTCGAACTGTGGGTGGGCGACGAGGAGGTCCAGCAGCCTATTGCCGCCCGCGACTGGGTCGCACACCCACCGCGTTAACGTCTATGCCTTCGCAGCGAGCGCCGGCGCCCCGATTTCCTTCTGCATTCGGCTGCTGAGCTCGAAGAGCGTCTTGAAGACCAGCTCCGCATCGGCGACCGGCAACGATCCGGTGCCGCAAGACGGAGTGAGGAACGTCTGGCGGCGGATCTGTTCGGCGTCGATGCCGGTGGTCTTCGCGAGGCTCGTGACCAGCTCACCGTACTTCGCGGCCAGCGAGTCGACGGTTGCGG
>DATFSK010000041.1:0-11883 GCA_035262645.1 Terriglobales bacterium
CCGTCGGGTCGAGACCTGCCGCCGCCAGCACCGCCGCAACCATCGACGTTGTCGTGGTCTTGCCATGCATTCCGGCGATAGCGATGCCGTACTTCAACCGCATCAACTCCGCCAGCATTTCGGCACGCTGAATCACGGGAATGTGCTGCTGGTGTGCAGCGATGACCTCTGCATTATCGCGACCCACCGCCGAGCTGATGATGACCACTTCGGCGCCGGCAACGTTGTCCGCGGAGTGCCCTTCTCGAATGGAAGCGCCCAGACTGGCCAGGCGAGCCGTCAGCGCAGACTGCCGCAGGTCGGAGCCGGACACCTTATATCCCAGGTTCAGCAGCACTTCGGCAATACCGCTCATCCCGATGCCGCCGATTCCGACAAAATGCACGCGCTGGATCTTGGCAAACATGACGACAAATCGTTTACGCCATCGCGCGCTGGATCTGTACGGCCCCAATGCGCGCGGCAAGAGAGGCAATCTTAGCAGCCGCGTCCGGATGGGCGAAAGTGTGGGCCGCTTTTGCCATGGCTGCGAGCCTGGCCCGATCGCGCAGCAGAGAAGTGACCTCTGTCACCAATCGCTCCCTGGACAGCTCGGATTGGAGCAAAAGCTTTGCCGCGTTGCCGGCGGCAAGCGTTGCGGCATTGTGCCGTTGATGATCGTCGGCGGCGGTGGGCAGTGGTACGAAGATGGCCGGCTTTCCCGCAGCGGTAACCTCGGCGACGGTGCTGGCGCCGGAGCGGCAGAGCAGCAGATCAGCGCGCGCGAAGGCGCCGGGCATGTCATCGATGAACGGCGAAACTTCCGCGGAGGCCATCGCGCTCAAGTACACCGACTGCGCCTCGGCATAATCCTTCTCGCCCGTCTGATGGATGATGTGGATCTCCGGCATGCTCGCCAGCAATTTGGGCACCGACTCGAGCACGGCGCGATTGACCGCGTGCGCGCCCTGGCTGCCACCGAAGATCAGCAGCGTCGGAGAGGCGTTGTTCGGCCGCGCTTGCACCCCAAAGAATTCCCGCCGCACCGGAACCCCGGTGACGTGACAGTTTCGGAAGTAATGGCAGGTCTCCGCAAAGTGCACGGCAGCCGCGCGGATGGTGGGCGCAAGCAAACGATTGGCGAATCCGGGAACCACATTCGGCTCAAACGCGAGGGTCGGGATATTCATCATCGCAGCAACCAGCATTGCCGGGCCGGAAGCATATCCGCCAACGCCGATCATGACGTCGGGGCGGAATTCGCGGACCAGGTTCGCGGAAGCCATCACCGCACGCGGCAGATCGAGAGTGGTCTTCAACCGGGTTTGCAGGTCCACGCGCTTGAGGGCGCCGATTTCGATGAGGCGGAGCTCAAATCCGGCGGCCGGAACCAGGCGCGTCTCAATGCCGCGCCGCGTTCCGACGAACATCACCTGCGCGTGATAACCCGAGCGCAGCTCCTGTGCAATGGCGAGGGCGGGAATGACATGCCCGCCCGTGCCGCCACCTGCAACGATCACACGCATCGGCTATTCCGCTTGCTGAGTAATGTTGAGGAGGACTCCGACGCTGGCCAGAGTGATGAACAGCGACGATCCGCCGTAGGAGATGAAGGGCAAGGGAATGCCTTTGGCTGGCATCATCGCCAGCACCACGCTGATGTTGAACAGCGCCTGCACCACGACCATGGCTGTGATACCGGTAGCGAGGAATTTGCCGAACATGTCTTCCGTGCGCAAGGCAGCGCGGACCCCGCGATATAAGAAGATGCCGAAAAGAGAGACAACCAGAAGCGAGCCCCACATGCCAAGCTCTTCCGCTGTCACGGCGAAAATAAAATCGGTGTGCGGCTCCGGCAGGTAGAAGAGTTTCTGCTTGCCTTCCATCAGCCCCAGGCCGGTTAAACCGCCAGTGCTGACGGCGATCATCGACTGGATAATGTGGAATCCCTTACCTTGCGGATCTTTGAAGGGGTCGATGAAGGCCTGCACGCGGGCCCATCGCCAGGGCACGCGCACGATGAGGAAGTACAGTGGCAACAGAGAAGCCGCCAGGCCGTACCACAGATACTTCATGTTCATGCCGGCGACGAACAGCACCGCAGTGGAGATCGCGACGCAGGCGATGGCCGTACCCAGGTCCGGCTCTTTCACGATCAACAGCGCAAACAACAGCGTGGGAGCCGCCGCCGGAAGCAATACGTTCTTGACGTCCGTGATCTGTCGCCAGCGTGATTCAAGGAAATACGCGAGGTAGAGAATCAGCGCCGGCTTGGCCACTTCCGACGGTTGGAAGGAGAGGCCTCCGAACTTGATCCAGCGATGGGTGTTGTGCGAGTCGCGAAAAAGAAAAACGACAATCAGAAGCAAGGATGTGATGCCGAGAAACGTGAAAACCACGGGAGGCCGGCGGAAGTTCTTGTAGTCGACATTCATGATGGCGATCATGGCCAGAATGCCGGCCGCCGCCCAGGCCAGCTGTCGCACGAGAAAGCCGTACGGCGAGCCAAAACGCTCCTTCGCCATCACCGCCGAGGCGCTGAAGACCATAACCAGCCCGATAAAAACCAGCATCAGCGTGACCGTGAAGAGCCATTTGTCGACGCTTACGCGTTTGGCCACTATTCACCGCCCCCAGGAACGCTTCCTACCCGCTCGCGCTCCTGCTTTCTTGCCGCCAGCTGCCGCACCAGATCTTTGAAGACGCGTCCGCGGTGCTCGTAGCTGTCGAACTGGTCAAAGCTGGCGCACGCCGGCGCAAGCAGAACGATCTCGCCGGGTACTGCCGCCTCGCTCGCGCGCCGGACCGCCGCATCCAGAGTGCCCGCGCTGACAATCTCCGCGCCATGCGCCTGCGATTCAATCTTGGCTGCCGCCGCACCAATGGTATAGACACGCTTCACGCGCTCTCGCAGCAGATCGTTCAGCACACTGTAGTCGCTGCCCTTGTCCTTGCCGCCGAGAATAAGGTGAATGCCTCCTGGAAAGGATTCGAGCGCCTTGATGGTTGCATCGACATTGGTGGCTTTCGAGTCGTTGTAGTACTCAACTCCGCCGATGGTGGCGACGTACTCCAGGCGATGTTCAACGGCTTTGAACTCCGCCACAGCACGGCGAATCTGTGCCGGCTCGATCTCTGCGAGCATGCCGACCGTAACTGCCGCCAGAACGTTCTCCACGTTGTGCGCGCCCTTGAGTCCGATTTCGCTGACCGGCATGATCTCACGCTCGGCCTTCGCATCTCGCCAGACGATTCGATCACCGCGAATAAAAGCGCCGTTCCTCACTTCTTTCAAACGGCTGAACCAGCGAACCTGAGCCTTGGTCTGCGAGGCCAGCGCGACACAGGGTTCATTGTCCGCGTTGAACACCGCGAAATCGCCGGCCGTCTGGTTCTCGAAGATGCGGGCTTTCGCGGCAGCGTAGTTCTCGAAGGTGCGGTGGCGATCGAGGTGATCGGGCGTTATGTTCAGCACGACTGCGATGTGGGGGTGGAATGTCTCGATCGTCTCCAACTGAAAGCTGCTGATCTCCAGCACGATCCAACTGTCATCGGTCGACCGATCGGCAAAGCTGATGGCGGGCGTTCCGATGTTGCCGCCGACAAGCGTCTTGCGGCCGGCAGCGGAAATAATCTCACCCGCCAATGCCGTAGTGGTGGTCTTGCCATTCGAGCCGGTGATCGCGACGATGTGCCCTTTGAGAAAACGTGCGGCCAGTTCCACTTCGCCGATAACAGGAATGCCGAGCTCGCGGGCGTGCACCAATTGGGGAACGTCAAACGGTACGCCCGGGCTTACGACGATGAGGTCCTGATCGCGGAATGTACGCTCGCCGTGCTGCCCGGTTTCCACAATGATGCCCTGATCGAGCAGCGCTGGAATCTCCTCGCGAAGCTGTTCTTGCGATTTAGCATCGGAAACGCCGACCTTCGCGCCGCGCGCGGTCAGAAACCGAGCGCTGGCCACGCCGGATTTCCCCAGCCCGACTACCAGCACGCGTTTGCCAGCAAGGTCCATCGCTCTACTCTGCACTTTGGTTCACCACGGAAGCACGGAATGCGTGGAAATTTAGAACGATTCCGTGTTTTCCGCGCTTCCGTGGTGATTCGCGGGCCCAACTCGCCATTGTGCCACGTTCCAGCGACGGCTAGCGCAACTTCAAGGTGGTGAGAGCAAAGAGTGCAAACACCAGCGAGACAATCCAGAAGCGCACGATGACCTTGGACTCGCTCCAGCCCAGCAGCTCAAAGTGGTGGTGGATGGGCGCCATCTTGAAGATCCGCTTCCGGCGCAGCTTGTACGAACCGACCTGCAGGATGACCGAGAGCGCCTCGATCACGAAGATTCCTCCGATGAAGGGCAGAAGCAATTCCTGCTTGATGATGACAGCCACCGTTCCGATGGCCCCGCCCAAAGCCAGCGAGCCGACATCTCCCATGAAGATCTCGGCCGGATGAGCGTTGTACCAGAGGAAGCCGATGGCCGAGCCGACCATCGAGCCGCAGAAGATCGTGACCTCGGAGACCTGAGGCATCTTGGTGAGCTCGAGGTACTCGGCGAAGACGGCGTGGCCGCTGACGTAGGTCAGCACGGTAAGGGCGCCGGCGGCGATGACGGTGCAGCCGATTGCCAGGCCATCCAGCCCGTCGGTCAGGTTCACGGCGTTACTGGAGCCTACGATGATGATCGCCACGAAGACGATGAACGGCAGAAACGCCAGCGGCGAGAGCCAGCCATGATGCCACTTGCTGATCACCAGGTCAGGGCGGAAATGCTTCAGGAAGGGCACGATCAGTCGCGTGGAGTAGAGGCCGTGGGTCTCCAGTGCGCTGAGGGTGGCGCCGACTGCGATGGCAGCAAGAAACTGGTAGAGCAGCTTTGACCGCGCCGTGAGGCCGAGGTTGCGGCGATGCACAACCTTCAGGTAATCGTCCGCGAAGCCGATCGCGCCGAAAGCGAGGGTGGCGACCATCGCGATCCAGACAAAGCGATTGGTGAGATCCGCCCACAACAGGGTCGGGATCAGCATGCCGACGACAATGAGCACGCCGCCCATGGTGGGAGTGCCGGCTTTTTGTTGATGCGCCTTCGGCCCCTCCTCGCGAATGTATTGGCCAATCTGGAACTCGCGCAGCCGGCGCACGACCGCGGGGCCGATGATCAATCCGATGAACAACGCGGTCAGGCTGGCAAAGGCAGTGCGAAATGTGAGGTAACGAAAGATTCGGAACGGGCCGATATGGAAGACGACGAATCCCTTTTGGTAGAGCAACCAATAGAGCAAATTCTTTCCCGTCCTAAGCGATGATTATGCACATACAGGACCGAACCAGCGCCTCAGCAGTGCAATACTGACGATTGAGTAACCCTTTTTAAATCGACGCTGCTCGTTCAACTCCACCGACCTGTTCCCTTGCACATACGGCACACACCGGAGCCCTCGCATTTTCTGCACTTCGGTTCTTCCTGGTTGAGGTGGACATTTACTCCGCTGCCAAAGCACTCGGGGCACTTGCCGTCGCCACCGCATTCCGGACATCGATTTCTGCCAAAAGGCATGTACTGCCGCCGTTTCTCGGCGAGCTATTGCTGGTCCAACGGCTTGCGCCATTGTTCCAATGCGCGCTCCAGCCGCACGCCACGGGAGGCCTTCAGCAGCATAGCGTCGCCCGTCCTCACATTGCGTCGCAGGTAGTCACCTGCCTCTTCCGGCGTGGTCACAAACTCCGCGTGCAAGCCCGCTTCCCTCGCTCCCTCGACAATCGCTTGCGCCAGGCCGCGCACGCCGAGCACGATGTCAATGCCATACTTCGCCATGTGCTGGCCTGCTTCTCGATGCAGAGCTTCTCCACCAGGTCCCAGCTCCAGCATCTCGCCGGCGACTACGATTCTGCGCTGCGCGGGAATCTGCGCAAGCGAACGCACCATGCTCTCCAGGGCCTTCGGATTCGAATTGTAGCAATCGTTGATGACGGTGGCGCCTGCGATGTGGAGAATTTCTCCGCGCTTGTCACCAGCTGATAACGTGGCCAGCGACTCGCCTGCGGTCAGCAGGGCTACTCCATGCTGAAGCCCCACAGCGACGGCGGCCAGCGCGTTATAGATATTGTGTTCACCCAGCAGGGGCAGAATTGTCGGCACGTGCTCGCCATCGACCACGATATCGAACGCAGAGCCCTCGGGGCCTCGCGATTGAATGTTGCGCGCCGCAATGTCTGCGGGCTTCCGCAAGGCGAAGGTCACGACTTTGCCATGAAAATCACGGCCGAACTGGGAAACGTACTCATCATCCGCATTCAGCACCGCGATGCCGCCGGCATGAAGCGACTCGATCAACTCGTATTTTGCGCGAGCAATTGCGGCAACCGACTCGAAGAATTCCAGGTGGACGGGCGCCACCATCGTCACCACGCCGCAGTCCGGCTGCGCCAGTTTCGCCAGCGCCGTGATCTCGCCCGCGTGCGACATGCCCATCTCAATGACCGCGAGTTCGTGCTCCGGCTCCAGCCTGAGCAGCTGCAACGGCAGTCCAAAGTGGTTGTTCAGGTTACCTTGCGATTTCAGCACGCGATGGCGGGTGGATAGCACGTGCGCGATACATTCTTTGGTCGTCGTCTTTCCGGCAGAACCGGTAATGGCGATGACCGGCTTGCCCCAGAGACGCCGCGCGGCCGCGCCCAGCCGCTGCAGGGCGAGCAGAGTGTCCTCGACCAGCAGCAGCTGTGAGCGGGAACGGAAGCGCTCCGCTTGCCAGGCCTCCACCACTGCCGCGACCGCGCCCCTGGCCAGCGCGACTTCCACGAAGTCGTGGCCGTCGAGCCTCTCGCCGCGAACCGCGAAAAAGAGGTCTCCCGGTCGCAGCGTACGGGAATCAATGGAGTAGCCGGTGGCGAGCGCACCAGGGTCGAAATCGCCCGTGGCCGGCATGAACTCGGCGGCGCGAGAAAGGCTGAGCTTCATGGATTGGCGGTCTGCGCCTCCGCTTCATAGCCCGCGGCCAGCAGTGCGCTACGGGCTTCTTCGATATCGTCGAAGGGGACGGCGCCGCTCTTCAGGGCCTGGACTTTTTCATGTCCCTTACCTGCAATGAGCACAATGTCCCCTGGGTGCGCGTCGTGAATCGCGAGGGCAATCGCCTTGCGCCGGTCCGGCTCCAGAGTATAGGCAGTGCCGCTCCGTTGCAGCCCCGGCAGGGCTTCATTCATGATGTCGAGCGGATTCTCGCTGCGCGGATTGTCGCTGGTGAGAATTACGAAGTCGCTGCCTTTGCCGGCCGCCTCGCCCATCAGGGGACGCTTGCTGCGGTCGCGATCGCCGCCACAGCCAAAAACCGTGATGATGCGGCCGTGACTTCCACGCTGTATGAGGAAGTCACGCGCGACGGCCGTGAGGTTGCGCAAGGCATCGTCAGTGTGGGCGTAGTCCACCACAACTGTGAACGGCTGGCCGCTATCGACCCTCTCGAATCGGCCGGGAACCCGGTCCAGAGCGTGAACCGCTTCGGAAACAACACCCGGCTCAACGCCCCGAGCATAAGCTGCGGCAGAAGCGGCAATCACGTTGAAGACGTTTACCCGTCCCAGTAGCGGAGTCCAGATCGCGATCTCTCCGTCAGGGCCGACAAGGTTGAATCGCGTTCCGCGGCTTTCGATCCTGAGATCGCTCGCGTGACAGTCGCCGCTGTCGATGCCATAGGTGATGACCTCCTGCTGTTTCTTGCAGAGCTTGATCAGCCGGACGCCATATGGATCTTCAATATTGATGACGGCGAGACGCGGTGGCTCGGTTCCCGACCCCTCGAAGAGTATCGCCTTCGATGCGAAGTAATCTTCCATGCTGGCGTGATAGTCGAGGTGGTCGCGCGTCAGGTTCGTAAAGACAGCGACGTCGAACGGTACGCCGAAGACCCGCTGCTGCTCCAGGGCGTGCGAGGAGACCTCCATCACGGCTTCCGTGCAGCCTTCATCCAGAGCGCGGGCAAAGAACTGGTTGAGTTCGAGAGCTTCGGGAGTCGTGTGAGGCGCGGGAAGAACCTCGTTTTCGATGCGATATTCCACCGTGCCGACGAGAGCGCTTTTACGACCGGCTTGGTGCAGCATGGCATTCAGCAGGAAGGAGGTAGTCGTCTTGCCGTTGGTTCCTGTGATGCCGGAAATCAGCAGCTTCTCCGCAGGACGGCGGTAGAAGTTTGCACTCAAGCGCGCCAGAGCGCGTCTCCCATGCTGCACCTGCGCCCACGGAATATCCCCGCGCGGCGGGAGAGAATCGCTGACGATGGCGACAGCTCCGGCTTGCAGTGCGGACTCGATGTAGCGATTGCCGTCGGCGCTTCCGCCACGCATCGCGAGGAAGCACCAGCCCGGCTTCACACGCCGGCTGTCGTAATCGAGGCCGGCTATGTCGACGTCACCCTGCTGCGCAACGTATTCCGCGCCGTCCAGCAGATCAAGGAAGGTCATCTGTTTGCATTATAAGAGTCTGTGCTGGCTGCCGTTTAATGGCCGAATCGCACCGTAATGTGCTGACCGGAAGCAAGATGGCTCCCCGGAGCGGGCCACTGTTCGCGCGCGACACCGCTGCCTACCGCGTCGATCTCCAAGCCCGATTGCTGCGCGATTTCCACCGCTGATCGCAGCGGCTTGCCTAGAAAAGACGGCACCACCACGCCGCTATCCACATCCAGAACCACCGTGGCATTGGGCGTCGATTGTGGCTGTTGTGGCTGAGGCGGAGGGCCGGCCTGCGCCACCGTTGTTTCGTTCGTTGAAGGCTTTTCCGCAGATGCCGCCGCTGGAGCGGATAGAGAAGGCGTTTGTACTGGGGGTTTGGGCGAAGCTGATGGCGGGTTCGCCGCAGCCGTTTCGTCATCCTGCAGCGGAGCGCCAAGGTGGTCCGATGATTCGTCGACGTCCTCGTCCTTGGCTGACACAATTAATGCTTGGCGCTGCGGGCCCTTCACCTCGAGGTCGCGGGGGACATGCAGATACTCCAGCACCTGCTGGGCGATGCGCTTGAAGACCGGCGCGCATACCTGTCCGCCCTGATGCAGTCCTAGCGGCGAATCAAGAATCACCGCGATCGTGATTGACGGAGTGTTCACCGGCGCGAAGCCAATGAACGAAGCCACGTATTTCGTCTTCGAGTACGCGCCGGTTGAGGGGTCGACCTTCTGCGCGGTGCCAGTTTTGCCCGCGACGGTATAGCCGTCCAGGATGGCGCGCCGTGCCGTTCCGAACAGTACAACACCTTCCATCATCTTCTTCATCTGCGCCGCGGTCAGGGTAGAAACCACGCGATGCTGTTGCGCAGGATGGTAGACGACGGGCAGGGCTTTGCTGTCAGGCAGCAACTCGCCGGCAACGATTCGTGGTGGGGTGTAGACGCCATCGTTGGCGATGGTGGAGACGAGCGAAATAGTTTGCAGTGGGGTGACGCCGATCTCCTGGCCCATGGAAATCGCACCGATCGACACTTTCGACCAGCGATTCACCGGCTTGGCCAGGCCGCGCGTCTCGCCGGGGAGCTCGATGCCTGTCTGCTGGCCGAAGCCGTAATCCTTGATGTAGTGATAGAGCCGCTGATCGCCCAGCTTCATGCCGACTTTGATTGCCGCTACGTCGCTGGAGTGCGCCAGGGCCTCGGCGATCGTGACCACCCCGAGGCTCTCATGGTCGTGGATCTTCATGCCGAAGACGTCGATGGAGCCGTGCTGGCAATCCACCTTGTCGTCCGGCGTTACAACGTGCTGATCGATAGCGGCGGAGTAGGTGACGATCTTGAAGACGGAGCCGGGCTCATAGATATCGCTTACGGCGCGGTTCTTCAGAGCGTCGACCGGAACACTGTTGAAGCCATTCGGATTGAATGTGGGGCGATTGGCGAGCGCGAGAATCTCGCCGGTGCGGGGATTTTCTACGACCACAGTCCCGGCAATCGCCTTGGTGTCCTCCATGCCCTGGTCCAGTTCTTTTTCGGCGATGTACTGGATCGTCTGGTCGATGGTGAGAACCAGATTCTGGCCGGGATCAGGCGGCTTCTCGACGCGGCTGAACCATTTCCGGCGAGCATCGATGGAGATCAGCTCCTGGCCTGATATTCCGCGGAGGTCGTCATCAAACTCGCGCTCCAGGCCGCCGAGGCCTTCGTCATCCATGCCGACATAGCCGAGGACCTGGGCCGCAAGCTCACGCTTGGGATAGAAACGTTTCGGCTCCTTGCGAAAATAGATCCCGCGGAGATTCAGCTCTTTGACGCGTTCCGCAACATCGGCGTCGATCTTGCGCTTGATAAAGGCGAAATTGCGATTGGACTGCAGTCGCGCCACGATCTCGTGCGGATCCATGTCGAGCACTTTGCCGAGGATGACGGCGGTCGTCTCCTGATCGTGAATCTCGCTGGGTACGGCGAAAACCGAGTCGACATCGATCGACATTGCCAGCGCGTAACCGTTCCGGTCGTAGATGTTGCCGCGGCGGGGCTCGACAGGTATGGTGCGGTTCTGCTGGCGCTGCGCGCGCTGCACGAATTCGCCGTATTTAACAACCTGCAATCGGAACAGGCGGAAGCAGATGGCAAAAATCCAAAGGAAAAGCAGAGCGCCGAAGATGTA
Source organism: Terriglobales bacterium (assembly GCA_035262645.1). Lineage (GTDB taxonomy): Bacteria > Acidobacteriota > Terriglobia > Terriglobales > Acidobacteriaceae > Bog-257. Next base: position 10,590 of record DATFSK010000041.1, read on the forward strand.
AAGACGTCGCGACGGTGTTTTGGGTGCGCTCGCCCGCATTCCCCGCTTACTCCGATTAGGCGCAGAAGGCGGTCCGTTGGGACGGACCGCCTGATTATCCGCGGTTCAGGTCCGCGGATGAAGGTTGTCATAGCGCGGACCTGAAGGTCCGCTCTTTCACTTTTACTGCATGCCCGAAACGACCATGATTCCGCTTGCTCTGGCCATGACTGGCACAGCCTGGTCTTGCGAGGAGTTGTCCATCGGCTGCCACTGGCCCTCAACGGGCCGCTGCATTCCCAAACCACGCGCCAGGCGATCAATTCGTGCCGGATCTTTCAGGCTCGCCTCTTCCAGGCTCAACGCGCGATTTGATTCGGCGATCGTGTCGCGCTCGCTCTTCAATTGCTCGATTTTGTAGCCGTACTCAATGGCGCTGAAATGCTGCCAGAGATAAACCATGGCCAGCAGGAAGAGCACGGCGAGCGTGATACCGAACGTGGTCATCTCGCGGCGGCGCTTGGGATCGATGACTTTGATAAGGCGCGAATTATCGATGCGCTTGGAGAAGTAGATCTCCGGCGTTCCGATGAACATGCCGCGCGGCTGCATGGCCGCCTGCTCGCACCACTGGTTTGCCTGCCCGATTGTGGGATAAAGAACTCCTGCTGCCATGAGCGTTCTCCTGTTTAACGGCGGGGTCATACGCCGTCGGAGTATCACATTGTGGGACACAGTAGCCGAACATCCTGAGCCCGATACTTATTCACATTTTTCACAACTTTTCCGCAGCCGATTACCGTGCCCCGGCTAAAAGCCGCCTCAAAACCCGAAGTGGCAGACACATGGCGCCGGTAAAGCCCAGCTCTACTTCTGCACTCTCTCCGCGGCCCGCAACTTTGCGCTACGAGAGCGAGGATTGCGATCGATCTCTTCCTTGTCGGCAATCACCGGCTTCTTGGTCAGCACGCTGTAGAATCCGTCGCGCGCTCCATCTCGCAGGGCATCTTTCACGATGCGGTCCTCCAGCGAGTGAAAGCTGATGATCACCAACCTGCCGCCCGGCTTTAATACCCGTGGCGCTCCTTCTTCGCTCAACAGCGCCCGCAGGTCTTCGAGTTCACGGTTCACCAGAATCCGGATTGCCTGGAAAGTACGAGTCGCTGGATGGATCCGCCGCTCAGCCTGGTTCATTGGCCGGGCCGCGGCCGAAATCACTGCCGCAAGTTGTGCGGTGCTGTGAATCGGCCGCGCCCGAACAATGGCTCTGGCGATTCTCCGCGACCTCCTTTCCTCACCGAATTCGTAAATCGCG
>DATFSK010000042.1:0-3979 GCA_035262645.1 Terriglobales bacterium
TCGAGCGGGAATCAGGCACGCGGTCCAGATACGGCGTTATGGGCGTTTACTGCCGGCGCTACCCCGATTGCGGGCGTTACTATTTCCAATGCCGCCTACCCCGGAAAAGTTCTTCAGCCCGCGGGTAACAGCAGCAATTCCGGCGCGGACGTCGTTCTCGGCGACCCTGCGGTGACTCACGTCGTTGTCCAGGTGAAAAATCCCTGGCATATGAGCAGTCCAAGCCTGGGCGCATCTCAATTCGCGTCGCACGCGTGAGTGCATCGAGGCCCGCGCATCTCTTCTCGGGCCGGCAGAGGTCAGGCCACGATTCCAAGAGAACCGTTCGATGAGCCGCTTTGTCGGAGAGAATCGCCTTCGGGCCACCAGCGGATCTGGCCTTTTCGGACCAGCAGTATGATCGGTATCGCAGCCGCTCTGATCTTTTCAGCCTTGCGGACAATCGGTTCCACAAAATCGAACTACATTGAGCCTCACAAGATGTGTACAGTGTGTGATGTCGCGCCCAATGCGCTTCGAAATCGGCCTCTGGGCTGGAAGTGAAGCTTACGTGCTTAGGACAACTGCTGAACCCCGGCCTCGCAGATTAGCCCTTGTCGGCCAATGGCTCATCGACGTACTGATCGGTATTCTTGCGGCGCTGCCGTTCGGCATTCCACTGCTGGTCGAACAGAACGCACTCAAGCATCACGATTCTCAGCTTTTTGACGTGTGGCAGTTTGACTCCATGCCAGACAATCACGGCGGGCTCCGCGCCTGGGGCGCTGGTCAGGCGGACCTCGATGCGTTTCGCGTTGAGGTGCTTGCGAGGAACCAGATTGTGCTCCAATATGTTCGTAAAAACGGCCGAGACGCTACCGTGCCGGACTGGCCGCGTCTGGGCTATGTCAACGCTCGCCTGCTTTCCTCAGATGTCGTGCCTGTTGGCGATACCGATCTGCCTCGATCCGCGTTGGGCTGGTCCTGCGAATTTATGGGTTCGCTGGCAATCATCGCTGTCCTGCGTCGCCGGTTGGCCCTCATATGGAGCCCGGGCGCGGCGTGGAGAATGCCGTCCAGGGAATCGTGGAAGATTGCTGCGTTCGTCGCGCTGGTGACTATCGCGATTGACATCGCCGCTAATCGCTTTTTCGGACGTAGTGACATGCCACCAACGTCCGCGCAAAGGGTGATTGGGCAACTCAGCGGCTGGCCATTGTTGATGGCCTGGGCCACTGTGGCTGTCGCTGGTCCGGCTATGGAAGAAACTCTTTTCCGGGGGTGTTTCCTGGGCCGTTTCCGAAAACACGGATATTGCGCGTCTGGCATTGTGTTTTCCGCGGTTGCATTCGCGGTCGCGCACAAGGTTCCGCTACTGATGCCAAGGTACTTCTGTAACGGACTGATCCTTGCGTGGCTTTCCCATCGAACAGAATCGCTCTGGCCAGCATTCGCCGTTCACGTGGCCTGGAATATTGTCGCGGCGCAAGCGGCGACATTTGTATGAAGGATGTACGCCACCTCAACCAAAGGCCCCGAGCAGCCAGTAGACGGCGGACGGCTTTGCGCGAGTAAGTCCGGCTCACCGAGCCCTCCCCGGTACAGGTGGATGGGATCGCTAAGAGGCTAACGGGCGTTAAAAACTCGAAAATCCGTCAGGCCGCGAACGCCGATAACCTAACTAAGTGGCCGGGGTGAGTTATTGGCAATGGCTGAGTCATGGGCCAACCCAAAGCTGAGTGGCGACGAGGTCAGTCGACGAGAAACGGCGATCACGTAGCGGATTAGGACCGCTAAGTCGGCTTGCAACCGCGGTGGGTGATGTCTCTGAAAGTATTGTGATGCGCGTTTTGCAAGAGTAATTGATCAGATCAAGACTTCCGGCTCGCCAAATTTCCGGATGGCGCATGATCTTAGCAACTCGTTCCATCTCCCCACCTGCCTTCTCGGGTTTTTCGCGCGTCAAAGCCCCAACTATTCCGCGGGGGCGCCCTTCGCACGGGCGAACTGCGCCTCATCCAACTCGCGCCGGCGGGCGCCTTCTCTGGAGTCATAGCTTATGAACTTAGGCAGGATCATAGCCAGTAACAGAGATCCAGTAACACAGAGTACCCCACCCGAAACTACAGAGGTATGGACTCCGAACAGCCGTGCGACAAAACCTGCTTCCGCATTTCCGAGCGATGGACCGGTGTGATAACTAACCATCTCAATCGCAGCAGTGCGCCCACGTATTGACGGCGGTATGGTTTGGTTCCACACCGCCATTCGAAAGATGCCGCTAATCATGTCCGCCGCGCCGGCGGCTGCCAGGAAGAGCAGCGCCAACCACAGTGGGTGAGCGAAACCAAAAGCGGCAATCGCAATTCCCCATACGGCGGCAGCCCATGTGATGGCCAGCCCGTGACGATGCACGCGCGACGCCCACCCCGACAGGATCGCGGCGGCCATGGCGCCGAGCGGCGGCGCAGCATAAAGAAGCCCTACGGAAGCAGCGCCCCACTGCTCCGCCATTGCTGGAAACAAGGCATTCGGCATTCCGAAAAACGTTGCATTGATGTCCACGAGATAGGTTCCGAGGAGATCCTGCCGGGTCCGGGCGTAGCGCCAGCCTTCGAGCAGGGCGTTCCATGTGATGCCTTCATCCCCAAGCGACATCCGCGCAACCGGGCGCATCATCAGTATGGCGGCGATTGAAACGAGATAACTGAAACCGTCAACAGCGAATGCGGCGCCCGCGCCCCCGCTCGCCGCAATCACTCCGGCCAGCCCTGGTCCGAGGATAAAAGCGAAGTTTCCCCGAATCGAGTTCAGGGTCGCCGATGCCATCATCTGCTCCGGCGGCAGCGCCTGTTGCATCAGCGCCTCCATCGCCGGGCGCTGTAGCGCGCCAAGTCCGGCAATCAGCGCCGCCATGATCCAAAGCGCGACTACGTGCGGCGCCGGGAGGGAGGCATTCCAGACCAACCCCGCGCAGCAGAGCGCCATCGCGACCTCGATGAAAGCGATCAGGCGTCTTCGATCAAAATGATCGGCCAGCGCTCCACCAATCAGAGCCATCGCTAACATTGGCGCGAACTCGACAACACCGATCATGCCCACTGCGAATGGAGAGCGCGTCAGGGCGTACATCTGAAACGGAATAGCGACGTATGTCATCGCGGATCCGAAGTTCGAAACGAACTGGCCGAAATAGATCAACCGAAACTCGCGGCAACGCAGCGGCCCAATGTCGGGCAGGAAGGAGCGCCAGTTTGCTACTTGCATTTGTCGTCAGGTCTCCTATCACCATCGCAAGCCCGCAACGCGGAGCGCCTACAGCGATTGCCCCAATCTCTTTTCCAATTGCCCGCGATGGGTTCTGCTGATCCTTCAAATTAGCCGTGGGAGATCGGCTCAACGCCGCGCTTGCCGCTGCCATCATATTTCTGCGCGATCAGCCGGCGGCGCCAGCGCAACAGCGTTTCTGGCGTAATGATCGTCGCCAACTCGGCCAGCCGGCGTCGCTGGTCGTCGGTGAGCCGCAAGCGCCGCTCACCGAGTTGTTCACGAAGCACCCGGTTCTCCTCGCGCGGATATTCGATCATCTGAAGTTGGCGTTGATTCATGCAACCGGCAACAGCGATCAGGACAAACCGGAATGGTTCAAGAACGCTCGGGATCTCGTCGCTTCATTATCAGTGCCTCTGAGATCCCGGAGATCCGGGCCATGGAACGCATAGATGGCCCACTCTGCCCGAACTGCAACGAGCTCATCCGGGCACGCTGCGGCGCTTTTTTCACGAGCACAACTGCCGGAATGAGGAGCGTATCCAGGAGCGCATCGCCTCCATCGCCGCCGCGGTGCCTGCGATCCAGGATCAGGCCGTCGTGGAAGCCGAATCGCTCCGAGCCCGCAGCCTGGTCGCGCTGCTGGCGACGCTGCGCCGCCAGATTGCTCTTTTCGATCAACGCATTCAGGAGGTGGTGGCAAATCACCCCGAGCAACGGTTATTTGCTT
>DATFSK010000043.1:0-47134 GCA_035262645.1 Terriglobales bacterium
GGAACAATGCAAACCCAACCACAGGGGCACGACATCAGACGACTAGCCTCCATGGCGAGAGGGGCTGGATGTCGCGGAAACTATCCGCCTCCAGTGGAGGGAGAAAAATGTTCCTTGACATCCCCTTTTATAGAACAGGCGATTGCACAAGTTTGCGCCGTCTGTTCGCTCTCATCCGCAGCACTCGGGGCCGCAGGTCACTTTCTCTTGCCGGATCCTCGCCGCCTCGATGGCCCGGCGGAGAAGCTGCGCCGTGGCACACAAGCACCAGCGCCCACAGCTGGGGCACTTCCTAGCTTCGTGCTTCTCGACAGAAGCTCCAGGTTCGATGGCTCTGACCAGATCCCGGCCTTTTCGATTAACCCAGGCATCCCGCGGGCCATGGTCAAAGCTTGGAGGGCTATACCGACGCACAATAGCCTCTGGAATGTCGTGATCTCGGAGGGTGACTCGGTAAAGGTAGGTCGGACCGGTGAGGATGAAGCGCTGGCTGCTGGGCACACCTCCCCAGCCCGTTGCGCTATTTTTTTTCTTAGCGGCTGTGTCTTTCATTATCGAGTTCCGCCATGCGCCATCTCGGCAAGAAACCGTTGTACTGACCGTTGCAGAAACGGGTGCATATACGGGTGCATAAATCATTGCCAAAGTGCCACATTGCACCCGAACAGGGGCACCTATGCCGAGGGTAACTGGCTGATTCCGAGCAACAGGAGCGAGGCGAGTTGATTTGCTAAACCGTTATACGGTCAAAAGCTGTATCGGGGGTTCGAATCCCCCCCTCTCCGCCAGCTAGTCGTTAACGTCAGAGAAGTGCCTACTCCAAGCGCCAAAATCATCGCATTTGGCCGGAATTTCGCGACGATCTAGCCCTCACCTGCGGCAGAGAAATTTTGTCAGCGTCAATCAAGGCGCTCTCGCCGGATTGCGGGTGCAGGGTGGATACGTTTGCCTTGCATTCGTAAGCTTGCGGACCGATAATGGCGGCTCTTCGGGCCGGGGAACCGAGCAGGCTGTGACCAATATCAATCACAAAACCTACGCGATGAACGCGATCACTCCCATGAAATGGTGGAAGACGTGGATTGTTCGCGTCTTCTTTGTCATCCTCGGGACAATTAAGCCCCTCCAGAAGGACCTGGTGCAACTGTCGTTCATCCATTTTGCCCGATGGGTCATCATTAAACGCCGCAGTTTCCCCCACGTCGTGCCAGGGCAGCCGAAAGAGGAGCTGAAGTACGACTATCTATTGTTCTTCAGCAACTTTAACGGAACCTGGAACCAATATATCGACGCATTCTCAGCTGTCTTGAGCCGCGGATTGAATGCCATATGGCGGTGGAGTGAAAAGTTTCCCGGTTCGGTTCCGGTGACGCCGTTTAAGCAATACATTGCACATTGCCAGTTCGATACGGATTACTACTACACCGCTTACCCGTACGCGACCACCAACGACGTCAAAGCAGCACATCGGGTTCAAGCGGCCCTTGAAGTTCTTGAAAAGGACAGTGCTGGTCAATCGGCGGAAGATTTCGCGCGTTCCTATCTGAAGTTCGTGTTAACGGTGCAGTCTGATCTTGGCGAGACTGGCAAAGCGCCGGTAGGCACGTAAAGACACTGGAGAAACGACAGCATGGCGAACCAAAGCGGAAGCGTATATGGCTTAACCATCCTTTCGCCGATTTGTTACGACAAAACGGCGGAGACTTCACATAATTGCGCTATCCGGATGAAGCTCGCGGCCATGCCACGCGACGAATTCAGTCCATTTGCCAAGGTCTCAAGCACGCACCTGGCAAGGTTGGTTGTGATGGACGACGTGGTCTACGTTGGTGCGCCGTCTTGCGAGGAGCACCTGAAGTCCCAGTATCTTATCTTCGAAACGAATTTTGACGGTGACCTCGACACCTATCTCTCCCGGATGGCGCGCGAAATCCCCGAGGAAGTGGATGCGGTGTGGCAACATTGCTGGGGTTATCCGGGCGTAAAGAATGTAGATGCATTTATCGCCTACATGAAGAAGTGCCAGGTCACCACCACGTTCTTTTTCGCCGACGTCAACAACAAAACCGTTCAGCAAACACTGATTGCTCTGCAGACACAGGCCGCAGTAGCCGAGTTCGTTGAGCATGCGCAGGGCCTTTCCCCCTCTGAACTTCAAAAATCTTTTGCCAGCTTCTTAGTCAAATTGCGAGGCGCACCGCCGCCAGTCCCAGGCCGGCCCGGTGCTGGCGGGCCACCTCGTATAGAAACAAAAATGAAGTGGGCATCCAAGAACTTGGCGGCATCCATGGCGGGCGGCGCGCAATGAGCAAATTGGACGCAACCGATATTCAGGGGTTTGTGTTGCGAGGATACGGACTCCCCTTCGCACGCTATATGTTTCTCGAGATCGCTGATGTTCAACGCGGACGGCGGTTTATCGGGAGTCTCCTGGGTCAAATCACAACCGGGGAGCACTGGGACGCAGGCAAACCCGAATGGACGCTTAACATTGCTTTCACGCATAAAGGTCTCGTCAATTTGAATCTTCCCGACGCCTCTCTGCTGACCTTTCCGGTGGAGTTTATACAAGGCATGAAGGCGCGGGGCGAGATTCTTGGAGACACGGGCCGGAACGGGCCGGAGCGGTGGGACGCAGTTTGGAAGGACGGCCGGGTCGACGTTTGGGTGGCAGTTAATTCGAAAAACAAAGAGACGCTCGAGGAGCGATGTGCGGACCTGATCCGGCTGACGAGTGAAACTGGCGGGGCGAAACTGCTCGGTTCCCAGGATGCGGGCGCCTTCCTTATCGATGGCCAATGGAGCCCTAAAGAGCACTTCGGCTATACCGATGGCTTCGGCAATCCTGATTTCCTCGGCGTGAAACGTAACACCCAACCTGGCCAGGGAAAACTGCTGTCCGATGGCAGCTGGGCGCCGCTGGCGACGGGTGAACTGTTGTTGGGCTACGCGGACGAAGCGGGCGAACTGCCCGTAGCGCCGGTCCCACACCTGCTTGCCATCAACGGTTCGTTCATGGTGTACCGAAAGCTGCATCAAAATGTGGCCACCTTCCGCCGCTACCTTGAGGAAAAGGGAACGCTATACGCGGGAGGAAAAGAGAAGCTCGCCGCGAAACTTATTGGCCGCTGGCGTGATGGCACTCCCGTCGAGCTTTCGCCCGATGCACCTGACCAGCAAGTCGTCAAGGACAAGCAAAGAAATGTGAACTTCACCTTCGGCAACGATCTCAATGGAGCGCGGTGTCCCGTTGGAGCGCATATACGGCGCACCAATCCGCGGGATGCATTCGGTTTCAACGGTCAGCTGATCAACCGTCGCCGCATTACACGGCGCGGATTGCCGTATGGGCCGTATGTGCCGGAGAGCGAGCCGGCGCGGGATGACGGCGAACACGGAATCATCTTCATGGCGCTCAACGCCAGCCTGTTCCGGCAGTTTGAGTTTGTGCAGCAGCAGTGGGTCGAATATGGCAACGATGCCCGCCTGGGCAACGACAAAGACATGCTGATGGGCAACCACGAAGGCCATGACCGATACACCATACAGGGAAGTGAAGATCCCAGAAATCCGCCATTCGTGTGCGGCGATCTGCCGAATTTCGTGGAACTACGTGGGGGAGATTATTTTTTCCTGCCGAGCATGACGGCGCTACGGATGATTGTCGCCGGTACGGTGGATCCCAGGTAAGACAACCTGAGGCAACGGAATTGGAATGGTCAACCGTTGCCAAGCGCTTTGGATTGACGCTTCCCCTGGGCTCAAGTGCGGACGACGAGCCGAGGCCTGCCGACAGCTCTACTTCTTGCCTCGAGCGCGATTCTTGATCCAGATCGGCGTCCCCAGAAAACCAAAAGCCGCGCGTATCTGGTTCTCTAAGAATCGCTGGTAAGAGAAATGCAGTTTCACCGCCCGATCGGTGAACAGGATGAACGTCGGCGGCGCAACCGCTGCCTGGGTCATGTAGTAAATCTTGACCCGCTTAGCGACGGGCACAGAGGCGCGCTCGAAGTCGATACGGCCGAGGAAGCGGTTCATCTCGCCGGTTGTAATACGCTTGCGCCGCTCGCGCGCCACCAGTTCCAGAGTCGCAAACAGCTTGTCAAGACCCTTACCGGCCGTCGCTGACACGAACACGACAGGCGCGTAGGAGAGAAACTTCAGGTGCCGGCGAACCTGCTCTTCGTAAGTCGCGCGGTCGGCAGGCGGCTTGCCGTCGGTGCGACTGGCGGTGACAAGGTCCCACTTGTTGATGACGATGATCACCGACCGCCCACTCTCGTGAGCGTAGCCGGCAATGGTCGCATCCCCGCCAGTCACTCCCTCCGTCGCGTCGACCACGATCAGCGCCACGTCGGCAGCCTCCAGATGCTTGCGCGCCATCACTACGGAGAGCTTCTCCGCCATCAGATCGGTCTTGCCCTTGCGGCGAATGCCGGCAGTGTCGATGAAACGGTACGTCTGCCCATCGCGCGCAAGCAGCTCGTCAACAGCATCGCGCGTCGTTCCGGCAACGGGGGACACAATAGCGCGCGAGGTGCCGGTCAGCGCATTCAGCAGGGTCGACTTGCCGACATTCGGCCGGCCTATGATGGCGACCTTGGTCTCGCGCGCAGCTTCGACAGCAGTGGTGTCCGAGCTATCCTGTTCGTCTTGCTCGATCGAGATCTCCTCATCAACCTTTAGCGAAGCCGGACGCTCGCTTACTGCGCTCGTTGTCATCCCGACCGAGGCCTCAGGCCCGAGTGGAGGGATCTGCGGCTCGTCGGAAGTGGAAGGATGTTCCGGGATCACGTTGAGCACATGCTCCAGCAACTCGGCAACGCCATTGCCGTGCTCTGCTGAAATCGGGAACAGTTCGCGTATTCCCAGCCGCCGAAATTCCTCCGCATAGGGCTCGAGCTTAGGAGTGTCGATCTTGTTCACGGCCAGCATCAGCGGCTTGCCCGTGCGAAGCAGCAGGCGCGCCAGATCGATGTCCGGAGATGCCAGCTCCGTCCGTCCGTCAACCACCAGTACGATCGCATCCGCCTCGTCGAGCGCCACTCGTGCCTGGCGAAAAATCTCCGCCGGGATCAGCGCCTGATCGTCGGGAATGATGCCGCCGGTGTCGACCACGCGCAGCGTGCGCCCACTCCACTCCGCCTCGCCATAGATGCGGTCGCGCGTAATACCCGGCTCGTCGCCGACAATGGCGCGTCGCGAGCCTACCAGCCGGTTGAACAGGGTGGACTTTCCGACGTTGGGCCGGCCGACGATAGCGAGCGTTGGGAGGCGAGCTGACTCGCTGCCGGTCCGCCCCCGGGTTGGTCCACTTCGTAGTTGCTTGGTCACTCAGGTGCTTTCAGTGGCGATAGCCTAAACAGCTATTATAGGAATACGGTAGTCGCTTCGTGTCTTCCACCTCACAATCCGCCGCGATGGCTGCCCGCCTTCCCTCGCTCTTTCAGTTCTTCGGCCCGGGAGGCCTGCTGGCTCGCACCCATCCCGCCTACGAATTTCGCCGCGGGCAATTGCAAATGGCGGAAGCGGTCGAGCAGGCCTTGGTGGAGCGCCGTCACCTCATCGTTGAGGCCGGCACGGGTACAGGAAAGACGCTGGCGTATCTGCTGCCGGTCATCCGCTCGGGCAAGCGCGTCATCATCTCCACGGGAACGAAAACGCTGCAGGAGCAGCTCTTCTTCAAGGACGTACCGTTCCTGAAAGAGCACCTCGGCGAGCTGCGCGTCTGCTACATGAAAGGCCGTGGCAATTATCTTTGCCGCAAGAAGCTGTACGACCTGACATCGCAACCGGTGCTGAACGGACTGGAAGAGGTCAATCACTTTCGGATTATCAGCGACTGGGAGAAGACAACCGAGACCGGCGACCGCGCCGAACTGGCCGACCTTCCCGAAGCCAGCCAGCTCTGGCCCAAGCTCGACGCGCGCACCGACCGCTGCATTGGCTCCGAGTGCCAGCAGTTCGACCGCTGCTTCATCACCGAGATGCGCCGCCGTGCCGCTGAGAGCGACATCATCATCGTCAATCATCATCTGTTCTGCGCGGACCTGGCGATCAAAGCGGCCGCCGATCGCGCGCCTGACGCCGGCGTCCTTCCCGATGCCGGTGTGGTGATTTTCGATGAGGCGCACGAACTGGAAGACGTTGCCGCCGACTACTTCGGCGTGACCGTCTCGAATCTGAAGGTTGAAGATCTGCTGCGCGATGTCGAGAACGGTCTCCGTCGCGCCGACATCCCGGTAGCGGATGTACTTCACGCGTCCGCTCGCGTTCGCGAGCACTCGCAGTTTTTCTTCGCCCTCATCCCGCCTGGTGAAGGCCGATTCGCCTTCGAGAACCGCGCCGAATTCCTGGAAGAAAACGGCGAAGAGTACCTCGGACTTCAGAACGCGCTGCTGCATCTTTACACCGAGCTGCAAGCCATCCCTAACAAGCCCGACGAGGTTCACGCGCTGTCGCGGCGCGTTGACGAGCTGAAGGTGCAGCTGGGATTCATCCTGGAAGCGCAGGATCGCAACACCGTCTTCTGGATCGAGCGGCGCGGCGACCGTCGTGGCGGGCAGCACAATGTCTTTCTACAGGCAACACCGATCACGGTTTCGCAGATTCTGCGTGACACGCTGTTCGAACAGTTGGAATCGGCGGTCTTGACCTCAGCAACGCTGGCCGTCGCTGGTGGCTTTGAGTACATCCGCAACCGGCTGGGTATTCAGCATGCGCGCGAGTTGGTCGTGCCATCGCACTTCGACTACGAAAGCCAGGCGCTGTTGTATGTCCCGCCGGACCTGCCCGATCCCCGCGATCCGCGCTTCGTCGAACGCGCCTCGCAGCGCGTGAAGCAGCTGCTCCAGATCACCCGTGGGCGGGCGTTCTGCCTCTTCACCAGCTACTCGTTGATGAACCAGCTCTACGAAAGCCTGCTCGGCGAACTCGACTTCCCCATGCTGTTGCAGGGCAGCGCGCCGAAGAATGCGCTGCTGGAAGAATTTCGTCTGACGCCGAACGCGGTGCTCTTTGCCACGTCATCGTTCTGGCAAGGTGTCGATGTGCAGGGCGAACAGTTGAGCTGCGTCATCATCGACAAGCTGCCGTTTGCGGTGCCGAACGATCCTGTGGTCGCCGCGCGGGTGCGCGCAATCGATGAAGACGGCGGCAATGCCTTCTACGAGTACCAAGTCCCCAGCGCGGTGATCTCGCTGAAGCAAGGCTTCGGCCGCCTTATCCGCTCGCTGCACGACCGCGGATTGCTATGCCTGCTCGACAATCGCATATTGAAGAAGCAGTATGGCCGCGTGTTTCTCGAGAGCCTGCCCAGATACGGCCGGACCACGGATGTGAAGGCGGTGGAGCGATTTTTTGGAGAGGCGACGGAGAGTTAGGTGTGGGATTTCTGAATTTTTCGATAATAACTCGCCGGGTTGATCGAGAAGCGACTTGGCGCCATTATCTCGGTCCTGGGCAGACACTTATCCTGCGCCAAACAAGCTAGAATAAGTATTGGCGGCGGGTTTTTTGCTCGCCCTGCCGCCGCGACTTTTATGTTTGAAGTCACCGTAGAAGACACATTTTCCGCCGGTCATTACCTGCGCAATTATCACGGGAAGTGCGAGAAGCCGCACGGCCACAACTATCGTGTGCGCGTCACGCTTAGCGGTGAAGAACTTGACCAGGCGGGGCTGCTGCTCGATTTCAAAGAGCTCAAGGACGTCCTGCGTCCGGTGATGAATTATCTCGATCACGAGATGATGAACGAGCTGGAGCCGTTTACCACGATCAATCCGTCGGCGGAGAACCTGGCGAAGTACTTTTTCGATCAGACGAACGCCCGGCTCAAGAAAACGACCGACGGCCGCGTGCGCGTGAAGGACGTCACGATCTGGGAGACAGATACGACCACGGCGCGGTATAGCGAGTAGGAAGGACACCGTTCGCTCTTCGCCATTCGCCAGAAGAGAACGCCGGCACCTTCACAGACCGCGAAGCTTCCGGGCGGAAAGAGAACTCGGAAACAGTTGGTTTCGTTTTTCGATTTCTCGACTTAAGGTGGGTACTCAACTCGGACTTTTCCCGGCGGCCTCTGGCGAAGAGCGAATGGCGAACGGCGAAAAGCGTCTTCCCGATGCAGATCATCGAGATCTACAAGTCGTTGCAAGGCGAATCGTCCTACTCGGGACTGCCCTGCGTCTTCGTTCGTCTCGCCGGCTGCAACTTGCGCTGCGTCTGGTGTGACAGCGAGTACACCTTCAAGGGCGGACATCGCATGACGCTCGAGCAGATTGAGCACGAAGTCAATCACCTCCTGCCCGATGGCGGCCTGGTCGAGATCACCGGCGGCGAACCGATGCTGCAGGAACGTGAAGCTGTCCCGCTGATGGAGCGCTTGCTGGACGCCGGCTACACCGTTCTCCTCGAGACCAGTGGCGAACGGCCGCTGGAGCGGGTCCCGAAGGACGTAGTCAAAATCGTGGATGTTAAGTGTCCCGACTCGGGCGAGGGTGGCACATTTCGGAATGAGAATGTCCAGACCCTGACGCCGCGCGATGAAGTGAAGTTCGTGATCGCCAGCCGGCGTGACTACGAGTTCAGTCGCGAATTCACGCAACACCACGATCTGACCTCGAAAGTAGCGTCGGTGATCTTCTCGCCCGCCTTCCGCAAGGACGCGGCCGGCACGCGCGACGTCTCGCACTGCCTGCTTGATCCGCAGGACCTGGCTGAATGGATGCTGGCCGATGGGTTGAAAGCGCGCCTCGGATTGCAGATTCACAAGTTCATCTGGGAGCCGTCGCTGAAGGGGGTGTAGCCGCCATTCGCCTTTCGCTATTCGCCTATCGCCAGAACAGAAGCTGCATCGTCGGCGACAAGCAAAGAGCGATTAAACCAACATGGAACCGGAACAGGCCCAAGTCGTAGTCTCCCTCAGCGGCGGAATGGACTCCGCCGTCTGCGCCGCGCTTGCCGTCCACAATTACGGCCCCGAGGCCGTCGCCGCGCTGCATATCAGCTACGGCCAGCGCACCGAAGCCCACGAGCAGACTTCCTTCATCGCGATCTGCGAGCGTTTGGGAATTCACCGCCGACTCATTGTGCGCACGCCGTTCTTCCGCGCCATCGGCGGGTCAGCGCTTACCGACCACCAGATCGACGTTCCTGACGCGCCTGCCGAGATCGGCGCGCACATCCCGGTGACCTATGTTCCCTTCCGCAACGCGCATTTTCTGTCGGCGGCGGTGAGCTGGGCTGAGGTACTGGGCGCCGAGCGCATCTATATAGGTGCGGTGCAGCAGGATAGCTCCGGCTACCCGGACTGCCGCCCCGAGTTCTATCGCGCGTTCAACGAGGCGATCCGCGCCGGAACCAGGGAAGGGCGCATCCAAATTGAGACACCGCTGATCGCCTTACGCAAATCGGAGATTGTGATGCGTGGCCTTGAATTGGGCGCGCCGTTCGATTTAACGTGGTCTTGCTACAGCCGGGACGATCAGGCGTGTGGCAGTTGCGACAGTTGCGTCCTGCGGCTGCGGGCATTTGCCGCCGCGGGCGCCGTCGATCCCATTCCTTACCTGTCGCAACCAGCGGTCCAGGACTTTTCATGAAATTTATCTCAATGTCTTCGCTCGAGACCGTGCACGGCAAGCCGATGATCCGGTTTCATGCGCTGGAGGAACTATGAAGAAGTACATTTATTGGGTTGCCGTGCTGTTCGTTGTCAGCATGTGTGCCGCCCCTTTGTGGGCGCAGATGGAGGGCTCCATCCGGGGCGTTGTCACCGACCAGGCGGGTAAGCCGATCGCCAACGCGACCATTCGGCTCTACAACGCAGATACGGGCAGGAAGTACGATATCAAGACCAACGACAAGGGTGAATATCGCTCCATCGGCATTTACATAGGCACGTACAAAGCGACCCTGCTGGTGAACGGCAATCCCGTTGATGAGCACAATGGCGTGCCGATTTATGCCGAACAGGAACAGGTCGTTCCCTTCGATCTTGCCAAGGACCTTGGCAGCGGCGGTGGAGTGAGCGACGAACAGCGCAAAAAGATGGAGGAGGCGCAGAAGCAGGGCGAAAAGATAAAAGGGCTGAACGCCTCACTTCAGCAGGCCAAGGACCTTGAAGGGGCGGGAAATTACGACCAGGCGATCACGGTTTTGCAGCAGGCCACGCAGGTCGACCCCAATCAGGACCTGGTGTGGGCTTACCTGGGTGACGCGCAGCGGGGAGCCAAGAAGTACAGCGACGCCGTCGACTCCTATCAGAAAGCGCTGGCCTTGAAACCGACTTCCGGACCGTATATGTCTCAGCTAGCCGACGCTTACGCGAAGTCGGGCCAGACCGACAAGGCCATTCAGCAGTACGCCGCCGCAGCGCAGGCTGACCCGCAGAATGCCGCCGCCTACTATTTCAACGAAGGCGCGGTGCTTACCAATACGGGCAAGATTGACGATGCGATTGCCGCTTTCGACAAGTCCATCCAGCTCGACCCCAACCGTGCTGACGCTTATTACTGGAAAGGCGTGGACATGATCGGCAAGGCCACTACCGATAAGAGTGGCAAGATGGCTGCTCCTCCCGGAACGGCAGATGCCTTCAACAAGTATCTGGAACTGCAGCCCACCGGCAAATACGCGGATGCTGCCAAGCAGATGCTGGCCACCATCGGGGCTTCGGTAGAAACCAGCTATGGCAAGGCGAAGTCGTCCACGAGCAAGAAGAAGCCCTAATAAAGCGTAGCGCCGATCTCCAGATCGGCTGTGGCGGGGGTCTCCAGACCCCCGCTCCGCACTTCCTCTGACGCAATCAAAGGTCGTTTCCGTTTTCGCCGGTGCGCACTTTCCTCCATTAAAATCGAGGCTTGATATCCCCATGGGAGCCACGGTCCATTCGAAACTCCTGTCCTTCAGTGACGCACGTCATCTGGTGGAGGAATACGCCTCCACCGTTTCCGCGACATCAGCGGAGATGCTGCCGCTGCTGGATGCTAACGGCCTCGTTCTCGCCGAAGAGCTCCGCGCTGATCGCGACTTCCCGCCATTTCCGCGCTCGACGCGCGACGGCTTTGCGGTCCGTGCGGCCGATGTCGCCGGCACACCTGCGCGCCTGCGATGCATAGCCGAAATCCGGGCAGGCGCCACGGTTGACGAGAGCTCGATCGTTGTGGGCCAAAGCGAATGTGCGGAGATCATGACCGGCGCGCCGGTTCCGGAGGGAGCGAACGCGGTTGTGATGGTGGAGCACACGGAGCGAAGCGGTGAAAGCGTGATCCTCCAGCGCTCAGTAGTCCCCGGTGAAAATGTGGTGTTGCAAGGTTCGGAAGCGCGGCAGGGCGCGACAATGGTCGCTCCTGGTGTCAGAGTGAATCACACCATTACAGCTATCGCCGCGGCCATCGGCCGCCCTGAAATCGCGGTACACAGGCGCCCGCGTGTCGCCATCCTGGCCACAGGCGATGAGGTAGTCGACGTTAATCTACGGCCTCGGCCAAACGAGATTCGCAATTCCAACAGCTACTCGCTGGCGGCGCAGGTGCAGCTGGCGGGCGGCGAGCCCATGATTCTTCCCGTGGCGCGCGATGAAGCCGACGACCTCGCATTGCTGCTGCGCAAAGGGCTCGAAGCTGACCTGCTGCTGATCACCGGTGGTGTTTCCATGGGGAAATACGACCTGGTGGAGCAGGTGCTGGCCTCGTTTGAAGCGAGTTTCTTCTTTACGGGCGCGAAAATTCAGCCCGGCAAGCCTGTCGTGTTCGGAGAATGCAAATCGGCGGAAAAGGTGACGCCCTTCTTCGGATTGCCGGGAAATCCGGTCTCAACCATGGTCACATTTCAGCTCTTCGTGCGCCCGCTTCTGGATGGGCTATCAGGATCGAAGCCGCAGCCGCTGCCCTTCGCGCAGGCTGCCCTGAAATCCGAATTCACAACTCGTACTGGGCTGACGCGCTTCCTTCCCGCGCGGCTACTGGGCAGCAACCAAAAACCGGAGGTCGAAGTGATCCGCTGGCAGGGTTCCGGAGACCTGATGGCCGCCTCCCAAGCCAACTGCTACCTCGTGGTGCCTCCTGAGCGGGAGCGCTTTTCTGCGGGCGAAACGATGACGATTCTGCTGCTCTGAACTGCAGGCCATGATTACGAGTGACAGGGTATTCTTTCGTGTGAGTAACGCGACGAAACGTAGCTATCTCTTCCGGGCAGCCTTGGCAGGTTTCCTGGCGGTCTTCTTTGATGGGCTCTTCTTCTCGAGCCCGTTCTCTTCGGCCGCTTCTTCTGCCGCTCGGCGCTCCAGCGCCTTGATCACGACGTAAGCCATCTCGGCGATGGGCGCCGGCTTGCCCGTCCAGATCTCAAACTGACGCGCGCCCTGTTGGACGAACATTTCCAGGCCCGGGATTACCTGAATATTCTTTGCCCGCGCCATCTTGACCAGCTTTGTCTCTGCCGGCGTATACACAAGATCGAAGACATACTTCGTGTTGAGCTCTTTCTCTTCCAACGGCGATTGTTTGCTGCCGTTCATGCCGACTGGCGTCGCATTGATGATCACATCGAACTGCTGCTTGGCGACATCCGTTCGCTTGAGATATTTCGTCTTCGCCTGTCGCGCCAGAGTCTGGCCTCTTTGCGGCGTGCGATTGGTGATGTGGACTTCCGCGCCTCTGGCTTTCAGTCCGAAGGCGGCGGCGCGTGCAGCACCGCCGGCGCCAACGATCAAAATTTTCGCGCCCGCCAGGCTCATCCGCTGCTCGAGCGGCACAACGATTCCGGCTACATCGGTGTTGAAGCCGTAGAGCTTGCCGTCGGCGCCGCGCACCACCGTGTTGCACGAGCCGATTTGGCGGGTGAGCGCGTCGGAGTTCTCCAGCGCGTCCAGCATCTCCTGCTTGTACGGCATGGTGACGCTCAGACCGCGAATGGGAATGTGCTGTACACAGGCGAGCAGGTCCTTGAGCGTCTTCGCGTGCAGCGCGAGGTAAACGGCATTGACTGTCTCGCGCCGGAAGGCCGCGTTCATCATCACAGGCGAGAGCGAGTGGGCAATGGGATCGCCGACCACTCCATAGACCTGCGTCGCCTGTTCGACCATCTCGATGCGATAGACGTCGCGCAGATCGCTGGCAGTGACCTGGCCGGGGGCGGTTTCCTCCCCTTTGGTTGCCGCGGCGAAGGTAAACACGCTTCCTGCGCGCACTCCCAGAACACGGCTGATAATGCCTTGCTCTCCCATGCAGACGCCAACCATCTCGTGACGGCCGGAGTTCTTCTCCAGGAACTTCATCATCACGACGTTGTCGTAGAGGTTGGTGGCCGTCGAAACCACCTTGTAGAAGTCGGCCGGATACTTGCTCATCTGGGCGAACGTCTCGTCCAACTTCTTGGTGCCGCGGAAGTTGTGGTAGGAGAGGATCAAACCGACTCTGTCCCAGAGGTCCCGCAGTTCCGCTTCTTTCATGCTCTCCGCGCTTTGCAGCTCGAGGTCGACCAGAGGGAAGCCGGCGTCGGCCGCCTTGCGCAGGATCGTCAGCTGGTTTGCGATGGATCCCTTGAATTTGCCGCCATTTACGACCCGCCGACAGGTGGCGATGAAGGTCACTTCGGGGTGCAGCTCGACGAAGCTCTTGAGCTTGGGAAGCGCTGCCAAAGGCTGCGCCAGATAGTCCAACCTAAGCTCAATAAAAGGGTTATCGCGCACCAGAGACTCGGCGCGCTCCATCATCGTTGGGGCGTCTGGACCAACAACCGCAATGCAAAGTCGAGGCAGCCGAAAACGACGGATCCGGGATGCGTAAGTACTTGAAGACTCGCGCATGTAGCTGCCCGATGGTAACGGTGCACAAAGAAAGATGCAACAAGCTTGTTAGGAAATTTCCGCTTGGAAGCCGGGAAAGTGCATTCAAGGGTACGAATCAGCAGTGCTAACGCCAGCAAGCTTCACGGGCGTCTCAGCGGCGTAACTCAAGAAACGCAGGCACAATTGCCCAATTAGCAACAGAAATGCCTCATTTTGTAGAGGTATTCCCACTTAACACACTTTTGCGGCCACAAATACCGGCGAGGCTCCCACCATCTCATAGCGATTTCAGATTTTTCCTGCATCGACTCGTTGACCACCCGACGCTATTCCTCGCTAAAGATTTCCGCGCTAAACGCGTGCAATTCCGCTCCTCGCAGCCACGCGTCCGGCGGCAGTCCGGCTTTCAGACAGGTTTGTTCAAGGAAGGTGGTGCGGTCCCACTCCCACTCAATCGGGACTTGCGGCAGGAGAAGCCCTCGGCGTCCACCGTAGGTGACGACCAGTCCGTGTCTGCCGAGAACGACCTCTTCAGGCTTAATAGGCCGCAGCGGCGATAACACACTGATCTCAATCTTCAGAGCCGGCGCCTCATCGGCCTTCACCGGATTGAAACGCGGATCGTCGAACGCCGCCGACCTTGCTGTCTCGGCGACAGTGCAATAGAGAGACTGCGTGGGGAAGACGTAACCGATACAGCCGCGTAGCTTGCCGTTAAGGTGCAGCGTCGTGAACGCGCCCCGGCCCTCCGCCAGATGTTCGTTGGGAGGATTCAGATCGACGGAACGGCCTTGCAAGGCTGCTTCAATGGCCTCATGCGCCAGGCGCAGCAAGAGCTGTCTTTCGTGGGGAGAATACTCCGCTGCTTCCGAGACCACACGCGGAACCGCGTTTTCAGATGGCGGGGACATCGTTGCGCTTCCTTCGCCGGCTCAGCACAAAGGAACGACGGCGGCGGCGCTTCTCTGCCGTCTGGTCAATGCGCTTCCAGAAGGCGATGAAGTAATCGGCGGCAGACCACAAGGAGAGCACCACCATCACCCAGATCGAAACCACGGCGATAGGATGAATCGGAATCCCCGGCAGCCACCAGACGTACGCCCAGTGATGCTCGACGATGGCCGCCACCACCGAGAAGATCTGCACGAACATCTTGAGCTTGCCGAGGTCGCTGGCCTGGATGGTGAAGCCCTCCGACGCCGCAATCGAACGCAGGCCGCTCACCAGAAACTCCCGTCCGATGATAATCACCGCCATCCACGCCGGCACGATTCGCGGATTGAACTGCACCAGCGTGATATAGGCCGCGGCGATCAGCAGCTTGTCGGCAACCGGATCGAGCAGCATGCCCATCGTGGTCACCTGCGCGCGCCGCCGCGCTAGATAACCGTCAATGGCGTCCGTGATTGAGGCGCCGATGAAGACGAAGGACGCCAGCAGCTCGCGCTCCCCATTAGTCGAGCTGAAGCGGCCGCTCGACAGGATCCAGATCAGCACAGGGATGCTGAGGATACGTGTAAGCGTGATGTAGGTCGGGAGGTTCACAAACACCGAGGGTGGCAGGCCACGAGACGGATTGCCGGTAACAGCCGATTATGCGCTACAGGTTAGAGTGAAAGCAATCGCGGAAAGAGGCCTAAGTGGGCTAATCGAGCGGTTTATTCCGCTCCTGGTAATCAGGCAGGCTACTCGTCGTGATGCACAGCAATCTCATCCAGCATGATGGGCGCTTCGTACTGCTCCCAATAGCTGTAGCCCACGGGAATGCCCTTCCCCCAGTCGAGCACGCCCATCCAGACCCGCAACGGCGTCCGCAGCCCGTGGCGCAATCCCGTCAGCGACCGCCCGACCGTGGCCACGACGATGTACAGCAGAATGACCGGAAAGGCCACCGCGATCGCGAGGAGGCGTAAGCAGAAATACAGACGTGACATGATGACCCTGTTCGGGGGAGTTTCCCACACGCGCTGTAAACTTGGACGCTATTATGCCCCAACTGGAGGTTTGGTGCTGAACTTCCGACGAAAATTATTTTTGTCACAAAACGAGAGCAGCCCCCTGGCGGGAGCTGCCTCAGTGCCGGGGTTTACCGGGTCATAACCTAGGCGTAAATGCCGCGTTGCCGGATCGTATACGCCACCCGATCGATCGCCAGCATGTACGCGGCGATGCGATTGTTCACATGATGGGTCTCGGCGTAGCGCACCACATCCTCAAATGACGACACCATGATGTGCTCCAGCTGCTCGTTCACCACCGATTCCTTCCAGAAGTAGCCCTGCCGGTCCTGCACCCATTCGAAGTACGAGGCTGTCACGCCTCCGGCATTCGCCAGAATGTCGGGCATGACGAAAACGTGCTTGTCGGCGAGGATGTCGTCGGCGGCCGCCGTGGTCGGGCCGTTGGCGCCTTCCACCAGGATCTTGGCTTTTACCTGGTCAGCATTGGAGGAGGTAATCACGTTCTCGGTCGCTGCCGGAACCAGGATCTCGCAATCGGTAACCAGCAGCTCTTCCGTCGCCCGGCGCTCCGCCTCTTTAAAGCCGTGGATTGTTCCTTCCTTTTGCCGATGCTCCCACAAAGCATGGATGTCGATGCCGCGCGCGTTATACAGGCCGCCATCCCACTCGCCGATACCAACTACTTTGTATCCCGAGTTGTGCATTAACAGCGCCGCGTTCGATCCCACATTGCCGAAGCCCTGAATGATCACGCGTGTGTCCTCGCGGCGCATGTTGAGCTTCTTGATCGACTCGTCGCAGATGATCATCACGCCGCGGCCGGTGGCCTCGCGCCGCCCGCGCGATCCGCCCATGTTCAGCGGCTTGCCCGTAACGACCGCTGTCACCGTCTGCCGCATGTGCATGGAGTAGGTGTCCATCATCCATGCCATGACCTGCTCGTTGGTGTTGACGTCGGGAGCGGGAACGTCCTTCTCCGGGCCGATGAATTCGATCAGCTCCGCCGTATAGCGCCGCGTCAGGCGCTCCAGCTCGCCGCGCGACATGTTCTTGGGATCGCAAATGATTCCGCCCTTGGCGCCGCCGAAGGGAATGTTGACCACTGCGCACTTCCACGTCATCCAGCTCGCCAGAGCGCGAACTTCATCCAGCGTCACATCGGGCGCGTAGCGTACGCCACCCTTCGCCGGCCCGCGCGCGATGGAATGCTGCACGCGATAGCCGGTGAAGACTTCCAGCTGCCCGTTGTCCATGTTGACCGGGATATGGACTATGATTTCGCGATTAGGCTGCTGTAGAACGCGCCACAGGCCTTCGTCGAGCTGCAACTTTTCCGCGGCGATCTTAAAGCGCGCTGCCTGTTGTTCCCAGGGATTGCTCTCTTGTTCCAATACATGCGTGGTAGCCATAGAACTCTCCGATATGACTGCAGACTGGTGCAGTAGGAATTGCGCGCGATGAGGTTAAGGGCGCGCATTGCCTGTTGGACACAAACTTTAAAGTATATGCAGTGGCACGGACGGGGTGCAAGTAAACCTGCCAGACCACCCTTCCTTCTCCTACGCGGCGTAGTGCGACCAGCAGTGAATTACTTCCCCTTCACCACAATCCCGCGCTCCCGATCGCCGAGCCGCTCGATGGAGATCTCCGCATCGCACTCTTTCTCAAAGCGCGGAAACTTTTCGCCCCACTCGATCAGCACCAGATTGCCATCTTCGGCAAAGAGCTCGTCCAGACCAAGCGTCTCCAGCTCGCGCGGTGCCTCGATGCGATACAAATCTACGTGGTAGAGATTTATTTCAGGGCCTCTGAATTCGTGAATCAGCGTAAAGGTCGGGCTGGTGACGTCGTCCTGCGAGGCAGCCTTCAGACCCTCGGCGATACCTTTCACCAGCGTCGTCTTGCCCGCGCCAAGATCACCGCGCAGCACGACCATCCGCATAGTCTTCAACACGGGCGCGAGTTCGCGACCCAGCGCCATCGTCTCTTCCTCCGAATGCGTGATGTATTCGGCGACGGTCATCCGACGCGGACCATCTCGTCCGTCGCCCATTGCGACGCGCGGCGGAACGCCTCGGGCAAGCCATCGAGCAGATCGGTAGCCGCCAGCGAGTGTTCGCCCATGCGTTCGCACGCCACGTCGCCAGCCAGTCCGTGAAGAAAAACGGCGGCCACGGCCGCACGCGCGTAATCGTTTGGCATTTGCGCGATCACCCCCGCGGTCAAGCCGGTTAGGATGTCTCCTGTGCCGCCGGTCGCCATCCCAGGATTGCCCGTGGGATTGACCCAGGCGCTCCCGTCAGGCAGTGCGATGATCGAGCGGTCGCCTTTTAACACCAACACAAGGTGATGCTCGCGCGCGAAGCTGCGTGCGACATTGAGGCGGTCCGCCTGCACGGCTTTGATGGAGATGCCCGCCAGGCGTGACATTTCGCCGGGGTGCGGCGTGAGTACCAGCGGCCGTCGTCGCCCGTCCAGCGGGTTGGTTTGCCCTTCGAACGCATTCAAACCATCAGCATCGATAACGAGCGGCACCTGCGTCTGGTGCACAGCTTCGTGTACGAACTCCACCGTCTCAGGATGCCGGCCGATTCCCGGCCCGATGGCGACCACCGTCATCGGCTTGGTCAGCTCAAGAAATCGTCCGCTTTCTGCGGCGGCCAACGCAATCGAGCCCGCGGGAGTTTCGGCCAGCGGCTCGGTCATGATCTCGGCGGCGAACGACGCAACGCTGGTGAGCACCCGTGCAGGAGTCGCCACCGTACTCAATCCCGCGCCCGCTCGCAGGGCAGCCATGCCTGCCATCGCCGCGGCACCCGACTTGCCGAACGAGCCGCCGACGATCAGCACGTGCCCGTAGATGCCTTTGTTGCTGTCACGCGGACGCGGGGCCAGCAGGGCAGCGAAGTCGCGCGGCGTCGTGACCTCCAGATTCAGGTTCGAGACGATCGCCTCCGGTGGCGACCCAATAGGCGCGACCACCACCGGTCCACGCGTGAGATTGCCGAAGATGTGCGCCGGACGCGGCGCGGTAAACGTCACGATTGCATCGGCGCGTGCGATCCCGTCGCCCGACTGCGGTTTCGTGGAATCGGAGTCCGCGCCGGACGGAATATCGACCGCCACCGTCGGTTTCCCGCTCCGATTCATCGCCGTGATGCCTTCGGCGTACAAGCCGGCGACCGGCGGCCGGAATCCCGTGCCGAGAATCGCATCGACGATCAGATCGCAATTCGCCAGACTGCGCGACGACTCGGCATACAACTCCTGGGCGCTGCGCACTTCAATCGGCCGCAGCGGCAGGCGCTCGAACATGACCAGCGCTTCGCCCTTCAACTCGGCTCGCGAGGCCAGCAGGAGAACCTCCACTACCCGGCCGGCGCGGTGAAGCTTACGGGCAATCACAAACCCGTCGCCGCCGTTATTACCTTTTCCGCAGACTACAGTCACGCGGTTGGCACCGGGATAGCGTTGCAGGATGAAGCGCGCGATGGCGCTGCCCGCGTTTTCCATGAGCGTGAGAGGATGAACTCCAAAGCGCTCGGTAGTGGCGCGGTCGATGGCACGCATCTCTTCCGCCGTGGTGATCTTCATGCGCGCTCCGCTGCCGAGTGCTCCAACCGTCGCAGCCCATCGGGCTCTCCCATCGCGATCAGGTGGTCGCCCTCGCGAATCACTACATCCGGCGAAGGATTGAAGCGCATGCCCGAGCCTTCTCCTTTGATAGCAAGCACAATCACTCCCATCTCCTGGCGAATGCGCGAGCCCTCCAGCGTCTGCCCGGCGAATCGCGAACCGGATTGCACCTGCACTTCCTCGATTTCCAGAGGCAGCTGCTGGTTCATCGCCGTGTCGAAGAAGTCGACGACATGCGGCCGCATGAACGTCTGCGCAATGCGATATCCGGCAAAGTTGTAAGGCGAGACGACGTGATTTGCGCCAGCAGTGAGCAGATGCTTTTCTGCTTCTTCTTCGCTGGCGCGCGCGATGATTTGCAGCCTGGGATTCAGGCTGCGCGCAGTAAGAATGATGTAGATGTTGGTTGCGTCGGTGGTCGTGGAAGCGACCAGCCCCCGCGCGCGCTCAATCTGCGCCTGCCGCAGGACCGGCGCCTGGGTGGCATCGCCAAGCATCGTCAGCCAGCCCTGGTCGGAGTAGCGCGCCAGCTTCTGTGCGTCATTGTCGACGATGACGAATGGCAGCGGCTTGCGCGCCAGCTCGCGTGCTGCACTGCGCCCCACGCGTCCCGCGCCGCAAAGGATGTAGTGATCGGAGAGCCGGCTGATCTCGCGGTCCATGCGCCTCCTGCCGAAAACCGATTGTAGCTCGAATTCCAGCAGCGCCTGCGTTGCGCCGCCGAAGAACAGCAGCACCAGTCCGACGCCGGTAACGATGACAAAGCTGTTGAAGACGCGTCCGGCTTGCGAAAGCGGATGGATCTCGCCATAGCCGATGGTGCTGATCGTGGTCAGCACCATGTAGAAGCCTTCGAACCATGTACAGCCTTCGATGAAGTGAAATCCCGCCATGCCGACGAGCACGAGCAGGATCAAAGCCAGGAAGACAATCTTCAGGTTGAAGAAGGGCTTCATCGCAGCCATTGTTGCGCGCCGCGATGGCGAGCGCAAGAAAAAGCCCTTCCATCAGGAAGGGCCGAGAAGCAAAACGGAACGGACTTAATCCCCGGCGACCTTCACCTCATCAGCCACGGTCTGCTGTACCCGGCTGTGATGCCGGCTGTAGCCGAAGTAGATGACCATCCCGATGATCAGCCATACGATGAGCCGAATCCAGGTGTCCAGCGGCAGGCTGGCCATCAGACCGAACGAAACCAGCATGCCGAGGATCGGCACCACCGGTACCCAGGGCGTCTTGAAGGGCCGCGGCATGTCCGGCCTGCGGTTCCTGAGCGTCCACACGCCGGCACAGACAATCACAAAGGCCAGCAGCGTTCCAATGCTCACCAGCTCGCCAAGTATGTCGATGGGAACGACCGCGGCAAAGACGGCAACGAAGGCGCCAACGATCATCGTCGAGATCCACGGAGTGCGGAAACGAGGATGCACCGCGCCGGCCCACTCCGGCAGCAGGCGATCGCGCGACATGGAGTAGAAGACGCGCGACTGTCCCAGCAACATCACCAGCATCACTGTAGCCAGGCCGAAGATGGCGCCGAGTTTCACCAGAAATTTCGCCCATCCGACGCCAGTAGCGTCGATGCCCACCGCGACCGGATCGGAGACGTTCAGAGCAGAGTAGGGAACGATTCCCGTCAGCAAGCCTGAAACCAGAATGTACAGAATGGTGCAGATGACGAGCGAGCCAAGGATGCCGAATGGCATGTCCTTCTGCGGATTTTTTGCTTCCTGGGCAGCGGTGGAGACGGCGTCAAATCCGATATACGCGAAGAAGATGACGCTGGCGCCGCGCGCTATGCCCGACCACCCATACTTGCCGAAGCCGCCCGCATTGGTCGGGATGAAGGGATGCCAATTCGCCTTCAGAATGTCAGGATGCTGCACCGCGAAGATCCCCGCAATCACGATGAACATCAGCACAATCGTCACTTTGACGATCACGATGGCGGAGTTGAAGTTCGCCGACTCCTTGATGCCGATCACCAGAAGAATGGTGACGGCAACGATAGCCAGAAAAGCTACCAGGTTGAACAATCCCGTTTGCTGCGGCAGCGAATTAGGGTCGATGTGCTGCGCCGCAAACATGTCCTTCATGCGTTCCAGGTGCTCCCAATGCCCGCCGTAGAAGACGAGCTTCTCGCTGGGCGCGAGCGTCAGACGGGGAGGGATGCGGATGCCGAAGTCCTGCAGAAAGCTGAGCACATAACCGCTCCAGCCGGACGCTACGGTAGCCGCGCCGAAAGCGTACTCCAGAATCAGGTCCCAGCCGATGATCCACGCGAAGATCTCGCCCAGCGTGGCATAGCCGTAGGTATAGGCCGAGCCGGCGATGGGAATCAGCGACGCGAACTCCGCATAGCAGAGGCCGGCGAAGACACAGGCGATCCCCGCCAAGACGAACGACAACACAATCGCCGGGCCCGCGTATTTCGCGGCCGCCGAGCCGGTAAGCACGAAAATTCCCGCGCCGATGATGGCGCCGATACCGAGCGTGACCAGGTTAATCGGGCCCAGCGCGCGTTTGAGACTGTGTTCCCCCGTCTCGGATGCTTCCGCCATCAGCATGTCGAGGGGTTTGCACTTCAACAGATTGGACATTGGAGGATTGCCTCTTCTCAACTACTAGGCTTCTACGCGGTCCTGCGGATTGCGTCGCGACCACAGGAAATACACGGGAATCCCGAGAAGAACAATGATCAGGCCGGGCCACGTGTACTGCGGCTTGTACCGCAATAAGACTACATCAATAAAGGTCGCGATCAAAATGTACAGCGCGGGCAGCACCGGGTAGCCGATGGCCCGGTACGGCCTGGGCTCGTCAGGCCGCTTGACTCGCAGCACGAACAGCCCCGCGATCGTCAAAATGTAGAACACCAGTACGGCGAAGATGATGTAGTCGAGCAGCTGGCTGTAACTGCCCGAGATGCACAAAATGCAGGTCCAGATACACTGCATCATCAGCGAGTGCGCCGGCGTGCGGTACTTGGGATGGAGCCGGGCCGCGCCGCGGAAGAACAGCTTGTCCTTCGCCATGGCGTAGTAGACGCGCGCGCCCGCCAGAATCAGCCCGTTGTTGCAGCCGAAGGTCGAGACCAAGATCGCAATCGCCATGATGGCCGCGCCGCTCGGCCCGAACATCTGCTGCATGATCGCGGTTGCGACGCGATCTTCCGAAGCATGCTGAATGCCGCGCGACAGGATCGTCGCGCCATTCCCGTCGCCGTGCAGCGGCAGCACGCTCAGGTACACAACATTCGCCAGCACGTAGAGCAACGTCACTGCCGCCGTGCCGAATGCCAGCGCGATCGGCAGGTTGCGCTTGGGATCCTTCACCTCAGCAGCGGTGAAGGTGATGTTGTTCCAAGCGTCGGAAGAAAAGAGCGAGCCCGTCTGCGCAACTGCAAGGATCGTTAACACGCCGACAAGGACAATTGGCCCGCCCACTCCCACTTGCGCCGGGTGCAGCGAGTGCCATCCGGCATTGCGCCAGTAGTTCGCGCCGAAGTTCGCCGCGATAGCCTGAGCATTGCGTCCCAGAAACAGTCCCAGCAATACGAGCCCAAGCAAGGCAGCGGTCTTCGCAGTGGTGAAGACATTCTGCACCGCCGCGCCCAGGCGCACGCCGAAGATGTTCAGCACCGACAAGAAAACCACCAGCAGGATGGCCGCAAGGTTCTGTGTGTTCAGGCCGATGTCCATGTTGCCCAGGACCATCGGGCCAACCTTAATGGGCGGCACGTGCACGATGTGAAGCAGCCACTGCGTTGACGAGACCGATTTGAAGAACACTCCCAGAAACTTGCCGAAGGCGATGCCGACGGCCGCAATCGTCCCGGTCTGCACCACGAGGTACAGCGTCCAGCCGTAGAGAAATCCCCAAAACGGCCCGAACGCCTCGCGCAAGTACACATATTGGCCGCCGGCGTGCGGCATCATCGCCGCCAGCTCGCCATAGGCCAGCGCGCCGGTGATGGTCAGGAATCCAGTTAGCACCCATGCGCCGATCAGCAGCACAGGCGAATCGACCAACCGGGCAATGTCGGCCGACACAATGAAAATGCCCGAGCCGATCATCGAGCCCATGACCAGCGCCGTAGAGCTGATGGGGCCGAGACCCTTCACGAAAGCGGTTTCGCTGGAAGCGACGGAAATGGTTTTTACGTCAGTAGCCAAGGGACCTCGGATCGGAGACTGTGCTCGCCAAACTTTACACCAACAACTGCAGGAATTCCTCGACGTTTTTCGCGGGGGCGCTTAACAAGTCGGCAATCACTGCCACCGAATCCGCCCCCGCATCGATTAGCGACCGCGCATTTGCCCGTGTAATCCCGCCGATCGCCACCAGCGGCTTTTTGGTAGCGGCCCGAGCCGCGCGAATCCCATCCAAGCCGACCACGGGATCAGGATTCCGCTTGGACGAGGTCTTGAACACCGGCCCGAACGCAATGTAGTCACCCGGGCCCGCATCGGCCTCCAGCAATTGCTCCAGATTGTGCGTCGACACACCAAGAATGCGATCGTCCCCAATCACCGTGCGCGCGCCCTCCGGCGAAAGATCGTCCTGCCCGACGTGCGCGCCCTGAAAATCAGCCGCGATACAGATATCGGCGCGGTCATTCATGATGAGGCGAACTGTGTCGTCAAGGGTGTGACGGATTTCGCGCGCCTGCGTAAGCATCTCGCGTGTACTGCTGACCTTATTCCGATATTGAATGAGCATGGCACCGCCCGCGGCAAGATCGCGAGCGTAGTCGAGAATCGACGCCGTCGTGCGCAGCGGCGGAGCAAAACAGGAGACATCGACAATGGCGTATAGCTTGGGCAGCTTCATCTTGAAACTAACCACAGAGACACAAAGACACAGAGGAGCGCGGATTCAGTTGACGGACCGAACAACCATTAAGACTCCGATCGAGAAACAAATAACGCCTGCCATGAGGACAACCAGCCACAGTTCAATTTCGTGAGCATCGCCTGCCTCTAAGAACACTCCCTGCCGTCCGTACTTCCGTCTTGAAAAAAGCTTCTCTGTGTCTCTGTGTCTCTGTGGTTAATTCTGTCTTTACTTGCCAGCTTCCTTCGTCTGCGCCAGGAAGCGTTCCATGAATTTCGTATCGAAGTTCCCCGCCCGGAAGTCCGGATCGCGCATGATTTTCTGGTGCAACGGAATCGTGGTAAAGATTCCTTCAATGACGAACATCTCCAGTGCGCGCGACATGCGTGAGATGGCCTCGTTACGGTCGCGGCCGCGCGCCACCAGTTTCGCAATGAGCGAATCGTAGTAGGGAGGAATCACGCCTTCCGCATAGGCCGCTGTGTCCAGGCGGATTCCGGTCCCTCCCGGCGCATTGAACGCCGTGATCTTCCCTGCCGACGGCGTAAATCGCTCCGGATGCTCGGCGTTGATGCGGCACTCGATTGCGTGTCCGCGGAAGCTCACCGGCCCGTTGATTACACTCTCCAGCTTCTCGCCGGCGGCGATCATGATCTGTGACTTCACCAGGTCAACGTCCGTCGTCATCTCAGTCACCGGATGCTCCACCTGGATGCGGGTGTTCATCTCAATAAAATGCAGGCTTCCGTCCTCATCCATCAGAAATTCGACCGTGCCGGCATTCATGTAGCCGATGTGGCTAAGCGTCTTCACCAGGATGCCGCCGATGCGTTCTCGCAGCTCAGGCGTGACCTTCACCGACGGCGCCTCCTCCAGCAGCTTCTGATGGCGGCGCTGGATGCTGCATTCGCGCTCGCCCAGGCTGATGACGTTGCCATGCTCGTCGGCCAGCACCTGAAACTCGATGTGCCGCGGACGCTCGATGAACTTCTCCATGTAGAGATCGCCGTTGCCGAACGCTGCCGCAGCCTCGGATTGCGCCGAGTGAAATAGATTGGGCAGCTCTTCTTCACTGCGGATGACGCGCATGCCGCGCCCGCCGCCACCGGCCGAAGCTTTCACGATGACCGGAAAGCCCACGCTGCGCGCCCACTCCAGCGCCTCGTCGGCCGAGCCGATGATCCCGTCCGATCCCGGCAAGATCGGCACGCCTTCTTTTTTCATCGTGGCGCGCGCGCGCTCCTTCTCGCCCATCAGCCGCGTGACCTCGGGCGGCGGACCGATGAACTTGATGCCGCAGGTCTGCGCCACCTCGGCGAAGTTCGCGTTCTCGCTGAGCAGACCGTAGCCGGGATGCACCGCATCGACGTTGGCGATCTCAGCCGCGCTGATCACGGCGGGAATATTGAGGTAGCTTTCGTTCAGGCGCGGCGGTCCGATGCAGATGGCCTCGTCGGCAAAGCGCACATGCAGCGAGTTGCGATCGGCCTCGCTGTAGATAGCGACGGCCTTGATGCCCAGCTCTTTGCAGGCGCAGATGACACGCAGAGCGATCTCGCCGCGGTTCGCAACTAGGATTTTCTTAAACATGAAATCTACGTTTCGATAATAAGTACGGCCTTCTTCTCAACCGATGCTCTCCACCGGCCATGCCGCGCCCGCGGCGCGTTGTAATCGCTCCGCAAGCGTTGGTCGTATCCAGAAAGCAATCTTGAGCTCGTGCCCCAGTTGCAGGCATACCAATTTGATTAGAAATCGCGTCTTTCTCGTGACCGCAATCTCACTCCACGGAATCATCAACGGCGGACAACGATAGCTGAAGGGCGGAATGACCGCCAGATACAATCCCATCGCGGACGCGCCGACCTTCAGGCAGGTATTAAAGTTCGTCCACCGCATCTTTCCGCTCTGCCATCTCCAAACTTCGCCGTCAAAGCTCGGCTGCAGCCGATATTGCCTGGCGAGCGCGGCCCAGCCGCTCGCATAGCTGAGAATCGTTAGAACAAGCAGCCAAACGAAAATAAAACCGGCGGGAAGTAGGATCCAAAACAGGCGAGGGTCCAAGCGAGTTTGCATGAATGTATCGTGACCGCGAACTCAACTGCGGCGAATCCCGAACAGCGCCATTCCGTACTCGACCGGGCTTCCGTTGCTGACGAACATCTTCGCAACCACTCCTGACACTTCCGACTCGATCTCGTTCATCAGCTTCATCGCCTCGATGATGCAGAGCACCTGGCCTTCCTTCACCGTATCGCCAAGTTTCACGAACGGCGGCGTGCCGGGCGAGGGCGCTTCGTAGTAGGTGCCGACGATGGGCGACTTCACGATGTGCAAGTCCGCATCCGCGGCCGCTTCTCCGACCGGCTCTGGAGTGGCCTTTGCGGTGCTTGGGGCAGCAGGCGCAGCCGGCGGAGGCGCGACTGGGGCAGCCATTGTCAAGGGAAGCTGCGGAGCGGCGGCCACTGCGGGTGCAACATGGACAACCGGCGGGCCCGTATTGCCGCGCTTGACATGCACCTTGATGTCGCCGCGCTCGAGTTCGAACTCGGTGATGTCCTTTTCGACGAGAAGTTCTATCAGTTCCTTGATTTCTTTTTGGTTCATGTAATGTATGGCCGCTAGGTGGTGCTGAGGGTCGATGGCCTGAGATGTTTTCCCACTATGCCGTGCCGTTTCGCCCCGGGATTACGCGCTAGGCCCCCGCCGCGTGGCTAGTTTGAGGCCGTCCTTCGCATTCTTGTTCCACCACGCGGATATGGTTGCAATCTCCGGTGCGACCGCGGGCAATCAGTCATTATGAACGTTCGAACAAGATTTGGGAAGTCAGCCTGGAAGGCGGCTTATTGAGATTTGTTCGCAGCGCTTGGTTCCTGACTCGGATACTCATATACCCCACGCCCCGACTTCCGTCCCAGCCTTCCGGATTTCACATACTGCACCAGCAGCGGCGCAGGACGAAACTTCTCACCTAGAGTTTTGTGCAGGTACTCCAGGATGTGCAACCGCGTATCGAGTCCGACCAGATCGATCATCTCGAATGGGCCCATGGGATGATTCAGCCCCAGCTTCAGCGCCTTGTCGATGTCCTGCGCCGACGCGATGCCTTCCTGCAGCATGTAGAACGCTTCGTTGCCGATCATCGCATTAATCCGGCTGGTGATGAACCCGGGCGACTCTTTGATGGCCACGACCTCCTTACCCATGCGCTTGCCCACGTCAACAGCCGCAGCCAGCGTATCCTCGCTCGTCTCCAGCGCGCGCACAATCTCCAGCAGCTTCATTTTGTGCACCGGATTGAAGAAATGCATGCCCACGCACAGAGGCGCGCGATAGGTCACGGACGCGATCTCCGTGACGCTCAGTGAAGACGTATTAGAGGCGAGAATCGTTGTCGGGCGACAAACCTTGTCCAGCAACGTGAAGATCTCGATCTTCGACTCCATCTCCTCGGGGACCGCTTCGATCACCAGATCGGCCTCGCGCGCCGCCTGCTCGACCGACGACGCATACTCCAGCCTGCCAAAAGCCTCGTCGGCGTCGGCCTTCGTGACTTTTCCCAGCTCCACGGCCTTGTCGAGATTGGAGCGGATCTCCGTCTCCGCCTTGCGCAGTGCGGTCGGCAAAATGTCTTCAAGGATCGTGCGGTAGCCGCCGAGCGCAGCCGCATGAGCGATGCCGCGGCCCATGATTCCGGCGCCGATAACCGCGATGGTGCAAACTTCCGCCATCCCCTTACGCTCCCTTTTCCAGCTGATCGATCACGGCAATAAAATTCGGATCGGACTTGCGCATGTATTCGGCCAGGCGGCGCTTCTCGTCAGGAGTTATCAGATAAAGGCTGGCATTGATGCGACGCAGCGTCGCGGCAATATCATCTACGTAATTCATCATGCGAATCAGTTCACCGGTAGCGGTCATACGAGTCCTTTCCAGCAGTATCGGGTACAGAAGGAATGCGTCAACAATCGCAGAGAGCTCACAGAAATATGTCGGCTAAATTGGCCAAACGCTTATTTTCGCTGGCGTTAGGAATTAAGTAAAGCCACTGACAGCGTTGCAGCCAGTTTTTGCATCCAATTCTGTTTGCGGCTCCTCCCATCAATTAGGATAAGTCTGCCCAGTAACCGAGAGCTCCTCATGCAAATCAGTTCGACGGCCCTGCTCGAACGATCGGCTGGACTCTGTGATTGTCTCGACGCTCTTACTGCCGAAAAGCGGCGGACCACGCCTTTTTCCACTTACCGGCTGCAGTTTAATGGCAATTTTCGTTTTGCAGACGCACGCAGGCTGCTCCCATATCTGGAAAAGCTGGGAATCAGCCATTGTTACTCGTCGCCCATCCTGAAGGCCCGGGCCGGCAGCCCGCACGGCTACGACATCATCGACCATAACCAGCTGAATCCCGAGATTGGCACCCTGGAAGAATTTCAGCAGCTGGCGCACGAACTTCATGCCCGCGGCATGGGCCTTGTGCTCGACACCGTGCCCAACCACATGGGCGTAGGTACGGGAGACAATCCGTGGTGGCAGGATGTCCTGCAGAACGGCCGCACCTCGGCGTACGCAGACTTTTTCGATATCGATTGGGAGCCGATAAAACCTGAGCTGCACAGCAAGGTGCTGATTCCGATTCTAGGCAACACTTACGGCGAGGAACTGGAAGCCGGTCACTTCAAGGTGCTTCTCGATGACGACAGCAGGCTGATGGTGAGGTACTTTGAGACCAGGCTGCCGATCGATCCCCAAACCGTCCCACTGATCTTCGGGCCCACTAAGGAGTTCCGCCGCCGTAACGGCACTAATGCCAGCTCCGTGCTCGTTGAGTTCGACGCATTACTTACGGCAATGGGACGGCTGCCCGTAAATTCCGTTACCGATCCCGCCGATATTCGCCGCAGGCAGACCGAACTGCCGCGCCTGCTGGACGAGTTCGCCCGGCTGGTGCGCGAGTCATCCGAGGTGCGGGTGCACATCGAAGAGGCGTTGCGCGAGCTGAACGGCGCCCCGGGCGATTGCCCTAGCTTCGACGCGCTGCACGAGCTTTTGGAAAGACAAGCGTACCGCTTCGCTTTCTGGCGGGTTTCCGGCGAAGAGATC
Organism: Terriglobales bacterium; assembly: GCA_035262645.1. GTDB lineage: Bacteria > Acidobacteriota > Terriglobia > Terriglobales > Acidobacteriaceae > Bog-257. The sequence continues at coordinate 29,323 of DATFSK010000043.1, forward strand.
AATTATCGGCGTTTCTTCGACATCAACGACCTGGTTGGCCTGCGCATGGAGAATCCACGGGTTTTCGCGGCAACTCACAAGCTGATGCGCACCCTGTTGGCTGAAGGCCTCATCTCCGGCTTGCGCGTTGATCATCCAGATGGGTTGCTGGATCCGCTGCAGTACTTCATGCGCATGCAGAGGCTTTATGCCGCCAGCCGCTGCCTTGGCGCGGAAGCCTCGCTTGCGCCCGCTGCGGATGGCATCGAACTCGATGTGCACGCTGCCTTCGCGCAGCAGGAGTCGCGCGATCTGCAGGCGCCGCTTTATCTGCTCGTCGAAAAGATCCTCGAGCCCGGCGAGCATCAGCCGAAACACTGGCCCACCGATGGCACGGTGGGTTACGACTTCATGAATCTGCTCAACGGCATCTTCATCGATCGCCGCAACGAGCGCCTCTTCACCACCCTGTATCAGCGAGTCGTAGAGCTTGGTGTCAAAGTCGAAAAGCTGATCTACGAAAGCAAGAAGCTCGTGATGCGCCGCGCCCTGGCCAGCGAAGTGAATGTGCTGACGCAGATCCTGGATGAAATCTCCAACCGCGATCGTCGCGCGCGCGATTACACGCGCGGCGTCCTGCGCGAAGCCATCCGCGAGACCATCGCCTGCTTCCCTGTTTATCGAACCTATATCGACGAGCAGGGTCACGTCAGCGAAACTGACCGCAGCTACATTGAGCAGGCCATCGATTGTGCCAAACGGCAGAACGGCACGCCCGCGCCGGAGGTTTTCGATTTCCTGCGCAGCATCCTGCTGCTCCAGGGCAGCGAAACCGATACCACAATCTACGGTTATCGCCGCCAGCTGTACTTCACTCTGAAATTCCAGCAGCTCACCGGGCCCGTCATGGCAAAGGGACTGGAGGACACCGCCTGCTACGTCTACAACCGTTTCATTTCGGTGAACGAAGTGGGCGGCACGCCGGCGGCCTTCGGAGTCTCCATCTCCGAATTCCACCGCGGCAACAAGGAGCGCGGCGAATCGAACCCGGATTCGATGCTCTGCTCCTCGACGCACGATGCCAAACGCAGCGAAGACGTTCGCGCCCGCCTCAACGTACTTTCGGAGATGCCGCGGATGTGGGCTTCCCACGTGATGAAGTGGCGGCGCGTGAATCACAAGCACAAGATCACCCTCGCCGACGGCCGCACCGTCCCCGATAACAACGAGGAATACCTGCTCTACCAGACGCTGGTTGGCGCGTGGCCTTTGCGCATCGAGGGCGACTTGCAGTGGAAGGAATTCGTCCGCCGAATCCAGCAATACATGGAAAAGGCCATGCACGAGGCGAAGGTTAATCTCAGCTGGATTAATCCCAACCCCGAATACGTCGCCGGCATGAACGCCTTCATCGAGAAGATTCTGGCGCCCGTCGATGGGCGAAAGGCAAATCTCTTCTGGGATTCGCTGCAAAAGCTGCTTCCGCAAGTGATGTACTTCGGGTGCATCAACTCGCTGGCGCAGACTGTGCTAAAGCTCACCTGTCCGGGAGTGCCCGATTTCTACCAGGGGGAGGAGTTGTGGAGCTTCAGCCTGGTCGATCCCGACAATCGGCGTCCGGTCGACTTTGAATTGCGCGAGCGCGCGGCCGACGAGCTGCGAACCCGGGCCGTCAGCGAAGGCCCGGCACAGGTCTGCCACGATCTGCTCCGCAATTTCGGCGACGGACGAATCAAGCTGTGGGTCACGATGCGCGGGTTGAATTTCCGCCGTGAGCGAAGTCGGCTGTTTCGGGTGGGCCGATATATCCCGTTAGAGGCAGAGCACGGGAAAGCGGAACACCTCGTCGCCTTTGCACGTGAACACGCAGGCGACGCAGTGATCGTCGCGGTACCGCGGCTGAGCTTAACGCTGATGAAAGGCAGGGAGGAAGCGCCCCTCGGCTCGGTTTGGAACGACACCGCCCTCTCACTGCCGCCGGAAGCCATCGGCAGGCGGCTGCGGAATGTGCTTACCGGCGAAATCATTCAACCCGGACACACGCTGCTATGCCGCGAAATCTTCGCCGGCTTTCCCGTTGCCCTGCTCGCGCTTGACTGAGGGCTGCTTAACGCTTGCGCCGCGATCGGTGATCTCAACCAGTTCGGCCATTTTCGCCGCCAATTCCGCAGTAAGCGCGCCAGCTTTCAAGCGCCAGGTCCAGCTGCCATCGCTTTCGCTGGGAACATTCATGCGGGCGGTGCTGTCCAGTCCCAGCACATCCTGAACCGGAACCACGCACAAGTTGGCCACCGATGTCAGGGCCGCGCGAATAAAGGCCCAATGTACGCCCTCGCTGCCGATTCCCAGGTAAGCGGTCGCCAGTTCCTTCTCTTCGTCGGTAGCGCCGGTATTCCACCACCCGACAATCGTGTCGTTATCATGCGTCCCGGTGTAGACGACGGTGTTGGGCTCATATTGGTGCGGCAGGTAGACGTGTGCTCCCTTGTTGCCGAAGCCGAACTGCAGAATCCTCATTCCCGGAATCTCCAGCGACTTGCGAAGCAGGTGCACTTCACGCGTGATATAGCCGAGGTCTTCGGCAATGAACGGCAGCTTCCCTAAGGCCGAGCGCAAGGCCTGAAACAACGCCTCATTGGGCCCCTTCACCCACCGCCCGTGGACTGCCGTCGGCTCTTCGGCGGGAATCTCCCAGTACGCTTCGAAGCCGCGGAAGTGGTCGATGCGCATGATGTCGCAGGTCTCGATCGCCCAGCGCATCCGCCCGATCCACCAGTCGTAACCGCGCGCACGAAGCGCGTCCCAGTCATACAGCGGATTGCCCCAGCGCTGCCCTGTCTCGCTGAAGGCGTCAGGTGGCACTCCGGCGACGAAGGCTGGAGAAAGATCCTTCTTCAGGCGGAAGAGCTCTGGGTAGGTCCACACATCCGCGCTGTCGTAGCTGACAAAGATCGACACATCGCCGATGACGCGAATTCCACGCTCCGCGCAATAGGCGCGTAAGTCACGCCACTGCTCGAAAAATGCGAACTGCAGGAAGCGCTCCACATCCAAGTGCTCCTGCAGTTCCGATCGCAACTGCCTCATCGTGGCCGGATCGCGGCGGGCGATTTCACGCGGCCATGCATTCCATGCCTGCTGGCCGAAGCGGTCGCGCACGACGCCGTAGAGGACGTAGTCTTCCAGCCACCACTCGTTGTCTTCGCAGAAGGCTTCGTATCGCTGCCGCGCTTCATCCGGGGCAGAGCGCAGGAATTTGCCGGCAGCTTCGTGCAGCAGAGGGAGCTTGTGGACGCGGACCCGATCGAAATCAACCGGCGCATCGCCGTCAGGCACAGCACCCAGACGTTCGCGTTCCAGAAGCCCTTGCTCGGCCAGGCGCTCCAGGCTGATCATCAGGATATTGCCGGCGAACGCCGAGGTGCACGAGTACGGCGAGTTGCCACAGCCCACCGGTTGCAGCGGCAGGATCTGCCACAGCGTTTGCCTGGCTGCCGCCAGCCAGTCCACAAACTCGTACGCCACCGGTCCCAGGTCACCGATTCCCCCTGGCGAGGGCAGCGACGTGGGGTGCAACAATATTCCCGATGAGCGCTCAAATACCATAGGTGACTATAACTCACGTATTTGTTGATTACGGGCGCGGGGGAAGAAACAAATTTGGCCAGCAGAGTATCTTCTGCTGGCCCACGATCGCAAGCCTGAGGCGGGTTATGACCCCTCAGTCATGTGCTCCATTTCCTTCTTATTGATTTTGATCTTTCCTTCCTTTTCCAACCTGTCACGCAGGTTCTCGACATAAAGGCCTTCGAATTCCTGCCGCTTTTGATCCAGCAATGCGTCTTTGGCTTTGTCCCAGCCCTGCTTGAGTTGCTCGGGAGTCGGTTCCTGCAGCTCCAGGATCTTCAACACAACACCGTTCGTGCCCGCCTGGATCGGCCCGCTGATCTCGCCGGCTTTCATGGTGAATGCGACACTTGTCGAACCGCTCATTGCCCCCAGGTCAGGGACCTGGGCACTGCGGTCCACCAGGTCGCTAGTCTTCACCGTTGCACCCACTTCTTTTGCCGCCGCGGCCAGATCATGCTCGGCGTGAGCGCGGTCGGCAAGCTGTTGCGTCTTCTGCGCCAGCAAGGTCTGGGCGCGCTGGTTCTTAAACTGGGTCTCCACCTTGTCTTTTGCCTGCTCAAAGGTCGGCGTTTGTGCCGGCTGTACGTCCACCACTTGATAAATCACATACCCGGCAGGTGAGGTAGCCAGGGCAGCCGGATCCATCTTCTTCGCAGTGAAAATCGCATTCACGACCTCAGGCGCCGCGCCCACACCGGGCAACTGGTCGCTCTGGGTAATGAAATCCGTTGTGTAGACGTTCAGGTTTTTCTCTTTTGCAGCCTTGTCCACTCCATCCGTGCGCGAGAGGGTCTCGATTGCGCTTGCCACGCTCTGCGCCTCCGCCGCGGCTTTCTGCTGCTTGAGCGCCGGTTCGATCTCGCCCTTCACTTCATCCAGCGGCTTCAGCCGAGGCTCTTGCTTCGACTCCACGTGAATGATGTGGAAGCCGTAGGTGGTACGAATGATCCCGGTGGTCTGCCCGGGAGGAGTATTGAACGCCGCCTGTTCGAACTCCGGTACGGTCTGCCCCTTTCTCAAACCGGTCAACAGCCCGCCATTGGGCGCGCTGCCCGGATCCTCCGAGTACTTCTTCGCAAGCTCCGCAAAATTCCCGCCGGCCTTCACCTGCTTTTCGATGTCCTCCGCCTTCGCGCGAGCGGCGTCCACGGCTTTCTGGTCCACCTTGCCGTTGGCGTCCGGCGTCGGCGTCTTGATCAGTATGTGCCGTACCGTTACGCTTTCCGGAATGCGATAGTCATCCTGGTGTTGCTTGTAATAAGCCTGCACCTCTTCCGGCGTGATTTGTACCTTATCGGCAACGTCCTTGGTGGCGATGAAAATGTACTTCGCCTTGCGCTTTTCGGGGATGGAGTTTACATACTGCTGCTTGCTCTGCTCGTAAAAGGCCTTCAGCTCGGCCTGGCTCGGGTTGATGCTCTTCTTGACGTCGTCTAAGGTCAGCACCGCGTAATCAAACTTTACTTTCGATTGCTGCTTCTTCACCTCTTCGGTGATGTCTTTGTCGCTTACGGTAACCGCTGCGCCCACAGTGGCCAGCAGCTTCCTCTGAGCAATCTCCGCTTTTACCTCCTGCTCGAACTGCTGCACGGTCAAGTTGAAATTGCTTTCAATGAATTGCTCGTAGGCCGGCTGACCGATGAAGTTCCCGCTGGGAAACAGCACCTGTCCAAACTGTCCCTGGTGGAGATAGTCACGGAGTTCATCGTCCGATGCGCTGAGCCCCATCTTGTCGGCTTCATAGACCATCGCCTTTTCGGTGATCATGCTCTGCGCCGCGCGCTGCATCAGGTAGGGCATCAGCCCCTCGGGAATGTTTCCGCGGAACTGCTGCTTGCCCATGAGGCGTGCCTGTTGCGAGACCTGCTGGATGGCGATCTCCTGGTCGCCCACCTTGGCGATAACACCTTGGGTGGTGATATCGCCGCGCAGGTAGTCACCGAAGCCACCCGGGACGAGGTACGTAACCATCGTTAGCGACACGATAACCAGGATGCCGCCCAGGACAAATTTCTTCACCGGGCCCGGCTTTTGCAGAAAACGAATCATGCTTTGGAAACTCCGGAATAGTTGGCTGAGTCTTTTGATTATAAATCAGATGGGTTCGTCGAGGTCCTGGTGGAGAGGGTTGGCGCCCCACCCAAGCTGCACGGCTTGGGTGGGATGTTTGTTTGCTCTACAGCTTAACAGCACCGTAATTCCTTACATGCACAGCGGCCAAACGGCCTCAGATGGCAGCATTCCCAACCAACAAGTCAATTCGCGCTTTGCCCCAGCGCCTTCAAGTACTCGTCAATCGACTTCGCCGCTTTACGGCCGGCGCCCATAGCGAGAATGACCGTCGCGCCGCCGGTCACAATATCGCCGCCTGCAAAGACCCCAGGCTTGGAGGTCGCCAGGGAATCGTCGGCGGAAATGTAGCCGCGTTTGGTAGTCGCCAGTCCCGGCGTCGTTGACTGGATCAGCGGGTTCGCGCTCGTTCCGGCCGCGATAATCGCCACCGAGCAGGGGGTCACGAACTCGGAACCCTTCACCGGCACAGGGCTGCGCCGCCCGGAATCGTCCGGCTCGCCAAGTTCCATGCGAATGCACCGCACGGCCGTGAGATTACCTTTCTCGTCGCCCAGGAACTCGACCGGGTTCACCAGCATCTCGAAGTGAACGCCTTCATCCTTCGCGTGATGCACTTCCTCCACACGCGCGGGCATCTCAGCTTCGGTTCGGCGATAGAAGATGCTTGCGCTCTTCGCGCCCAGACGCAAGGAGCTGCGCACCGCGTCCATTGCGGTATTGCCACCGCCCACCACGATCACATCCCGATCTTTGCAGGGGTAGATGGGCTCATCGAATTCGGGGAAGCGATACGCGCGCATCAGGTTCACGCGCGTCAGGAACTCATTGGCGGAGTAGATACCGTTCAGGTGCTCGCCCGGCACGTTGAGGAAGCGAGGCAAGCCCGCGCCGGTGGCGATGAAGAGGGAGTCAAATCCTTCGTCGGTCATCAGTTCGTCGATGGTTACCGTCTTGCCCACGACCACGTTGGTCTCGAACTCCACGCCTCGCCGCCGAAGCACATCGATCTCGTGCCGCACAATCTCCTTTGGCAGGCGGAATTCGGGAATGCCGTAAACCAGCACACCACCCAGTTCGTGCAGCGCTTCGAAGACGTGCACTTGGTGTCCCATCTGTATGAGATCGCCCGCGCAGGCCAGGCCTGCCGGACCGCTGCCGATGATGCCGACCTTCTTGCCGGTCGGCGGCGCCGCTTTCGGCAATCCAAAGCGGCCGGTCTCGCGCTCCCAGTCGGCGACAAAGCGTTCGAGATACGCAATGCCCACCGGCTCGCCCTTCTTGCCCAGCACGCAGCCCGACTCGCACTGATCTTCCACCGGACACACGCGGCCGGTGATTGCGGGCAGCGCATTGTCTTCGCGAACCTTGGCAGCCGCACCCAGATAATCGTTCGCCAGGATCAGATCGATGACCTCGCGTACATTTACCGACACTGGGCACTTTTCAATGCATCCGGGCTTCGGACACTCGATGCAGCGCAGCCCCTCTTGCCTCGCCTGCTCCGCGGGGAAGCCCAGGTTTACTTCCAGAAAATTGTGCGCACGGACCTGAGCGTTCTGCTCAGGCACACGTTGCCGGGGCAACTTCACTCGTTCTTTGTTCGGGAGAGGATTGTTGCTGGCCTTGGTTTGCGTCGGATTACTCACAGCTCACCCCCACTGCCTCAGCGGCGCATTCGTGTTTGTGATTTTTCCGGCGAAGCCGGTCCAGTTCCGCCTGCGGATCGGCTTGCAGCCGATCCAGACTCGCCCGCTCCTGTTCGCGATACATATTGTTGCGTTGCGTGAGCACGTCGAAGTTCACTTGACTGGCGTCGAACTCGGGACCATCCACGCAGGCGAATTGGCTGCTGCCATCGACCAGCACGCGGCAGCCACCGCACATTCCCGTGCCGTCAACCATGATCGAGTTCAAGCTGACGATGGTCTTGATCTTCTCCGGCGCGGTCATGTTGGCGACCGCGCGCATCATCGGCACCGGGCCGCAGGCGAGCACGTAATCGACCTTCTGGTTGGCCAGAACGTCCTTCAGCTTGTCTGTGACCAGACCTTTGGAGCCGGAGCTGCCATCGTCCGTGATCACGTAGGTCTCGTCGCTGACCGCGCGAACTTCGTCTTCCAGCACCATCAGGTCTTTGCTGCGGGCGCCGACGATGGAGATCACCTTATTGCCCGCACGTTTCAGCTCCCGAGCGGTGGGATACGCCATCGCCGTTCCTACGCTGCCGCTGACCACTGCAACCGTGCCAAAGTTTTCGATTTCGGAAGGCTTGCCGAGCGGGCCCACGAGGTCGAGGATCGAATCGCCTGCCTCGAGCATATTCAGCAGCGTCGTTGTCTTGCCGATGGCCTGCACAACGATGGTCACCGTCCCTGCTTTCGGGTCGGCATCGGCGATAGTCAGCGGGATACGCTCCCCGCAGTCATCCAGCCGCACAATCACGAACTGTCCCGGCTTCTGCTTCCGGGCGATCCGTGGAGCCTTGATGACAAACAGCTTGATGTTTCGCGCCAATGGACGCGCTTCGACGATCTCGTACACGGGGATCCTCCACCTTCGATTCTGCGGGGGCATGTACAGGCCGTCTGTGGCATACGTCACAGGGCAGGCGGACATGGCGCACAAGGGTCGGCCGCTGTAACTGGGTGTGGGGTTTGGGGTGTTTCTGTTCTCGCAACCGTCAGAAGCTCAGGGTCGGGTGCGTTACTGTGGCGCCGTTTTGACCTTTACTTTCTCTGCGCCTTCCTCGGTCTTCGCAGCGCCCTTGTGCACCACTTTTTTGGTTGTCTTCTTCGTCGCGTGGCCGACGTCTTTGGCCGCATTCTTGGTGTCGTGCCCAGCGTTCTTTATGTCCTGTTTGGCGCTGGTATGCGATGTGGTGGTTGTTGTGGTTGTATCTTGCACGGCGCTGCCAATGCCCAGGCAAAGAACGCAGGCACACAGAAATGACGCAGTTGATTTCATCCTATCCCTCACAGATCGATTGGTAGGTTGGATGCCAATTTGGCTTACCGCGGCGGCCCCGAGCATCTACGGAGCGGCGAATCATTACAAATTTGTCAGACATCAGGCACGCATCTAATAGCAGGAATCCAAGCGCAAGAGTGCAATCCCCACTTTTTGCCTGGGAGAACTAGATGACATGTCTACTGGCGGTCGAGCGCTTCGGGTTCAAGCGAGCCATTTACAGGTGTTCGCCGCTGCACGCTTTAACGCTCTCGTTGCTGTTGCTCGTGCCAGGCTGGTCTGCGGCGCAGTCGCAGCCCTCCAGTTCCGGCGAAGGCGCTACTGTTACCTCCGACCAGCCCCTGCCCGATGCTCCCTCGTCTTCCGCGCAGGGTACGTCTCCATCCTTCGGCCAGCGAATGGGCAGCATCGGCCGTACCATCGGCGAGGACGAACTGCACTTTATCAAAGCTCCCTTCAAGAAGAAGGCGCTTGTGTGGGACGCTCTTTTCGTGGGGGCGACCGGGGTTCTGATTGCCAATGACGAAAGCGTCCTGTACCAGGTCCCGGCAAGCTGGCACCCGACCAGCCTCAACATTTCTGATGCATGCACTTATGGAACGGCCGCCGTCGCAGGTGGCATTTACTTCACCGGCTTGTTCACCAAGAACGAGCACGCACAGGAAAGCGGGATTCGCACGGCAGAAGCTACGGTCGATAGCGTCCTCATGTACGGCGTGATGAAAGCTGTCTTCCAAAGGCAGCGTCCTTACACGGGGGTTGGCGAAGGCAAATTCTTCTCCGGCAACTGGACCAACGGATCGTTCCCGTCCGGACACGCAATGTTTGCCTGGACCATCGCCTCGACCGTGGCGCACCAATATCACTCGGTGCCGCTCGATCTGCTGCTGTATGGGCTGGCGAGCAGCGTCAGCGTCACCCGTGTCACCGCCGGTCAGCATTTCCCCTCCGATGTTTTCGTAGGATCGATCCTCGGCTACCTCATCGGAGACTACGTAGCCCATAAGCCGGAGAGCGGATTTCCTGTCCGGACCCACAGCAAGTTCAAGCGCGTACCCGACGCCATCCTGCAGCACGTGACTATTGGAATCCAGTGAATATCGTCAATCTGCGAGCTTCGCCATAAGCTCCCCTGCTGGCACGCGAATCGCGCTACTGGACGCAATCCGCATTGTTATACTCCCACCAGATGCTCAAGCAGACTCTGGAACAAGGTCGCGTACTCACCGACAAGGCGCTGGAACGCCTGCTGCCGGCGGCCGATCAGTACCCTTCATCGATCCACCAAGCCATGCGGCACAGCGTGTTCGCCGGTGGCAAGCGCATTCGTCCCATTCTGTGCATGGAAGGCGCCCAAATCGTCGCCTGCTGCGTGCCTGATGGGGTGGAGGAGTTAGGCGCGGCCCTCGAGATGCTGCACACCTACTCGCTGATCCACGACGATCTTCCCGCCCTGGATAACGACGACCTCCGCCGTGGCCGACCAACCTGCCATAAAGCTTTCGGCGAAGCGACGGCCATTCTCGCGGGCGATGCGCTTCAGACCTTCGCATACGAGGTGCTGGCAAAACTGCGATGCCCGGCGGAGGCGCGCGTCGCCATCATCGGCGAGATCGCGCATGCAACAGGAACGATCGACGGCATGATCGGCGGCCAGGTGATGGACCTGGAAGCCGAACACACTCGCCCCGATGCCAGGACACTGGAGTACATTCACCGCTCGAAGACAGGCGCACTGTTGACAGCAAGCGTCGTGACCGGCGGTATGTATGCTGGAGCGAATGACGCGCAGGTCCGCAGCCTGCGTGACTTCGGACAGAACATCGGCCTGGCGTTTCAGATTGTTGACGACGTTCTCGACGTCACGCAAACGTCGGAACAGCTCGGCAAGACCGCCGGCAAAGACACGGCTACGGAGAAGGCGACGTATCCAGCGCTGTTCGGGATTGACGCTTCCTTGAAGAAGGCCGATGAGCTGGTGGCGAAAGCATCAGCCGCGCTGGACGGCTTTGGCGAACAAGCCGCGACGCTGCGGGAGATTGCCCATTTCCTGGTGGAGAGGAAGAAGTAAGTCCTTGTTCCGCGCAGGGGGGTGGTCCTCAATGCCTACTCGATAATTTCAAGGTAACGATGAAGCTCTCTGCCGGCCAGCACGCTCACCCCACGATCGAACGTCGCCAGCTTTCCGCGCTTCTTGATCGCCAGGCCCAATAGGTAAGCGTCGGTTACCTGTTGATGCCCGAAAAGCCTTTCTTGCACCGGCGCTACTGTCTCCACGAAACTCAGATCCATCGTCCAAAACTGATGGCCGGAAAGCCTGGTCAGCAACCGCAACATATCCAGAGCTTCTCCCATGTCAGGCGGCGAGTCTAAGAATCGTGGATTTGTAATGATCCTGACAAATCCGCCTTCGGTCATGGCGCATGTTGCCCAGTGGCTTCCGCCTAATCGCTCGAACCATCGTCTTGCAGTCTTGTGGGCAATGTGATCCACGCGGACCAGCGCGATAAGAACGTTGACATCCAGGAGATATCCATTCACCATTCCTCGGCCTCGAAAGCCTTTACACGCTCCGTGGTGATTGGGTCTTTCTCCTTAGGCATGTCAAAAACAGGAAGCCCATCGACAAACTTTATGCGTGATTCCTTACGCGTTCCGCGCAAGATCAGCTCGCCAATGGCCTTGCCCAGACTGACATTTCGAGCTTTCGCGTACTGCGCTGCAAGCTCAGCTACTTCCTCATCCAGGTTGATCGTGGTGCGCATGTTCGAATGATGTCACAACAGGAGGAATGATGCAATATCTGAAGTGTGAAATCATAATTTAAGCTTGATGCTGACAACGCTGACTTGATGTCTCGACCCCGCTCTGACAACGTTAAATCGATTGCACGGGAATACTCAGCAGGTCATCCACCAGCCCGACTTCCTTCTGGACAAAGGGTTCAGCGTATTGCACTCCCGCCAGCAAGCCGTAGTACCCGGCCATGGTCGCAATGCGCTCACGGATTTCGGCCTGCTTCGGAAACAGGCCGCTGCCTGCCGTCTGGTCTTCGTATTGCGATCGGTACGCCATGAGAGAGGCAAACCGCGCATCGAATTGGGCGGAGATGTCGACGACGAACGTCGGTCGCACGTCGGCATAGAGGCTGGCGTAGACGATCTTGAACGGCCGATGCGGGGGCGCGCCGAGATCAAGTTTCGAGAGACCGGCCAGGAAGGCGGCTTCATATCCCAGCGGCGAGGCAATGGCATGGTCTGGATGGCGAGCTTGCCAGTAAGGCAGAATCAGGACGCGCGGTCGCAGCTGCCGGATAACGCGCGCGACCTTCAGCCGGTTCTCGTACGTGTTCTCGACGCGGCCATCGGGAATGTCGAGCGCATGCCGCCAGCCAACCTTCAAAATCCGGGCGGCTTCGGCAGCCTCTCGCGCGCGATCTTCCACCGTCCCGCGCGTACCCATCTCGCCTTGTGTCAGATCGAGAATCGCCGTGCGGTACCCGCGCTCGGCCATCTTCAGCAAGGTGGCGCCGCAGGTCTGCTCCACATCGTCGCGATGCGCAGCGATGGCCAGGATGTCAGCGCGGAGTTCTTCGGGCATAATCGGCTAGAGCTTCAAAGCTATCGCAACTCCATCGCGCAGTGGAACAATTGTTGTGTACCAATCTTGAGACGAATATAGGCGCCGATTAAACTCCACCACGCCATCCGTATACTTGTCCGGCTCCGGTTTCGGCACATCTGCATTTCCTGCGGCATAAGCGACTCGTCCGCTCCACAATGTGTTATCCGTGACGAAGAGTCCGCCCTTGCGCACGCGCGGTGCGGCCATGTTGATGACGCGCGGGTAGTCATGCTTGTCGACGTCGCAGAAAAGTATGTCGAACTGCTCCTTGCGCTCCGACAGCAGCTCGAGCGCATCGCCTATGTGAACCTCAATGCGATCCGCAACGCCTGCCTGGTCGAAGTAGCGCCGGGCTTCATCGGCATTCTTGCGGCTGCCATCGGTGTAGTGGACCTTGCCGTCCGCGCCGACAGCCTTCGCCCACCAGATGGTCGAATACCCGATCGCGGAACCCATCTCGAAAACGCTCTTCGCATTAATCAGCTTCGCGTATTGGTAGAACAGTCGGCCGACCGCCGGGCCGACGATAGGAATATCGCGTTCCTTTGCCTGGCGCTCCATCTCCTGCAGGACCGGCTCGCGCTGCGGAAGCATGGCGTAAAGATAGTTTTCTACTCGTTCTTCAGTAATGTTGGGCATAAAGGAAGTAATTAGTGATTAGTGATTAGTGATTAGTGATTAGTGATTAGTTCTCAGTAATCAGCCCACCTTGCTTACATCACATAGTCAACAGCAAGCCGAATGCTAATTAATGCTAATTACTGATTACTAATTACTGATTACTAATTACTTCTTCATATCGTCTGTCCCGGCTTCATCTCCATGACCTCCGGACCTCCCGATCCGAGCAGCTGTTTCAATGCAGCCGGCGTGCCTGTCAGCATTGGAAATGTCCCGAAGTGCATGGGGATGACCGTCTTCGGCTGGAGCAGTTTGCATGCGTACGCGGCCTCGCGCGGGCCCATGGTGAAGTGATCGCCGATGGGCAGCAAGACGATCTCCGGCGCGTAGAGCTCGCGAATGATCTGCATATCTCCAAAAACAGCCGTATCGCCGGCATGGTAGAGTCTTACGCCCCCGGGCAACTCCAGCACGTAGCCGCACGCCTCGCCGCCGTATACGATGCTGCCCTCGTCGTCCTGAATGCCGCATGAGTGCACCGCGTGCACCATGGTGATCTTGATGCCGCCGACCTCCTGCGTCCCGCCCTTGTTCATGGCAGAAGTCCGCTTCGCGCCCTTCTTCTCCAACCAGCCACAAAGCTCAAAAATGCCGACGGTCATCGGATTGTGTTTCCTGGCGATATTTACTGCATCACCGATGTGGTCGCCATGTCCGTGCGTGCAGAGCATCACGTCACACTTCTTCGGCTGCTTCTCATCCTCGGGGCAAAGCGGATTACCGAGCCACGGATCGACATAGGCCGTTGCGCCATCTTTCGTTTCGATACGGAAGGTCGCGTGTCCAAGCCAAGTCAGCCGGTTTCCTTGCAGATTCATGTGCGCCTCGCAGGGGTTGGAGTATGCAGATCGGCTAACGGGTTTCGTCATCACGCCAGCCGCGATACCCGCCGGCCAGCGATATTGCATTGCGAAAGCCCATTTTCTTGAGGTTGACAGCGGCCAGGGCCGAGCGACTGCCACCACCGCAATACAGCACCAGCTTGCGGTCTTTGTCGGTCGTAATCTGGTCGATGTTCACCTCGAGAACGCCACGCGGCAGGTTGACAGCACCAGCGATGGTTCCCTTCGCCTGCTCCTCGGGCTCGCGCACATCGATCAACGTAAAGTCTTCGCCCGATTGCTGCATACGCCGCAGCTCGTCGGCACTGATTTCCTTGATCTGCGACCTGGCCTCGTCGACCAATTGCTTGAACTCCGGCAGGGGCACCGTATACCTCCGTGACAGGGAAGAATTCTAGAGGCTGTGGCAGCGAGGCCGCAACTCGACCTGCCCCGGGATGTCTTAAATCGGCTGCTATCATGAACAGACCGAGTTCCAGCGTAATGTCATCCACGATGCAACAGCCATTGGTCCCAGCGACGCTCGACGCCTACCTTCTCGAGGTTGCCGATGCCGTCAACACCACGCTGGACCTGAACACCCTTCTGCAGCGTGTCGCGGAGATGCTGAAGCGCTTCATCGACTATGAAATCTTCGCCATTCTGCTCTTAAACGAAAAGACCCAGGAGCTACGGGTTCGCTTTCAGGTCGGGCACCCGCCCGAAGTTGCCGAGCGCATTCGCATCAAGGTCGGCCAGGGAGTGACCGGTCAGGCGGTGCAGCGTCGCGAAGCCGTGCTGGTGAATGATGTGGCTGGGGAAGAGAACTTCATCAACTCCGCGCCCGGCGTGCGCTCCGAGCTGGCGGTTCCGCTCATCGCCAAGAACAAGGTCATCGGCGTGATCGACGTTGAAGCCGACCAGCCTGATGCCTTCACGGAAGAGCACAAGCGTCTGCTGACGCTGTTTGCGTCGCGCATCGCCATCGGTATCGAAAACGCTCGGCTCTACACGCGAGTCTCGCGCCAGGCGCGACAGCTGACCTTGCTGACCGAGATCAGCCGCGAACTTACATCGATCCTCAATGTCGATCAACTGCTGAAGCGCATTGCCGATCTGCTGACCCGCATCATCGACTACCAGATGTTTTCCATCCTGCTTCTGGATCCTACCGGGACCGTTTTGCAGCACCGCTTCTCCCTGCGTTTCAAAGAGAACGTCAAGCTCAAGCATGATATCCCTCTGGGACGCGGGCTCGTGGGATATGCCGCGGAGCACGGGGAACCGGTGCTGGCCCCGGACGTCAGCAAGGACCCGCGCTATATTTCGGCAAATCCGGAGACACGCTCGGAGCTTTGCATTCCCCTGATATACAAGGACAAAGTTATTGGCGTGCTCGACATCGAGCACACCCGCCGCGGCTATTTCAACGACGACCATGTCCGCATCATGACGACAATGGCCGCGCAGGTCGCCATTGCGATTGAGAACGCGACGCTGTACGAGCGCATCGCCCGGCAGGAGAAGCGGCTGGAGCAGGACCTGGCGCTGGCGCGCGAGCTGCAGTTTCGCCTGCTGCCGCAGAAGCTGCCGGTCTTCAGGCACGCCGAGATTGCTGCGCGCTTCGCTCCCGCGCGCCAGATCGGCGGTGACCTCTACGATTTCCTGAAGTACAGCGGCCAGGGTGTCACCGGCATTGCGGTGGGCGACGTCAGCGGCAAAGGGACGCCGGCTGCGATCTATGCAGCACTCGTCAGCGGCATCGCCCGCTCGCACGCGATGGAGGAGCCAAGCGCTGCCGGAATGCTGGAGGCGATCAACCTTTCACTGACGGAGCGGCAAATCGAAGGCCAGTACATCTCGATGATTTATGCCGTCTGGGATGACAACCAGCAGCAGTTACAGCTGGCAAATTCCGGATTGCCGCGGCCTATCCACTGCCACGATGGAAAGGTCGAGGAGATCCAGGCAACCGGCCTGCCGATAGGTCTGTTCAGCAACGCGACATACGATGAGTTACACCTGCGCGGCCGGCGTGGCGACATGTTCCTGTTCTTCAGCGACGGCATACTTGATGCGACCAGCGCGAAGGGCCAGATGTTCGGGCGGCATCGCCTGGAAGAAATTGCGCAGGCGAACGCGCATCGCAGCGCCGAGGAGTTCGTGGACGCCATCTTCACCGCCGTCTCGATTCATGCTGAGGGCGTAGAGGCGTTTGATGATCAGACTCTGTTGGCCATCAAAGTGAAAGGACCTTCCTCTAAGAAGTGAGCGCCAAAGACCCGCAGCAGCGCCCGCCGGGCTTCACTTACCTTTCCAAAAGACAGGGTCATCGCGAGCTTCATGCTGACGCAGTTCCGTTGAGCCGTTTGGCGCAACGATTTGGCACACCGTTGTACGTCTATTCAGAGACGACGATTCGTGAACGTTATCGGCAGTTCAATGAAGCCTTCCAAAACTGTGAACACACGGTTTGCTACTCGGTAAAAGCAAATTCGAACCTTTCGGTTCTGCGGCTACTGGCGGGTCTTGGAGCAGGTTTCGATATTGTCTCGGGTGGCGAACTCCAGCGAGTTCTTGAGGCTCTACATAGCAGCCCCGCGCCGGCCAAAAGGGGGATAGATCGGGGCGCCCAGTTGGCGAAAATTGTGTTCTCCGGGGTCGGTAAGTTAAGGGAGGAGATCGACCAGGCACTTCAGGCTGAAATCCTGCTTTTCAATGTGGAGAGCCCGAGCGAACTGGAGTTGCTGGCAGCACGCGCGGCGCATCTTCGCAGGCGTGCACAGTTCGCAATCCGAGTGAACCCGCATGTGGCAGCGAAAACCCATCCCTACATCTCGACCGGACTGCACAAGCATAAGTTCGGCGTCCCCTGGCGAGATGCGCCCAGTCTGTATCAGCGTAGCGCACGAGAACGCTGGCTGGACGCCGCCGGTGTCAGCGTGCACATCGGTTCCCAGATCACGGACGCATCTCCGTTCCGCGCGACCATGGAGCGAATCGCGTCGCTCGTCCGGTCCTTGAGGGAGAGCGGCCTCAACATTCGGTTTGTAGATGCGGGAGGCGGGCTTGGCATCGCATACGAAAATCGCGGCACGCCAAATTTTCCCGATTATGTTCAGCACTATTCCAAGGCGTTGATGAATCCCCTGAAGGATCTGGGAATCCATCTGCTGCTCGAACCCGGGCGTGCTGTGATCGCTCCCGCCGGTGTGTTGCTCACCAGGGTGATCTACCGCAAGCAGAATAATGGCAAACGCTTCGTCGTGGTCGACGCTGCGATGAATGACCTGATCCGGCCGGCGCTCTACCGTGCCTACCACGAGATTGTGCCGGTTACGGTCGGCGACCGTCCCACCGCCGAGAAAGCCGACATTGTAGGCCCAGTGTGCGAAACAGGTGACTTCTTTGCGCGCGATCGCAAGATCGGCTCGATGCGGGCAGGCGATCTCCTCGCCATCCTGGACGCGGGCGCGTATGGAATGTCGCTCGCGTCCAACTACAACAGTCGCCCACGGCCCGCTGAAGTGCTGGTTGCGGGAAGACGTGCGCGCCTGATCCGTCGCCGGGAATCGATGAGCGATCTAGCGGCTGCGGAGCGCCTGTAAAGCTCCCTGCGATTCTGGCAGGGCACCCGTCCTTAAATTAACTCTCTTGAGTATTCAGTGATTTTGAGGATTGCCTTTAACGGCAACTTAGCCTATGCTCGCATTCCACTGGGGAGACTATGCAACCAAATCGATATGACGCAGCCACTTCCACTGCAGTCTGCCTCTGGTGTTATTCCCAATATCTAACAAGCACAAGCCGGGCTCGTGACGGACATAGCTTTTGCTCCAAAAAGTGCGAATATGAAGCGCGCTTCTGGCTGCATCAGAGCTTAGAGTCCGAAAGCGAATAACCAGGCGCGGCATTCCGCCGCGCCTTTTTTCCCACCTGGCGCGCATCCGAACAACACTCGCCCGACCGTTGGCATAAATGGGGTTGCAGTTGCCGAGGTTCTAGCATGGCTTCGCTAACCGATCCACTGATCAAAC